>NZ_LMKI01000022.1:0-48252 GCF_001421425.1 Pseudomonas sp. Leaf15
CCGCGTATCCATCTGCGAAAAGCTGGCCCAGTGCCGAACACACCGCGCCGCCTTACCCGCCCGTTCCCATTCCCAAAAGAAGCTCGCCCCACCGGCCAGCCCGCGTTCAAGAATGACGTGCTGCTCGTCGTACCGATAAACCTCGCTTTCACCTACAGCATTGGTCGCAGAAACCAGTCGGCCAAGTTCGTCATAGGCGTAGGAAACAACCTTCTGCTCGGTGACCCATTCAAACGGCTCATGCCCTTTGGCCCGATGAACCTGATAGTCCACCGCCACAATGCGGCCAAATTCATAACGCAGAAACAGCGAGCGGCCTACGCCATTGTCCAGCCGTTCAACCCGCCCCAAACGATCGCGGAAAACTCGCAGTCGGTTGTCATACGCATCGCTGATGGCTGTCAGCACACCGTCGCGAAAGTGATAAAACCGCGACGCCTGAGCCAGCACCAACTCATCGGGCAAGTCACCCAAATAGATCGCCGCTTCAGCCAAGCTATTGGTAATCGCCGGTCGAGCAGCGGTAGGCAACGGAAACTCGGTACGGCGATTTTCATGATCCGTCCACACCACCGAATCACCCGAAACCACCAACCGCTGAGCCAGCGAATGGCTCCAGCCAAACCCCAACCCGCAATCCACTTCCACCGCACTGGTGCGATACAACCGCGTCCACTCAAACGGCAAAATCCCGTCCAGCGCGCCATCGGTGAGGGTCAGCAATTCCTCGCCGGTAACCATCGACACCGGGCAACCATTGGTAACGGTGTTGTTCGCCGCAGCCGCCGCATCGCCATTCAGGTTCTTGCCCGAAGCCGGCACATCATCCACAGGTTCCTGGCGCACCNAATTCCTCGCCGGTAACCATCGACACCGGGCAACCATTGGTAACGGTGTTGTTCGCCGCAGCCGCCGCATCGCCATTCAGGTTCTTGCCCGAAGCCGGCACGTCATCAACACGCTCTTTCTGCTTCAGTACCGCGTTCTGCCGCGCCCGCCAGCGCATTTGCAGCGTGCCTTGCTTCAACCCGCCAACCACGCCGCGAACCGCCACCGCCTTGTAGCGATCCACCGCCTGCATGAATTTGGTCAGCATCCCGAGCAGGGTCCTGACAAAACCCACAGCGGCATCCAAAATCCGCGCGCCATACTTGGCCAGCCGCAAGCCGAGATAAGCCACGCCCGCCGCTGGCAACGCGATGGTCAGTACTGCGCCGATCACCAGATCAATCAGCAGCGACACTACAAACCCTGCCGCCGTTTCCGCGATTTCGCCGGGTGGCAGTGCGTCCAGCCAGAGCATCGCGGTGCGCAGCATCAGGTACAGCGCGGCCTCGTCGCTGGCCAGTAACATGGCCTGTTCCATGACCCTGGGCGCATCGGTGGCCAACTGCGCCAACCTGGCGGCCTCGGCGCCGAGTTGCTCAGCAAATTTCAGCGGATCTTCAAGAATCGCCTGCACCTGCTTGATGCTGTCCCACACGTCGCGGATTGCTGCCCAACTGCCCGCCAGTACGCCGCTGCCAATCGCGCTGGCGGTCGATTGCTGCCAATAGGGTTTGAAATCCTTCCACTGCTCGCGCAGCCAGTGCTCCAGGTCGGCCGTCAGCCCTGCGTAAGAGGCAAACAGCGCGTCCACTTGCTGCGCAGAAACGCCGCCCTGTACCCGCACCTGATAGCGCCCGCCAGCGGCGCAAAAATGCGAGCCCTTGCCGTGCTCATCGAGCATGACAAGCGTGGAACTGCCGTCATCCAGCCCGACAACCTCAACGGGGATATTGCCGATCGGCACCTCATACACCGATTCGAACAGGCTCTGGATTTTCAGCTCGCCGCCCGCCGGGCACTGGGCCACGGTGGAAAAGCCCATGTCAGTCATACTCACGGACTGCTGCGCATCGCCAACCCGCAGCACGCGGTCCATCCCCAGCAGCGACGGCATGTCCGCCGCATGGCTGAGCGTATCCAACGCCCGCGCATACCAGGCGCCCATCTGCTGGCGATACTCTGCCAGGCTCTGATGAAAGCCATTGAGCTCATGTTCAATAAAGGCGATGTGGGCGGCGTTGGTCATCCGTGACGTCTCGGCAAAAAGGGCAAGGCGTCGGAGTCTGCTGCAGGAAAAAGCCGCTGGACGAATGGTTGGAAAAATCAGAATGGGATGACGCGGGACGGGTAAAAACCGCGAAAAACTATCCCGAAGGACTACGCGAAAAAGCGACCCGGCTCATTGCAATAAAGTCATGCAAATAAAAATGACTCTCATCCTTGCCCGATTTGGCGACATGGCCGTCATGGTTAATAGAACCTCCATTACGCAGGATTTCCCATGTCGCGCCTTGCTCGTCCCTTGCACCCACTGGCCCTGTCAGTGGCGATGGCTTTTGCCGCTGTGCCGTTGTTCGTCGTCCAGCCATCCTTTGCCGAAGAAACCGGCAGCACGTTGCGCCGGTTCTCGATTCCCGCCGGAGACTTGAGCCAATCCCTCAATAGCCTTGCCGAGCAGGCCGGGCTGGTACTGGCGTTTGATGCAGGCTTGACGCGCGGCAAGCACAGCAACGGTGTGAGCGGGCAATACGACACCGACGTGGCACTCGCGCAATTGCTCGCGGGCAGTGGCTTGCAGGCCATCAAGATTTCCGCCGACCGTTACCGCCTCGAAGCGATCCCGGACGATGGCGGCGCCATGCAGTTGCAGGCCACCACCATCAGCGGCGCCTACCAGAGCGAAAGCCCGACCGGGCCGGTGGCGGGTTATGTCGCCACCCGCAGCCTGTCGGGCACCAAGACCGATACCGCGCTGATCGAGACGCCGCAGTCGATTTCGGTGGTCACCAAGGACCAGATGCGTGCGCAAAACGCCGAAAGCCTCAACCAGATCCTGCGCTACAGCGCTGCCGTGGTGCCGGAGACCCGTGGGGCCACGGCGTCGCGTCTTGATCAGTTGACCATTCGTGGTTTCGCCCCGGCTACCTACCTCGATGGCTTGCGCATGCCGTCAAGCCGGGATGCCTTGCCACAGAAAGACGCCTTTGACCTGGAGCGCGTCGAAGTGCTGCGCGGCCCGGCCTCTGTGTTGTACGGGCAGGGCACGCCGAGCGGGGTGATCAACATGGTCACCAAACGCCCGCTGGACACGCCGTTTCATGAGGTCGGCGTGGAATACGGCACCTTCAACAAGAAGCGCACCACCTTCGATCTGAGCGGCCCGATTGACGATCAGGGTGTGTATGCCTACCGCGTCGCGGGGTTGTTCGATGACGCCGATGGCCAGGTCGAACACACCGAAACCCGCCGCCAGTCGCTGTCCAGTGCCTTCACCTGGCGCCCGGACGATGCCACCTCGCTGACCTTGCTCGGGCATTTCCAGAAAGACCCGAAAGGCGCGTCCTATGGCTCGGTGCCGGCCTGGGGCTCGGTGCTGCGCAGCCCTACAGGACGCAAGATCAATGTGGACTTCTATGACGGTGAAAAGAACTTCGAAAAAAGCGACCGCGAGCATTACTCCCTCGGCTATGCCTTCGAACATCACTTCAACGACGTTTGGACGGTGCGTCAAAATGCTCGTTACCTGCGCGCCGAGGGTGTCTATCGCAGCATCTATAACAGCTACCTGATGGGCGACTACCGCACCTCCAAGCGCTCGACCATCGCTGCCGATGTGGACATGGATGCCTACACCCTCGATAACCAGGTGCAGGCCAAATTCGACACCGGGCCGTTGCAGCACACGCTGTTGATGGGGCTCGATTACCAGAACACTCGCACCGACACCAAGACCGGCTATGGCAGTGGCCCGGACCTGGATATCTTCGATCCGGTCTACGGCGCGCCGGTCACCACGCCCGCGTTCATCACCGACGCCACCGCGCGCAGCGAGCAGACCGGTGTTTACCTGCAAGAGCAAATGAAGTGGGACCAATGGGTGCTGTTGCTCGGCGGCCGCTATGACTGGGCCAGCACCGACAGCGCCACCAAAACCATCAGCTCCGGCGCCAAGAGCAAGTCGTCGCTGGACAGCAAGGCGTTTACCGGACGGGTCGGCCTGGTCTACCTGTTCGATAACGGCCTGGCGCCGTATGCCAGCTATGCGGAGTCGTTCAACCCGCAATCGGGCACGGGTTACGGCGGTTCGGTGTTCAAACCCACCGAAGGCAAACAGTATGAAATCGGCATCAAGTACCAGCCGCCGGGCAGCAACAGCTTTATCACCGCAGCGATTTTCGACCTGCGCCAATCCAACGTGCCGACCATGGACCCGGACCCAACCCACCTGTGCGGCAGTGGCCGCTGCCAGATCCAGGACGGCGAACAACAGTCCCGTGGCTTTGAACTGGAAGGCAAGGCCAGCCTCAACGACAACCTGGACATTACCGCGGCTTATGCCTACCTGGACAACCGCGCGAGCAAATCCAACAGCACGGTTCGCTACGCGCCGATCAGCGATGTCGGCACCGGGTCGGCAATTCCCGTAGAGGGCACCAGCACCTACGGCGTGCCACGCCATACGGCTTCGGCGTGGGCCGACTACACCTTCCACGACGGCCGGCTCAAGGGCTTTGGCGTGGGCGCCGGCGCGCGGTATGTGGGGTCGTCCTGGGGCGATACTGCCAACACCCTGAAAGTGCCGGGCTATACCTTGATGGATGCGGCGCTGCACTATGACATCCCGAATATCGCCAACCCCAAGGACAACCTGCGCCTGGCGCTGAACGCCACCAACCTGGCGAACAAGGAATACGTGGCCTCGTGCTACTCCTATTCGTGGTGCTGGTATGGCTCGCAGCGTACCGTGCAGGCGAGCGCCACCTACCAGTGGTAGTAATTGCCGATAAGGCAATTTAATGGCCCCCTTGTAACAAAATCCCCGCCAAAATCACTTTTATTTTCAGGTGGTTAGGTGGGGATGCAAATGCGCACTGTTGGAATGATGCTGATCGCCTGTTCCCTGGCTGGCGGCGCGGCGAGCGTGCAGGCACGGGAGTTGCGCGAGGGCGACAAGTACATGTGCAGTTGGGGCGCCGGCACCGCCGCCAGGGCTCAGGAACTCAAGCTGTCGGGTGTGTCGCTGTATGCCGCGCGACAGAAGATCCAGACCATCAAGTTCAACAAGTCGTGGATGCGCATGATGGCCATGGGCATTACCGAGCAGACCTACGACAGCCGCTCACGGCTCAAGCCCGAAGTCATCCGCAAGAGTTTTTACCAGGACTGCCTGCGCTACAAAGTGGCGCGTAAATGATCGCTGCGCCGTTTCAGCGTGACAGCGGCGAACCGGCGTCCTCCTGGAAAAACGCTCGGGCAATTTCGATAAAACGCCGATTGGCCTGCGACAGGTACTCATTGGCGCGCCAGCACAGGTTGAAGTGCATGAACTGCGCGGGCTCGAATGAAACACCCACGAGTCCCGCTTCCTGGATTTGAACCGAACGCAAGAGGGTGGACGCGCCCATGCCGTTGCGCGTGGCGGCGATCACCAGCGGCACGAAGTTGCTTTCCAGCGCAATGCTGAATTGCACGCAGGCGTTGCTGCAAAAAGTATCCAGCAGGTGGCGTTGCAGGAACGTGTTGTCGAACACCAGCATGGCCTGGTCCTGCAAGCGTTCTGCCGGGATTGAGGCGCACCCGGCCAATGCATGCTCCTGGTTCATGCACAGCACCATCTCATCACTGCCGAGCCATTCCGATTGCCACTGCGGATTGACCCGCCGTGACTCCAGCAGCGCCACGTCAATGTTGCGTGTGGCCAGGCGTTCGCTGATGTCATCGGCACTGCCTTCCACCACATGCATGGCAATCCCGGGATAGCGGGCGCGAAACTGCATCAGCAATTCGGGAATGTGCCGGATGCCGTACATGGGCGGCACGCCGACGCGGATTTCGCCGCTGTGCAATTGGTCCAGGTCCTGCAGTTCGCGGCGGGCGCCGGCAAGCCCCTGCAAACATTTTTCGGCGTGGGCCAGAAACAGTTGGCCTTCGGCCGTGACACTGATCTGGCGCGTGGCCCGGTTGAACAGCGCCACCCCCAGCTCATCTTCCAGGCGACTGACTGCCATGCTCAGGGCCGGCTGTGCTACGTGCAAGGTCTGCGCGGCTTTAGTGAAACTGCCTTGACGAGCAATTTCTACGCAGTACTCCAGCGCTTTGAGATTCATAAGGCTCACATAACAAAGAATGATAAGAGGCTTCACAAATGGATATTTTTTGTGATGAGCGCAAGTCTATAACCTGTCGGCATTCTTCTCCATGTCGGATTTCATCATGCCCCGTGACCCTCGTTTTTACTGGCCTGCAACGCTGATCGTCGGTGCCTTGGGCGGCAGTCTTGCCCACTGGGCGGGGTGGCCTTTGCCTTGGGTGATAGGTTCCTTGCTGGCAGTCCTGCTGACACGTTGTGGCGGCGGCCTGGTACCGCAAATACCTCATGGGCGCAAAGCCGGGCAGTTGATTGTGGCGGTGGCCATCGGTTGCCATTTCACCTTGCCCGTCATGCAGGAAGTGGCGGCCCACTTTGGGTTGATCGGCATGGCTGTCCTGCTGACGCTGGTGCTGGCATTGTGCTCGGTACTGGTTTTGCATCGGTGGGGCGTACCGCTGCCAACCGCATTTTTTGCCTTGATGCCTGCCAATTCCACCGAGATGGTGCACCTGGGCCAGCAGCGCCAGGCCGACACCAGTTTCATTGCCGCCGCCCACAGCCTGCGGTTGTTGCTCATCCTGCTGGCAGTGCCTGCGGTTGCAAACTATGGCCTGGCACACAGCGTTGCGCGCACGCCATTGCCGGTGGTCTGGCCGTGGCTGATTTTCCTCCTGGCCATGGGCTTGCTGGCGGCGTTGGCGTTCAAGCGTTGCAACCTGCCCAATCCCTGGACGTTTGGGCCGTTGCTGATCTGTGCGGTCGGTGTGGGTTGCAACAATCTGTCGATGAGCATGCCCATGTGGCTCAGTGGCTGCGGGCAACTGTTGATAGGGTGTGCGCTGGGCGCCACGTTCGACCGCGGCTTTTTGCGCCGCGCACCCGGTTTTCTGTTGAAGGTGATGTTACTGCTGGCGGGCTCGGTGATTGCTACCGCACTGGCCGCATGGGGCCTGGGTGCCGGGTTGGGTTTCTCGTGGTTGTCGCTGGCGCTGGGCATGATGCCCGGTAGCGCGCCGGAAATGAGCTTGACCGCCGAGGCGCTTGGGCTGGCAGTGACATTGGTGACGGCGATGCAGATTATCCGCATGTTACTGATCCAGGCCGCATGCCTGCCGCTGTATCGCTTGCTTGATCGAGCGTTGCGGGCACAAACACCGGCCAGTGCAAAATCTGCGTAAACCTGTCCAACTTTGCCCCGGTGCTGCTGGCCATACTGGCGCCAGGTAAACCAAGAGGCACAGACCATGACTGATTACGTATTCCCCCCCGCGCCAACACCATCCCTGGCGGTACAGGGCAGCGACGCACGTTTCCCGCTGCGTCGCGTGTTCTGCGTGGGCCGCAACTACAGTGAACACGCCCGCGAAATGGGGCATGACCCGGATCGCGAACCGCCATTTTTCTTTATGAAACCTGCGGATGCTGTAGTACCGGCCGAAGGCGTGATCTCCTACCCGCCGCTGACTGCCGACTTGCACCATGAGGTGGAACTGGTGGTGGCCATCGGCAAGGGTGGGGTGGATATCAGCCCTGAAGACGCTTTGTCTCACGTTTGGGGGTATGGCGTTGGCATCGACTTGACCCGTCGCGACCTGCAGGCCGAGGCGAAAAAACTCGCGCGCCCGTGGGAGTGGGGCAAGTCGTTCGATGAGTCGGCGCCCAGCACCGCCTTGCAACCGGCGAGCGTCATCGGGCACCCGGCCAGCGGCAAGATCTGGCTCAAGGTCAATGGTGAGCAGCGCCAGGTCGGCGACCTGGCTGACCTGATCTGGTCGGTGAGCGAAATCATCAGCTACGCCTCAACATCCGTGGCGCTCAAGGCCGGTGACCTGATCTTTACCGGCACCCCAGCGGGCGTCGGCGCGTTGCAGCGTGGGGACGTGGTGACCGCCGGCATCGACGGCATCGGCGAGTTGAGTTTCACCCTCAGCCAGGGTTGAGGCTAAAGTGGTGCCCAGGCCATTCGAGAGACCGTTATGCCAGGCACCCGCGTCACCACCTATGGCATGGAACAACGCAGCGACCGCCCCGATTTTTATATCCGCGACAAACGCGGGCGGGCGGCGCTGACCAGCCCGCATCGACATGAATACTTCCAGATCCAGATCAACCTGGGCGGCGACACCGTGCAACATATCGGCGGCGCGGTACGCCCTTTTCCGCACAAAGCCCTGGCGTTTATCCTGCCCCATCGCCTGCATGTGATTCCCCACCCGCAAGACGGCGAGTTCATACTGATCAACTTCAGCCAGGCGTTCTTCCTGCCGCAATTGACTTGCGATCCGCTGGACCTGGAAGACATCCCCATCAGCCAGGCGCCGGAGCTGTCACCGTTTCGTTTTCAGGAGCACCTGGACTTCATCCTTGACGACGCGGACTTTGAGCAAGTGCACACCTGGCTCGGCCATATGCGCACGCTGGACGCCCAGCGCACCTTCGGCGCCCGTGAGCGCTTGAAAGGCTACTTGTTCCAACTGGTCGGGTTGGTTTGCCAGCAGTACGCCGAACCCTTGCAGGCGTTTGCCGCCAATAACGCCACCCGGCGCGGACGCAAAGACGCCCTGGCACGGGTGCACGGCTACATTCGCGAGCATCTGCACGAGCCGGGCCTCACTCTTACTGACGCGGCGGCCGCTGCCTTCCTGTCACCCAACTACCTCACCCATTTGCTGCGCAAAGAAACCGGCAAACCCTTCTCCCAGTGGGTGCTCGACCGCCGCATGCAATTGGCGCGCACCTTATTGCTCAACACGGCGCAGATGATCGGTGCCGTTGCCCTGCGTTGCGGGTTTACCGACGAGGCGTACTTCTCCCGCTGTTTTCGCAAGGCCCATGGCCTGGCGCCAGGGCAGTTTCGGCGACAACAACAGACAAAACCCCTGTAGTCGAACGCCTTCTCTTACAAATCCACGACAATCTATGTGTTTCTATTTACATACAATTGCGTGCATCCCCGGAGGAGGCATCTATGCAAACCCTTATTCGGCTGGCGACGCTGGCGGATATCGACACGTTGTTCGCCATTCGCACCGCCGTGGTGCAGAACCACTTGAGCCGTGAGCAGATGGCGGATCTGGGCATTACCCCACAGGTGCTGGCCGACAGCATCCGTGAAGCGCCGTGCGTGTGGCTGGCAGAAGTGGCGGGCGAGCCGGCTGCTTTTTCGATGGTCAATTTTGACAGCGGTGAGGTATTTGCGATATTCGTACTGCCCGCCCATGAAGGCCGGGGCCTGGGCCGCCAACTGATGGCGGTGGCTGAAGCCGCGCTGTTTGAGCACCACTCGACGCTGTACCTGATCACCGACGGGCGCGATGAGATCCGCGCCAACGGGTTCTATCAACGGCTGGGCTGGACGCAGGTGGGTCGGGTCGAGGGCGACGATGTGCGGTATGAAAAGAGCAGGGCACCTTAACTCATGAACCCGGCAGAATCCCCGTCCTCCAACGGCCTTCGCTATGCGGCGATGGGGGTTGTGTGCGCGGCGGTGCTGCTGGGCGTCTTGTTTATGCGTTTCAATGCTCAGGTCGACCTGGAACGGCAAGAGGCCGCCGAACGCTTGGTGCTGTGCCAACATCTTGAAAGTGTGGCCCGTGCCACTTCGACGTCCGGTCTGGAATTGCTTGAAGCCTGTAAGCAACTCAAAAAGCGATACAGCGAGAGTGTCGCGCCGTTATGATTAATAACCCCATTTGAATAATGGATATATAGCCACGAAGTGATCAGGGTTATACCGGCTTATTGCACCAAAAAGTGGCACTTGTTTGCTTGGCTACCTTAAAAATCATGTGGTTATTGAATGACTTACGCGGCTTTTAATCCGACGAAAGGGATAAAATAATCTTGTTACAGGTTTTTACAGTCGTTACTATAGCCGGGCGTTCACCTCCCACGGTTTATGCATTTTTAAATCCCAAGTTTCCATCAGCTACTTGGGATTTTTTTTGCCCGCAATTTGACCTCGCGTCACACTTGGCTGTCGGCAAACTCTGCGCGCATGCGTCCATTGCGTTTGGCCTGATACAGCAACTTGTCGACCGACTCGACGAACGCCAGCAGGTCGCTGTTGGGCGTCACGGTATGCGTGCCCACCCCCAGGCTCAGGCTCAGCAAGTTGGACACCGGCGAAACGGCGTGTTCGATCTGCTGCTGGCAAATCAAGTGCAGGCAGCGTTGCGCCACTTGCCGGGCTGAGGCTGCGTCGGTTTCGGGCAGCAACCACACAAATTCCTCGCCGCCGATACGCGCAATAAAATCCCGCGGGCGGTTAGCCGCCAACGACAAGGTGCGCGCCACCTGGCGCAAGGCTTCATCGCCCTTGATATGGCCATAGTGGTCGTTGTACTGCTTGAAAAAATCGATATCCAGAATGATCAACGACAGCGGCAACTGGCTGCGCAGCGCACTGGACCATTCGCGCTCGAGCACGGTGTCGAACATGCGGCGGTTGGCGATGCCGGTCAGGCCGTCCTGGAAGGAGTATTCCTCCAGTTGTTTTTGCAGGCGAATCAAGTGCTCTTCGGTCTTCTTGCGCTCGCTGATATCGAACATAAAGCCGATCAAGGCTTGGACTTCGTCGCCCTTGCGCACCACGTGCACCACATCGCGGATCCACACATAGTCGCCGTTGACCGTCAGTGCGCGGTAGTCGGCCTCGTGGTCCACGCCGGCGCGTGATTGCGACACGCAAAAGTTCACCACGTATTCACGGTCGTCCGGGTGCATGCGTTCGACCCAGTCATCCACGCTCACCCAGCTTTGCGGGCTCCAGCCCAGCAGCGCTTCGATCTGCGGGCCGATGTAGCTGAACGTCATGCTCTGCCAATCGATGCGCCACGGGATGGCGTTGGTCGACTCCAGCAGGGTTTTGTACACGTCGCTGTCGGGCTGGCTCGGAGGAACGATGCTCATGGCGGTCGGCTCGGGATGATGGCGAAAAGCCAAGAGCGTCTTTTGATACAGATCGTGAGTCAAGCCCTTGCCAAAGCGGCAGACGAGAGGTCGTGTGCTGGGTTTCTGGCGCCAGGGCACCAGCGTTTACAGGGCGAAATGCGGCACAGGTATCACTTTTGAATTAATTGTTCGGTAGCAGGCAAAACCTTACCTATGCTGGTTGCATCACACCCACAGGGTCGAACCCAGGGACGGGGGCTCAGCATGATTGCGATCAATGAACTCACTAAGATCATGGCCTCAGGCTTCCTGCCGCTGGCTTGTGATTGCAGCCTTAACAGCGACGGTTCACTGCGCATCAGCGTGTTCGAGCCGGCGTCGGGTCGCGTCGATCTGCTGCTGACCCGGGTCTCGCCCCAAGGCCTGGACAGCATCCGTTCCATCTCAAACCTTATCGGCGAACTGCGCACCGAGATCAAGGCCGGGCGCCGTGGTTTTGCGGCGGTAGGCTAGCTGTTCACGCTGCTGGCTGAGGTGTCGACTGCGCCGTAGTAGCGCCAGCAGCAATGCCGGTGTTCGGGCAGGATCACGCAGCCGCTCAGGCTGACAATCAGCAGGGCGGCAACCAGCATAGAAAGTCGACGGGTCATGATATTTCCTCATTGTGTGTTCTGCGTTACGTCTTGAACGCAACCACCGGCGCAAATCCGTCGCGATACTTTCAAACATTTCATCCAGCGTCTTCATCCTCTGGGCAATACTTCCAGCGTCGAGAAAAAACTTGGGTTTCTCGCGACGGATTTCCCTGTGCCCAGCGTTCAACCCATCAGATGCGAACATTTTCGTCCGCCGTATGAAGGAGTTGCCATGAACCCACTGGCCAAACTGCGCTACGCCTTGCTGGTCCCGCTGGCCTTCGCCGCGCTTGTCAGCACCCCGACCTTTGCCCAGACCGAAGTGATCATCCGCCAGGCCCCACCGGCGGAGCGCGTCGAAGTGATCCCGGCTGAACGCCCGGGTTTCGTCTGGGACCGTGGCCACTGGCAATGGGAACATGGGGCCTATGCCTGGATGCCGGGCCACTGGCAGGAAGTGGTGCGTAACGCACGCTGGGAGCCTGGGCACTGGGAATCCCGTGGCCCCAACTGGTACTGGCGCGAAGGGCACTGGATCCGCTGAAACCTCTTAGCCCCCGGACCGAGTATTACCTGATTGAAAGACACTGATCCGGACGTTGAGCTACTGGCACGTATCGGCAACAACGAACCTGCGGCCGTCAACGAAATGGTGGCGCGCAAGCTGCCGCGCCTGCTTGCGCTCGCCGGTCGGCTGCTGGGGGATGCCGACGAAGCCAAGGACGTGGCCCAGGAAAGCTTCCTGCGCATCTGGCGCCAGGCGGCCAACTGGCGCCCCGGCGAAGCGCGTTTTGACACCTGGCTGCACCGCGTGGCGCTCAACCTGTGCCATGACCGCTTGCGCCGGCGCAAGGCGCGCCCGTTGAATGAGGACGAGGCACTGGAACTGGCGGACAGCGCACCCTCGCCGGATGAACAATTGGAAACGGCGGACCGCAGCGCCAGGATGGCCGCCGCCCTGGCGAGCTTGCCCGAGCGCCAGCGTGAAGCCATTGTGCTGCAGTACTACCAGGAGCTGTCGAACATCGACGCCGCGGCCCTGATGAACATCAGCGTCGAGGCACTGGAGAGCCTGCTGTCGCGGGCCCGACGCCAGTTGCGCAGTCAACTAGCCGACACACCCGGGCTCGCCCGCCCAGGAAGGGGAAAACCATGACACCTGAACGCTTTGCGCACTTGGCTGACGCCTACGGCGCCAGCCTGCATCGCTGGCCCAGCGCCGAACAAGCCGCTGCCCAGGCACTGCTCGACAGCGGCAACCCTCAAGCCCGCGAGGCATTGCGCGAGGTCGGTTGGCTCGATGCCCAGTTGGATTGCCATCAGCTTGTGTTCAACGAACCGACCCTTGCGCGACAGATTCGCGAGTCTGCGCCGAAACGGCCGTCGTTCTGGTCGCGCTATGCCAACTGGCTGTCGCCCGCCGGGTTGGTGGGCGTGGGCATTGCAGGCATCGCGGCCGGAGTCCTGGTGGCGTCACTGAGTGTGCCGTTGCCGATGCTGTCATCCGAGGTGCTGCCCAGCGTCTTCGATCAGGGCGACGCCGATGTCGTCTTCACCGTCAACGCCGAGGAAACCGAGCAATGACCCCAACATCCCTTAAACCCTGGTTGGTCTTTTCGGTACTGCTCAACGTGTTTTTGATCGGCGGTGTGGGCGGCGGCCTCTATCACTGGATGGCCACTGCCAAGCCCGCCGAAGCGGTGGTCAACCAGCACGGTCTGCGCCAGGCGATGATCAAGTTGCCGATGGAGCGGCGCAAGGAATTGCGTCAGTTGCTGCGCCACAACCGCGCCGACAGCCAGCCGCTGATCATGGCCGGTCGCGAAGCACGCCTGGGGGTGATCAAGCAGCTCGAAGCGCCGACGCTGGATCGTGAGGCACTGGTGACTGAACTGGCCAAGGCCCGCGAGGCGGATGTGGCGTTGCGGGCGTTGGTGGACGCGACGCTGGCGCAGTTCGCGAGCAATTTGCCCCAGGATGAGCGGCAGAAACTGGTCGAAGCGCTGTACCAGCGCGGGCAGGCCAAGAACCGTGAGAAGCTGCCGCAGGTGGCCGGGGCCAGGCCGCGTTCTTGAACGGTTGCTCACATCCAGCTGATGCCATGCAATCCAATTGTGGGAGTTTGCAACACCGGTTAACACGAAGTCTGTGGCAAGTCGGCTGTTGTGGCGAGCAGGCTTGCCCTGCGTTGGGCTGCGAAGCGGCCCCAGTAAAGACAATGCAATTTTCCTGAACGTACTCAGCGCCTGGGTTCGGGGCTGCTTCGCAGCCCAGCGCAGGGCAAGCCTGCTCGCCACAGGGAAATCTGGATGTCTTCAAGTTGTACAGGGTGATATTTGCAGGGCAGAGGTGGGGCGGGATTTGCAGCCGCTGCCGCGTTCGTCAAATCCTTTGTCGAACGGCAGAGCAGGGAATCAGAGGCGGCGCACGAAGGACTTGACGATGTGCCGGGTGGCGTCAGTGGTGTCTAGCTCGTCGATGGCGCCATAGGCGTGCCACCGGCAGTCAATGATCTCGTTGCGGGGGCGCGCCTCGCTGATGTTGACCACCGAGGCCTCGAACACGTGATGCACGGTGTCGCGGGCCTTCAGCTCCTGCAAGTACAACAAACCATCCACATTCAAACCGGTTTCTTCTTCCGGCTCGCGTGCGGCGGCGCCGACCGGGCGCTCGTTACGCTCGACCTTGCCGCCCGGCAACGCCCATTTGGAGCGGGCCTTGCGCACGAAGAGAATATGCCCCTCGTGTTCACAAATAACGGTTGCACGTATTTTCAATGTCTACACCTGCCTGGCTCAGTGACTGTCATGAAAGTGTAATGCAATTGTCATGCTGATTGAGGCTGGCATGCACCAGCGGTGATGTGGATACTGCCCCCTTGATGAAAACGGACGAGGACAACTGATGAATACCGTACGTTGGGGCATGATTGGCTGTGGCAGCGTCACTGAACTCAAGAGTGGACCCGCCTTCTACAAAGCGCCAGGTTCGGCGCTGATGGCCGTGATGGGGCGCCGTGAAGAAGCGGTGCGTGAGTATGCGGCACGCCACGGCATTGCCCGCTTCTATACCGACGCCCAGGCCTTGATCGACGACCCCGAGGTTGACGCGGTGTACATCGCCACACCGCCCGACAGCCACCTCGAATACAGCTTGATGGTGGCGGCAGCCGGCAAGCATTGCTGCGTCGAAAAGCCCATGTCGCTGAATGCCGAGCAGAGTGCCTTGATGCAGCGCACCTTCGAGCGTGCGGGGCTGCATCTGTTTATTTCCTATTACCGCCGTTCGTTGCCGCGCTTCCAGCAAATACGCGACTGGCTGCAGGCCGGGCGCATCGGCGAGTTGCGTCAGGTGACCTGGAGCTTGTGCAAGCCGCCGGCCGCCGCCGATGCCAGCGCTGCCAACTGGCGCACCGACCCGACCATTGCCGGTGGCGGCTACTTTGCCGACCTGGCCAGCCATGGGTTTGATTTGTTCCAGTACCTGGCCGGCGATATCGTCGAGGTCACCGGGTTTACCGCACGACAGGCCGGCAATTACGCGGCGGAAGATGCGGTAACAGCCTGCTGGACGTTCGCAAACGGCGCACTGGGCATGGGCTGCTGGAACTTTGTCGCAGACCGGCGCGAAGACCGCGTGGAATTGATCGGCAGCCGTGGCCGCATCACCTTTGCCGTGTTTGAAGACCAGCCGTTACGCCTGGAAGGTGAGGTGGATGAGGTGCTGGAAATAGCCTGCCATGAACATATCCAGTGGCATCACGTACTGGCCATGAATGCGCATATTCGTGGCGAAGCCGAACATCCTTCACTGGCGATCGAGGCGCTGAAGACCGACCGGATCCTGGATAAGGTATTACAACGAAACCCCAATTTGCCCGGTTAATCGCGATATACCAGTGTTTTCTCTAAGGAATGGGCAAATGAAATATTGGATGCTGTTGTGGCTGTTACTGGCCACGAATGTGCTGGCGGCCCCGCGTAGCCAGGGTACGCCTGGGGAGTTTGATTTTTATGTGTTGTCGCTGTCATGGTCGCCGACGTTCTGCCTGACCAACCCCGGCAACGAGCAATGCACGGGCAAGGGCTATGGGTTTGTGCTGCATGGGCTTTGGCCGCAGTACGCCAAAGGCGGCTGGCCCGCGTCGTGCGATGCGCAATCGCGGTTGTCGGCGGCCGACCTGGCCAAAGGTGCGCTGATCTTCCCCACGCAGGCCTTGCTCAAGCACGAGTGGGCCAAACACGGCACCTGCAGTGGGCTCGACGCTTCGCGTTACCTGGAGGCCACCGATACGGCCTTGGCCAACGTGCAGATTCCGCAGCAGTTGCAGCCGTTCAATGTGCCCAATTACATGAGTGCACAGGCGATCGAAAGCCTGTTCCGCCAGAGCAACCCGGCCATGGGCAACCATGGCATGGCGGTTATCTGCAAAGGCAAGGTGCTGTCTGAAGTGCGCGTGTGCCTGAGCAAAGAGCTGCGTTTTGCCGGCTGCCCGCGCAGTGTTAAAACCCAGTGCAAGGGCGGCGATATCCGCATTCCGGTTCAACGCTGATCAACTGTCTGGGTGCAACGCGATGGCGGCAGGCGCCGTTGCACTCGAGGCGCCGCTGCGATCGGCCAGGTAACGCGCCGGCGGCTGGCCCACCGCCTTACGGAACATGGTGATAAAACCGCTGGCATTCTCGTAACCCAGGTCCAGCGCCACCCGTTGCACGCTTTCCCCCTTGGCCAGGCGTTGCAGTGACAAGATCACATGCAACTGCCGGCGCCAGCGGCCGAAACTCAAACCCAACTCCTCCAGCAGCAGGCGCGTCATGCTGCGCTCGCTCATGCCGATGCGCTGTGCCCATTGTTCGAGCGTGGACTTATCGCTGGGGTCGGCCAGCAAGCTGTCGGCCAGACGCCGCAACCGCAAGTCCTGGGGCATGGGCAGGTGCAGGTCTTCAATGGGCGCCTGGGCCAGTTCATCCAACAGCGTGCTGATCAGGCGCCCCTGTGCACCGTTTTCTTCGTACAAGTGCGGAAAACTCACCGCCTTGCTGATCAACTCATGCAACAACCCGGACACGGCCAACGTGCAGCCCCGGGTGGGCAGGGCGCCGGCAGCGTCCGGGTCGATCAGCAGGCAATACACCTCAGCCTCTCCGGCACCCCGCGCGGCATGAGCCAGGCCGCCGGGAATCCAGAGTGCGCACTGGGGCGGCACGATCCAGATTCCGGCCTCGATCTGGCAATGAATCACCCCGCGCAGGGTGTACATCAACTGGCCTTTGCGGTGCGAGTGCGGCGTATGTTCCCAGCGCTCGGACGTGCTGGTGGCACCCACGGCCACCACTGCGCGCGGAATCAGGTCGGCGTCCTTGGACCGGGAAAGGTCGCGTTCTTCGAGGCGGTGGCGTTGCATGGCGGGTTTGCTCTTTGGCCGAATTGCGAAATATTCTGGCTATTCTGTGCAATGCCGTCCAGTCGCAAGATCCCTATAGTGAGAGCCACTCTCATTCAGGAGCTTTGCCGTGCGACTCGACAGTACTACCTTCCCCGTGGTGAAAATCGTGTTTGACGCGCCGAACGAAGGCGGCCCCGAGCATGCTTTTGTGGTGTTCGAAAGCCTGCTGGCTCGTCAGCAAGCCTTTGTGCTGCTGCACGAAAAAGCCGTCGACGAAAACAACCACGAGCACTCCCACGAGGAGCGCAAACACGCTTCGATCTGGATGAAAAACAACAAACAGGCGCTGCGTGCCTACGTCAAAGGCATGATCCAAGTGGAACCCAGCGCCGCGCAACGCCTGGCCCTCAAGCCGTTTGCGCTGATGTTTGGCAAAGCCTGGGGCTACCCGCTGCTGGTGGTGGAATCCAGGGACCGCGCCTGGGCGCTGGCGCGGGATGTGCTCGATGAGCAGGTGTCGGATGTGGCGCATTTTTGAAGTGCCCGGGACGAAAAAAGTGGGAGCGGGCTTGCTCGCGAAAGCGGTGTGTCAGTCAAAGAATCATTGGCTGACCCACCGCATTCGCGAGCAAGCCCGCTCCCACATTGGTTGAATGGTGTGCTTGCGGACGCATTAAAGTATCCTCCGCGCCCCGCTTATCACTGATTCAATAAGAATGACCGGACAAGACATGCAGGCACTGCTGGAATCGATCCTGGGCGAAGTTCGCCCCCTGATCGGCCAGGGCAAAGTCGCCGACTACATCCCCGCACTCGCCGATGTACCCGCCAACCAGCTCGGCATCGCCGTGTACGGCAACGACGGCGCGGCCTATTGCGCAGGCGACGCCGACACATTGTTCTCGGTACAAAGCATCTCCAAGGTGTTCAGCCTGGTGCAGGCCATCGACCATGGCGGCGAAACCATCTGGGAGCGCCTGGGTCACGAGCCTTCGGGGCAACCGTTCAACTCCATGGTGCAGCTGGAGTTCGAACGCGGCCGCCCGCGCAACCCCTTCATCAATGCCGGCGCCCTGGTGATCTGCGACATCAACCAGTCGCGCTTTGCCGTGCCGATTCTGTCGATGCGTGACTTCGTGCGGCGCCTGTCGGGCAACCCGCAAATCCTGGTCAACAGCGTCGTCGCCGACTCCGAGGCCCAACACGGCGCGCGCAACGCGGCCATGGCCTACCTGATGAAGGCCTTCGGCAACTTCCACAACGACGTCGACGCGGTGCTGCACAGCTACTTCAACTACTGCGCGCTGCAAATGAGCTGCCTGGATTTGGCCCGGGCATTCAGCTTCCTGGCCAACGAGGGCGTAAGTGCCCACAGTGGCGAGCAGATTTTGACCGCGCGCCAGACCAAGCAGGTCAACTCGATCATGGCCACCAGCGGGCTGTATGACGAGGCGGGCAACTTTGCCTACCGCGTGGGTTTGCCGGGTAAAAGCGGAGTTGGCGGTGGGATTGTCGCGGTGGTGCCGGGGCAATTTACGGTGTGCGTGTGGTCGCCGGAATTGAATGCGGCGGGGAACTCGCTGGCGGGGATGAAGGCGTTGGAGTTGCTGAGCGAGCGGATTGGGTGGTCGGTGTTTTGAGTGCCTGGGGATTCACGCTGATGCATGAATCCCCTTGCTGATCAGGACTTACGAGGCTTCACGAACAGATCAAGCATCAAAAACATTGCCCCGGCTGTGATCGCAATATCAGCAATATTGAACACGCCGGTATGGGTTGGCCCCACGTTCAGCACCATGTAATCCACGACATGCCCGTCGCGAAACACACGGTCGATCAAGTTGGCGATACCGCCCAAGGCAATTGCGTAAAGCGGCAAGACTTTACGCAGCGGCTGGCTCCAGTTGGAAAGCGACCACCCCATGGCCCACGTCACCACGACGGCTACGCCAACGATAAAGATCAGCTGTTTGACCTGCGGCGGCAATGCGGCGCCCAGGCTGAGGAAGGCGCCTGGGTTGAGGCTCAGTTCCAGCGCAAGGTTGAGAGGGTTGGAGCCGATTTTGAAGCTGCTGGCTTGCAGCGAAACCAGGGCC
This sequence comes from Pseudomonas sp. Leaf15, assembly GCF_001421425.1. Classification (NCBI taxonomy): domain Bacteria; kingdom Pseudomonadati; phylum Pseudomonadota; class Gammaproteobacteria; order Pseudomonadales; family Pseudomonadaceae; genus Pseudomonas; species Pseudomonas sp. Leaf15. Next base: position 19,150 of record NZ_LMKI01000022.1, read on the forward strand.
AGCAGTTTGACTAGCTGGTCCACGGCAATAAAGGCAAGGCCGGCGAGGAGGGCGAAGGTGCGGCTTCGTAGAAGGGGCGATGTACTCAAGCGGTAACTTCCTGTTCCGGTCTGTCGATAGAGCGCCCGAAGATAGCTCAGGCGCTCTATCTCGTCCATCTTCAGGCGGCTGGGTGGGCCACGTTCAGGGCTTTGTCCACCAGCAGTTGCACACCTTCGAGCATGCGGCAGATGCCCAGCGCGACATTGCGTTGGGAGCCGTCGATTTCAAACGCCAGGTGGTTGGCGATATCGCTGATGGACGCCAGATCCTGGGAAGCGTTGACCAGCAGGGTTTCGGTGCCCAGGTCGGCGCGCACGGTGAAGATGCCTTCACTGGGTTCGGGAATGGGTTTGCCGGGGTTGAGGTAGTGGGCGATCGCGCGGTAGGCGACTTCGTGCAGGGTGCTGGTGTCGTAGTCTGGCTGGCCTGGGGGGGGTGGGCTGTCTTTGATCATGGTGAAGCTCCTTTATAAATGGAGCTGCCACGATTCGCGGTCAAACGAATTAGGGTGGCAGCTATACGCGGGTTGACCGACCGGCTAAAGAAGCAAATCCGGCATACCCGAAGGTATCCCGCGTACAGCTGCCGCGACACGATACATCAGGCGTAAAAAAACGCCCAGGATCGGTGTGGGTGCAGTTGCTCTTTAAAGTCGGACGGTCAAATCCGGCCGCTGAATTGGCAGCGACGGCACAGAGATTAGTCAGCCCACTTCCGACCGACAACCTGAAACCACTGTGGGAAATATCTGAACGCACGCGATCTCCTGTGGGAGCTGGCTTGCCTGCGATAGCAGTGTGTCAGTCAACCCATGCGGTACTGGAAGACTGCAATCGCAGGCAAGCCAGCTCCCACCTATTGATCTTCATCGGTTTTGAGGTTGATCGTTCCCCACGCTCTGCGTGGGAATGCATCTTGTGACGCTCAGCGTCACGTTGCTGGGGAAGCGGAGCGGGGTTGAGGTAGTGGGCGATCGCACGGTAGGCCACTTCGTGCAGGGTACTGGTGTCGTAGTCTGGCTGGCCTGGGGGATTTGGGCTGTCTTTGATCATGGTGAAGGTCCTAAGATTAAGTGGAGCTGCCAACGTTCGCGGTCAAGCGAAGAGGGTGGCAGCTGTACACGGGTTGACCGACCGGCAATCAAAGGAAATCCGGCATACCCGAAGGTATCCCGCATACAGCCACCGCAACACGATACCTCACGCGTGAAAAAAACACCTGAAATAGGTTAGAGCCAAGCTGTACTTTAATTAATCGGACGGTCAAATCAGGCCGCTGAATTGGCAGCGACGGCACAGAGATTAGTCAGCCCAATTCCGACCGACAACCTGAAACCACTGTGGGAACTATCTGAACGCACGCGATCTCCTGTGGGAGCTGGCTTCTGCTAGCAGGGTTGATTTCACAAGAGCGTTGGCTGGATGAAGTTCGAGTAAAAGACCGCCTTTGTACTCCGCGTCTTAGCTTCGGTCGTCAGCACCCATTATCAGACTCAGGGGTTTTTAGCAGGTCAACTCCCAGCGCGAGAATGTTCGTTCAGCTACTTCCCTTGTGCTGATCAGGTTGCCAGATTTGAACGGGCCCACTCCTCAGCGGTCGTGACTTGAATCGACTGCTGTACGTTGAAAGTGCCTGCTTTAGGCCAGGCCACGCCTCTGCCCTGCCCGAATACAGCGCGGTACTTCTTGATGTGATGCGTTGGGTCTTTTTCCAGTTCTTGGAGCAAGTGCGGAACAGTCCACACGTTACGTTTGAACGGGCGGCCCAGTACACGCTCGAGGAGGCTCGCAACCTCTCCATACGTCACAGTGTCTCCCGAGAGGTACACAATCTGATCGCGTAATCGAGGTTGGAAGAAAACAATTTCTGCTGTCAACGCACCAATGTCTTCTGGAGTCGTGAGCGTCACGCTGGTCTCAAGACTGCCTAGCGCGTTCACGGTGTCGTTTTCGAAGTCAACGACCTCGAATACTGGCTCGAACAGAAAGCTGGTGAACATACCTGTCGAGATGATTACCCATCCAGTTTTATCCTGGGCACGAAGCAATTCGCGAACATCAAGCTGAGCATCGAACAGATCCTGAGGACTGCCCCGACCGATCACTTCGAAGTCGACACCAAACTGCCACGGGAAGTAGCGCTTAACACCGGACTTCAGAGCAGCAGTAGCCAGCTTCACTGGGGTTTCCCGGCCTGCAACCATGCCTGCACAGCCTATTACGGTATCGAAACGGGCGAATACTTCAGCCAGTTGATCGATTGAGTCATTCACGAGGTCTGCGGCCACCATCTGGATGCCGAGGCCACGGAGCTCATCAATTTCGACCTTTTTCTCGGGTACTTGAGTGATGATGGTCGAATCCCTGAGCAGGACGCTGATTGTGGAACCGGGCGCGCGCTTTGCTACTCGTGCCAGATTGCGCAGAACCGGCAGCCCAAGCTCACCGGCGCCTAAAACGAGAATGGATTGGGGGGAGAACTGGGTTACTTCGGTCATAATTTCTCCTGAGACCTGTTGCCTGTAAGATGAACAAATGCTTGCACGATTAGGCAACATTAGTAAGAAGGCACACCGGTGATACTAGAGAAAGAAATGACCGATCAGGAGGCTCTCAGCCAGGCAGAAACAATTTGCCGAACGCTTAGAGAAGACGATGATGGCGTCAGACGAGAAGTGCTTGCTCACGCAGNATGACCGATCAGGAGGCTCTCAGCCAGGCAGAAACAATTTGCCGAACGCTTAGAGAAGACGATGATGGCGTCAGACGAGAAGTGCTTGCTCACGCAGGAAGCCGCTGGTCGTTAGGTATTCTGCATGCTCTGGGGGTGTACGGCACCATGCGCCATGCCGAAATAAAAAGGCAGATGACTGGGGTTACTCAGCGGATGTTAACTAAGACGCTACGCTCCATGGAGCGGGATGGCCTAGTGGCTCGGCGGGAGTTCGGTGAGATTCCGCCACGTGTCGAGTATGAGCTCACGCCCTTGGGTATGGGACTGTTGATCCGCATGTCACCTATCTGGACTTGGGTTGTCGAGAATGTTGACGATTTTCGCAAGGCGCGGCGTATTTTCGACAGTCAGGATGGCAAAAAACCCGCATGGCAAATACCTGCATCGGCACCTATAGACTCAGACGCGTCTGACTGAATGTGGCTCACAGTGTGTTAGGGGGCCTGTGCTCATTTATGCAATAGCAATTGGTCAATCTCTCTGGCCCTCTGTGTCTCCAACCGCGTACCCGCAGAGTTGAAGCCACTTATTAAGAGCCTTGACGGGAGAGCGAGCCTAGGCGCGGCTACATCGACTTTACCTAGACGACGTCCACATACTTGTACTTCTTTCTAGCGGCCTTCACGGCCTCTTGTTCAGCAAGCAACGAGCTCAACGTATCAGCCTCGTGAATCAGCATAAGCATTCTCCTGCACGTCCTTATTGATCGTATGCGCCTGATGATACCGGCCCGAAGCCAGCACGAAGGTTATGCGAATCAGGGGCAGAGATCTTTTAAAACTCTCGATCTCTTGCGGAGTGCTTCCCCTGTCTAATGGTCTATATGACAACGATGCTAAGGAACACTGATACTTCTGCTTCATCCGAGTGTCTATTCTGTTGTAACGTGAAAATACTAATTGCTCAGGAAACTCCCATGTCTAAACTCGCAGAATTTCGCCAGCTTGAAAAACATCTCGCCGAACAGCTTCAAGCGCTTGAGGCCCTGAAGGGCGACGCTGGTCTTAAGAAAGAAATTGAATTCGAAACGAAGCTGCGCGATTTGCTCGCAAAATACGGCTACAGCCTGAAAGACGTGATCAATCTGCTTGATCCACAAGCAGGTCGTCGCGCTCCAGTATCCGAGCCTAAAGCCAAACGCAAGGCCCGCCAGGTGAAGGTTTATAAGAACCCACACACCGGTGAAACCATTGAGACGAAAGGTGGTAATCACAGAGGCTTGAAACAGTGGAAAAGTGATCACGGCGCGGCGACTGTTGAGTCCTGGCTCAACAAGTAGTTTTAGCGCTCGAATAAATGGGCCCGGGAGGGCCCTTTTTTTTGGTGCTTAAAAAAACTAACGCGTTTGCTCTCTCGCTCCTCGTTGGTCGAAAGATACCTGATGCTGTTGTATCCCTTGTACGTTGTGATTTTCTGTCGTGTAGCATCGTCAGCTACCAGATTTCCGCGCCGGTAATTAAAAGGCTGCAGGAACGGATTATGTAGTTGAGCATTTTCCTATGCCACGCAATGTAACCTTGCAAAAGGCGCCTCAAACTAAGGCGCCTTGCACAGAGGCCTACAGCCAAGCTTTGATTTGCGCACATACAGCTGCTGTTGAGATGCCATACCGATCATGTAGCGTCGGCAGTGCGCCCGCCTCCAGGAATGCGTCGGGTAAAGCGATTTGCCGGAAGGTAGGAGTTACGCCGTTACGCAGAAGTAACCCTGCAACAGCCTCGCCGAGTCCACCGATAATCGAGCTGTTTTCGGCTGTGACTACCAAACGTCCGGACTTTCGGGCTTCAGCCAAGATGGTTTGCTCATCTAGCGGCTTGATGGTTGGGACGTGTAGCACTGCGACAGCCACAAAGCTATCGCGGTTGTTCTGCGTTTTAGCGGTTAGCGTCGGCCAAGGCAGCCTCGATGAAGCGAACGGAACTCTCCATAGCCTTCTGACCTTCTGGCAGCATGGTGGCGTAGAAGTGCCAGGCGTGGAACATCGCAGGCCATACTTCTAGGTTCACGCGAACGCGGTTATCAGCCAGGTGAGTTGCAAGGCGCATTGCATCACTCAACATCAGCTCGTTCTCGCCGATCTGCACCAAGATTGGTGGAAGACCGGTGACGTCCGCGAACACAGGCGAGGCCAGAGGATGATTAGCCAATGTGTCGCCTAGGAATGCTCTGGCGAGGATGTCCAAGACAGGCTTGGAGTTCAGAGGATCCAGACCTTCGCGGTTGCTCATGGAAGCACCGGTGTGTTCAAGGTTCGCCCATGGTGAGATGGAGGAGCCAACCGCAGGCAATGGAAGCCCTTTCGATTTAGCCGCGACCATGACGCTTACAACCATTGCGCCGCCAGCCGACTCGCCAGAGAACGCAATTTTGTTAGCCGGGATTTTCTGCTCAAGCAACCATTCGTAAGCGCGCAATGTGTCGTCAATTGATGCTGGGAACTTGTGCTCAGGAGCGAGGCGGTAGTCCGGCATGTACACACGAGCACCAAGCATTTTCGCGTAGTTGCCGCCGATACCGTGGTAGCCGTCTGGACGTCCTACTATGTAGGCGCCGCCGTGGATGTACATCACGACCGCGTCGGTTTTGATCTCGTCCGGAGTAACCAGTGTGCCGGGTACGCCACCCATGTCGACTGCTTCGAATTTAACGCCAGCTGGCGCTGGATTTTGCGCGAGCATTTTTGCGTAAGAGTCGCGGATGTCGCTCATTTTTGTTGTGGTATCGATTCCCTTAAGAACGGGTACCAGATCGCTAAGGCTATTGGCCCAGGTTTGGACGGCTGCTTGGACTTTAGTGTTCATAATGACCTCAATTGATCGTTGGGAGTGGATTAGCTAATTGAGATGCTATGCTTAGTATTGGGGAATAGGGTTCCCCATAACAGGTGCTAAGCCGCCCGAACGTTGAGACCATCGAGGCCGTATGGAACTCCATAACCTGAATGATATTGCCGCGTTTGTGAGCTCGGTAAACGCTGGAAGCTTCACTGCAGCGGCAAAACAGCTTGGCCTTACGCGCTCTGCAGTGGGGAAGTCGATAGTCAGGCTCGAGGCTCGTTTACAGGTACGTTTACTGAATCGCACTACGCGCAGTTTAAGCATGACGGATGACGGCCAGGTTCTGTATGAGCGCTGCGTGGGCGTTCTTCAGGATCTGGACGACGTGGAGGATGCCCTTGCGTTTCGTCGTTCGACACCCAGTGGGCGACTGCGGATGAGTCTGCCGGTTGCGCTGGGCAGACTTCATGTCCTTCAGCACATTGAGTGCTGCCTTAAGGATTGGCCCTCCCTTAGCGTGGATATCACCTTTTCTGACAGGCTGGTCGATTTGATCGATGAGGGATTTGATTTGGCCATGCGCATCGGGCCACCGAAGGAAGATTCTCGGTTGTTAACGCGCACTGTGGCCTACCAACAAATGATTACCTGCGCTTCCCCCAAATATTTGGCTGAGCACGCCGAGCCTAAAACGCCGGAGGATTTATCCGAGCACCAGTGCCTGCATTTCGTGAGTGGTGGGAGATTGCTTCCTTGGAATTTTCGCGTGAATGGTAGCTCTGTGTCCGTTACTCATGGTGGAAGGCTACAGATGGACAGTGCTGAGTCATTACACCAGTCAGCTGTAGCTGGCCTGGGCATCGCGACTCTTCCTTCCTACGTGGTGAACGACGATTTGAGGAGCGGCAAGCTTGTTCAATTGCTCGCTGGGTATGCAGAGGCCGCAGAGCCTATCCGGGTGATCTACCCTAGCAAGCGGCACCTCTCTCCAAAAATTCGACTCTTCATCGATAAGCTCGTGGAGGCTTGGTCACCATGCCCACCATGGGAGCAGCATTCTGCGGAAGGCATTCACTCTGCATGACCCGTGACCTGCTGATAACGGCCAGTATGCTTTCGAATGCAGGGGGAACATTCCAGGGGAAACCTACGAGGGAGAGTTTGTGGACGCCAAGTGGGACGGTCACCCCTGGGTAATACTCGCGGGTGTGCTCTGCGACCTATCCATCTTCCGAGTAAGCCCTGCGTTATATCCAGTTTCTGTACGAAATCGAAAGCGAAGTCCGCGATCTGGAGCCGGATTTAAGGCGTCGAATACGACAAGAAAAAGCTGTACGGGTGATGAACATGCTCCATGCCTGGATGAGCGCCCAGCGCGATCTGGTGCCCGAAGGCTCAGCCATCAGCAGGGCACTCGATTACAGCCTGAAACGCTGGGCAGCGCTATCACGCTACATCGATGACGGGGCAGTACCCATTGACAACCATTGGGCCGAAAACCAAATCAGGCCATGGGCTCTTGGGCGCGAAAACTGGCTCTTCGCTGGATCACTGCGCAGCGGCAAACGGGCGGCGGCAATCATGACCTTGATCCCGTCTGCGCGGCTGAATGATTATGATCCATATGCGTATCTGAAGGATGTTCTCACGCGCCTACCGACGCACCGGGCGAGTGAGATCGATCAGTTGCTACCGCATAGTGGGTGACCAATTAATCACAACTGGTAGGGGTAGTCAGTATTACTGTCGCTATAGCATCTCTGTACGAGTTAAACAGCCGGAGAGTGACGGGGAGTACGATGACAATTCAGACACCACAAGACACCGGTGACCAGAAGTGCAATCGCCGCAATTTCATGTGAGTCGGGCAGCCGATGCTCCCATAGAAATCCAAAAACCAGCGCCGCTAACGTCTCAATCACGAGCACTTGTCCGCTTAGTGCCAGTGGTAGAAGTCGGCTCGCCTGATTCCAGCACGCATTACCCACAACCGAAGATAAAAACGCTACGCCACCGGCTACCATGACAAAGTGTAGCCATTCGGAGTTGTCATGCGTTCCGACCTGCCAGCCCAGGACAGGTACCGCCAAAAGCAGTGACTGAGCGCCAGTCATGACCCCTGTCAGCAGTGCCCAGTCATGGGCGGAAACGCTGGTTACCTGAGCCAGCCGCCGAGCGTTGCTCACTGCGAACCAACTCCATGTCACTAACGCGCCCGCTGCGCATAGAATTCCGGCCACGTTTGTCAGTATATCTGGCTTGTCGCCGTTGATCAGTGCGTGCCAGCTGATGAGTACGACCCCGCCCACAGCGCAGAACAGCGAGGGAGTTAGCTTGCGCAAAGAAATTGCGTTGACGTCATGACGACCTGCCAGCGTGACGAACACGGGAATGAGTCCGACGATCAGAGACGTTGTGGCAATGCCAACCAACTGCACACCGGTGCCCACTAGCGTGTAGTAAATGAGGTTCCCAATCAGGCTAAGCCAGAAGAGTGACTTCCAGTCGGCGATAGTGAGATTGGCGCAAACGCGCCTCCAGCGGGGCATAAGCAAGGTCACCGAAATCGCGCCGTAGCAGAGAAATCTCAGCACGGCGAATTGCAGGCCGCTCAGCCCCGGGGTGAGCTGGGGGCCGAGGAAGATCACTCCCCAACACAGGCCCGCGCAAACTCCGTAGACAATGCCCTTTAGCAGTAATCGATCAGCAAGCATTTCATCCGCGCTCCAAAGCGTTATGGGTAAAGTCTGGAGCAACTGATTCGGGGAGTATTGTCGGTAACTACGGGATTTTTTACCCAGACTGTTTTTGCGTTTTACGATAAACCGCCGGGGTCGTAGCCCTCACGCGCTGCATGGCACGGGTCAGCGATGCCTGGTCGCTAAAGCCGGCACGCAAGGCAATCTCGGATATGGTCAATGAGGTTCCACGCAACCATCGTTGAGCTTCTTGCAGGCGTAAATCAGTCAACCAAACTTGCGGACTCATCTCGAACATTAGCCGGAAACGTTGGTGCATCTGACTCATGCTCATTTTTGCTACTTGAGCCATGCTTTCATTGCTCCAGTTCGCTCCAGGATTCGCCTGAATACGAGCGATCAACTGCTTCATGGGGTCTGGAAAACGGGAGATATCCGGATTTAGAGACGATAAAAGCAGAGGCCCCAATTGGGAGGCCGCGATGGACAATTGTGCATTGCCGATTAGCTCAGCGAACTCTATAAGCCGACGAGTAGCGGGGGAAATGGGCACATATATTTTCTGAGCAAGACGCTCGATCTGGAGCGTTTCCATAATCGTCGGCGCACAGTCCAAAACTAAAAAACGGCTATCGAGGTTAGTCTGCTGCGAGTGGATCGAGCCAGGTGTCACAAGCGCTGCCAATGACTGATCAATGCAGCCGCCGCGACCGTTTACGTCAATTTCCATTTCCCCACGAATCGGCAGTACCAATTGAGCATGCTCGTGGTGGTGGTGACGGTCTTCCCTCTCATAGCTGCGAACTTCAAGACTAAGAAACATTACTGCACCTTCCGGCCCGTCTGGTTATCCAAGGTTGACGTCCCAAAACGCCCAATGCGCGCCCGCGTTAGGTCAGACTTGCCACTGATTCTAACATCTACGGATCAGACCGTTGATCGCACAACCTGTATTGGCCATACACTTACGGAACAACAGCGTATCAGGCCGGCATACAGGCAAATCATGTCAAGAAGGTTACTTAAGCCACGATGATTATGTGGGATTAATCGCAGAGTCGATTCGACCCAATGATTTCAAGTACAAAGATACGACTGTTCCCTTGTCGGGTGCATTATCCACCATGACGGTGCCCCCAGCGTTCTCTGCGAACTTACGGACTTGCGATAAGCCCAAGCCCGTACCTTTTCCTCTTTCCTTTGTGGTGAAAAAAGGATCAAAAATTTTAGCCGCCAGGTCATCTGGTATACCTGGCCCGGTATCAGTGACGCTGAGCACGACGTAATTGCCTCCAGCCAGTGTTACGTCATCATCAACCCGCATCAGTCGCGTTGAAATGCAGATACTTCCTGCTGACCCGAGCGCATCCCTGGCATTTGTGAGAAGGTTCAAGACAGCTGCATTCAACTGGGCTTCTTCACACATCACTGCGGTGTCGGGGGCTGACAGGTCGAAAGTCAGCTCAACACTTTCGGTCGCGGTGTGAAACAACACATCGCGCATTGCATCAAGTCGAGCATTAACGTCAACGCACACCAAATTTGGGCTGTCGAGTCGAACACAAGAAAGCAGATGATTGACCAACTGCCGTCCCTGTTCGACCGCCTGCAATCCGGTATCACTAAATTGCTCGACGGCTTTTGGTCGTCTGGCGCGCAAGCGGATCATCTGCAAACTTACGCTTAGCGCTTGAAGAATATTGTTGAAGTCGTGCGCAATACTGGCCGTGACCATTCCCAAGGAGGAGATACGCTTGGCGTGACGCAGTGACTCTTCGGCCACTTGATTAAGTGCATTCGCCTGAGCCAGTTCTTGTTCAAGCATTTCTGCTCGACGCTCTATTTGATGTCTGAGCAGGCGCAATTGCAACAACGAAGCGGTCTGTCTCGCCAATGCCAACAATGCAGTGCGCTGTGGTGCTGTCAGGGTTCGCGGCTTGGTATCAATCACGCACACCGTACCCAGAGCGTGCCCCGTATCGTCAATGATAGGAGCTCCCGCGTAAAAGCGAATGTAGGGCGGGCCAAGCACCAGCGCGCTGTGTTCAAAGCGCGGGTCGAGTCTGGCATCTTCGACAGTCAACACATCGGCGGGAGCCAGGATCGCGTGCGCGCAAAACGCCAGATCCCGATGCGTCTCCCTCACGTCCAGCCCGACGCACGCCTTGAACCACTGACGTTCTCTATCCACCAGAGAAACCAGCGCGACCGGTACTTCACACAAGGTGCTCGCGAGCACGACGATATCGTCGAATTCTTTTTCCGGAGCTGAGTCCAGCACCCCGAGATGCTCTAGCGACAGGGCTCTTTCATCCTCGTTCGGAGGAAAGGGGGCAGGAATGTGGGGCATCTGATTATGCATCGCTGAGGGCAGTAGGGCGATCATGCTGTTTTGATAGCTTGGACAGCAAGAAATTGTTTCTCCATCCGAACAGCGATGTATCTGTTTCCAGATAGCACTCGAAGGGCCGGCGACGAGTGGTAGTCGTCAACCGTGGAACTCCCGGTCGCAGTCGTCAGTCAATTTTTCTGTCCAGATAGGACACCTATTCCTAACCGGGAGACAGCCATGAGTGGTACTTCAGACAAAATCAAAGGCCTGGCCAACGAAGCTATCGGTAACGTGAAGCAAGGTGTCGGCAAAGTCACAGGCAATGAGAAGCTACAGGTCGAAGGTGCCATCCAAGAAAAGAAAGGTGAAGCACAGCAAGTGGCTGGCAAGGTCAAAGACGCCGTAGACAAAAAGTAGTTCTAGGCGGTAACACCGTTTCGCTGGGATGGCTATCGGATGGTAGCCATCGCAGTTCACTCATTCTGAGCTTCCAACTTATACGAAGGTTTAATCAATCATGAGAAGTGAGCAGGTAGAAGGCGTTGTAGAAAAGGTTGCCGGTAAAGCCCAAAACGCAGTCGGAAAACTGCTTTGTGATTCGAAGCTGGAAGCCGAAGGTGCGGGACGCCAAGCTGCCGGTCAGCTGACTCAAACCTATGGCGATGCCCTGGACAGCGTATCCACGTTCGTTAAAGAGAAACCAGTTGCTGCAATCGCGATTGGTGCAATTGCTCTGCTGGTTCTAGACCGTCTATTTCGCCGCTGAGTAAGGAAAAGGACGTTTCGACAGGGGTGCTCCATTTAACTTTTATCGCCTCCGTCCCCTAGAACTGTCCATCAGCGGGCTGCGGGGGTACGAGGGCAGGTATGCACAACTCACTTCCATCCAAGCAGCACGTCCAAATTACGTCGAAGCTATTGGGCCACAAATCTCTTGGAAGGGTGACTTGGGGTCAGTAGCAAGCGGAGCGCGCAGGCGGGAGGATGGAAGCCCACAGGGCCAAGACTCGGCAACATCGAGGCTTGGTTTACGACAGCCGTCCTCGTAGAGGCCCGTTCGAACTTGGCTCCCTAGAGCGCTTTCAGGAGACGCTCAAGCGTCTGATGTTGCCAAGTGCTGAGCAACGCTATTGGGTCAGTACCAAAGCGATCTCCAGAGTCAAACGACCAGCGTCGCCCATCAGAGCTGATGCACTCTTCGCAGTAGTCGAGCGTGTCACAGTCGTTGTAGATCGATATCCGCCAACCCTCGACGCTCACCACGAAATAGCCCGCATAAATCTCATCCCAAGATGCCTGGCTTTCCTTGGTCATCATCCGTCGCTCGAAGGTGACCTCCCGCAATACTTGGCATACCTCTCTCGCTGAGAGCTCAGCCGCAGTGTTTTCGCTAACGCTACCTACCTGGGATGAATGAGCTGCCACTCTGACCTCTCTCAATATTTGCTCAGCGTACATACCATCTCAGATACTCACACGCGCTGCATGGAATATTCTTGCATCTCGCAATCAACCTTCGAGTAGTGAATAGAACGATGGGTTTTGAACAATTAGCTGAGCTCCGTGACCGCCTGCGGGCTGAAAAAGAGCCGCAAAAGGCCGATATCGCAAAACAGCCTAAGCGTAAGTCCTCCTCGCAGGCTAAGCCTCGTATCAAGGATCCAGCTGTGGAAGCTATCTGGCCGCTGCAGAAGCATTTTCCATTGGCGTTCCCTGTCAATCCGGCCCCAAAGGCTCCACTCAGGGAAGGCATTCTCAAGGATGCTGAGCAGCATCTGGAGCTACTCGGGTTGACCCGTGAAGAGCTGAAGCTGGGTATTTCTACTTGGTGCCGGGGAGCTCGGTATTGGGCAAGCATGGTCGAGAACGCGCTGCGTTTGGACTTGGGTGGTCAACCAGCCGGCGTGGTAACTGCTACACAGGCTACGCATGCGAAGCAGCAGGCTTCGCGGCAGCGTGGTCAAGACCGAAGACATCGTGCGAAGCTGAAAGAGGAGGGCCAGGCTCCCACTGCCGTTGCTGCGGTGGAGCAGGATACTAACTGAATCCAGTCTAGGTGCGTTGGGGGATACTTGGTGATCCTCAGTACGGGCTCTCTGAGACGTAAGCGACTGAGGAAGTAGGGCTTGGTCAACGCTTTGGTGGGCCGTTCTCGCGGGGGGCTGTCGTGAATCTACCCCCCCCATTTTTGATGAAAACGAGTCAGTGGCGTGGATAGTGGGTGATGAAATGGCAGAAGGATTAAAGCTTTTACTTAACGGCTATGACACTGGTCATGGAGACGAGATCATCGGGCTGCTTGCTGATGCTCAGCATTTGGAATGCATGGTCGCATTTGCCAAATCGTCGGTCGGGGAGACAATTCTGGAGCCTCTCAAGCAGGCTATTGATCGCGGCATGACGGCTCGCGTCGCGATTGGCTTGAGCCTCTTCGTTACCGATCCTGCGATCCTTTATGAATTGCTCGCGTTGGAAAAACTATCTCCGACAAAGCTGGAACTGTATCTGAGCAATACCGAAGACACTTTTCACCCAAAAATCTATGCGGTACGTGAGCTAAGTGGCCATAAAGTGATCGTTGGTTCAGCGAACATGACTGCTGGAGGTTTTTCGAACAACTACGAAGCATCAGTCGTAGTCAACGATCTTGACGGGGCATTGATGTCTTCGGTCGAACGGTATTTCGGGAGCCTAATCGAGGATGGCTCGCTAATTCGCGCTACGAAGCCCCGCATAGACAAATACGCAAAACTCTACGCTGTCCATGAAGCATGGCGCAGGATGGCGAATCGCCGTGCGGACAAAGTCGGTAGGGGAGAGCTGCTTTCCTTGGATGTCCTGATCGACCGACTCGCAGACATGAAGGCCGATAAAACGAGGTTCGGATTCACAGCGCAGCAAAGCTATCGAGCGAAAGATCGGCTATCGGCTAGGCGAGGCATCAGAGAGATCGCTGCGCTCGGCAAGGTTACCTCTGAAGCGTTCTTGGAGGCCTACGAAGGCTTGATTGTACATTTCCATTCCGGTGGGTTGCATCGTGGGAAAACCATTGTATCGGTGAAGTCGGTGCGATTTATAAGGGCTCTTGCAGAGGCGTTACAGCTCGGTCGGGCCACTCCTGGGGAAGCATTCGAACTTTTGCATCGCCACTTCGTGGACATCGACCGGGCGGGCATTAACGTTCTGACGGAGATCCTGCATGCCTTGGATAATAAGCGCTACGCGGTTATGAACCAGAACGCGGTGAATGGCTTACTGGTTGCCGGATACGACCAATATCCCATCCGACCATTGAAAACCAACGTAACCCCGGAGCTTTACGCCCGATTCTGCCGAGACGCGAGAGATGTTCAAAGCCAGTTGGGTCTAGAGAACCTTTCAGAGTTGGACGCACTGTTTAACTATGTTTATTGGTCTTGATGAGGTAAACGGTTGCTGCTGATCGAACACCGCCTTGCGGGTTGCGGCATGTGGTGCCACTGGATTTGGGGTGGGCTGCTCGAAAGACGGACGTTGGGAGACGTAAATTCAAGGCGCTATCCGGGATGAGCCAAGGCCATCCGGATTGCGGTTGGTGGTAGGCCGAATTGCAGATGACGTAATGTCACGGTTCCGACACGTTAGCCTTTTTACAGGGATGTATTATTGATGCGCTTCTTTGCTCTTCTAGGTTTTATGCTGGTTCTCGCCGGCTGTGCCGATTCACACAACTGGACGCCGCAACAGAATGGGTCTGCGCGCATCGCGGCTAGCGACCGCATCCTGATCTCGACGCCGCAAGATGGTGAGTATGGGACACACGTCTACAACGGTTCTGGGAAAAATACTGCGAAGATCATCTACAACGCCACGAGTGCCAAATCACGATTGGTACGAATCGGTGGCGTGATGGAAAACTTCGAGGATGCCGTCTCCCAAGCTCAGCGTACTGATCAGGACATCCTGATCTTTCCGACGATTCTGCATTGGGAAGACCGAGCCACCGAGTGGTCAATGATCCCAGACAAGGTTGAAGTCAAAGTGGACGTGGTCAACGTACGAACCGGCGATGTCATTAGCTCAGGGATCATCAAGGGCAGCAGCGGGTTGGCAACCCTCGGTGGTGATCACCCCCAAGATTTGCTACCTGATCCGGTAGCAGAATTCGTATCCTCACTGTTCTGACGCTGCAGGCGGCGGAAAAGGTCGGAGCGCTCTCGTGCAGGGCGCTGTCACCACCTATCTAGTGGGACGCTTTCGCGCACAACTGTCATGAACCGTGCCTACGCTGTAACACTGGTTCCATCGTCCCATCTTCGGCCAAGGCCTGGGTGCTCCACTTGTGTATGGCGACATCTCCGCATGCGTAGGGTTATTAACTGCTTGGTATTAACAAGTGGCTTAAGTGTGCTGCACCAGACCTTGATACCGATCCCATTAGAATTTCCTATGCGGAATAACTCCAAAGAGGACTCCAGTGTGGCTGACTGAGTCCAGTATATATATAGGGATTTTTGATAATCAAACAACCACTTTCGGGCTTTTGGTGGGAAATTCATGTACGTCATTTTCATTTTTGTTTGGAGGTTGATATGACCCACATAAGAAAGATCGCGGCGACGAGTTTAATGAGCGAGCATAGTGTGGAATATTGCTTGGTTCCTTAAATGCTAGCCATCCTGAAACAGTCCTACCAAGATGTGACGCCAGTTTTTCCAGCAATGATGAGGGAGTTTGGTAAGAAGTCCTATGAAAATCAGAATGCTTTCTTTCGAGTTCTGGCGCTTTTCCCTCGTCGCCCAAAAATAAAGAAAGACTCCTTGTCCGGAATTTATGTGACGATAAGTCCAGAGCTTTATAGTTTTGAAAGTTTTATGAAGGCAAGAGGCATGCCTACGATAGCTGGCTGTCCCATGGTAAGGACAATATGGGATTTGTCTTGCGATCCAGAAATAGCTTGGATAGATATATCGCACGACTCTCTGAGTGAGTATTTAAATAAAATTGATTGTGAGGACGTATCAGGTGCGTTATTAGATGGGCGGGAAATATTGAGGCGGGTATCAACGTCGCAAATGTTTTCGTTAGACAGCTTGGGCGACGCTGTGCGGAAATGTAGAGAGATTAATGGAAATGCATTTATATATGGGCCTAGATACAAGCCAGTTTTTTTCTTAATCAGGTAAGCTGTACACATTGCTCTGTAGATTTGTTGGGAGTTATTCAGTGTTAAATTCGGTTGTCTAGGGAAATCCTGAAAAAGACTTCCTGATTTGGCAAAATCTCCGGACACCAATCGCCGAGCTTTTCAATGAAGCAAATGACCTTCGCCGATGCCGAGTACGCCGGTAAGCGCAAGCAGACCCGCAAGGAATTGTTCCTGATCGAGATGGATCGGGTCGTACCCTGGAAGGGTTTGATTGCCCTGATCGAACCTCATTACCCGACGGGCGAAGGGGGGCGTCCGGCCTATCCTTTGATGGCGATGCTGCGGGTTCATCTCATGCAGAACTGGTTCGGTTACAGCGATCCTGCGATGGAAGAAGCGCTGTACGAGACGACGATCTTGCGCCAGTTTTCAGGTCTGAGCCTGGAGCGGATCCCAGATGAAACTACCATCCTCAACTTCCGTCGCCTGCTGGAAAAGCACGAGTTGGCCGCTGGTATTCTCGGCGTGATCAATGGCTATCTGGGCGACCGCGGCTTGTCGCTGCGACAAGGCACCATCGTCGATGCCACGCTGATTCATGCGCCCAGTTCGACCAAGAACAAGGACGGCAAACGCGACCCTGAGATGCATCAAACCAAGAAAGGTAACCAGTATTACTTCGGTGCCAAAGCTCACATTGGTGTCGACGATGAGTCAGGGCTGGTGCACAGCGTGGTGATCACTGCGGCCAACGTCGCGGACATAACCCAAGTCGACAAACTGCTACACGGTGCTGAGAACGTGGTCTGCGCCGATGCAGGCTATACCGGTGTCGAGAAGCGCGAAGAGCATGCGGGACGCCACGTCATCTGGCAGATCGCAGCCCGGCGCAGTACCTACAAAAAACACGGTAAACGCAGCGCGCTGTACAAAGCGATGCGCAAGATCGAGAAAGCCAAGGCCCAGGTTCGCGCCAAGGTTGAGCATCCATTTCGAGTGATCAAGCGTCAGTTTGGTTATACGAAAGTGCGTTTCCGAGGCTTGGTGAAAAACACTGCTCAGATGGTGACGCTGTTCGCTCTGTCGAATCTTTGGATGGCGCGTCGATATTTGCTCTCCAGCGCAGGAGAGGTGCGTCCGTAATGAGGGAAATAGCTGCTGCGAGGAGCGTTCAGCGGAAAAAATGGATGGAATAGGCGGCAGACGTGATCGGTTTTGAACGGCTGCCGTTTTTTGAAAGCGCCTATGGCTCAGCAGTCGAAAAATAGCGGCCTACTTCAGACTATCCCTAGCGGAATCTAGGTTGTGATGGGGTTGTGGTAGATCTGATTACCGTCACCTGCTTGTGGCCAACAGTAAGGCCCGCTGGGAACACAGCGCTCGAATAGGTTGACTATCAGGGCGCTGAGGACAGGGGTACTAATCAGGGCGTGCGGCAGGGCGGCAGAGGCGGGCGTTTGGGCGCCGTCACGTCCTTTAGCGAAGCATAATAAGCATTTGAGCATGAAGATTGATTGAACCGTAGACGGTCGTGATCTCTCGCCACCGTACGATCAAGATGCCAAAAATCTTCTAGGATCTCGTCATGAAAAATAAACTTCTTGGGCTAGTCCTGGCATCCGCATTTTCGGATGCGTCCAGCGCGAGCTACGCGCAAACCTTCACGCTGCATAGCACGGAGCTTGAGGGTGGAAAATTCAGTAATGCCAACCTACTGAGCGAGCCCTATGGGTTTGGGTGCACAGGCGAGAATCTTTTTGGGATAATCGCACCGCTTCGTCCCTTGGCGGCACTCCTAAGGACAGTGCCGACGATTATCGGGAAAAGGTCGAGGCTAAATTCCCACCAATGGATATGAATCATCCTGCTGCTCGTTATCACGGTGGCGATTTTGCTGGGGCGGGTCATTTTGAAGATCCCAAATGATGCCCACAACCTACCCATAGGTTTTTGAAGGATAAATGGCGCCTATGCACAACTCCCACCTCTGGTTTCAGCGCTTTCGCGACGACTTCATCCCAGCGATCCAAAGGGTCGAAGACGTGTTCCTTCTGAGGCTTCAGCCAACGTTTCTCTCAATCGAGGCAGAAAGCGAAAAGCTTGAGAACGATCTGTGGAAGGAGGCTATGAGCCAGCCGTACTACGGCGACTACCAGGATGAAGGTGACATAGCTGAGGCCGTCAGAGATGCGTCCGTGTCACACTACATGGGGCTCAAGGGCATGGAGCTTGAATTGTTGCGCGCTCTTCCTATACCACCTGTATGAACAGCAGGTGATGCTGTTTCTGCGCCAAGAGCTGCTGGGGTGGCGAGAGAAAGACAACAGTAAGCTCTATACGCACGAGGAAGTACGCAAACGCCTCGGGCTCGTCAATGTGGACATCACGAAATTTGCCTGTTGGCCGAAGCTTGAGGAACTCCGGCACCTGGCGAACTCGATCAAGCATGGAGAAGGCAAAAGCAGCAAAGAATTATTGCAGATAGCTCCTCATCTGTTCGAAATAGGCGGGCGGGCCAACGGATGGCCTATCTCTGGACGTGTCTACACGCCGTTGCTTGGTGAGGACATCTTTGTCAATCCCGCACACATACGTGAATACGTTGGCGCGCTTAAGCAGTATTGGATGGAGCTGGGAGATGCCTTGGCTAAGGGAGCCTAATTGCCTGCGATAGCAGTGTGTCAGTCAACCCATGCGGTACTGGAAGATCGCTATCGCAGGCAAGCCAGCTCCCACAGGTTGATCTTAATCGCTCGTTGATGGCGAGGGTCATACCTGCGAGCTATGAACCAGGCGCAATCCAGCGTATTCAACCCGCCCATAACAGCATGAGCACGCCGACACACAGCAGCACGGCGTACACCGGGCGTACGCGGCGGGCGCGGTCTTGCAGTGCGCCAAGGGTGCAAAGTGCGATGAGCACCGCGAACACCCAGCGGGGCAGGTGGGCGGTGATGCCTAAACGGTTTCGTGCCCGTGGCTTGATCGGCGAAGTGTTGCGATTTGCGGGTTCTGGCCGGTTCATGGACGAGTCCTTTCGCTCATGATGAATGGGTGAGCCAATCGATGATTGCGCTCTCGACTGGCCAAGCTAGCGCAGTTTGTGGGAGGCGTAACCTGTGAGAACTGACAGTTTTTTGAACTGTTTTGGCATTCACCGGAGATTCAATGTGGGAGCTGGCTTGCCTGCGATAGCAGTGTGTCAGCCAACCCATCCGGTACTGGAAGACCGCTATCGCAGGCAAGCTCCCACAGGTTGATCTTCATTGGGGTGGAGATTTGTGTTTTCTCCAAACAAAAAATGCGCCCCTGAGGGCGCATTTTTTTGTTCGGTCAGCTATCACCTGATCAGGCAATCGCATCCCAAGCCCGATCACCGTGCTCGTCTTTAATCCGAGTCGGCAAGCCCATCACGTCCAGCGCCTTCAGGAACGGCTCAGCCGGCAGTTCCTCGACGTTGGCCATGTGTTTCACGTCCCACTCGCCACGCGCCACCAGCAGCGCAGCGGCCACCGGTGGTACGCCTGCGGTGTAGGAGATGCCTTGGCTGTCGGTCTCGGCAAAGGCTTCTTCATGGCAGGCCACGTTGTAGATGAACATCTCACGTGGCTGGCCGCCTTTGGTGCCTTTGACCAAGTCACCGATGCAGGTTTTGCCGGTGTAGCCCGGGGCAAGCGAAGACGGGTCGGGCAGCACGGCCTTGACCAGTTTAAGCGGCACGACTTCCAGGCCTTCGGCGGTGGTGACCGGCTTTTCGGAGAGCAGGCCGAGGTTTTTCAATACGGTGAACACGTTGATGTAGTGTTCGCCGAAGCTCATCCAGAAACGCACGTTGGGCACGTCGAGGTTTTTCGACAGCGAGTGCACTTCATCGTGGCCGGTAAGGTAGAGGTTCTGCGAACCAACGACCGGCAGGTCGTCGGTGCGTTTGACTTCGAACATGGTGTTGCTGGTCCACTGGCTGTTCTGCCAGCTCCACACCTGCCCGGTGAACTCGCGGAAGTTGATTTCCGGGTCGAAGTTGGTGGCAAAGTATTTGCCATGGCTGCCGGCATTGACGTCGAGAATGTCGATCGAATCAATGCGGTCGAAATGCTGTTGCTGCGCCAGCGCGGCATACGCGTTGACGACACCCGGGTCGAAGCCCACGCCAAGGATGGCGGTGATGTTCTTCTGTTTGCACTCTTCCAGGTGGTTCCATTCATAGTTGCCGTACCACGGCGGGGTCTCGCAGACCTTGCCCGGCTCTTCGTGAATGGCGGTGTCCAGGTACGCAACGCCCGTGTCGATGCAGGCACGCAGTACCGACATGTTGAGGAACGAGGAACCTACGTTGATGACGATCTGCGACTCTGTCTCGCGGATCAGGGCCTTGGTCGCTTCCACGTCCATGGCGTTCAGCGCAAAGGCTTTAATATCCGCAGGCACCTTGAGGCTACCCTTGGCCTTGACGCTGTCGATGATGGCCTGGCATTTGGAGATGTTGCGCGACGCGATAGCAATACGACCTAGTTCGTCGTTGTGCTGCGCGCACTTGTGGGCCACCACCTTGGCGACACCTCCTGCACCAATGATAAGAACGTTCTTTTTCAATTGCTTTATCTCTCCTTTATCCGCCAGCTTACGAAAGGCTGGACAGGTAGTCGTCGTAACCAAATTCACGAACCACCTCGACTGTACCGTCGAGTTGTTTCACTACGATGGACGGCATTTTCAGGCCGTTGAACCAGTTTTTCTTGACCATGGTGTAGCCTGCGGTGTCGATGAACGACAGCCGATCGCCGATGGCCAGCGGACGATCAAATTGATACTCGCCGAAGATGTCCCCGGCCAGGCAGGATTTGCCGCACACCATATAGGTGTGTTCACCCGCGCTCGGCGCCAGCTTGGCGTTGAGGCGGTAGATCAGCAGGTCCAGCAGGTGGGCTTCGATGGAGCTGTCCACTACAGCAAGGTTCTTGCCGTTGTAGAGGGTGTCGAGCACGGTGACTTCCAGGGAAGCGCTGTTGGTGATCGCCGCTTCGCCGGGTTCCAGGTACACCTGCACGTCGTACTTCTGCGAGAACGCCTTGAGGCGCTGGCAGAAGGCGTCGATGGCATAGCCTTCACCGGTAAAGTGGATGCCGCCGCCGAGGCTCACCCAGTTGACCTTGTGCAGCAGCGCACCGAAGCGTTCTTCGATGGTGTTGAGCATCTGGTCGAACAGGTTGAAGTCACCGTTCTCGCAATTGTTGTGGAACATGAAGCCGGAGATCTGCTCGATCACGCCTTCGATCTTCACCGGGTCCCATTCGCCCAGGCGGCTGAATGGGCGCGCCGGGTCGGCGAGCAAATAGTCGGAGCTGCTGACCTGCGGGTTGACGCGCAGGCCGCGGGTCTTGCCTTCGCTGCGTTCGGCAAAACGTTGCAATTGGCTGATGGAGTTGAAGATGATCTTGTCGCAGTTCTCCAGCATCTCTTCGATTTCGTCGTCAGCCCACGCCACGCTGTAGGCGTGCGCTTCACCTTCGAACTTCTGGCGACCGAGCTTCAATTCATACAGCGACGACGAGGTGGTGCCGTCCATGTATTCCTGCATCAGGTCAAACACCGACCAGGTGGCGAAGCACTTGAGCGCCAGCAGCGCCTTGGCGCCGGACTGCTCGCGCACGTAAGCAATCTTCTGCATGTTGACCAGAAGCTTCTGTTTATCGATGAGGTAGTACGGCGTTTTGATCATTTTTGAGAGCCTGCGGCGGTGCCTGCCAAAAAAGGACACGCATTGTGCCCGCACTTGGATCAGATCGGAAGGTTAGCGGGCGGATTTTGCGCGCCAGATTTCCAAGGGTAGCGCCTGAGTATGACTGTTTATGGCTACAACGCCGGTCCGCGGTAGCTGCAGGTGGGCCAAATCACTGCACGGACTTGGCGTGAGTGGCGGTGTCATCAGTCACCGAGTGAAACCCGCACTGTAGATAAAACGCTGCGCCCTGGGCTGTATCTGTCGTCAGGCGCACCGTTTGAAAGCGCATGGCGGCGAATGCCAGCAACTGTTGCACCAGCGCTTTTCCGATATGTTGCCCACGCATCGATGGCGCGACGTAGACGCGGCGGATTCGGCCGTTGTCGGGAGTGGCATACGGATCGCGTGAAACGCCACCGATTGCGACCAACTGGTCGTGGCGAAACACGCCCAAAAGGCACTCGCCGGGTTGATCAAACCGGGTGGTGCGGTTTTCCCATTCGGTGACAAGCCGCGTGAGGAACCTGAACCCTTCGGCGACGGCCTGCGCGTGCAGCGTGTGGATCTGCTCGGGCAGATCTTCCAGGCGTTTTATCGAAAAGTCTTGGCTGAGAACCATCACGCCACCCGATTGCGACCCGCGCCCTTGGCCTGATACAGCTGCATATCCGCACGCTTGAGCAGCGCTGAAGAATCCCTGTCTGTCGGCTCCGCGATGCTCACGCCAATACTCACCGTCACATGCCCAACCGTCGCAAACTTCGCGGCCGCCACCGCCGCGCGGATTTTCTCGGCGACCACCTCAGGGCTGTCCGGCTCTTCGACTTCCGGCAGCAACACCGCGAACTCTTCTCCGCCATAACGTGCGACAAAGTCGGTGGCACGTGTGTTGCTCTCGATCAGGGCTGCCAGTTGGCACAGTACCTCGTCACCGACCGCGTGGCCGTAGGTATCGTTGACGCGCTTGAAGTAGTCGGCGTCGATCAGCAGCAGGGCGAAGGTGCGGCCGCTGCGTTGGAACAGCAGGCTGTTTTCGGCGAGTTTTTCGTCGAAGCGGCGGCGATTGTAGACGCCGGTCATTGCATCGTGGGTCGCCAGGTTGAGCAGGTCGGCGTTGGCCTGGGTGAGGTCGGCCGTGCGTTGGGCGACGGTGGCTTCCAGGGTGGCGTTTGCCTCTTGCAGTTGGCGCTCCTTGGCCAGCAGCGATTGGGTCATGCCAGTGAGGGAGCGGCCCAGTTGCGCGATCTCCAGCACTGAGTGTTCCTGTGCAAACGCGGCGCCAGGTTGCTGCTCCTGCACGAGCCTGGCGGATTTGGCCAGGCGTTCGATCGGGCGGCTGAGGGAGGAGGCGAGGTAGTAGGCCGCCAAGACGAACGCTACCGCTGCCAGCACGCCGAGTATCAGCAATTTATACAGCAGCGTGCGCGCCGGTTGCAGGGCCACGTCCAGCGGCTGACGGACCATGATGTACCAGGTCATTTTCGCATTGGACGGGCTCGGCACGGCGACCGAGGCCGTGACGTAGCCGTTGCCGGCCCACCAACCGGAATGGGTGATCAGTTTGCCTTGCGGCATTTGCTCGCCGGAAAGGCTCTCGGGGTAGAGCACCTTGCCGTCGAAGTCGACGATCAGGGCTTCGATATCAGGGATAGCGTCTTTTTGCATCACTGCCGAGTCGACAATTTGCGTGACCCAACGCCAATGCGCATGCGCGCCCAGCACGCCGATGGTCTCTCCCTGGGCATTGCGGATAGGTGCGGCAAAGTCGATAAAACGCAATGGCTCGCCGCTGGCCGAACTGGGCAACAGCTTGGCCAGCAACACCGCTTCGTGAGGGTCACCGGTGTATTCGTCGCGCAGACCGGCCTGGAACCAGGGCCGCTGGCTGACCGACTGGTTGACCAGCAACCCATTGACCGCCTGGCGAATATGCCCCTCGGCGTCGGCGATACCCATCCAGGCATATTCGGCGCGTGACTGGGTGCGCAACTCCATCAGGGCGAGGAGGTCTGGCGCATCCAGGTTGCCCTTGCGCATCAGGGGCGCCTTGCTCAACAAAGACACTTCCAGCTGGCGTTCACGCAGTTGCACGGCGAGCAAGGCCGCGGTGGAGCGCGCCGTGCTCAGCAGGGCATTGCCACTGGCCTGTTTCATTTGTTCGGTGGCGATATGGCCCACGTAGATCCCGACGCTCAGCAGCGTGAGCAGTGACAAACCGGCAAACCATAAGGTCAGGTGAGTGCGCAGGCTGGCGTTGATCATGGGTACTCATTTGAGTGGGTATTTTAAACATGATAGTCGTTGCACAGAGATGATGAACAACCACAAACGTTCAAGAATGCGCACCAACCCCCTCAGTAGACTCGCCTGACTTCTTCTACTGCAGGTTCCCCATGGACATTTTCCTCTACGCGTTCAGCGTCATGTACAGCCCCGGTCCCGTCAATTTGATGGGCCTCAATGCCGGGCTTACGGGCAAGTTCCGTCGCTCCACCGGCTTCTACATCGGCGTGGGGTGCGCGATGCTGTTGATGTTCGTGCTGTTCGGCTACACCGGCGAAGCGATCATCTCCCAGGCGGCGCTGCCGTATATCTCGTTGATTGGCGGCGTGTACACGCTGTACCTCGCGTACCAGGTGTTCACCGCGCGTACCGAGGTGGATGATTCTTCAAGCTCGCCGGCCAAGACCCTGACCTTCTGGAATGGCCTGGTGATTCAGTTGCTCAACCCCAAGGGCATCGTCGCGGTGTTGCCGATCACCAGCGTGATGTTGCCGGCGGCGCATATTACCGGCGCCTCGATCTTTGGCGTATCGGCCTTGCTGGGGCTGGGGGCAGTCGGCGCGCCGTGGCTGTACGCCTTGCTGGGCGCGCTGCTGGGGCGGCGGATCAACGGGGCGGCGGCGTTTACCTGGTTTAACCGCTGCATGGGGCTGGCGCTGGCCGGGTGTGCGTATTTCATGTTCCACGCGTTCTACCTGCACGTCTTTACACCTTAAGCCGTGGGTCAGCCTCGGTGGCGCGCAGTGTCAGGCTTCGACGTCAAGGGCGATCAATACCCCATAGGTGCGAACGCGCACAAGCTTGCGCGGCGCTTGTGGGAAACTTAATGGATATCGCCGACGTCGATGATGAAATCTACCGGGCTTTTTTTGCGTTAAAGAGTGGGAGAGAACCATGACGAGCATGAACGAACAAACCGCCGAGGAGGTGATCGCGTTCTGGAAGCAGGCCGGGCCAAAGCGCTGGTTCGCCAAGGATGAGGCGTTTGACGCGGCCTTTCGCGAGACCTTTCACGCCACGCATATGCAAGCCGCTCGACGTGAGCTGGAAAGCTGGCTGGAGTCGGCGCAGGGCGCGCTGGCCTTGCTGATCTTGCTGGATCAATACCCGCGCAATGCGTTTCGCGGCACCGCGCATATGTTCGCCACCGACCCGCTGGCGCGTTTATACGCCTACCGGATGGTGGACGCCGGGTTGGACCAACAGATCGAGCCCCAACTGCGCGCCTTCTGTTATCTGCCGTTTGAACATTCCGAAGAGCCGGCGGACCAGCAGCGTTCGCTGGCGTTGAACCAGCCTTTGGACGCCAGCACCTACCATTGGGCCAAGGAACACGCCGATATCATTGAACGGTTTGGGCGGTTTCCCCATCGCAACGCGGTGTTGGCCAGGGCAACCACCGAACTCGAGCACGAGTTTCTCAAGGCCGGCGGCTTCGCCAGCTAAGCGGCGATCGCGTGATCGTTCCCACGCTCTGCGTGGGCATGCATCCAGCGACGCTCTGCGTCGCCTTGCGCAAGGCTTAAGGCATGCGCCAACTTGGGACGCGGAGCGTCCGGGGCGGCATTTCCACGCAGAGCGTGGGGACGATCATGCTTCTTGGGCGCTGGCGGGCGCCAGGGTTTCCTTGGTACCCACTGGACGAAAGCGCCGCAGCCCCTTGAGGTCGACCGCCCAGCGCAGTGCTTCGGTGGCCGAGGGGCGCGGGCCATGGGTGATCGCGTGTTCATCCTGGGTGAGCGTGCCGAGGTAGCCCTGGGCGCCGCCGCGCTCGCTCCAGTAGCGGGTGTGGCTGAGCCAGGAGTGGGCGAGCCAGCCTTTCCAGGTGCCCACGGTGACGGGTAAATCCAGCACGCCGGCACCCATCACCGGCATGACCGGGCCGCCGACGATATCGCCAAACAAGCCGTAGGGCGCGGGGAAGTAGAGGTTGGTCCAGCGCGTCACGGCAAACGCCGCAGCATGGTGCAGGTACTGCGGGGTAAACGGTTTTTGCCCGAGCATCACCGGCTGGCGGGCGTTATAGCCATAGCCTTTGGTGTCTTCGGTAGGCGGGCAGGCCGGCGCTTCGCGGCGCTCGATGCGTTTTTTAAAGTCACTCACGCTGCGGCCCAGCAACAGGCTGGCGTGGGCCATGGGGCTACCCACCGTGACCAAATCCGTGATGCGCCAGGGGTTGCCCAGGCCGCGTTGTTCGATAAACGCTTGGGCCTGTTGTTCACGAAATCTCAGGACACTGCCCAGGCTACCGTCGAGGGCGGCGCCGGCGTTGGGCAGCGTTTCGTTGATCACCGGCTGCAGCGGTTGGTGCTCGGCATACCGGTTGGCCAACTCGCGGTTGCTGGGGATCACCTTGGTCAGTTGATCGTGATGTTCATGCCACAGGTAGCCGACGATGTCGTAGGCAATCACACTGCCCAAACTGTGACCGACGACGATGATGCGGTCGTAGTCGCCCTTGTTGTGCAGGGCGCGCAGTAACGCGACGCCATCGGCGCGGATCTGTTCGCGCACCACCACGTTCTGCGGGTTGGGGCTCAGGTAGCGGGCCGCATCACCCAGGTAGGACAGCGCGGAATAACGCAGCCCCAGGCCGATGGCGCCGAGCAGCAGTGGCACCAGCGCGAAGGGATTGTCGCTGTGATCGAACCGGCCCCAGGCTGTGGCGAGGGTGCCGCTGGCAATCAGCAGCAGGAGCACCAGCACTGTCCAGCGCGTGGTACGCCAGATCGGCACGATGGCCTCGGGAATGTCACGGCGCGGGCGCTTGAAAATATCCCACAACCAGCCCAGCAGGTGGCCAACCTTGGTGCCCTGCATCTTGTGGGCCCAGTAATACTCGTAGAAATCCGTGCTGGTGCGGCCGGAGGACTTCAAAACGCGCAGGTCAAAATTGCGCGAAAGCCGGTCGGGTTTGCTCCAATAGAACGGCGTGCCATCGGGCGTGTCCGCCGGGATCATCGCTTCGACGAAGCCGCGCAAGGTGTCCATCGGGCGTTGTTCGCCGATGCCATGGATAACGACAACTGCTTGTTTCATAAGCTTATCTTCCTTGAAAGCTATGGGTGAGTGGTGCGAAGGCCGGACCGGCTTCGCGGCGTGGCAAAGAGCTATGATCTTGCCACTAATGCTGCTATTCCTGCCAGGAATGCCTCCATAAAAACTGCGCATTGTCTTTCTGGTTGCCGATCTCGTAGCGTGGGCCTTCACCCAAGGAGAACCTTATGCCTGCACCGTCGTTGCGCCTTTATGTCGATGCTCAATTCACCAGCCCCTACGCCCTGTCGGTGTTCGTCACCTTGCTGGAAAAGGGCCTGGCCTTCGAAACCGTCACCCTTGACCTGGACACGGCGCAAAACCGCGCGGCGGAATTTGCCCAACTGTCGCTGACCCAGCGCGTGCCCACGTTGGTGCAAGGCGACTTTGCATTGTCGGAGTCCTCGGCGATCAGCGAATACCTGGATGAGGCTTACCCCGAGACCACGGTGTACCCGACGGACCCAAAACAGCGGGCGAGGGCGCGCCAGGTCCAGGCGTGGCTGCGCAGCGACTTGCAGGCGATTCGTCAGGAACGCTCGACGCTGGTGGTGTTTTACGGACAGAAGAGGCCGCCGCTGTCGCTTGCAGGTGAGGCGGCCGCGCGCAAGTTGATCAGCGCGGCACAGGCGTTATTGGCAGGCGACTCGGAATACCTGTTCGGCGCGTGGTCGATTGCCGATGTCGACCTGGCTGTGATGCTCAACCGCCTGATCCTCAACGGTGACAAGGTGCCGTCCGAGCTGGTGGCCTATGCACAGCGCCAATGGCAGCGGCCCTCGGTGCAGGCCTGGGTCAACCTGCAACGCCCGGCGCTCTAGGGGTTACAGCCATTCCTGGGCCACACGCCGGTCCAGGTCTTCCCAATCGGCCATGCCCAGCACGCGCATGGTGTTCAAGCCGCGCAGGTAGCCGCGTAGTTGCTGGGCGCTGGCGCAACGCAGGTCGGCATCTGCGGTTGGGTCCTGCAGCACGTTTTCATAATCGACCAGGTAATCGGCGACCCGCTCGCGAAACTCCGGCAATACGGCTTCGCGGATGCGGTCGAAGGTTTTCTGGTGGGGCTTCATGGCGTGGTCCTTATAGGTTTTATGAGAATAGGCTGCCTGACACTATCGGTTCAAATGATAGTCACCATCAAGGATCACACGTTCTGTTTTTGCGCCAAAAGCGGAGAATCGCCCCATCGACACGCTGCTCAAGGAAATGCGCGATGAGGACGATTATTCAGCTGGGCCTGATGATACTGATGCTCGGCACCACGGTGCTGGCCAACCCGGCGATTGCCGATGATCTGCGTACCGGCCATTTGCTGCCCCTCGTCGGTAGCGTAGACTCGCTGCGGCACGCGCAATCGGTGGGGGTGCTGTACAGCGAAAACACCCGCGACAACCTCAGCTACCTTGAACGCTACCACGCCATGGCCATGAACGGCGCCAGGGATGCCCTCGACGGGCGCATCCGCGAAGCGTTCGTCAACAGCTCCGACCCGGAACTGGCGATTGATTGGTTGATGAGTTCGCTGCAGGGCACTTTTCTTACAGTCACTGTCTATAGCAGCCTGGATGAACTGGTGCAGGCGCACCCGGATGTGGTGGTGGTGCTCGATACCCACAACCAACTGTTGACCCAGCGTAACGATCAGGTTGAGGCGCGCTTTGTTGCACGCTTCTATGACGCTAACCTGCAATACATCGCCAAGGCCGAAGGCTCGGTGCACAAGCAAGTGCCGTCGGTGTGGGTGCATGACAAGGCGGCGCCGGAAATTGCCGCACAGATTGAACAGCAGCGTGATGTACAGCTTGATGCGTTGAAGCAGTTCGACGTGTCGCTCAAGGCGTTGGTACGCGCCAGTTGATGTGAACTTTTCTTTTTATACTCAGGATTTTATATGCGCGCTTTTTTCATTCCGGCCCTGGCTGCTGCACCTTTGTTGCTGACCGGTTGTATCACCGCTCCCAATGCTCCGAGCTTGACCCTGCAAACCAGCAAGACGCCCGAGGGCTATGTGCAGTGCGTATTGCCCAAGCTTGAAAAGCACGGCATCACCTCGACCGTGACCCAGAACTCGCGTCACGCCAAAGTAGTGTTGACCAGCAAGATTGCCGCCGATGATGTGCTGGAAGCCTACAAATCCCAGGACGGCACCAAGGTGTTCCTGTATGAGCGCAAGCCGCTGGCGTCGGCGATCAAGCCTTCGCGGCTGGAGTTGGCGGCGCAGGATTGCAAATAATCCTGGTAGGCGTACAGATTTAAATGTGGGAGCAACTGTCTTAACCTACCGTCCGTCAGCGCCATTCTGTACCGTCTCGCAGCATGGCATTTAGTCTGATCAGTAGTATCCGCATGCA
>NZ_LMKI01000023.1:0-658768 GCF_001421425.1 Pseudomonas sp. Leaf15
ATGTACTGGCGGCACTCCGGGTTGGTGATCAATGTACTGGCGGCACTCCGGGTTGGTGATCAGGCGGTAMACGGCCAGYACCAGGTTGTTGGCAACCAGGGAGTCGGCGGTGGAGAAGAAGCCGAGGTTGCGCATGACGATGCGGCGTTCGTCGTCGGTGAGGCCTTCGGGGTTTTTCCACAGGGCGATGTCGGCGGTCATGTTGACCTCTTGCGGCATCCAGTGGTTGGCGCAGCCGTCGAGGTACTTTTGCCAGGCCCAGTCGTACTTGAAAGGTACGAGTTGGTTGAGGTCGGCGCGGCAGTTGATCATGCGCTTTTCGTCAACGGCGACGCGAGCGGCGGAGCCTTCGAGTTCGGCGAGGCCTTCGGCGACGTCGAGTTTGTCCAGGGCGGCCTTGGCGCGGATGAATCATGCGCGGTGAGGTCGGCGCGGCAGTTGATCATGCGCTTTTCGTCAACGGCGACGCGAGCGGCGGAGCCTTCGAGTTCGGCGAGGCCTTCGGCGACGTCGAGTTTGTCCAGGGCGGCCTTGGCGCGGATGATCGCCGCCGAGTCGCTGGCGGTGACGTTGCGCGCTTCCAGGGCGGCGGCAGCACCGGCACCGTCGAGACGGTCCATGTTGGCTTCGCTGGCGTGGCCGGCGTTGGCGCCCTTGATCACCGCTGCACCGGTGTCTTCGTTGTCGACTTCATCCCAACTCAACATTGAAATTCTCCTTCCTGGTACTCGAAAAATAGGTTTTTGCAGGCTTCAAGGCATTGAAATACTGCGCAGAGTGTGGTCGGTAAATACCGATACTGCACACTATGTAGTGGTGGTTTGTGTTTGTGGGCACACTATATTGTGTGTAACAAAGCAGGTCAACGCACAAGATGTGCGGTCTTGGGTCGCGGCGCAGCGTCGGTTGAGCTATAAAACCTGGGTTCATTGGCTGCCAGTGGAATTTCAAGGGAATGAAAAAAATACTGATCCGATCCGCCTTGCTGGAAGACGCGCAAAGCCTCTTCGACGTGCATAGAAACTCCGTCGAAACACTCTGCACAGGTGACTATGGCCCCGAACAGATCGCCATGTGGCTCGACGGCCGCTCACCTGCTACCTATCGCGAGGCCATCGCCGCCGGCAACCTGTGGCTGGCGTACACCGACAGGCTGCAGGGGTTTATCGAAATCGACGGGCATGAAATCAGCAAGCTGTTCGTGCGCGGCGCTGCCGCCGGGCAGGGCATTGGCGCACGCTTATTGAATGAAGCCTTGCAGCGCATCAAGAACGCCGGCCATGCCAAGGCTTACCTGGAAGCG
The DNA here is from genome assembly GCF_001421425.1 of Pseudomonas sp. Leaf15. Classification (NCBI taxonomy): domain Bacteria; kingdom Pseudomonadati; phylum Pseudomonadota; class Gammaproteobacteria; order Pseudomonadales; family Pseudomonadaceae; genus Pseudomonas; species Pseudomonas sp. Leaf15. The sequence continues at coordinate 1,304 of NZ_LMKI01000023.1, forward strand.
ACCCTTAACGCCGAAAAGTTCTATGCCGCCTTCGGCTTTCGCAAGGTCGGCGAGGGCACCTTCAGCCGAGGCAACAGCCCGGTTTCCATCGAGATTATCAAGATGGAACTCGCCCTCTAGCAGGGGCATGATAAAAACTCACAGCCCCATGACTTTTAATGGTTACGGGCGCTTCTGCCGCCAGTGCTAAAAATTCGCCAAACAGCTCCCATAACAACAACGAGCGATTGCGAAAATGAAAGCACTTGATCTGTACATCGGCGAAGGCTTCGAAGGCCCTGGCGTCAATGCTGCCCACATCAACATCCTGATCGGCCCACGCAACGGCCCTGCCGGCCAAGCGTTCGCCAACAGTCTGGCGTCCCCAAGCCAGGGCCATTGCCCATTTATGGTGATCGCCCAGCCGAATATCCCGGTCAAACCCATGACCCTCTACGTCAACAAAGCCGCGATCGGCAGCGACCTGCACGGCAACGCCACCTGGGGCGCGTCCCAGGCCGGCATCGCCAAGGCGGTGCTCGAAGCCTTGCTGGACGGCACCTTGCCGCCGGAAGCCGAAGACGAGTGGGCGATTGTCACCGCCAACTGGGTCAACCCAGGCTGCGATGACCTCGATGCGGTCTACCTGAACAACTACAACGCCTGCCGCACCGCGATCCGCGCGGCCCTCAATGGCACGCCGTACACCGCGCAATTTGCGGATGTGGTCAACCACATCAGCAACCCTTTCTACACGCCAAAGGCCTGAGGAGACTGCCATGCAATACATTCGTTTGGGCAACTCCGGCCTGCAAGTCTCGCGTCTGTGCCTGGGCACCATGAACATGGGCACCCCGGACTGGAAACCGTGGATTTTCGATGAAAAGCAAAGCGAGCCGATCGTCGCCCACGCCCTGGACAACGGCGTCAACTTCATTGACCTGGCCGACTTCTATTCTGCAGGCGTCGGCGAAGAAGTGGTGGGGCGCATCCTCAAGCGTGTGGCCCGGCGTGAAGACATTGTGGTCACCACCAAGGTCGGCTACGGCACCCGCAGCGGCATCAATGCCAGCGGCCACTCACGCAAACACATCATGGACAGTATCGACGCGTCCCTTACCCGTCTGGGCATGGATTACGTCGACGTGTTCATGCTGCATTACTTCGATGTGAACACTCCGGTCGAAGAAACCATGGCGGCGATGAACGATATCGTGCGTTCCGGCAAGGCCCGCTACATCGGCGTGTCGACCATGCTCACCGGTCAACTGGCGAAAATCCTCATGGCCTGCGAACGCAATGGCTGGGTCAAGCCGATCAATATGCAGCTGCAACTGAACTGCGCCTACCGCGAAGAAGAACGCGAGATGATCCCGTTCTGCCGCGACCAGGGCCTGGGCGTCTCGGTGTTCAGTCCGCTGGCGCGTGGCTTGCTGACCGGCGAAGTGCAGTCGACGCGCAACCAGACCGACTTTTTCACCCAGCAGATGTACAGCGACCAGGCCTCGTTCGACATCGCTCATTCGGTACAGCGCGTGGCGCGTGCCCGTGGCGTGTCCAACGCGCAGATTGCCCAGGCCTGGGTCGCCAACCACCCAGGCGTCGACGTGATGCTGGTGGGCGCCGACACCACTGCGCAGTTCGACAGCGCGCTGGCGGCCCTGGATACCCAACTCGACGCCGAAGAGCTGCACGAGCTGGAACGCAATTACACCCCGTGCGACGTGATCAATGATTACACCGCCGGCAAGCGCATCCTGCGCGCGGCCCGCCCGGGCCTGGACCGTTTCAACCTGATCGAGGCCGTGGCATGAACCCGCTGATCCGTACTGGCAACTACATCGACGGCCAATGGTCCAGCGGTGGGCCGACTTACCCGGTGGTCAACCCGGCCAATGGCGTGCTGATTGTTGAGGTGCAACGCGCTGGTGCTGAAGAAACCAACCTGGCCATCGACGCCGCCAACCGCGCGCTGCCGGCCTGGCGCAAGCTCACCGCCAAGGAACGCAGCCAGCGCCTCAAGCGCTGGAGCGAGTTGATGCTCAGCCATCAGCAAGACCTGGCCCAACTGCTCAGCCTGGAGCAGGGCAAACCCTTGGCCGAAGCCATGGGCGAAGTGGTCTACGCCGCCAGTTTCCTGGAGTGGTTTGGTGAAGAGGCCAAGCGTGCCTATGGCGACGTGATACCGACCCACAAGGCCGACGCGCGCATTATTGTGACCAAGGAAGCCATCGGCGTGGTCGCGGCAATCACGCCGTGGAACTTCCCGCTGGCCATGGTCACCCGCAAGGTCGGCCCGGCGCTGGCGGCCGGTTGCACGATGATTCTCAAGCCATCGGAAGAAACCCCGCTGTCGGCGTTTGCCCTCGCGGTACTGGCCGAGCAGGCGGGCATTCCGGCCGGGGTGTTCAATATTGTCTCCGGCGATGCGGTGGCCATCGGCGGCGCGCTGCAAGCTTCCAGCGTAGTGCGCAAGCTGTCGTTCACCGGCTCCACGCGCACCGGCAAACTGCTGATGCGCCAGGCCGCCGACACGCTGAAAAAAGTCTCGCTGGAACTGGGCGGCAACGCGCCGTTTATCGTGTTCGACGACGCCGACCTGGACGCCGCCGTCAAAGGCGCCATGGCGTCCAAGTTCCGCAATACCGGGCAGACCTGTGTGTGCGTCAACCGCTTCTTTATCCAGGACAGCGTTTACGACGCGTTCACGCGCAAACTGGCCGAAGCCGTCAGCGCCATGCGCGTGGGCAGTGCGCTGGACGGCGACACCGAGCAAGGCCCGCTGATCAATGCGGCGGCCTTGGCCAAGGTTGAAGCGCACGTGGGCGATGCGCTGAAGAGGGGCGCCAAACTGCTCTGCGGCGGCCGTCGCCATGCATTGGGCGGCACCTTTTTCGAACCGACCATTCTCACCGAAGCCCATGGCGACATGCTGATCGCCCAGGAAGAGACCTTTGGCCCGGTGGCCGCGTGCTTCCGCTTCAAGGATGAGACCGAGGTGCTGCAACGCGCCAATGACACGCCGTTCGGCTTGTCCGCCTACTTCTACAGCCGCGATATCGGCCGGGTGTGGCGCATGGCCGAAGGCCTGGAGGCGGGCATGGTCGGCATCAACGAAGGGATCATCTCCACCGAGGTTGCGCCGTTTGGTGGGATCAAGGAATCGGGCCTGGGCCGTGAAGGTTCCAAGTATGGGCTGGATGATTACCTGGAGATCAAATACCTGTTAATGGGAGGGCTGTAAGACCACGCAGTCCTAATGTGGGAGCTGGCTTGCCTGCGATAGCGGTGGGTCAGCCACCCATCGATTAACTGACACACCGCTATCGCAGGCAAGCCAGCTCCCACACAAGCCCATTCCCACATTGGATCGGGTGTTGCCCGCTGTTACTCCGTCAAGAACAACAAAATGGAGAACACCATGACTGCTCAACCCGTCAAAATCGACGACCTGCCCATCGGCCGTTTTCACCTGAAAATCGCCGGCCTCACCTTCGGCGCGCATTTCACCGACGGCTATATCCTTGGCTTGATCGGTATCGCTTTCACCCTGCTCAGCCCACAGATGCAACTGGATGCCTTCTGGCAAGGCCTCATCGGCGCTTCGGCGCTGATCGGGCTGTTTGTGGGCAGCCTGTTTTTCGGCTGGATTTCCGACAGCCTCGGCCGGCAGAAAATCTTCCTGGTCAGCTTTGTGCTGATTACCGTCGCCTCGGTCATGCAGTTTTATGCCGAGACGGCCATGGGCCTGTTGCTGTGCCGCATCCTCATCGGCATTGGCCTGGGCGGAGATTTCAGCGTGGGCCACGCCATGCTTGCCGAGTTCGCGCCGAAGAAGCATCGCGGCGTGTTGCTCGGCTCTTTCAGCGTGGTCTGGACCGTTGGTTATGTGGCGGCAACCTTTGTCGGTACCGCGATGCTCAGCCTCGGCGACGACGCCTGGCGCTGGATGCTCGCGTCGTCGGCGATTCCGGCCGGGTTGATCCTGATCGCCCGAGTCGGCACGCCGGAATCACCGCGTTGGCTGGTCAACCGTGGGCGCATCGCCGAGGCCCGTGCCATCGTCAAAAAGCACTTGGGCGAGCATGTGGTGTTGGATGAAGAGCCGCCGACGCAGACCCGTTCCGGTTATGGCGTGTTGTTCAGTCGTGAGTACCGTAAGCGCACCGCGTTCAATTGCCTGTTTTTTGTCTGTATCGTGATGCCGTATTTCGCGATCTATACGTTTCTGCCATCGATCCTGCAGAAGATGGGATTGTCCCAGGGGTTCGGTACTGAGTTGCTGCTTAACCTGTTGCTGATTGTCGGTGCATTAATAGGTATTTGGTGCACCGTGAAGTTCTCGCGGCGGGGCTTCCTCATAAACTCATTCATCATCCTCGCGGCGGCGTTGTTTTTGCTCGCTGTGTTGCCGGGGAGTATGGCGTGGTTGATGGTGCTGACCTTTGGTGTGTTCACGCTGGTGTTGTCGGCCGTGAGCAACTTGGTTGGCGTGTTCCCGGCCGAAAGCTTTCCTACCGAAGTGCGTGCCAGCGGGATTGGCCTGGCGACGGCGGTAAGTCGGTTGGGGTCGGCGATCAGCACGTTTTTGCTGCCGGTGAGTGTGGCGGGGATCGGCTTGAGCCCGACCATGGGCATTCTCGCGGCTATCCTGGTGTTGGGTGCGATCATCTCCTGGGCCTGGGCGCCAGAGACCAAGGCGTTGACCTTGAGTCAGGCGTGCAAAGCCCAAGCGCCGCCGGTGTCAGGGATTGCTGACCTGGCCCAACCACTGCGTAAACAAGCCAACCTTGGATAAGCCCTGTTTGTCGGTTGCCACATCCAGCCAATAACCATAGGGGCCGATCACTTCCACGGGAGTGATCGGCACCAAACTGCCATTGGCCAGTTCACGTTCGATCATCTGCCGGTCGATCACCGCCAGGCCACCGCCGGCCAGGGCAGTGTGGATCACTTGGTCCAGGGTGCTGAATTCCAGGCCCTGGCCCGCATCGATGTCGTCTCGGCCCATGGCCGCCAGCCAGTTCTCCCAAACCTTCAAACGCTTACCGTCGTGCAGGATATGCAGCAATGGGAAGCGCCGCAGATCCGGCGGTTGGCCGCCTTCGAACAACTCCGGGCTGGCTACGGCAATATGCCGTTCCATCACCAACAGCTCACTGCTGCAATGCGGGTCCGCATGCAGGCCGAAACGAATCCGGCAGTCGATCTCCGCGAGGCTGTCGTGGGTGTTTTGGTGGGTGACACTGAGGTTGATATCCGGGTAGCGCTCGCAGAAACGCCGCAAGTGCGCCGACAACCAGCGCGTGGCCCAGGTAGGCGGTGCGACGACGCGCAGGCGCTGGCGCAGGTTGGGCACGCGCACGGCTTGCAGGGCGCGCTCGATATGGTCGAAGGCGTCGCTCAGGTGCGGCGAGAGGGCAAAGCCGGCTTCGGTCAGGGACAGGCCTTGGGGCGTGCGAATGAACAGGGCGACGCCGAGGTAGTCTTCCAGTTGCTTGATCTGGCGGCTGACCGCGCCCTGGGTCACATTGAGGCCCACCGCGGCCTGGCTGAAGCTGCGATGGCGGGCGACTTCTTCGAAGACGCGGAGCATGGTGAGGGCGGGCAAGTGGCGCATGGGTGGGGTCCATACTTGTTATTTTTATGGTGTTTTTGCGGGCTTCATCGCAGGCAAGCCAGCCCCCACACTGGCAATGCATTTCAATGTGGGAGCTGGCTTGCCTGCGATGGCGTCGGTGGCCTATTAGAAGTAGTAACCGATGTTCATGTACAGCTGATTTTCCAACTGATTACTGCCGCCTGCGCCCAAGCTCTGGGTGTAGCTGCTGCCGCCAATATACGGGTCGTTCTTGCCGATCAGCCACTCCGTCGCTACCCACAATTTACTGACCGAAAACGAGGTGCCCAGGATCAGCCGTTGTGAGGTTTTGAAGTCATTGTCAGACTTGTCAAAGGCACTGTAGTTGGCATACAGCTTCACACCGCTGATCTGATCGAACAGGTATTTGCCGCCCACGTCGTAACTCAAATCCGCCACATACAAGTTGCCGCGACTGGCGACGTTGAAGGTGCCGTCATACCCGCCCAGCGTCACCACGCCGTCGGTGCCTTCGTTGCGCGGCGACATTTGCTGGCGCGCCGCCTGCAGTTGCACGCCCCACGGGCCGTTTTTGCCCAGGTAGTGAATGGCCACGGCGTTGCGGCGGCCGTCGTCGCCGGTGTCTTTGTTCTCCAGGGTCGAGGTGAGGCCGGAGAGGCCGACTTCGGATTTCCAGTTACCCAGGTCCATTGCCTTGGCCACGCGTACCACCACGGTGTTGCGTTCCTGGTTGTTGCTGCCGTCGGCCACGTAGCTGTCGGCTTCGGAGACCACGCTGGAATAGGTCACGCCCTTGCTGGTGCCTTTACCTTGCCACGCCGGGCGCAGGTAATAACCGGCCTGAATATTCCAGTCACCGCTTTGCTGGATGTATTTGGCGCCGACCTGTTGCACGTCTTCCAGGCCGATCACATTGCCCAGGGTTTCGTAGAAGGTGCTGCCGAAATAGGGCTGCAAGCCGAACGGCACGGTGTTCAGACCCACTTGCACTTGCTGGTCGGGATTGAACTTGTAGCCCACCCACGCAAATTTGGCGAACTGGATATCACCGTAGTTCTTGGTGTACTGGTACGGGTACGAACGCCCGTAGAAGCGGTACTGCGCCTCACCGATCCAGGTGTCGGAGTTGTACTTGGCGGTGAGGAATGCGGTGTCGAGGCCGAACTTCTGGATGCCGCGGTCCGGGTCATAGTCCCAACGCGCGCGTACGGCGCCGCCGAGGTCAAGGTTGTCGGTAACCTGGTAGGCCATGGCGGGTGCCGCCAGGGCGCCGAGCACGGGGACCAGGGCGATGTAACGTAGGGTTGGTCGCATGGTTTTACTCTCGTTATTAGTTATTTTGGGCAACAGCAGCCCGTTGTCGCAGCGAACGCTGCGACACAGGGAAAGGCTTGGAACTCAGTGCGCGGCGGGGCGGATCAACCTCAGCGGCGGCCCGGCGGCCGGTAATTGCGTGGCGCCTGGCGCGGCGGCGAGCAAGGCCTGGGTGTAGCTGTTCTGGGGCCGCAACAGCACCTGTTCGGCGCTGCCGTATTCGACCACCTCACCCTGGCGCATCACGGCGATGTGGTCGCTGATCTGCGCCGCCACGCGCAGGTCGTGGGTGATAAACAGGATGCTCAGGTTGAGTTGCTTTTGCAGATCGGCCAGCAGCTCCAGCACCTGCTTTTGCACCGACACATCCAGCGCCGAGACGCTTTCATCGGCGATCAACACTTCCGGGCGCATCGCCAGGGCGCGGGCGATGCCGATGCGCTGGCGCTGGCCACCGGAAAACTGCCGGGGTTTGCGCTTGAGCGCATCGCGCTTGAGGCCCACTTGTTCAAGCAAATCACCGGCCTCGGCCCAGGCGTCCTTGGCCGATAAACCACGCAGTTGCGCAGCACGGGCAATGATGTCGCCGACTCGATGGCGCGGGTTGAGTGAGCCATACGGGTCCTGGAAGATCATCTGGATACGCCGCCGATTGGCCGCCAGGGCCGCGCCGCGCAAGGCCAGGAAGTCCGTATCACCGACCCACACATGCCCGCTGTCGCTGTCGATCAGACGAATTGCAGCCTTGACCAGCGTGCTTTTCCCCGAGCCGGACTCGCCGACAATCGCCAGTGTTTTGCCGCGTGGCAGGTTCAGCGATACGTTACGCAAGGCCGCGACCGAGCTGCCGCCGACGGTGTAGGTCTTGGTCAGGTTCTCGATGCGCAGCGCCAGCTCGCCGTCGGCGCTCGGCTTATGCAGTTCCGGGTGCAGCGCCGGCACCGCCGCAATCAACTTGCGGGTGTAGGCGTGGGCCGGGGCGTTGAGCACCTGGTCGCGTTCGCCGATTTCCACCAGGCGGCCGCCTTCCATCACCGCAATGCGGTCGGCGATCTGCGCCACCACCCCGAAGTCGTGGGTGATAAACAAAATGCCGTGCTGGCCGCGCCCACGCAGGTCGCGCACCAGTGTTAACACCTGGGCTTGAGTGGTCACGTCGAGGGCGGTGGTCGGTTCGTCGGCGATCAACAAATCCGGGTTCATCGCCAAGGCCATAGCGATCACCACGCGCTGGCATTGGCCGCCGGAGAGTTGATGGGGAAAGCTGTTGGCGATGCGCGGCGGGTCGGGCAACTGGGTGGATTCCAGCAACGCGAGCATGCGTTCGCGGCGTTCGCGCGGGGGCATTTGCGGCGCATGGATATTAAAGATCTCTTCGACTTGCTTGCCGATCCGAATCGCCGGGTTCAACGCTGCCATGGGCTCCTGGAAAATCATCGCGATACGGTTGCCGCGCAGCTGGCGCAGGCGGCTTTCGTCGAGGCGGCAAATGTCATCGCCAAGGAAGTCGATCACCCCACCGGCGTGGCGCAAGCCTTTGGCGTAGTCGCCCATAATCGCCGCCGACAGCACCGATTTGCCGGAGCCGGATTCGCCGATCACACAGAGTATTTCGCCCTTGTGCACCTCCAGGCTGATGCCGTGCACGGCATGGCTGCGGTCTGCGCCGACAGGCAGTTCAATCGAGAGGTTTTGCACGCGCAATACAGGTTGTGGGTTCATGCTCAATTCCTTGCGCCTTGCTGGGCGTTTTCATCCAGGCCGTCAGCCAGCAGGCTCAGGCCCAGCATCAGGGTGGAAATGGCAATGCACGGGAAGATCACCAGGTGCGGGAAGGCGATGGCCATGGCACGGCCGTCGTTGATCATGCCGCCCCAGTCGGGTGTGGGCGGCGGCAGGCCGAGGCCGAGAAAGCCCAGGGCGCCGATCATGATCGCGGTGTAGCCGATGCGCAGGCAGAAATCCACGATCAACGGGCCACCGCAGTTGGGCAAAATCTCCACCAGCATGATGCGCAGCGAGCCTTCGCCCTGGGTGATCGCGCTGAGCACGTAGTCACGTGAGCGAATGTCGATGGTCAGTGCGCGCATGATGCGAAAGATCGCCGGCGCACTGGTAAACGTCACCGCAATCAGGATGTTCAGCGCCGAGGCGCCGAGGGCAATGATGATCACGATGTACAACACCAGCACCGGGAACGACAGCACGGTGTCGGCCACATACGACAGCAGCGCATCGACCCAGCCGTTGAAGTAACCGGCACACAGGCCCATGGCGATACCGACGGCGAACGCCGTGAGGGTGGCCAGGATCGACCACAACAGCACCGTGCGTGTGCCCCAGATCAGCCGCGAGAGAATGTCGCGGCCGATCATGTCGGTGCCCAGCAGGAAACTTTGGCCGTTGTCGCCGACGCTCATCGGCGTCAGCAAGGGCGTGAAGCTCTCCAACGGATCATGCGGCGCCAACCACGGCGCAAACAGCGCGGTGAGCACCCAGCCGCCGACCAGCAACAAGCCGAGCAACGCCAGGGGATGTTTGAAGGCGTGCAGACGATTCATTGAGCACCCCCGCCAAGACTGCGCAGGGTGATGCGCGGGTTGAGCCAGGTGTAGGCCAGATCCGAGAAGATCTTGGTGATGCCCACCACCACCGCGCTGACCATCGCGCAGGCTTCGATCAGGTACACGTCATGGTTCAGCGACGCGGTGTAGAGCAGCGAGCCAAAGCCCTTGTAGGCAAAGAACACCTCGACCACGATCACGTTGGACAGCAGCCATGGGATGTAGAGCATGATCACGGTGATCGGCGCGATCAATACGTTACGCAGGGCATGGCGAACCACGATGCGCGCGGTGGAAGCGCCTTTGAGCCGCGCGGTGCGGATGTACGGCGACTGCATCACCTCGACCATCGACGCCCGGGTGATCCGCGCCAGGTAGCCGATGCCGAACAGGCACAGCACCATCAACGGCAGCACCAGTTGCACGGCGCTGAAGCCGTCGCTCATGCTGCTTACGCCTGGCAGCCAGTTGAGCCAGAACACAAAGATCGCCGAGACGAACACCGCGCTGGCAAAGTCGGGGATCGAGGTAGTGACGATCGACAGGAATGACACCAGCCGGTCCAGTACCGAGCCCTGGCGAATGCCGGCGAGAATCCCCAGGGTCAACGCCACGGGCACCATCACCAGCAAGGCCAGGCCGGCCAGGGTGAGGGTTTGCGCCAGGTTAGGCAGCAACAGTTTGATTACCGATTCGCGAAAGTACACCGAGGTACCCCAGTCGCCGCTGACAAAGTCCTTGAGCCACAGCAGGTAACGCCACACGAAGGGTTGGTTGTAGCCATGTTCCACCAGCCATGCCGCGCGCTGATCCGCGGCGGAGTAGGGGCCGAGGACGTTGATCGCGACGTCCTCGATGTTCAGTTCCAGGGCCAGGAACACGATCAAGGACACCGACAGCAGCGTCGCCATCAGCGCTAATAATTTTCGCAATAGAAAATGAGCCATGGGTGCATGCTCCGACGAAGTTTGGAATGCCTGCCCATGTGGGCAGGAAACGCGTGCGCCTTGATTCAGGCGCTCAACCACACGTTACCCATGGGGTAAAAGTCGGAAGGATGCACCTCAAAGCCCTGCACTTTTTTGCTCACGGCGGTGAACTTGTCGCCCCAGAACGGCTGCACGATCACGCAGGCGTCCTGCAAAATCTGCTCGACGCTTTGCATCGCCACCGCGCGTTGCTTGGGGTCGATGATGCCCATGGCTTTGTCCAGCGCGGCGTCGAACGCCGGGTCGCTGTAGTGGCTTTCGTTCCAGGCGCCGCCGCCGCGATAGGCCAGCTCCAGGGACATCACGCCCAACGGGCGATGCGCCCAATAGGTGAGGCTGAAGGCGGCCTTGTCCCAGATTGGCCAATACTGCGCGGCGGGCACCACTTTCAGGTTGATGCGAATTCCGGCTTCCAGGCAGTTCTGTTGCAGGATCTGCGCGCAGTCCTGCTCATAGCGGCCCTGGGTGTTGCCGACGATCAGGTCGATATCCAAACCGTTGGGGAAACCGGCATCGGCCAGCAGCTTTTTCGCCGCCGCCACGTCACGCTCGCGTTTGGGTAACGGGAAATATTCGGGGTGGGAGGGGGCTACATGGTGGTCTTCGCCCAGCGTGCCCATGCCGCGATAGGCGATCTTGAGCATCTGCGCGTTATCAGCGCAGAGCACCACGGCTTTGCGGATGCGCAGGTCGGTGAAGGGCTTCTGGTCGCAGGCCATGCGCATCACCACGGTTTGCGCGGATTTGCAGGTCAGCAGCTGCGCGCCGGGCAGGCGCTTGGCCAGGTCGAGTTCGGCCACGGTCACGCGGTACAGCACATCGACTTGCCCGGCTTGCAGTGCGGCAAGGTGGGTAGACACGTCGGTTCCCATGTCGATGTAACGCAGCTCGTCGAGGTTGGCGGGTTTGCCCCAATAATCGGCGCGCTTGGCGAAGGTCGCCTGCTTGTTCACTGCGAACGCCACCAGCTTGAACGGCCCGGTGGCCAGCGGGTTCTTGGACCAGTCGTCACCAGCCTTGAAGCTGCGGTGCACGATGGCGCAGGTGAAGGCGTTGAGCATTTCCGGGATCGCCAGCATTGGCCGTTTGAGCTGTAGACGAAACTGGTAGTCGCTGACCTTTTCGAAGGCCTTGATGTCCTGGAACGCAGTACGGTTGACCGACTTGGAGTCGGCAGCGATCCAGCGTTCGATGTTGTGCTGCACGTCGTCGACGTTGAAGCTGTCACCGTTGCTCCACTTCACGTCCTGGCGCAGGTTGAAGGTCCAGGTGGTGAGGTCGTCAGACGGGCTCCAGCTTTCTGCCAGGTACGGGTGGGTGATGTTGTCGGCGTCGACCCAGGTTAGGTATTCCAGCGAATTGCGCAACAGGTTCGAGGCTTCGATCCAGGTGATCAGCATCGGGTCCTGGATTTCCTGGATCGCGCAGGCAAAGCGCAGGCTGCCGCCTTGGCGGGCCGGTGTGGCGTCGGCGGCCTGGGCGTCGCTGCCCAGTAAAGCAGAGCCCAGAAAGGTGCTGGCGCTGGCGACGGTGACGCCCAGCAGCGCGGCGGTGCGCAGGAACTGGCGGCGGTTGATTTCGGCGCTTTTAACTTGCACACACAAGTCATTGATGGCTGGATGCGGCGGGGCGCCGTCCAGGGTAGTCAAGTCTTTCATAAGCCTCTCCGGTACTTGCGAATATGCGTTTTTGTTGAACCGAAAGGGTCAGTGGCAAGCGCAGCAACGGCGCAGCACGAACCGCTGTGAAACCGGCAGAAGAACAAGGCGCAACGAAGTCAGAAGGCGGGCAATGGGATAGGACATAGGGCAGCTCTCATGTTGTTTTTATTAGAGATGCCCGCAGTTTTGTCATTTGCGCAAAGATGGACAAACGACAAATTCTGCGCAGTAACCTTCTATAAATGCATGTTACGGATTCTAACCAAGGCCACCTCTCGAGCTAGACGTGTTCAGCGTGGCAACAGGCGCGGGTCGAACGGGTAATCAGAGAGCAACTCGATACCGTGTTCGTGGATATAGATCTGTTCTTCGAGCTTCACGCCTTCGCCGCCGTCATCGTGGCCGATGTAGCTTTCCACGCAGATGGTCATGCCGGCTTCGAACACGCCGTCATAGCCCAGTGCGTCGATGTCTTCGCGGTGCACCACGTAAGGGTATTCACCGGTCATGCCAACCCCGTGCGCCAGGGCGAAGTAGCGGTTGTTTTTGTAATGTTGGGGAATCTTCCAGGCCATCTCCGCATACTCCTTGAAGCTGCGCCCGGCCTTGAGCATTTCTACGTTGGTCTGCACTTGCTCGTAGGCCAGTTTGTACAGTTCCTGTTGTTTGGCGGTGGCGGCCTGGTCGCCACAGAGGAAGGTGCGCGAAAAGTCAGCGTAGTAGCCAAAGCGTCCGACCACGTCGGTGTCCAGCGCCACCAGATCACCGGCTTCGATGGGCCGCGTGCTGCACTCCTGGAACCACGGGTTAGTGCGTGGGCCGGAGGACAGCAGGCGAGTCTCGACGTAATCACCATCGGTGGCGATCACATGCTGGTGCAGATGCGACCACAGTTCGTTCTCGCTGATGCCCGGCACCAGTTTACTTTCCATCAGGCGCACTCCCGTTTCAGTGGCGCGCAGGCTGGCACGGATCATTTTCAGTTCGTTGGGCACCTTGATGCAGCGCGCACGCTCCAGCGGTTCCTGGGCGTCAAACACTTGGTAACCCAGCCGTTGCAGTTCGAACGCGGCGGCCGAGGTGGCGCTTTCGATGGCAATGCGTTTACCCCCGCCGCACTTGCGCACCAGTTCGTCAATCTCGGCGGCCCAGTCGGCGGTGACGTTGCTCAAGAAGCTGTCGCAGAAGTAGTAGGAAATGGCTTTGGCCGGGCGCACTTCATCCACGGTATTCAGGCTTTCGGCCAGGTGCAGGCAGCCGCCGAACTCGAAGATCACCACCGGGCCTTCTGCCGGGATAAACGCATAGCGCGCCGGGTTGCGCGCCGAGTACACCTGCATGTTGCGTGAGCCGGTGGCGTAGCGCATATGGGTGGGGTCGAACAGCACACAGGCGGCGTAGTCACGTTTTTTCAGTTCGTTGCGTACCCGTTGCAGGCGGTCCAGCTGGATTTGCTGGATTTCGTCATAGGTGGGTTCGCAGTCGGCGGGTTTGCGGTTGGGGCCGGACAGACTCATGGGTGTTCCTCGCAGGGCAAAGACGGTTTTTTGGTTTTTTATGGGCGTGAATCAGTCGAGCAACTGGTCGCTGCGCACCAGGTTGCGTTCGGCTTGCAGGTGGGCTTCGGACAGGCGTCCGTAAAGCTGTTTGGTGCGTTGGGCGCGGCCAATGATTCCGGGTTTCTCGGAGTAGGCGAAGATCGCGGTGTTGCGTTCGGTTGAGCCTTCCACGCGGGTGACGCGGTGCACCGAGAAACGGCCCTTGAAGATCTGCAAATCACCGGGGTTGAGTTCCAGTTCCTGCACCCGCGAGCGGTCTTCGCCACGCACCACTTTGCCGACGGCGCCGAGGTTCTCCTGGCTGCGCGAGCGGATCATCGGCGCGTACTCGAACAGGCCACCGGCCTCGGGCTTCTGGGTCATCATGCTGACAATGAATTCGTTGGTGTCGAAGTGCCAAGGCTGCTCGGTGCCCTCGGGCATCACGTTGATCACCAGGCCGGCGAAAGGGTCGGCGTATTCGAAAATCTCCGGTTCGTCGAGGCAGGCGCCGATAAAGCGCTTCATCATTGGCGACACGTACAGGCGATGGATGATCGCGTCGGGGGCGATCATGTCGCGGGTCACGAATCCACTGGTGCGCTCCATGAACGTGCGGCGCGGGTCATCCTGGGGCAGGCTGGGGTCGTCTTCGGTGAAGTAGGGGTTGACCTTGCGCACCGAATAGAACGTCTTCCCCGACAGCGCCTGGCCTTCCAGGCGCGCCTGCTCCAGCACTTCGGGGCGCAGGAAGTTCTTCAGCAGGCAGCAACCGTCTTCGGCCAGTTCGGCACGCGCATGTTCAATTAATGCGCGCAGTTGAACATGGCCCGAATCATGTATGGGGTACAGCGCTGTATTAATGATATCGCTGATATCACCGGTTTCGGCATCGGCAAGTTTAAGACTCATACACGGCTCCTGAAGTAGGCTGTTGTGTTGAGTCGATAGTTGCGTAAACCGGTTTGAAGGGGAAATTACAAGTTGTGATCGAATCCATCGGCAGGGGCGATAGTGATGTCAGGCGAACTGGATGGCAGCTTACTTAAAGTGTTTGTGGCAATTATCGAATGCCAGGGGTTTTCGGCGGCTGCCGAGCGCCTGCATAAAACCCAGTCGACCGTCAGCCAGAGCTTGCAGCGCCTGGAAGAGATCGTGGGAACGCCGCTTATTCACCGCACCAGCCGCTCCATCGGCCTCACGCCGAGCGGCGAAACCTTTCTGATCTATGCGCGGCAGATCCTCAAGCTGCACCTTGAGGCGGTCAACGCGGCTCAATTACCCAATGAGCAGGTGTGTATCCATGTGGGTATGCCCGAAGATTATGCCCAATATTGCCTGGGCGGGATGCTCAAGGACTTTCAGGCGCAGTTTGCCCAGGTACGCCCGGATATTTGCTGTGAGATGTCTACCGCGCTGGTCAGCCGCTTGCATCGCGGCGAGCTGGACTTGGTACTGGGTGTTGAACATGCGGGCCTGCAACCGGGGGAATACCTGTGCGATGAACCGTTGGTGTGGGTGGCGGCGCCGAGTTGGAGTGGCGTAGGGCGCCAGTCGGTGCCGCTGGCTGTCTACGCCGAAGGGTGTGCGTTCCGTGCCAATGCCGTGCAGGCGCTGGCTCAGGCCGGGCGTTCATGGCAGGTGGTTTATACCAGCCAAAGCCCGCGTGGTATTGCGATTGCCATCGAGCAGGGGTTGTCGGTAGGAGTCATGGCGCGACGATTGGTGCCGCAGGGCTGGCAGATTCTGGATGAGCAACAAGGCTTTCCACCGATTGCACCGGCGCGCCTGATGTTCTGGCGCTCGGCAGGTTGCCAGGTGCCGGAAGTGGACGCACTGGTAGAAATATTGCAGCGCCAGTTGGGGCGCTCAGGGTACCTGCACAGCCAGCGCGTCCAGGACCTGACGATGAGCCATGCGCTTGAGCAGTAACAAACTCGCCAGTACCCAGCCGGCAATCCAGGCATGTACCACGGCAAATTCGCCACTGACCTGCAACAGCCAACCACACAGCCCATTGGCCGAAGCACTGGCCAGCCCGTAGCTGACCATGCTCAGGCTCACCACTTGCAGGCTTTGCACCGGATCGAGGCGTGCACTGAGGTAGGCGGCCATCAAACCCCATGAAGGGAAATAGAACAGCGCGAACAATCCGGCAGCGCACCAGCTCAGTAATAGGCTGGGATGCCCCAGCAGGCCGAGCATGGCGAGGCCGAATGCGCTAATGCTCAGCGCCAGCACCCGCAGTGCGCCCCAGCGATCCGCCAGCGAGCCCAATAGCAGCCCGCCGATGGCGCCGCCAATGCCGATCAACGTCCACATCGAGCCCGTAACCGCCGCACCGGCGTGCAGGCGGTCACTGACAAAGGCCGATAAAAAGTTGAGGAACGGTCCACTGATTGCGCCGATAAATCCGCTGAGTATCACGATGTGCAAGGCCACTGGCTGGTCGACGCACAGTTGCAGCCATTGTTTGAGCACTTGGGTGAATGCGGGCGGCTGGACAGAGCGGGGCGCTTGTTCGACGTGCGCTGCCAAGGTCCACAAGGTCAGCAGCGTGACCAGCAGCGTCAGGCCTGCACAGATCAACCAAAACTGGCGCAATGACAGACCTTGCAACAGTGCGATCAATAGCCCATTCAAGCAAATGGCAAAAGCGGCCCCCGACGACGCCAACCCCAGCACGCGGCTGCGATGAGTCGCCGGGATCACTTCTCGGGCCAATGCGGCAATCGCGTTCCAGTTCGACACCGCGCAGGCCGACACCAGCGCCAGGCATAGCGCAAACGGCACTACCCAAGGCGTGGCGACGGCGAGTGCCAGCAACACCGGGCTTAACACGATGGTCAGGCGCACCATATTGCGTGGGCTCACCCAGGCCGCGGCGATGCCGCTGGCAATCGAGGCACCCATGTAGAACAGCTGCAGCACGGCTGCAATCAAGGCGGCCTGGCTGTAGTTCAGTTCAAATACCCCACGGATCTGCGGCAATAAGGCGGAATACAGAAAAATACTGAAACCGTGGGTGGTCGCGTTACAGGCGGTAAATACCAATGCCAGTAAACCGATACTTCGCCGCGTTGAAATAGGGGTGCTAGACATGGCGCGGCCTCGATTTAGTTGGCGAAGAACCAATAGACTTAATTGGAGGGAAGACTAACTTTTGTAGTGCGCGGGCAGCCAATGCTTAATTGTCTTAGTGTGCATGCGTTATACGCGTGCTATTTATTCGTCAGCGACGTGTTTAGTCCAAAAACGACACGATTGATTTCGGTCGAGTATTTTTCTCTGTGGGGGGAGTGCTACCGCTGGCCCAATACAAAAAGGTATGTTGTACGGGTATTTCTCTGCTCAATCTTCCTTGTTAATCGTTGTCGAGTGCCCTCCATGAAACGCAAAATGCCTGGTCTCAATGCCCTCAAAGCTTTCGAAGTCGCCGGCAGCACCGGCAGCTTTACCCGGGCTGCCGAGCTGTTGAACGTGACCCAGAGCGCGGTCAGTCGCCAGGTACGCCAGTTGGAAGAACAATTGGGGGAGAGCCTGCTGGAACGGCGCCACCATCACCTCGAACTCACCAGTGCCGGGCGCGTGTTGTTGCGGGCGTTGCACCAGTCGTTCGACAAGATTGAACTGACAGTGCGCAGCATCCAGCAGAAAACCCATTCCAACCGCTTGCACATCAACGCGCCGCCGACGTTTACCAGCCGCTGGTTGATGCCGCGTTTGGGGCGTTTGCGCGAGGCGCATCCGGAGTTGGAGTTGAGCATTACCACCTGCCTGCAGGACAGCCTGGCGCAAACCAGCACGCTCGATTGCGCCATTCGGTTCGGCAATGGCGAGTGGGATGGCCTGGACAGTTCATTGCTGATTCAAGAGCGGCACATCGCGGTGTGCGCGCCGTCGCTGTATGCCCGGGAATGCAGTGATGGCGTGGATCTGAATCGCATGACCTTACTGCATGTGTTGGCCAGTGAAGATCAGCGTTACTTGACGTGGAAGCATTGGCTGGACGCGGCGCGGATTCATGGGGTGGATACCCAGGGCGGCTATGAGTTCGACTTGCTGGACCTGGCGATTCGGGCGGCGACGGATGGGTTGGGGATTACCATTGCCGACTGGCACATGGTCGCAGCGGAACTGGCCAGTGGGCAGTTGACGCAGGTGCTGAATGTGCATGTGGAAGGGCATCAGTCCTATTGGCTGGTGACCCGGCCGGAGCAGACGGATATGCCGCAGTTGCAGGTGTTCGGGCTGTGGTTGCAGGAGGAGATCTGGTTGGCGCAGCGGCAGTTGGAGCCCTCTACTGCGGCGGGTTGATTGTGTACATATCCGATTAGCCACGGATTCAAGCCAGCTCCCACAGGCACACAAACCTGCATTTTCCTCACGTTACCCCGCCCAATAAGTCGTTTGCACACCCCCCAAGCAAATACAAAACTGCATGTCACTCGCAAAACAACAACGTTGGGCAAACCACATGCAATTCGAGCGCAATTTCTTTAACGGTCAATTCGTCGAACCCGCCAGCGACGCCCTGATCGCGGTCTACAACCCTGCCAATGAATCCCTGGTTGGCCATGTCAGCGCCGCCACCGCCGATGAGGCCATCGCCGCCGTCGACGCCGCCGCCATCGCCCAGAAAACCTGGGGCAAGCTCACCAGCATCGAGCGTGCCGAGCACCTGCGTGCCTTCGCTGATGCGCTGGACAGCCACGCCGAAGCCATCGGCACGGCTTTGGCCAGCGAGTCCGGCAAGAGCGTCACTGACGCCAGCAACGAAGCCCGCTACGCCGCGCAAATTACCCGTTACCACGCCGAATGGGCGCGCCGCATCGAAGGCGAAATCATCCCCAGCGATACCTCGGACGAAAACCTGTTCCTGCACCGCGAGCCGATTGGTGTGGTGGCCTGTCTGATCCCGTTCAACTACCCGGTCTACACGCTGTTGCGCAAGATCGCCCCGGCGCTGATCGCGGGTAATACCGTGGTGGTGCGGCCCAGCAACAACACGCCACTGTCGGCGTTTGAAATTGCCAAGGCAGTGGTGACAGCCGGTATTCCAGCCGGTGTGATCAACATCCTGACCATGGACCACGCCACCGCCGCCAGCGTCTGCACGCACAAGGCCGTCGGCCTGATCACCCTCACCGGCAGCGTGAACGCCGGGCGTACCGTGCTCGATTACTGCAAGGCCAATATCGCCAAACCATCCCTGGAATTGGGCGGCAAGACCCCGGCAATCATCGAACCGGATGCCGACCTGGAAACAGCCGCCAGCGCTATCGTTGCGTCCAAGACCACCCACTGCGGTCAGCTGTGTACGGCGGTGGAACGCGTGTATGTGCACGAAAGTATTTATGAGCCATTCCTCGCTTTGCTGAAAGCCAAGATCAGCGCGGTGAAGTTCGGTGACCGTTCCACGGACGAAAGCCTGATGGGCCCGTTGGTCAACGCCAGCTCGCAAAAGAATATCCACGCCATGGTCGAGCGCGCCGTCGCCGCCGGTGCTGTACTGGAAACAGGTGGTGTGCTGCCAGCCGGGCCGGGCCATTTCTATCCGCCGACCTTGCTCAGCGGTTGCCGCCAGGACATGGAAATCATTCAGGAAGAAATCTTCGGTCCGGTGTTGCCGGTGCTCAAGTACCGCGACATCGACGAAGCGCTGGCCATGGCCAACGACCATCAATTCGGCCTGTCATCGGTGCTCTACACCGAGAACTACCGCACGGCGATGAAAGTGGCGAATGCCATCGAAGCCGGCGAGCTGTACGTCAATCGCACGCCGGCAGACCCGTATCAGGGTTTCCATGCCGGCTGGAAACGCTCAGGGCTGGGCGGCGATGACGGCAAGCACGGGATGCTTGAATTTACCCAGACCCGCCTGGTGGTCATGAAGTACTGATCCACGCGCACCTGTTGCACCTTTAATAAAAACAATTATCAGGGCGCCCGCGCAGCGGGTGCCTGAGGTCCACATGATGTCCAAGCCTGCACCCGTTGCCCAGGTTTCCGTTGCCGTGCCCGCGGCAAACGACACTGCCAGCCGTTATTTCCAATTGCTGTTGCTGGTACTCGCCGCCGGCGCGATCTACCCGATCCTCTACCTGCGCCAGGTCTACCAGACCACCATGCTCGACGTGTTCCAGATAAACCACAGTCAACTGGGCTACCTGTACTCCATGCTCGGCACGATCTTTTTGCTCAGCTACCTGCCCAGCGGATGGCTGGCCGACCGTTTGCCGCCACGCTTTTTGATCTTCTTCTCGCTGGTCGCCACCGGCGCACTGGGCCTGTGGTACGCCAGCGTGCCGTCAATGACCGGCCTGATGATCATTTTCGGTTGCTGGGGGCTGACCACTGGCCTGACGTTCTGGGCCTCGGTGCTCAAGCGCGTGAAGATGATTGCTCATCAGAGTGAGCAGGGGCGGTTCTTCGGCATCCTTGACGGTGGTCGCGGCCTGGTGGAAGCCTTGCTGGCGACCGTGGCCCTGGGCCTGTTTGCCTATGCCACCGAAACTCAAAGCCAGTCGGCGGCCCAAGGCTTCAAGCACGTGGTGTACCTGTACTCGTTTATCTGTATAGCCATTGGCTGCGGGCTGGTACTGCTCAAAGACCCCAAGTCTCTGGCCGAGACGCCAGCGGTAGAGAAGGGCAAGTTCAACCTGATCGCTGATCTGACCACCCTGGTGAAAATCCCCGAGCTGTGGCTGGTGACCGCCATCGTGTTCTGCGGTTATCACATGTTCTGGGCTACCTACAGCTTCTCCGACTACTTGCAAGGCAGCGGCATGACTGCGGTGATGGCCGGCACCATCACCACCATCAAACTGTGGATGCGCCCCATCGGCGGCATCGGCGGCGGCTGGCTGGGCGACAAGTTCTCGAACATCTCAGTGCTGATCGTCGCGCTGGTGCTGGTAACCCTGGCGATGGTCGGGCTGATCGTGTTCCCGGCGCTCAACAGCCTCGGCCTGCTGATCGGCACGGTGATCTTTATCGGCCTGATGACCTATGCGATTCGCGGTCTGTACTGGGCGATTCTCGACAGCTGCGACATTCCGCTGCGCATCACCGGCCTGGCCATCGGCATCGTCTCGGTGGTGGGTTACCTGCCCGACACCTTTATCCCGCTGATCAATGGCTACCTGACCGACACCTACCCAGGCAAGGCCGGTTACAACCTGTATTTCGGCTACATCGCCTTTATCGGCGTGCTCGGGACCCTCGCGGCCCTGACGCTGCGCGCCCGAATCAACCGTAAAAAATTCAACCAGACAGGTGCCTGAGATGAAAATCGTCGCCCTTGAAACCCATATCGTTGCCGTCCCACCACCGCATATCGGTGGCATGTATTGGCTGTTCGTCAAACTCAAGACCGACTGCGGCATTGAAGGTGTCGGTGAGATTTACGCCGCCACCTTTGGTCCCAAGGCCATGCTGCCGATCATCGAGGATGTGTTCGAGCGCTACCTGCTCAACCACGACCCGCACCACATCGAGCGGTTTTTCCGCCAGGCTTATTCGAGCGGTTTCACCCAGCGCCCGGACCTGACCATGATGGGCGTGGTCAGCGGCCTGGAAATGGCGTGCTGGGACATCATCGGCAAAGCCGCCAACAAGCCGGTTTATGAGCTGCTGGGTGGCAAGGTCAACGAGCGCCTGCGTTCCTACACCTACCTGTACCCGGTCAACAGCAAGGGCGAGTACGACTACGACGACCCGGACCTGGCCGCCGAGTGCGCCATCGAGAATATGAACAAAGGCTTCACCGCCGTGAAGTTCGACCCGGCCGGCCCGTACACCGCGTACTCGGGCCACCAGATTTCGCTGGAAGTGCTGGAGCGTTGCGAGACTTTCTGCCGCAAGATCCGCGAGGCGGTGGGCGACAAGTGTGACCTGTTGTTCGGCACCCATGGGCAGATGGTGCCGTCATCGGCGATTCGCCTGGCCAAGCGCCTGGAGAAGTACGACCCGCTATGGTTCGAAGAACCGGTGCCGCCTGGCCAGGAAGACGCCATGGCCCAGGTTGCGGCCAAGACCAGCATCCCGATTGCCACCGGCGAACGCCTGACCACCAAGTACGAGTTTTTCAAACTGCTGCAGGCCGGTGGCGCGTCGATCCTGCAAATGAACGTGGCGCGCTGCGGCGGGCTGCTGGAGGCGAAGAAAATCGCGAGCATGGCCGAGGCCTACTACGCGCAAATCGCGCCGCACTTGTACAACGGGCCGATTGGCGCGGCGGCGAGTTTCCAGTTGGCCACGTGCACGCCGAACTTCCTGATCCAGGAAAGCATCATGACCTGGGGCGGTTTCCACGCCGAAGTGCTGACCAAGCCGCTGCAATGGGAGGACGGCTACATCATCCCGTCCACCGAACCGGGCCTGGGCGTGGAGCTGAACATGGACGTGGTGCGCAAACACACGCCGTACACCGGCGAGCGTTTGCACCTGCAGATGGCGCCGACGCCAGCTGACGTCAAAGACACTTCGCCCGCCAAGGGCTGATAAAAACGACTTACGCGGTAACCGTGAATGACATATGACTACATCATCGCCGGCGCGGGTGCTGCCGGCTGCGTTCTGGCCAACCGGCTTTCCGCTTCGGGCGAATACTCGGTGTTGCTGCTGGAAGCCGGTGGCAAAGACAGTTCCTGGTGGTTCAAGATCCCGGTCGGATTCGCCAAGATGTATTACAACCCGACCTTTAACTGGATGTACTACAGCCAGCCGCAAAAACACTTGGCTGGCCGGGAAATCTATGCGCCGCGCGGCAAGGTGCAGGGCGGTTCGGGTTCGATCAACGCCATGATCTACGTGCGCGGTCAGGCCCATGACTTCAATGACTGGGCGGCCAACGGTAACGACGGTTGGGGTTTCAAGGATGTACTGCCGTACTTCCGCAAACTGGAAAATCACCCGCTGGGCGACACCGAGTACCACGGCGGCAGCGGCCCCATCAGCATCACACCGATGAAGGGCCAGACCCACCCGATTTGTGACGCGTTCCTCAAGGGCTGCGAACAGCTCTGCTACGGCCTCAGTGATGACTTCAACGGCCCCCATTTCGAAGGTGCGGGCCTGTATGACGTCAACACCCGCAATGGCGAGCGCTGCTCAAGCAGCTTTGCGCATTTGCATCCGGCGCTCAGTCGCACGAACCTGACCGTTGAGTTGCATGCACTGGTTGATCGTGTGCTGTTTGATGACCAGCAACGCGCCAGCGGGATTCGCGTGTCCCAAAAGGGCGTGGTGCGCACCTTTAAGGCACGCAAGGAAGTGATCCTTTGCGCGGGTGCCGTCGACACGCCGAAGATCCTGCAACTGTCCGGCGTGGCCGATCAGCAACTGCTGGCCGAACACGGCATCCCGCTGGTCAAGCACCTGCCGGCCGTGGGTGAAAATCTGCAGGACCACTTGTGCGCCAGCTACTACTACAAGGCCAATATTCCCACCCTTAACGACGAACTCAGCTCATTGTTCGGCCAGCTGAAACTGGGCCTGAAATACCTGTTCACTCGCAAGGGCGCGTTGGCGATGAGCGTCAACCAGGCCGGTGGTTTCTTTCGCGGTAACGATGAACAGGCGGACCCGAACCTGCAGTTGTACTTCAACCCGCTGTCGTACCAGATCCCGAAAAACAACAAGGCCAGCCTCAAGCCCGAGCCTTATTCCGGCTTCCTGCTGTGCTTCAACCCGTGCCGGCCGACCAGCCGCGGCACTGTCCGCATCGCCTCGAATAACCCACGGGACGCAGCGCTGATTGATCCGAACTACCTGAGTACGCAAAAGGACATTGACGAGGTCATCCAGGGCAGCCGCTTGATGCGCAAGATCATGCAGGCGCCTGCGCTCAAAGGCATCACGGTGGCCGAGGTGTTACCTGGCGCCGCCGTGCAGAGCGACGAGCAGATGCTGCAATACTTCCGCGAAAACAGCGGCTCGATCTACCACCTGTGCGGCTCCTGTGCGATGGGCTCGGACCCGCAGGTGTCGGTGGTGGACAAGCGCTTGAAGGTGCACGGGTTGCAAGGCCTGCGCATTGTGGACGCGTCGATTTTCCCGAATGTGACCTCGGGTAACACCCATGCAGCGGTATTGATGGTGGCGGAGAAGGGCGCCGACCTCATTCTTGAGGATGCCTGATTGTGGTAGCCCCGCCGAGCTTGATTTGAAATACAGCCAGAATTGTGGGAGCTGGCTTGCCTGCGATAGCGTCGGGTCAGCAGACACATTTGTCACTGGAAGACCGCTATCGCAGGCAAGCCAGCTCCCACTTTCGGGTTTTGACGTGGGGGCGCTGTTGCAGGCGCTGGAGGTTGCGCTGCATTTTCAACGTGTCTAGCAGTGCTACCAGGGTGTCCATGGTTGAAGTTCCACTAGGGTGGACAATGGCCAAATTGACGGCCTGTCCAGGACTGGATATGTTGTCTTGCATGAAAAAGACCTCTCCTGAAGAAACCACCCTGATCAGCCAGCTCGAACAGATTGCCGAAGGCTTGAGCAAAACCTTCAGCCCGTTCTGCGAAGTGGTGCTGCACGATTTGCGCGACCCGCAGCAGGCGATCCTGGCGATCCATAACAACCTCTCCGGGCGCTCGCCGGGCGACCCGACCACCGAGTTGGGCCTGGCGCGGATTGCCGACCCCGACTACCCGCAGATCATTGCCAATTACCGCAATCAGTTCGCCGATGGCCGCCAGGTCAAAAGCACCTCGATCGGCATCAAGGACACCAGCGGCAAGTATGTCGCGGCCTTGTGCATGAACGTCGACCTTTCACTGTTCCGTGGCCTGCAGGGCATGCTCGAGCAATTTGGCTCGGTTACCGGCGACACCTTGATTGAATCCCTGGAGCCGTCCGGTGCCGATGTGATCCGCACCCGTATCGACCAGTTCGCCGCACGCCTGGCCACCACGCCGCGCGCGCTCAAGGCGGCGGATCGACGGCTGTTGCTGCAAGAGCTCAAAGACTCGGGCTGCATGGACATTCGCCGGGCCATGGAGACCGTGGCTGCGCACCTGGGCGTGTCACGGGCGGCGGTCTACACCTACGCCAAGTAGCGCGCCACAGCTTCAATCTCCACCCGGTAACCGTGGTGCAACTCGGGCACCGGCACCACCGCGCGGGCAGGGCGGTGCTCGCCCAGCGCGGCGGCGTAAATACGGTCGAATTGTGCCCAATGCTGCACCCCGGCCACATACACCGTGACTTTCACCAGATCCTGCGGCGAGCCACCGGCGGCTTTCAGGATGGCCAGCAGATTAGCCAGCGCAAGCTGGGCCTGTTCGGCAAACGATGCTTCAAGGTTGTGGCGCCCATCCGGGCTGACCGGCAATTGCCCGGAGATATACAGCGTGTCGCCGTGGCTGATGGCCTGGGCGTAATGCCCGGCAGGCGCCGAGGCGGTCTCGGTGTGGATGATATTCATGGTGCCTCGCTGAGCAGCGCGGCATAGCGCGCGATGTCGACGTTGCCGCCGGTGACGATAATGCCCACGCGCCGGCCCTTGAACCGCTCGCCCAACTGGCGCAACGCCGCCAGGCCCAGGCAGCCGGTGGGTTCGACCACCATTTTCATGCGTTGCATAAAGAACTTCATCGCGGCCACCAATTGCGCGTCGGAGACGGTGAGAATGTCGGTGACCTTGTCGCGGATGATCGGGAAGGTGTAGTCGCCCAGGTGTTGGGTTTGCGCACCGTCGGCGATGGTCGCCGGGGTGTCGATGTGCACGATGGTGCCGGTCTGGAATGAACGCTGGCCGTCGTTGCCTGCGTGGGGCTCAACACCAAACAGCTGGCAATCGGGGGCCAGCGCGCGGGTCGACAACGCGGTGCCCGAGAGCATGCCGCCGCCACCCAGGCCGACGAACAGGGCGTCCAGAGGGCCGGTGAATTCCAACAGCTCCTTGGCGGCCGTGCCTTGGCCGGCGAGGATGTGTGGGTGGTCGTAAGGCGGGATCAACGTCATGCCATGTTCCACCGCCAAGGTGCGGCCGATTTGCTCACGGTCCTCGTTGAAGCGGTCATACAGCACCACGCGGGCGCCATATTCCCGGGTGGCGGCGACCTTGGCGGCGGGCGCGTCGGCGGGCATCACGATGGTCGCCGGCATACCGAGCAATTGGGCGGCCAACGCAATGCCCTGGGCATGGTTGCCGGAGGAGAACGCCACCACCCCGGCCTTGCGCTGCTGCGCGTCGAACTGCGAAAGGGCGTTAAACGCACCGCGAAACTTGAACGAGCCGGTGCGCTGCAGGTTTTCACATTTGATAAACACCTGGGCGCCGGTTTCGGCGTCGAGGGTGCGTGAGGTGAACACCGGTGTTTGATGGGCGAAGCCTTCAAGGCGTTGGGCGGCGGCGACGACATTGAAATAGTCGGGCAATTGCATGAGCGGTCCTCGTTTGCTGATCTAGATAAAATATCTATATAAAGACAAATAGTAAAGCTCTGCCTCGTCCCGCCGAAGTGCTAAAGTTTTGCGTTTCTCTGACTACGAGAGGGCTCAACGTTGATACGACTCGCCGAATACATCGCCGACTTTTCCCAATCGCCGCTGGCACCCTGGGCTGACCTCGCACCTTGGGCTCTGACGACCCAGGCCCCAGTGATTGTTCGCCAGATGCTCACTCAACTGCTGGCAGCCGATTACATCATTCAGGATGAAATCGCCATCCACCGTACCGCCACCGTCGAGCCCGGCGCCTTGCTCAAAGGCCCGCTGATCATCGGCGCCGAGTGTTTTATTGCCAGTGGCTCGCTGTTGCGCGGCGGTTGCTGGCTGGATGCGCGGTGCATCATCGGCCCCGGCGCAGAGTTGAAAACCTCATTTGTATTCAGTGGCAGCAAACTGGCGCACTTCAACTTTGTCGGCGATTCGGTTCTGGGGCATGGGATCAATCTGGAAGCCGGCAGTATTGTCGCCAATTACCGTAACGAGCGGTCGGACAAGGACGTGTGGGTGCGCGTCGCCGGGCAGTTGCAGCGTACCGGCTGCGACAAGTTTGGCGCCTTGCTGGGCGATCAGTGCCGGATTGGCGCCAACGCGGTATTGGCACCGGGCGCGGTATTGGCGCCTGCCAGCGTAGTAGGGCGTGGGCAAGTGTTTGACGCAGAACTCACGGCATAAACGCAAAGTTGAAAAGAGCATGGTGCACCCGCGCGATATTAAATAGAATGAATCTCATTTGAGACTCACTCGCGCCGCGCAGGTTGCTTGCCATGACTGATGCTGTTGCCCCGACCCACACTGGCGAACTGACCTTGTCGAGTTTGTACCGTGATCATCGCAGCTGGCTCGAAAGCTGGTTACGGCGGCGCCTGGGCAATGCCTGGGATGCAGCGGACCTGACCCAGGATACCTTCGTGCGGGTGCTGGCCAGTGCCCAGCCGATTGCGCAAATGCAGGAGCCGCGCGCGTATCTGGTGACCGTCGGCAAGCGTTTGCTGGCCAACTTTCATCAGCGCCGCAGCCTTGAGCACGCCTATCTGAAGGCGCTGGCGAGTTTGCCCGAGACCTGCGTGCCGTCGCCCGAGCAACGCTGGCTGGTACTGGAAACCCTGCACGCCCTGGATGAGTTGCTTGACGGTTTGCCACAGGTGGTACGCCGCGCTTTTCTGTGGAGCCAGTTGGAGGGCCTGGGTTATCGCGAGATTGCCGAGCGGCTCGACGTCTCTGAGCGCACGGTCAAGCGCTACATGGCCCAGGCCTATGAACATTGCTTGCTGGTGGACCTGTGAGCCGCGAGGTTGCGCGCGCCGCCGCCCAATGGTTGGCGCTGCTGGAGTCCGGCGCGGCCACCGAGCGTGACCACGCCAATTTGCAGGCTTGGCGCGACAGCCATCCTCAGCACGAACAGACCTGGCAGAAGGCCCAATCGCTGCGCCGGCGCTTTAGTGACTTGCCCCAGGCAGTGGCAATGGCCAGCCTCGACCACCCGCAAGCGGGGCGGCGTGCGTTGCTCAAGCGGGCCCTGGGCGTGGCGGCGTTGGTGCCGACTGCCTGGTTGATCAGCCGCCAATTGCCCATTGAGGCGTGGCGGGCTGATTTGCACACCGCCACCGGCGAGCGCAAGCGCCTGCCATTGGCCGACGGCAGCAGCCTGCAACTCAACACGGCGACGGCGGTGGATGTTGACCTGGCACAGCGGCGCATCACGCTGGTGGACGGCGAGTTAGCGCTGACGGTGCCGGGCGCAGCGGCGATCAGTGTGCACACGCGCTACGGCCAGGTAGCGGTGAGCCAGGCCGACGTGTGCGTGCGGCAATTGGCGTCCGGCTGCCGGGTGTCGGTGTTCAAGGGCGCAGTGCAGGTGCGTGATCTGGCCGGGCAATTGACCACGTTGAACAGCGGTCAGCAAGCCTCGTTAAGGCCTCACGGGCTGAGTGCCGGGGCGGCGTTTGATGTGCAGCAACTGGGCTGGCGTGACGGCGTATTGACCGCGCAGAACCAGCCCTTTGGGGATTTCCTGCGCGAGCTGGAACGTTACCGCCCTGGTGTGTTGCGCTGGGACCCGAGCCTGGAAACGCTGCGGGTCACCGGCAGCTTTCGCCTGGATGACACCGATCGCATCCTCACGCTGCTGGCCCAGACGCTGGGGTTTGAAGTGCGAGCGCGCACGCGGTATTGGGTGACACTCAGCCGAACCCTGGTTTGACGCTGGCAACCAGGTTCGTAGCGGTGAGCAGGCTTATTGTGGTGAGCAGGCTTATTGTGGCGAGCAGGCTTGCCCTGCGTTGGGCTGCGAAGCAGCCCCAAAACAGTCACCGCAATTTTCCAGATGTTCTGCTTTGCGAACCCAAGGGGCCGCTGCGCGACCCAACGCAGGGCAAGCCTGCTCGCCACAACAGGGGGCTTGGCATAACAGTCCTGTTTGCCACTGGAAGTTAACCCATTTCCAGGAGCCTAAATCACATGCGCGCGCTGCAACTCGGTCAATGACTGTGCCTTGAGCTGCGCCAGTGCCGGGTCACGCCGGTCCCGTGGGTGTGGCAGGTCGACTGCCAGTTCCTGGCGAATACTGCTCGGCCGGTTGTCCATCACCAGCACCCGGTCACTCAAGTACAGCGCCTCGTCGACATCATGGGTCACCAGCAGCAAGGCAATCGCGTGGTGTTTGGCCAGTTGCAGCAGCAAGTCCTGCAGTTTCATGCGGGTAAAGGCATCCACTGCGCTGAACGGCTCATCAAGCAATAACACCTGCGGGCGTGAATACAGCCCGCGTGCAATGGCCACCCGTTGCGCCATGCCGCCGGACAAGGCCTTGGGCAGCGCCTGGGCGAAGCCGGTCAGGCCGACTTCTTCGATCAACTGGGTGACCCAGGCCTTGTCGTAGTGGCGGTCATCGCTGAAACCGATGTTCTGCTCCACCGTGAGCCAGGGCATCAGCCGTGGTTCCTGGAACACAAAGGCGACTTCGCCATCCGGGCTGCGCAGTTCGCCCTGGAAGTCGGTCTCCAGGCCGGCGACGATGCGCAACAATGTGCTTTTGCCACAACCGCTGGGCCCCAGCAGGCTGACGGTTTCGCGCGGTTGCAACGCCAGGTGCACATTGCTCAGTACCGCAATGCCGGCAAAGCTTTTGCGCGCCACGCGAAGCTCCAATAATGCTTGCATACTCATTGCTCCGCACCCTGGCCTGTGAAGGTGTCGCGCCAGGCCAGGCAGCGTGTTTCCAGCGCTGCGAGCAGGCCATCGCTGAGCTTGCCCAGCAGTGCCAACACGATAATGGCGGCCAGCACGATGTCGGGCCGTGAGGTTTCCCGACCATCGCTGAGCAAGTATCCGAGGCCCTTGGTGGCCGCAATCAGTTCGGCCGCCACCAGGAACATCCACGCCAGGCTCAAGCCGCTGCGCAGCCCGGTGAACAGGCCGGGCAGGGCGGCGGGCAGCAGAATCCGGCGCACCAGGCGTGACCGGCTGAAACCGTACATTTGCCCGACTTCCACCAACTTGCGGTCAATATCGCGAATCGCCGCGACACCGTTGAGGTATACCGGAAAGAACGCGCCAATCGCGATCAGCACGACCTTGGAAGTTTCATCGATACCCAGCCACAGCAGCAACAGCGGCACCCAGGCCAGGCTCGGGATCGAGCGCAGCCCGGCGAAAGTCGGCTCCAGATACGCTTCGGCTTCACGGCTCAATCCTACCCAGGCGGCAAACACCAGGGCCAGGCTGGCGCCGATGGCAAACCCTGCCAGTACCCGTAACAGGCTGGCGCTGATGTGTTTCCACAACGCGCCTTCGGCCAGGTCGGTGAGGGTCACCGCGATTTCGCTGGGGGCAGGCATCTGGTAGGACGGCAGCCAGCCGATGCGCACCACCCCCTCCAGCACCAGCAGGATCAACACCGGCAGCACCAGACCCTTGAGCCGTCTTGGCCAGGCACTGCGGTTGATCACCACAGCCGTCGGCAGCGGCAGTGATTGGCTTTTATCGGTCATCACGCCTCCCTTAAGGCTTGGGCAGGGTTTGGCCAAACGACGTGTCGATCAACTGATCGATCACGGGGTCGACATCCACGCCACGACGGACCAATTCCTCAGACACCAGGATCGGCGCGGCGGCCTTGGATGACGCCACGTCCTTGGCGCTCAGCAGCGGGTTGCTCAGGTCGGTGCGCGACAATTGCAGCTTGGCCACTTCCAGCGGCAGGCCAGCTTCATCAGCGAGCAATTTGGCGAATTCATCCGGGTGCTTCACGGCCCAATCGCGCGCCTTTTCATAGGCCCCGAGGACCTTGGTGATGGTCTGCGGGTGTGCTTTGGCATATTGCTCGGTGACGCTGATCACGCCGTAGCTGTTGAAGTCTTTATTGCGGTACAGCAAGCGCGAACCGGCCTGGATCTCACTCGCGGCCATGTGCGGGTCAAGACCGGCCCAGGCGTCCACGTCGCCTTTCTCCAAGGCGGTGCGGCCGTCGGGATGCTGCAAATGCACCAGCTCCACATCATCCTTTTTCAGCCCCGCCAGTTGCAGGCTGCGCAGGGTGAACAGGTACGGGTCGGTACCTTTGGTGGCGGCGATTTTTTTGCCTTTGAGGTCTGTGACGGTGTTGAGCGGCGAGTCTTTGCGCACCACCAGCGCGGTCCATTCAGCCCGACTGTAGACGTACACCGATTTGATCGGGCTGCCATTGGCGCGGCTCAACACCGCCGACAAGCTGGCAGACGAGGCGAAGTCGACGCCGCCACTGTTGAGGTATTCCAGCGAGCGGTTGCTGCCCTGGCTCAGCACCCAGCCGACCTTGGTGTGAGGAAGAGCCTGTTCGAGCCAGCCGAAATGCTTGAGCACCAGGCTAACGGGCGAATAATAGGCGTAATCCAGGTTGACCTGGGCGGGGTCGGTTTCGGCGGCAAAGGCTTGGGGTTGCAGGCACAGGGCGAGGGCGCAGGCACTCAATAAAGCAAAGGGTTTCATGGAACAGCTCCAGGCAAGGCGTTGAGAGAAGGCTTTTCTTATATTCAGAAAACTGAAACAGCATGTTCCATCATGCTTTAAAGGAATATGCAGTCTCTGTGCCACCTTGTGCGCAGCGGATTGCGCGGGGTTCTGCTGATTCGGCTGTCGCGGGAGAGGGCAAAGTGTTGAACGGCTGTTGGCAGGCGAACACCTTGTATATATCCATATCGTATAAATAAAGACTTATATATTCCTTTTAATATCGGTGCCGATAACGCATTTTGAGGGCCTGCGCATTCGTGCGGATTGACCCAACAGCCAAAAGGAAAGCCGACATGACCATCAAAGCGATCAACGTGCGCAACCAGTTCAAGGGCGTGATCAAGGAAATTCTGCTGGGCGAAGTGGTGTCTGAAATCGACGTGCAAACCGCGTCCGGCATCGTCACCTCAGTGATCACCACCCGCTCGGTGCGTGACCTGGAATTGAAAGTGGGCAGTGAAGTGATTGCCTTTGTGAAGTCGACTGAAGTGTCGATTGCCAAGCTGTAAATGTGTTCGCAAGTGTGGGAGCTGGCTTGCCTGCGATGGCGGTGTATCAGTTATAAACATGGCGTATGTTAATTCGCTATCGCAGGCAAGCCAGCTCCCACATTGTGCTAGGTCTCTTCAGATAGTTCGTGGGCCACCGCCGCCCGACTGATGCGTCTGCGTTTCAGCGCAGACGCAGCGCACGTTCCATACGTTGCAAACCCTCTTCGAGCATCAATCGTGGGCAGCCGAAGTTCAGGCGCACGAACTGCTGGCTGTCATCACCGAATTCGATGCCTGCGCTCAGGCCGACCCTGGCCTGTTCCAGGAAGAACTGCTGCGGGTCGGCGAGGCCCAGGGCGCTGCAATCCAGCCAGGCCAGGTAGGTGCCTTGGGGCGCGTGCATCACCACGCCGGGCAAGCGGTTTTGTACGGCGTGCAGCAGATAATCACGGTTGGCTTGCAGGTACTGCACCAGTGCGTCCAGCCATTCGCTGCATTGGCTGTAGGCGGCGCGGGTGGCTTCCAGGCCCAGCGGGCTGACGCTGTCGACCATGCCGCAGCGGGCATTGTTGAAGCGTTCGCGCACCTCGGCATTTTGCACCACGGCAAAGCAGGTCTTCAGGCCGGCGACGTTATAGGCCTTGCTCGCCGACATCAGGGTGATGGTGCGTTGGGCGATCTCGGGGCTGAGGCTGGCGGTGGGAATATGGCGACGGCCGTCAAAGCACAGCTCGGCATGGATTTCATCACTGATGATCAGTGCGCCGTTGTCCATGCAGGCATTGGCCACGGCCAGCAATTCTTCACGCGCAAAGACCTTGCCCACCGGGTTGTGCGGGTTACTCAGCAGCAGCGCACCGGCGCCGCTCAGCGCCTGGCGCATGGCGGGTATGGGGGTGACGTACTCGCCATTGATCAATTCAAACGGCACTTCGATACGCGGCAGGTTCCAGTGGCCCGGTGCCAGGCGAATCGGCCGGTAGTTCGGGGTTTGCAGCACTACGGGCTGGCCCGGCTGTACGAACGCATGCAGGGCCATATTGAAACCAGGCTCGACACCGGGCAGGAACAGCAACTCTTCAGGCTGTACGCGCCAGGCGTACTTTGCCCACAGGTCCGCGATGATGGCTTCGCGCACATCCGGGCCCGCCACGCTGTAGCCGAGAACCTGCTGGTCGAGGCGTGCGTGCAGGGCTTGCAGCACGGCGGGTGGTGCGGCGATGTCCATGTCGGCGATCCACATCGGCAGAACGTCTTGCGGGTATCGGTTCCACTTGGTGCTGCCGGTGCCTTGGCGGGGGTGGATCGTGTCGAAATCAAAGCTCATGGGGGGCTCGTATCAGGGAGGCAGGTGCAGGAATGGCGCTGATTCTAGCCCCAGCCCCGGTGATAAGGAACAAGTGTTTTTGG
This sequence comes from Pseudomonas sp. Leaf15, assembly GCF_001421425.1. Taxonomy (NCBI): domain Bacteria; kingdom Pseudomonadati; phylum Pseudomonadota; class Gammaproteobacteria; order Pseudomonadales; family Pseudomonadaceae; genus Pseudomonas; species Pseudomonas sp. Leaf15. The sequence goes on from NZ_LMKI01000023.1 coordinate 34,297, forward strand.
GTAGGCGCGAGGACGAAAAACACCTTGAGACGGGGTGCTGAAAGGCAACGCTACTAACAGAAAGTTCGCAGATAAATCTGATAGTTACACACAGTGTGTGTTTGTAGGTTAGCCCTCTACGGCATGCCTGTTACAGGGGCAGCGCTTCACTTTATTTATACTTGGAAGTCTTCATGTCGCACGTCTCCTCGGCTACGACTCAACGGTTCTCTGGCCATGTTCAACCTGCGCTTACCGACACATCGCCGCCTGTACAACCCGCTGAGCACAGCCGAACCCGCAGGGATACCTCAACTGTCGAGGTTCGGGGCCGAGTAACACCGCCTGCCTCCCTACCGGACGACAAAGTGCTTGAACATTTTGTCAGCAAGATGAGCGATGCCGCTGTGGGGCCAGGGCATGCCGACTTTAAACAAGGCTATGACACTCCCTCGGCCGTAACACTGCCGGGGTATTCAGCAAAAATGAGCGACTTGGCACTGATGCGGTTGGCACTGAACCAGGCATTGAGCCCGCAGCAACTGGGAGCACTGCGATACAGGGTTGAGCAACGCCTTATCAGTGGCCCGCATGACGATGCGAGAATATTTACCAAGGTGATCACGGACAAAGGGGTGAAGGTCACACCCATGCCACAGGGTTATTACCTCTCTTTAATCAATAAGTTATCGGACGGGCAATGTTCGGGATTCAGCCATCTTTTGTCGTTGGCCGTGGCAGAAGGCAAGCAGGACACGTTTTTGAGCAATGTGTACCAGGCGCTGGCGCATCCGGATGATCCCGAATCCCAAGTGTTTTTTCGCAAGCTGGCCGAGGTGCATGGCAAGGTTGACGACCGTGAAGTTGCGCATGACCCGGCGACCAGGAAAGTTCAAGCCTATACACAGATTGCGCCGCGACTTTATAACGCGACTGAGACCACAACACTGTTGATCAGCGCTGACGAGCATCGCCTGACGGCAGGGGTTATCGTCGACGCTACAGGCGCTCGAACCTACTATTACAATGATCCGAATATTGGGTTTACGACGTTTTCTTCTAAAGAAGCGTTTGAAAAAGGCTTGAAAAGGATATTTACCAGCCCCGAACTGAAATATTTACATCAGCCGTATAACAAGGACAGTGCTAATCCTGAATATCTGATCAGTGTGTTTAAACCTGACCATGTCCCTGAGGTTTCCAGCGACAATAACGCTATACGTTTCATGTACGACGCGCCCTTGAACGGCCTTGATAACGTTAAGGTGATCGACGCCACGCGTGTGCCAACCCAAGAGACGTTCGGTAAACAGGCGCCGGCCCCAGCCGCACAGGGGGCGGCGGACTATGAGAAAATTACCCACGGCTTGGGCAAGCTGCATGAATCCAAGGGGATGTCACAATTTGATCATGCGAAAGAGACTTTAAAGTCCGTCCAGGACTTTATCGGCAAATACCCGGACTCCTCACTGTTGTCGCCCATGAGGGAACTCGAGCACAGTTTGATCAAGGCCATGAAGGAAGCCGCTGCGCCTGTTGGATATCCTTATGCCTTCGAGCGTATAGAGCAACAGCGATCCTCTCTGGCCAGCAAACAAATAGGCACGCCATTCAATTCGCGTACCGAGGTTGTTCGAGGTACGACGTTTGATATCGTCAGCCCACCCGGCAGTGACCCCGTCAGGTCTGAACAGGTAGCCAAGGCGGTGGACGCAGCGCTGCAACGCATTCAGGCCAAAACGCCGAAAAAAGCCTTGGCGGTGGCGGGTGTTATCGACGTCGTCATTGCCAAACCGGGCGATCATCCGCAAACGAAGCTGCTGTTCAGCAATCCGCCCACGTTGATTATCGGCGACGACTTTTTCGCGCCTGCTTCTTCGGCGGACACTACCGTCGCCGATCGCGTTGGTCATCAGGCTGGGGCCAAAGGCCTTGATTCCGTCACCCAGAAGCAAGCCGCGTTGATCGCCGGCAAGCTCGGTATGCTTGGCTATTACAAAGCCGATGCCAAAGGCTTCCTGGAAGTGATTGCCAGCAAGGAACCGTTTCGCGAGGCCGGCCCTCAAGACAGTCAGCGTGCCGGCAAAAGCTCACGGGATTTCCTGGAAGAGACTTATACGTCGCGTCTCTATGAAGGCAAGCTCAACCCACAAACCAAGGCCGCGCACGACAAACTGTTTCCTACAGCAACCAGCCCCGCCGCTCCGATCGCTACGCCATCGGGCCGTGCAGTGACGCCGCCCAAAACACCCGCGCAGGCGTCGCCGACAGTCACTGCATTCACACCGCCAAAGACGGTACCCGCGATTGACCCAGCGGTAATAGAACGCCTGAAAAAGCTGGATGCCAGCCAGCCGCCCATTAAGTTCGGTGAAATCGAGGTCAGCCGTGTCGAGCTTTACAAAATGGGCGTAAACCTCAATGGCGACCCGATCGAGACGCAGATGCCGTCTGATCCAGACGGCAGAAAGATGGTCGGCGCGATGGAAATTGACTATCTGCGCCTGGAAGCGTTTATCAAATCCGGATCGGATGCTGTCGGCGAGCGTGCAAGTAATGTGCTTGCCGAGATCGCCTCCCTGCGTGAGTCCACGGTACCGTTGCTGAAACGGCGTGACGGCGGCACCATCCCTGAGGTTCTGCAGCAATCGATGAGTGACATGTCGCGACACTCTGCCGCGATACGGGATATGCAGCGCAGCAATAAACCGCTGCCGACGGACTTTTTTTCCTCCGGTACGCCCGCAAAGACAGGCGCGGCGACCTCGGGTGGTTTGGGTTTTCAGGTTTACAGTACCTTCCAAGGGCTGCGCACGGCTGTCCAGGGCCTCCAGCGTGGCGACACCACGGCAGCCGCCATAGGGTTTGGTGGCGTAGGCGCTGATTATGCCGGGATGGCCGTGGAGGCGGCGCTCAATAAAGTCGCGCAAAAGGTCGTCAACAGGGCCGCACCGACAATACTCAGTTTTCAGTCATCTTCGGTTGGCAAGATGATTGGCACAGTGGCAGGGCGTGTCGGTTTAATTATCAGTGTTCCGATTGATACCTATACGGCCGTCGATTCGTTCATAAAGGCGGGGCGCAGCAGCGGTAAGGAAGCTCAGGATCACTACGTCAATGGTGCATTGGCCGTCGCCAATGCCGCTACGTCGATTGCCCTGGGGGCCGCGTTTCTCGCGGGGTCCAGCAGTGCCGGGCCGGCGGGGCTGGTGGTGGCCGGCGGATTGATGGTTGCACAGTCGATTTATTCAGCCGTGCGCACTGTGGAAGATATTGATAAACACACACCGTTGACGAGCAACCAGAAGTTTACCCTTGGCCTGAAGTCATTCCTGGGCTTTGCACCAGGTTTTGATGTGATGAAACCCTACTTGCAAGCGAAATACGCCCATGAACACGAGGATAAAACCCGGGCTCGCTACAAGGCGTTCCTGGAAGGGCCAGGCAAGGATCTTTATGAACGTGTCGTGTATGGCAACACGCAGGTCGAGGTCACACAGGTTCCAGGAAAAGTTCCGTTGACCCCGGCACTCTGGTGGAACATTCCGGCGTTGCTACTGAACCTGATCAAAGTCGATGGCAAAGTCCCGACGGCCACCTTGCGCGGCGGTAATGATCGGATTACCGCGCCTGAAGCGTCCTGGGATGGCCTGTCGATCAAGCCTGTCGACGGTGTACAGGGAGGAGGCAGGGGCACGTTCTGGGCGTTGGGCGACGGAGATGACGTGGTCGCCGGGGTGATGAAAAAACACAATTATTTTTCTTTTGAGGGCGGCAAAAAGCTGATCACCGGCGGAAACGCCGACGATACCTTTAACTTCAATGCCGATGCACGCCAGACACTCGAGCAAATGCGGCAGGTGCAGGATACCGAGAAAAACGGCTTCAGCCCAAAGGCCTCAGAACTCTGGGGCGGCGAGGGCACCAATACGCTGAGCTTTTCGGGTGAGCTGCGTACCACTTACAGCGTCGATGGCGAGACTAAAACAGCGGCCTATTCAGGGCATATCATCGACTTTAAAACCGGGGCGGTTTCGGTCAACGCCCAGGACTCCAAAACCAACGGTGTAACGCCCATTGCGTATTTCCATGCGTTCTCCAATGCCGTCACGGTTGAAAATGGCGAAAGTTATATCCAGGGCAATGATCAAGACAATCACCTGACGTTGAACGGCAAAAAGGACGTGGTGCTGACGGGCAAAGGCGCCAACGTGATTGTGATCAATGGTGGCGCCGACATCGTCGGCCAGGGTGGGTTTAATACTTACGAAATCAACAAGGGCAATCAGGCTGTGACCATCAATGATCCGGTCGAAAGTGTTATCAAACTGGACTACAGCGCCTCGCAGGTTTTCGATTGGGGCGTTACGCCTGAGGGTGACCTGGTGGCCACGCTCAAGGGCGACAAGCCTGGGCAATACCGGACGTTGTTTATCAAGAATGCCTACCCCAAGGGCGGGACGGAGGATAAGGCCAGGCCCACTTTCCTCACCAATGATGGCGTGATGATTACGATCAATGCCCCACGCAAGGCGGGTTCGGACGACCGGGTTGTGCAGGTAAACCGTTTGAACGTCGAAACCCCCAAGGCATGACGAGCGCTGACGGGCCCATGGAGGGGCCAGTCGATCTGCGCACTCAAGCGTGCCCTGCATTCAGCTGGGGCGGATCGCTTCGTACAGCTGCCGGTGTGCCTGTTCCACAGCGCGGGCCACCGCTTCTTCGCCGCGCACCATGGCGCCCAGGTAAACGAAGTCCACCGAATGGATACCCACCGTAGACAGGATGGTGGTCATGTAGGGCGTGAGAAAGTCCGGCTCATGCCCCTTGCGCGCATTGCCGCTGCTGACCAGCACAAAGGTGCGTCGGTCCTTGAGCAGGCCGACTTTCTCGAACTGCGCATTGATGGTGAAACTGCGATGGATGCGCACCACATGGTCGATCCAGACCTTGAGCGCCGCCGGCACGGTGAAGTTGTGCACCGGCGTGCAGACGATCAACAGGTCGCAGGCTTCCAGTTCGACGATCAACTGTTCCGACAACGCCGTGGCACTGCCACTCAAGCCGCCAGGGGTAGTGAGTGCGTTCGCGTATTCACGGGTCAACGGCGCCAGCGCCTGGCTGCCGTAGTCGCGCTCGATGACGTCGGCGCCAGGCACCAGGTCGCTGAGCAGGGCACGGGCCAGCTTGAAGGTCTGCGCGGCCTTGCCGTGGGGGCTGAAGCTGAGGAGCAGGGCGCGGGTCATTGGCTCAGGTCCTGGGAAAAGTGCATGCCTCGCGGCAGCAGGCCTTGGCGAAAGTAAAAACGCTGGGCCAGGGCCATATGCAGGCCGGTGTCCAGCACCAGGTAACGATAACCGCGGGCGCGGGTTTCTGCGCGGACCCGGTCGAGCAACTGCTCGCCCAGGCGACGGCGCTGCAAGGTGGCGTCCACCACCAGGTCATCGACGTAGATAAACTCGCCGTACAGGGTGTTTTCCGTCAGGCGGTAACCGGCAAGGCCAATAACCTTGCCGTGTTCACGCGCGGCCAGCAGGTGATAGCCGTGCCGGCGCTGGCGCTGAACCTGTGCGGCGAAACGGGCGGCGTCGGTCAGGTGCGGGCGCAGTTGCTGCATCACGGCAAAGCTTGCAATGCAGTCGGCCTCGGTTTCCATGAGGGCGAACTCGACGTGCTCATTGGTCATTGAGGTTCACCAGGTGGGCCTTGATCGCCTCCGGCACTTTACGAAAGCTGATGGCCACGCGGTTCAAGGCGTTCATCAAGGAAATGGCCAGGGTCAGGTCGGCGATTTCCTTGTCGTTGAACACCGTGGCGACGGCGGCGTAATCGGCGTCCGGCACGTGGGTTTGCGCCACCTGGGTGACCACTTCGGCCCAGGCCAGGGCGGCTTGTTCACGCACCGTGAACAGCGGCAGGGCTTCATGCCAGGCGGCCAGCAGCATGATCTTTTCCAGGCTTACGCCTTGCTTGAGCAAGTCGCGGGAATGGGAGTCCAGGCAATAGGCGCAGCCATTGAGCTGCGAAACCCGCAGGTACACCAGCTCAATCAGTTCTTTCTCCAGGCCACAGCCATGCACATAGCTGTGCACGGCGCCCAGGGCCTTGTAACCAACAGGAGCGGCGTGGCCGTAATCGAGACGGTGTTTCATGGATGATCCTTGGGTTGCGTTAAGAGATGCGCCATTTTCGGGGGTGGCAGGGTTGCTCGACAGGGGCATGATTGGACAAGTGGGTTGGGACATGATCAGACTCTGCCTTGTCGTTCTGCCGAGCCCCTTGTGATGTCGTCATTGCCCAAATATCAGGAAATCTACCGCCGCTTCCGCCTGGCCATCGACCAGGGCCAGCTCGGCCCCGGTGACCGGGTGCCGTCGGTGCGCAGTCTGGCGCTGGAACTCAAGATCGCCCGAGGGACCGTGGAGGCGGCTTACCAGTTGCTGGTCAGCGAGGGTTTTTTCGAGGCGCGTGGGCAGGCGGGCACCGTGATTGCGCGGACATTGCCGCAGGTGGCCATGAAGCCCCAGCCCGCCGCACCACCACCAACCTCGGCGCCGCCCGCCTTGCAAATGGGCCAGCCGGCGCTGGATGCCTTCCCACGCAAGCTCTGGGCGCGGTTGGTCACCCAGCAGGTACGCCGCACCGATGCCGACAGCCTGGCCATGGGCGACGTGCGCGGCGCCCAGGCGTTGCGCGTGGCGATTGCCAGTTATCTCGCGCTGTACCGGGGCGTGGAATGCACGCCCCAACAGGTATTTATCTGTTCGGGGTATGCCGGCTCCCTGACGCTGATGTGCGACGCGCTGCAGATGGCCGGGCAGCGCTGCTGGTACGAAGACCCGGGTTATGTGCATGCGCGGCAGTTGTTGCTCCATCAAGGGGTTGAGCTGGTGCCGGTACCGGTCGACGGTGATGGGCTGGATGTGGCGCAGGGCATCCAGCGTGAGCCGCAGGCGCGATTGGCGATTGTCACGCCGGCCCACCAGAGCCCGCTGGGTGTGGCGTTGAGCCTGGCGCGGCGCCAGGCGTTGCTGGCCTGGGCGCAAGCGCAGGGCAGTTGGGTGCTGGAGGATGATTACGACAGTGAGTTTCGCTACCAGGGCCAGCCATTGGCAGCGCTCAAGAGCCAGGACGTGCACGACCGGGTGATTCATTCCGGGAGCTTCAGCAAGATGCTGTTTCCGGGCTTGCGCTTGGGCTATCTGGTGGTGCCGGCGGCGTTGGTGGAGGTGTTCGGGCGCAGCGCCGAGGCGTTGCAGCAGCGCGGTGCGCAGTTGTTGCAGCTGACCGCGGCGGATTTTCTCGAGCAGGGCCACTTCACCCGGCATTTGAAGAAGATGCGTCAGTTATATGCGCTGCGAAGGGGCTTTTTGGTGGCGGCGTTACAGGCACATTGCGCAGATTTTTTACGCGTGGATGAACAGGCCGGGGGGATTAATTTGTTGGCGCGGTTGCTGGTGCCCGTGCCGGATCGCGTGGTTGCCGAAGCCGCCAATGAAGCGGGGTTGGCGGTTAACGCCTTGTCGTCGTGGACCCTGGAGCCGGGAGGCGGGCAGGGTTTGTTGATGGGCTTTACCAATGTGGCCACGGCCGAACAGGCCGCTGAACAGGCATTGAGGCTGCGGGACATATTTCGGGCATGTCACCAGTCAAATGTGTGAGCGGGCTTGCTGTGGCGATCAAGCCCGCACCTGTCAGCTTTGGCCCATCAGAGTTGGACGGCTGTCGGCAACGTGATCAGGTTAACGGTTCACCAGTTTCGCCGGCAAGGCGATGACCAGGAAGCTGCTGAGAATCAGGCAGCCAGCGAAAAACCACAAGGCACCCGCGCTGCTGCCGGTGACGTCGATCGCAACCCCCATCAACGAGTTGCTGACCAGGCCTGCGATATTCGCCAGCGAACAGGCCAGGGCAAAACCGGTGGCCGCTGCGGTGCCTTTGAGGAAGGTTGCCGGCAAGCTGAAAAATACCGGCACGGCGCCGATGATGGCGGCTGACGCGATGGCGAACAGCAACACGGTGGCGACCACGCTATGGGTAAAGAACGTGCTGGTGGCCATCGCCGCCGCACCGATGAAGAACGGCACGATGATGTGCCAGCGGCGTTCACGGTGTTTGTCGGAGCTGGCGCCGATCAGCAGCATGCCCAGCAAGGCGGCAACGCTGGGCAATGCAGTCAGCACGCCGATGTGGAAGGTGTCGGTCACCCCGGCATTGCGGATGAAGGTCGGCATCCAGAACCCCATGGCATAGGCGCTGAGCAGGATCGAGAAATCGATACCACCGAGCATCCACACCTTGAGGTTGAAGAAGCCGTCACGGAAGCTGTGCTTGCTGCCGGTGGCGTCGGCTTCGTCCTTGCGCAGTTCGCTTTCCAGCAAGGCTTTTTCCTCGTCTGACAGCCATTTGGCCTGCTGGAATGTATTGGGCAGTGCCCAGAAGGTCAGCACGCCAAGCAGGACGCTGGGCACCGCTTCGATCAGGAACAACCATTGCCAGCCACGCAGGCCGCCCAGGTTGTCGAAGTGGCCCATGATCCAGCCTGAAAGCGGGCCGCCGATGACGCTGGACAGCGGCAGGCCGATCATGAACAGCGCGATGATGCGCCCGCGTCGGTGCGTCGGGAACCAGGTGGTCAGGTAATACAAGACGCCCGGCAAAAAGCCCGCTTCGGCGGCGCCAAGCAGAAAGCGCAGGATGTAGAACTGGGTGGTGGAGGTGACCAGCATGGTACAGGCCGAGAGCAGGCCCCAGGTGATCATGATGCGCGCGATCCAGATCTTCGCGCCCACGCGTTCAAGTACCAGGTTGCTGGGCACTTCGAAGATGATATAGCCGACGAAAAACAAGCCGGCACCCAGGCCGAACGCGGTTTCGCTGAAGTGCAACTGGTCGAGCATCTGCAACTTGGCGAAGCCGATGTTGATGCGGTCCAGGTAGGCGGCCAGGTAGCAGAAACACAGGAACGGAATCAGCTTCCAGGTGATCTTGTGGTAGAGCGTGGTAACGGGGTCGGCGACCGTAGTCGCGGGCGCTGCATTCGCAATGGGCATCGGGGTGTCTCCTGGCGGTGACTTATGGTTTTTATACAGCCGCTTTTTTCAGCACTTTGGAGTGCTGTAGAAGCGACTTCCAAAGGCAGTGACAGAAGACTGAAAGCTGCACCGGCTTTTCAATGTGGGAGCTGGCTTGCCTGCGATAGCGGTGGATCAGCAACAATTATGTTGCCTGACACTCCGTCATCGCAGGCAAGCCAGCTCCCACCGTTGGGCGGAGCGGCTCACAGTTTTGTGCAAGACCGCGCTCTGTGGCGCAGTTCTTCGTAACCGTTTATTGCTCCTTGAACTTGCTCATCGCCTCCTGCTTGCTCACTACATCGCCATACTTACTGTCGATGTCGAACAGATTGGCTGCATGGGGCGCCGGGTGTCGGTCGCCGACGCATTCGCGCACGACGATGGTGCGAAACCCATGCTGCACCGCATCCACCGCCGTGGCGCGGATGCAGCCGCTGGTGGAACAGCCGGCCAGCACCACGGTGTCGATGCCTTGGGCGTGCAGCATCGGGGCCAGGCTGCTGCCGAAGAAGGCGCTGGCGTATTGCTTGGTGATCACCACTTCATCCGCCTGGGGCAACACCTCGGTACAGAACGCCGCGAGCGGGTTGCCCTCGACCATGTCTTTCATCACCGGGGCTTTCTTGACCCAGATACCGCCATCGGCGAAATGGCCGGGATGGTAGCGGATATTGGTGTGCACCACCGTAATCCCGTGCTGGCGAGCAGTGGCCAGCAGCTCGACGCTTTCAGCCACGGCCACCACCACTTCAGGGGCATACAACGGCGCGCCTTCGGTGGTGTAGCCCTGCATAAAGTCGATCATCAGCAGCGCGGATTTTTTGCCGAAGCCGATGCGATTGCCCCAGACGCCCTGGTAGTTGGCGTCGGCGGATTGTTCGTTCATCACCACGCTCCTCAGTAAGCGCCGGACAGCAGGGCGCCGGCGCCGGGCACCACAGGCTCCAGGTTCAAGGCCTTGAGCATGGCGTAGGTGGTGGCGATGGCGGCGGTGAGTACCGGTTTGCCGGTTTGCGCTTCAACCTTGGCCACCACCGGCAGCGACTGCATCTGCACGCAGGCAGAGAGCACGATCACGTCCACCCCTTCCAGGTTCATGCCGGCGACGATGGCCGGCAAGTTGGCCGGGTCGTGGCGCGCCACTTCGAGGTTGTCTGGGATCTCCAGGGCGCGCCAGTCCACCACGTCAAAGCCTTCTTCGCGGATGTAGTTCACCACCAGCTCGGTCAGTGGCTTCATGTACGGCGCGACGATGGCGATGCGCTTGGCACCCATCACTTTCAAGCCTTCGATCAAGGCGCCGGCGCTGGTGATCACCGGCGCGTTGGCGTCGTTATCGGCGGTGGCTTTACGCAGGCGCTGTTCGGAATTGCGGTGATAACCCAGACCCATGGCCATGATCGCCACCAGGCAGGCATAACCCAGCACGTCGACCTTGGCGTCGGACAGCTCGATGGCGCAACGGTCGGACTCGCCGTCCATGGCCGCCAGTTCTTCCTTGCGCACCTGCTTCATGCGCATGCGGCTGGAGTGAAAGGTAAAGCGTTCGGGGCGGATCGCCTGGCGCGCGTTAAGCATCGCCGGGATCTCGGTCTCCATGGTGGTGTTGGAACTCGGCACGATCTGGCCGATGCGGTAAGGCTTGAGCATGGTGGTGTCCTTATTGTTGTGTGAGGAAGCCGTCAAGGGCGGCAAAAAAGCCCTCAAGGTCATCCCACGGAATCATGTGCCCGGCGTTCGGCACGCGGGCGACCTGGATCGCGGGCTGCAGGTCCTGGATTTCGGCGATGTCTTCGTCGAGGATCACGCCGCCGCGCCCGGCCACCATCAACAGGGCAGGGGCCTTGAGCCTGGGCAGGTGCTGGTGGAAGTCGACCGTGTGAAAGTCGTTGAAGGCGCGCACGATGGCCGGCTCATAACAGGTGTGCAGCCACTCGGCGCGCAGTTTCAGTTGCTCGACGGTCCAGGTGGCACAGAAGGCGCGCATCGCATCAGCGTCCATGCCGACCAGCGATTGGCGGATCGAGTCGACGTACCATGGCAGCTTGCTCGGGTATTCACGGCGGCCGGGGCCGGACACTGGCGGGTCGATCAGCACCACGCGGTTGACGCCCTGGGGGTGCATGACCGCGCTATGCACGGCAAACCGCGCGCCCATGGAGTGGCCGACCAGGTGGTAGCTATCGAGCCCAAGCGCATCGGCAAACGCGCCAATGTCCTCGGCGCAGGTGTCTGCGCTGTAGTCCAATTGCGGCCCGGTGGACGACAAACCGCGCCCGCGCACATCCAGCACGTAAGTGTCGAACCGGGTGCCAAGGCGTTCAGCCACAAAACCCCAGGTAATCGCCGGGCTGGTGATGCCCGGGATCAAAATCAGCGCCGGGCCTTTGCCGCCGTAGCGCAGGTAGTGCTGGCGAATGCCATTGGCTTGCACATGGGCGCCGTACAGAAAGGTACTCACGCGGCCACCCCCGATTTCAGCGCCTGGGCGTACAGGTCATAACCGTAGACCCAGGCCGGGTCTTCCTGGGTGCGCAGCCAGGTGTTGGCGTTGGACACCGCTTGTACGCGGGACGCGCGTTCCTTGCGGTTGGCTTCGTAGAGCTGGAACGCCGTGCGGTAGTCGCTGATGCCGGTTTCCTGCAGGCAGCGGGTGAGCATGGCCGCGTCTTCGATGGCCATGCCGGCGCCCTGGGCCATGTGCGGTTTCATCGGGTGGCAGGCGTCGCCCAGCAACACCAGGCGGCCACGGCTCCACAGCGGCAACGGGTTACGGTTGCGCAACGGCCATTTGGTCACGCTTTCGGTGGACTCGATCAGCGCCTGTACGGTGGAGTGGTAGCCCTTGAACGCGTCGAACATCTCTTCGCGGCTGCTGTCCACGAACGCGCCCTGGAAGTCCCATTCGGCATGGGGCACGCCGGTCACGTAGTAGTACTCGTCGCGCTTGCCGGTGGTGTAGTAGACCATCATGTGGCGGTCCTCGGTCCACCACTTGATGCAGTCTTCGAACTTCAAGTCGTACTTGGCCAACTGGTCGCCACGGATCAGCGCACGGTGCGCGACCCAGCCGCTGTACAACGGTTTTTCCACGCCGAGCAGCTCTTCGCGGATCCTGGAGTTGATGCCGTCGGCGCCGATCACGATGTCGGCGTAGGACACGTCGCCGTCGGCGAAGGTCAGGCGCACTTGGGTATCGGTTTCTTCGAGGGTTTCCAGGCGCTTGTTGAAGTGCAGGGTGCCGGGTTTGAGGGTCGACATCTGCAACGCGTGCAAGTCGCCACGGTGCACGGTGATGTAGGAAGCGCCGTAGCCGGTGAGTGGGATGCGCGCGAGGTAGTCACCGCTTTCGCCGCAACGGCTGAACCAGTGCTCGGGGTGCGAGCCCATCAGGTCCAGCTGTTTTTCGATGCCCATGCGGCGGAAGATTTTCATGATGTTAGGCCCCATGTGGATGCCTGCACCCAAGCGCGAAAACTCCGGCGCCTGTTCATAGATATCGACATCGAAACCGGCTTGCTGCAGCAGGGTGGCTGCCGCGGCGCCGCCCAGGCCGGCACCGACGATGGCGATTTTTTGTGTGCTTCCCATGGGGCGTAAACCTCTCTTTTTTTGATTTTGGCGGCATCTGTCCGCAAGGTTTTAAAGTGTATACGCTCATTTTTTGAAATGGGAAGCCTGCTTTTAAAATTTTATCCTTTGGCCGTATTTTTCCTCTGTAACGGTTTTTGACCTTTATCTGTAGGGTTTTTGTGGATTGGTAACGTTTTGGCGTGCCACTTGCAGTTCGTCTTTAATTCGGGTCTTATCGTTTTTAATTGGCGTATACGCTATAAAAATGCACTGGAGTGAAGCGTGGTGCTTGAACTTGGTGCAGCCCCACAGGAGACAGGAAAATGCCGGTAAGCGATTGCGAACTGACCCAGATGTTTGAGCACGTGTTGAAACTGTCGAAGGTTGACCCCACCCAGAGCGTCGCCGTGCTCAAGAGCCATTACTCCGACCCGCGCACCGTGCGTGCTGCGATGGACGCGGCGCAGCGCCTGGGGGCCAAGGTGTATGCGGTGGAATTGCCGTCGTTCAACCATCCCAAGGCCATGGGCAACGACATGACTGCCTACTGCGGCGACACCGCGCTCACCGGCAATATCGCCACCCAGCGCGCGTTGGAGGCCGCCGACCTGATCGTCGACACCATGATGCTGCTGCACTCGCCGGAGCAGGAGCAGATCCTCAAGACCGGCACGCGCATCCTGTTGGCCGTGGAGCCGCCGGAAGTGTTGGCGCGCATGTTGCCCACCGAAGCCGACAAGGTTCGCGTGCTAGCGGCCGAGCAGTTGCTGAAAAAGGCCCGCTCGATCCACGTCAAATCCCGCGCGGGCAGTGATTTCCGTGCAGCGCTGGGCCAATACCCGTCGGTCACCGAGTACGGCTTTGCCGACGAGCCTGGGCGCTGGGACCATTGGCCGAGTGGCTTTCTGTTCTCCTGGCCCAACGAAGAAACCGCCGAGGGCGTGCTGGTGCTGGATATCGGTGACATCCTGCTGCCGTTCAAGACCTACACCCGCGAGAAGATCACTCTGGAGATCGAGAAGGGCTTTATCACTGAAATCCACGGGGGTTTCGAGGCCGAGTACTTGCGCGATTACATGAAGTATTTCAATGACCCGGAGGTCTACGGCATCTCCCATATCGGCTGGGGCTTGCAACCCAAGGCGCAGTGGACGGCCATGGGCCTGCACGACAAAAACGACGGCATGTGCATGGATGCGCGGGCGTTCTACGGCAACTTCCTGTTCTCCACCGGGCCGAATACCGAAGTGGGCGGCACACGCAAGACGCCGTGCCATATGGATATTCCACTGCGCAATTGTGATGTGTACCTGGATGATGAGGCGGTGGTGATCGCGGGAGATGTAGTCGCACCACCAGCCTCCCTGGCACGTTGAGTGTTCAACTGTGGGAGCTGGCTTGCCTGCGATAGCGGTCTGTCAGTCACATCATGGCTGGCTGACCCGGCGCTATCGCAGGCAAGCCAGCTCCCACAGTTTGAGGTGTTCCGTCAGTTCGAGGCTTGAGTCCGTTCACCATCCCCGCCATCATGCCCACCATCGCCAATCACCCACCGAGCCACGCCGTGCCTGATTCCTACGTTTTCTCTGAACAAGTTGGCCACCTGTTGCGCAAGGCCTACCAGCGCCACTTGGCGATTTTTCAGCAGAATGTCGGCGACTCGCAACTCACCGCCGTGCAGTTCGTCACCCTGTGTGCGCTGCGCGATCACGGTGCAAGTTCCCTCACCGAGCTGGTCAAGGCCACGGCCGTCGACCAGGCGACCATTCGCGGTATCGTCGAGCGGCTCAAGAGCAAGGCGCTGATTACCCTGGAGCCGGACCCTCAGGACAAACGCAAAGTGGTGGTCGACCTGTCGCCAGCCGGCGCCGAACTGGTCGCGCAAACCGCGCCGCGCGCCGCGCAGATCAGCGAGCTGACCATGAGCAACCTCAACCCCGCAGAGCGGGTGGCGGTGCTGTTCCTGCTGCGCAAGATGATCGACGATCCGCAGGAATAGCGGCCTTCCTGTGGCGAGCCCGCTCGCCACATAGGCTCAATCACCCCACAACAAGCGCCCACCCTTTGGCATCGTTTTTGCTCTGAGTTCATGTAGTAGTCACTTCACGTGTCAAGTGTGTCGCGAGGCCCCAACGTTGCGGCGCTTTTTTTTGACTGTTTCGTGTAGTGGTTGCTTCATCAAATGATACAGGCGAAGCGAATGATCAGCCCACCCATCACCGTTGGCCTCAAGGTCAACGGCCACACCCGCGAAGTCAGTGCCATGGCGGATACGCCGCTGCTGCTGGTGCTGCGCAATGACCTGCAACTCAACGGCCCGAAGTACGGCTGCGGCCTGGGCGAGTGCGGTGCCTGCACCGTGATCATTGATGGCGTGGCGGCGCGGTCGTGCGTGTTTCCACTGGCGGGTGCAACCGGGCGCGAGATCGTCACCCTCGAAGGCCTCGGCACACGCCAGGCGCCGCACCCCGTGCAGCAAGCCTTTATCGAGGAGCAGGCGGCACAATGCGGTTATTGCCTCAACGGCATGATCATGACCGCCAAGGCCTTGCTCGACCGCAACCCCAACCCCAGCGAAGCCCAGGTGCGCAATGAGCTGTCGGGCAACCTGTGCCGTTGCGGCACCCATATCGAAATCCTGCGCGCGGTGCTGCGTGCCGCGCACCTTATGAGCGTGGAGGGCCGACCATGACGGATATGTCCCGTGAGCAATGGCTGGCCAAGGCTGGCGTCTTATTGATTGTCGATGATGTGCTGCCACCTTCTGGCCCGGTGGCCAAGGGCGGCACACCCACCGTTAAACCCAGGGAACTGGGGTTGTTCATTGCGGTAAACGATGACGGCCTTGTGTATGCCTTCAACGGCCATGTGGACCTGGGCACCGGCATTCGCACCTCGCTCGCGCAGATCGTGGCCGAGGAGCTGGACCTGAACATGCAGCAGGTCAAGATGGTCCTGGGCGATACCGAGCGTGCGCCCAACCAGGGCGCCACCATCGCCAGTGCGACCTTGCAGATTTCGGCGGTCCCGCTGCGCAATGCGGCCGCCGAAGCACGGCGTTTTTTGCTCGCGCGCGCAGCAGGACGCTGGGGCGTGAGCACCGGCAGCCTCAAGGTTGAAGCCGGGGTTGTGCATGCCGCCGACGGGCGCACCACCACCTACGGCGAGTTGGTCAGCGGCCAGCATGATCAGTTGCGCATCAGTGGTGACGCGCCGTTAAAACCTGTCGAAGATTACCGCCTGGTCGGCAAGGACGCCGCGCGCGTGGATATCCCCGGCAAGGCCACCGGCGAGCTGACCTATGTGCACGACATGCGCGTGCCGGACATGCTCCATGGCCGCGTGGTCCGCCCACCGTATGCCGGGCTCGACTGCGGCGATTTTGTCGGCAACAGCCTGCTGAGTGTGGATGAGGCGTCCATCGCGCATATTCCCGGCATTGTCGCGGTGGTGGTGATTCGCGATTTTGTCGGCGTGGTGGCGTTGCGCGAAGAACAGGCGATCAAGGCCGCCCACGCACTCCAGGTGCACTGGAAGCCGTGGAACAACGCCTTGCCGGACATGAGTGATGTCGAGCAAGCCATCCGCGACAACCCACGGGTACGCCGCACGGTGCTCGACCAGGGCAATGTCGACGAAGCCCTGGCGGGTGCGAGCCAGCGCATGCCGCGCAGCTATTTGTGGCCGTACCAGATGCATGGCTCGATCGGGCCTTCGTGTGGCGTGGCGGACTATCAAGCAACCGGCAGCCGCGTGTGGTCGGGCAGCCAGAACCCGCACCTGCTGCGCGCCGACCTTGCGTGGTTGCTGGAATGCGATGAAGCGCTGATCGACGTGATCCGCATGGAAGCCGCCGGCTGTTACGGGCGTAACTGCGCGGACGATGTGTGCGCCGATGCGTTGCTGTTGTCGCGCGCCGTGGGCAAGCCGGTGCGGGTGCAACTGACCCGCGAACAGGAACACCTGTGGGAACCCAAGGGCACCGCGCAGTTGATGGACGTGGACGGCGGGCTCAACGCCGACGGCAGCATTGCCGCCTATGATTTTGAAACCAGCTACCCGTCCAACGGCGCGCCGACCCTGGCGCTGTTGCTGACTGGCCGCGTGGAGCCGGTGGCGGCGATGTTCGAGATGGGCGACCGCACCTCGATCCCGCCCTACGCCATCGACAATATGCGCGTGACCATCAACGACATGGCGCCCATCGTGCGCGCCTCGTGGATGCGCGGCGTATCGGCGTTGCCCAACACCTTTGCGCATGAATCCTATATCGACGAGTTGGCCTTCGCTGCGGGCGTCGACCCGGTGGAATACCGCCTGCGCTACCTCAAGGACGAGCGCGCCATCGAGCTGGTCAAATCCACCGCCGAACGGGCCAACTGGACGCCGCGCACGGCGCCGATGCAAACCGCCAGCGAGGACCACCTGTTGCGCGGTCGCGGCTTTGCCTATGCGCGCTATATCCACAGCAAGTTCCCCGGTTTCGGTGCCGCGTGGGCGGCGTGGGTGGCGGACGTGGCCATCGACAAGCACACCGGCGATGTGTCGGTGACGCGCGTGGTGATCGGCCATGACTCGGGGATGATGATCAACCCGGCGGGCGTGCAGCATCAGATCCACGGCAATGTGATCCAGTCCACCAGCCGTGTACTCAAGGAGCGGGTGACCTTTGAAGAGTCGAGGGTGGCGAGCAAGGAGTGGGGCGGCTACCCGATCCTGACCTTCCCCGAAGTACCCGATATCGACGTGCTGATGATGCCGCGCCAGGACCAGCCGCCCATGGGCGCTGGCGAGTCGGCCTCGGTGCCGAGTGCGGCGGCGATTGCCAATGCGATCTATGACGCCACCGGCATTCGTTTTCGCGAGTTGCCGATAACGCCCGAGCGGGTATTGGCGGCGCTGAACGCCGGCACCCTTGGCGAACCTGCCAAGTCGCCGGAAAAACGCAGGAAGTGGTGGTTCGGTGCGCTGTTTGCCACCTTGGGCGCAGTGCTGGCCACCGCGTGGCCGTTTCACAACGAAATCGCACCGATTGCGCCGCCCGGCGCGGGCACCTGGTCCAGGGCCACCCTGGAACGCGGGCGCCTGCTGGCGGCGGTGGGCGATTGCGCGGTGTGCCATACCGCGCCGGGTGGCGCCGTGAATGCCGGCGGCCTGGCCATGCAAACGCCGTTCGGCACGCTGTACAGCAGCAATATCTCGCCTGACGTGAAAACCGGCATCGGCGCCTGGTCGTACCCGGCATTCGAGCGGGCGATGCGTGACGGCATTGGCCGCGATGGGCGCAACCTGTACCCGGCGTTTCCCTATACGGCGTTTCGCAATATCAATGAGGCGGACATGCAGGCGCTGTATGCCTACCTGATGTCCCAGGCGCCGGTGAGCCAGGCGCCGACCCCGAATGCCATGCGCTTTCCGTTCAATATCCGACCCTTGATGGCCGGCTGGAATGCACTGAACCTGCGGCAGGGTGAAATCACCCTGCAGCCTGAGCGCAGCGAGCAATGGAATCGCGGCAATTACCTGGTCAATGGCCTTGGGCACTGCGCCGCGTGCCACTCGCCGCGTAACCTGATGGGCGCGCAGAAGGGCGGCAAATCCTTCCTTGCCGGGGGCGTGGTCGATGGCTGGGAGGCGCCCGCGTTGACGGGGTTGTCCAAGGCACCCACGCCGTGGACCGAAGAGCAATTATTTACTTACCTGAGCACTGGCTACTCCGATGCCCACGGCGTGGCGGCAGGCCCGATGGGGCCGGTGGTGAGTGAGTTGTCAAAGCTGCCCAAGGCCGATATTCGTGCGATGGCGGTGTACCTGGCGTCGCTCAAGGGGGAGGCAACTGCCGAGGCGCACGTTCAGGTTGCGACTGTTGCGAACCCGAATGGCCGACGTGTATTCGAAGGCTCATGTAAAGCCTGTCATGCCGATGGCCTGGGGCCGAAGCTGTTTGGGGTGAGCCCGTCGTTGGCGAGCAATACCAATGTGTTCAGTGACCAGCCGGATAATTTGATCAAGGTGATTTTGCAAGGCATCAATAACCCGGCGACCCAGGACCTGGGGTATATGCCGGGGTTCAGGGACAGTTTGTCCGATAGCCAGGTGGCGGATCTGGTCGACTACCTGCGCGGACGCTTTGCACCCAATGCGCCGGCGTGGAAAGGCCTGGAACAAAAGGTCGCGCACCTGCGCGCCAACCCTGGCACCCACTGACAGGACGCGGTTAAAACTGTGGGAGCTGGCTTGCCTGCGATGCAGACAACTCGGTAAATCAGGCACACCGAGTTGATGCCATCGCAGGCAAGCCAGCTCCCACAGGATGAACCGGTTTCTACCGGGGTATCGGCGTTACGCCCCGCAATACCAGGTCACTGATAAACCCCAGCCAATCCCGCTGCTGCCCCTTATCCGCCAGGTCTTCACCCAGAAACGAACTCAGCGTGTGGCGGTTGGAGTTATAGAAGTAGCACAGCGAGGCAATCATCAAATACACGTGCTTGAGGTCGATGTCCTGGCGAAACACGCCCTGGGCCTGGCCGGCTTCGATGATCGGGCGTAACACGCCAACCGCTTCGCCCGACAGCCTGCGCATCTCGCCGGACTGCCGGGCATGTTTGCCCTGGTGCAGGTTCTCGATGCTCAGGATCGCCACGAACTCGGGGTGCTTGACGTAGTAGCTCCAGATAAAGGCCACCAGTTCACGCAAGGCGTGCACGGGGTCGCCCTGGTCCAGCTTGAGTGTGCTTTCGGCTTTATTGAACTGTTCGTAGACATGTTCCAGCACACAGACGAACAGGTGTTCCTTGCTGCCGAAATAGTAATAAAGCATGCGGTCGTTGGAGTCCGCGGCCTTGGAAATGGTGTCGACGCGCCCACCGGAATAGCCGTCGCGGGTGAACACCTTGACCGCCGCCTGCAAGATGCGCGCACGTGTCTGGTCGGCCTGTTGCGCTCGAATCCCGGTCTTCTTGATCGCCATCACAAAGCGCCTTGCCGCCAGTCTGGGCGCGAAATATAGCATGGGCTTTTTCGTGCCCGTTCTATGACCGACAAGTTCTGTAATAAAAACGCCATTGCGCTGGGGATTGGATTCAAGTCGGGCTATTTTGGTGCACCTCAATAAATAGAGTAGCCATGGATGAAATACCAACCCTTCAGCCGTACCCTGATTGCCACTGCGCTGGTGTTGACGGTCAACGGCGTGCAAGCCGCGTCACAGGCCCCGGTGGCCGGTGAAAATGGCATGGTGGTGACCGCCCAGCATTTGGCCACTCATGTTGGCGTGGATGTGCTCAAGGCCGGCGGCAACGCGGTGGATGCGGCCGTTGCTGTGGGCTATGCGCTGGCCGTGGTGTACCCGGCAGCAGGCAACCTCGGCGGCGGCGGCTTTATGACCGTGCAACTGGCAGACGGGCGCAAGACCTTCCTCGACTTCCGTGAAAAAGCCCCGTTGGCAGCCACCGCCGACATGTACCTGGACAAAGACGGCAAGGTCATCGACGGCCTCAGCGCCAAGGGCCACTTGGCCGTCGGCGTACCCGGCACCGTGTCCGGCATGGAAACCGCGCTGAACAAATACGGCACCCTCAAGCGCGCCCAGGTGATTGCCCCGGCGATCAAACTGGCCGAAAGCGGCTTTGAACTGGAGCAGGGTGATATCGACCTGCTGCACACCGCCACCGGCGAGTTTGAAAAAGACAAGGACCTGCGCGGGATTTTCCTGCACAACGGCCAGCCGATGCAGGTCGGCCAGAAGCTGGTGCAGAAAGACCTGGCCAAGACCCTCAAGGAAATCTCCGCCAAGGGCACCGACGGTTTCTATAAAGGTTGGGTCGCCAAGGCGCTGGTGGATTCCAGCCAGGCCGGCAAGGGCATCATCACCCAGGCTGACCTGGACAAGTACAAGACCCGCGAATTGGCGCCCATCGAGTGCGACTACCGTGGCTACCACGTGGTCTCGGCGCCACCGCCAAGCTCCGGCGGTGTGGTGATCTGCCAGATCATGAATATCCTCGAAGGCTACCCGATGGCCGACCTGGGTTATCACTCGGCCCAGGGCCTGCACTACCAGATTGAAGCCATGCGTCACGCCTACGTGGACCGCAACAGCTACCTGGGCGACCCGGATTTCGTCAAGAACCCCATCGCGCACCTGTTGGACAAGGACTACGCCGCCAAACTGCGTGCCGCCATCGACCCGCAGAAAGCCGGGGATTCCCAGGCGATCAAGCCGGGCGTGTCGCCCCATGAAGGCAACAACACCACCCACTATTCCATCGTCGACAAGTGGGGTAACGCGGTGTCCGTGACCTACACCCTCAACGACTGGTTCGGTGCCGGCGTGATGGCGAGCAAGACCGGGGTGATCCTCAACGATGAAATGGACGACTTCACCGTCAAGGTCGGCGTGCCGAACATGTACGGGTTGGTGCAGGGCGAAGCCAACGCTATCGCACCGGGCAAGGCGCCGTTGTCGTCAATGAGCCCGACCATCGTCACTAAGGATGGCAAGGCAGTGATGGTGGTCGGTACGCCGGGCGGCAGCCGGATTATCACCGCGACCTTGCTGACCATCCTCAATGTCATCGACTACAAAATGAACATCCAGGAAGCCGTGGACGCGCCGCGTTTCCACCAGCAGTGGATGCCGGAAACCACCAACCTGGAAACCTTCGCGGTCAGCCCGGACACCCAGAAGATTCTCGAAAGCTGGGGCCACAAGTTTGCCGGTCCCCAGGATGCCAACCATTTGGCGGCGATCCTGGTGGGCGCGCCTTCGCTGGGCGGCAAGCCGGTGGGCAACAACCGCTTCTACGGGGCGAACGACCCACGCCGCAATACCGGGTTGTCGCTCGGTTACTGAGGCGTGAGGTATTTATACAGGTGGTGCCTGGCCTGGTTGGGCGAGTAGTTGCTCGACGGCCTCAAAGGCCGTCGTGCGGCGTGCTTCCCAGTCGCCACGAATCACCAGGGCGGGTTGGTGGTGCTGTTCGATCCAGTCCAGGCTGCCCTGGAAAAACACTCGGCGATCCGCCAACTCCGGTTGGCAGCGCTGGCCGTCGGCGCTCCATTCCACGTCTTCGGGCGACAGCAGCAGGTGCAGGTCGTAATGGCGGGCCAGCAGTTCGTCATCCAGCCACGCCGGGTAGTCACCGAACAGGGTCTGGCTCCAGAGCTTGTTGGTCAGCAGGTGCGTGTCGAGGATCAGCAGGTGAGGCTGCTCGGCGCGGGCAGCGTCTTCCCAGGCCAGTTGGCCACGGGCGATGGCCGGGATGTCCGCCAGGGTGGTGTCGCGCTGGTGATGGTCGATGAAGTAGCGTACGTATTCACCCACCATCAGCCCACCAAAGCGGGCGTGCAGTTGCGCGGCCAGCCAGCTTTTGCCGCTGGATTCGGGGCCGGCCAGTACCACCACTTTCATGCGTGCAACGCCGGGTCGGCGCGCCATTCACGCCAGCCCTGCACGGCGATCACGGTGAACAGTGCATACAGCGCGGCGGTGAGGTACAGGCCTTTGTAGAGAAACAGGCCGACGAAGATCACGTCCACGGCGATCCACAGCGCCCAGCATTGCACGCGTTTTTGTGCCATCCACATTTGCGCCACCAGGCTGAAACCGGTGAGGGCGGCGTCCAGCCAGGGTTGCGCGGCATCGGTCCAGTGGGCCATGGCGGCACCGAGCAACGCGCTGAACACGGCGCCGACGGCGAGGCTGACCATGATCGCGGGCCAGCCCAGGCTCGTGACCTGGCGGCCCTGCTTGACCTCACCGGCGCGGGTCCATTGCCACCAGCCATAGAGTTGCAGGCCGGCGTAGACCACTTGCAGGAGCATGTCGGAGTAGAGTTTTACGTCGAAGAACACCCAGGTGTAGAGCAGCACCATCACCAGGCCGATGGGCCAGCACCAAGGGTTTTGTTTGACCGTCAGCCAGACAGCGATCACCCCCAGGGCGGCGGCGAACAGTTCAAGCCCGGACATGGCGGTTCCTTGGGAGAGTGGGTGAGGGCGGTGATTGTAACCAAGATGGTGGGTCGTAGGAATGCTCGTTCCCACGCTCTGCGTGGGAATGCATCCCCTGACGCTCCGCGTCAGGCCTGGACGCAGAGCGTCCGTGACGGCGTTCCCACGCGGAGCGTGGGAACGATCATGAGTGCTAGATCTTGAACTGGCACAACAGCCCCTCAAGCTGCTCACTCAACCCGCGCAAATGCGCACTCGCCACGCTGGACTGCTCCGCCGCCAGCGCGGTGCTGTGGGACAAACCCGCTGCCTGGGTGACGTTCTGGTTGATGTCCTCCACCACATGCGCCTGTTGCAAGGTCGCGCTGGCAATCGAGGCATTCAGCCCGTTGAGGTTGCGCAACGCCTGGCCGATGGCGGTGAGGCTCGCCCCCGCCTGGCCCGCTTGTTCGATGGTCAATTGCGAGGCGCTGTGGCTGTCGCTGATCACTTTGACCGCGGCTTCCGAATGACCTTGCAGACGCTCGATCATCACCTGGATTTCGGCGGTGGATTTTTGCGTGCGCTGGGCCAGCAGCCGCACTTCATCGGCGACCACGGCAAACCCACGGCCTTGCTCACCGGCACGCGCCGCCTCGATGGCGGCATTGAGCGCGAGCAAATTGGTCTGGTCGGCAATTGAACGGATCACTTCCAGCACGCCACCAATCTGCGTGCTTTCACTGGAAAGCGTGCGGATCACCTCCACGGCCTGGCTGATGGTGCTGGAGAGCTGGACGATCTGTTGCAGGCTGCCGTCGATATTCACCTGGCCCTGCTGCGCCTGGGCCTGGGCGTCGCGCATTTCGCTGGCGGCATGCTCGGCGTTTTTTGCCACGTCCTGCACGCCATAGGTCACTTCATTGATCGCCGTGGCCACCAGTTCCATCTGCTGGGACTGTTGCTGGCTGCGGTCGTGGGCCTGGCTGGCATTGGTGCCCAGCTCCGTGGACGACTGGCCCAGCGCGTTGGCACACACCTGCAATTGGCCGACCACCTGGCGCAGCTTGGCGGTGAAGCTATTGAAGTGCTGCGACAGTTGCGTGACCTCGTCGCGCCCGTGGGTGTCGAGGGTGCGGGTCAGGTCGCTTTCGCCGCTGGCAATATTGCCCATGGCGTTCACTGCCGCCTGCAATGGGTGCACGATGCTGCGCGCGATCAGGATCACCAGCAGCGCCATCACCAGCGCAATGCCCAGGCCGATCAGCGAGGCTTTCCAAACCTGGCCGTTGAATTCGGCCTGCACATCATCCACGTACACGCCGGACCCGATAATCCAGCCCCACGGCTCGAACAGTTGGATGTACGAGGTTTTTTCCACCGGCGCGTCGGCGCCCGGTTTGGGCCAGCGATAGTTGACGATGCCGGCGCCCTTGGCCTTGGCCAGGAGCACAAATTCATTGAACACCGCAAAACCGTCCGGGTCGCGGATGGCCGAGAGGTTCTGGCCGTCGAGCTTGGGGTTGGCCGCGTGCATGATCATCACGGGCGTCAGGTCGTTGATCCAGAAGTAATCATCGTGGTCGTAGCGCAGCCCACGCACTGCGCTGAGGGCTTGCTGTTGCGCGGCCTCGCGGGTGAGTGCGCCGGTTTTTTCAAGGTTCTGGTAGTAAGCCAGTACGCCGCTGGCGGTCTGCACCACGTGCTGGGTTTGCTGGCGTTTGGCCTGGTAGAGGTCGTAATGGATCTGCTTGAGCATCAGCAACCCGAGGGTCAGCAGCATCAACACGGCGACTATCAGGATCAGCCAGAGACGGCGGCTGATCGACATGCTGCGCAAACTGTTCATCGTCCTGTCACTCCGTGCTTTTTATAGTTGTGTGCTGCATCGACAATTCCAGCTTGTCTGATAGGCTTTCGGCCTGTAACCGAAAAACCTGAGTACTCCCTGATTTTTCACGAAATTTTTGCGCACGGCTGGTGAAAATCCGCAGCGCGTCACGATTGCACGTGGTCAGTGAACATTAAAAAGACAGACAAGGCGTGCCGCAGCGCATGACCTTTGGGGGATACATGGATTTTTGGACCGCCATACAGGCATTGATTCTTGGCGTGGTGGAGGGGCTGACCGAGTTCCTGCCGATCTCCAGCACCGGGCACCAGATCATCGTCGCCGACTTGATCGGCTTCGGCGGTGAACGCTTTGAAGCGTTCAACATCATTATTCAACTGGGCGCGATCCTCGCGGTGGTCTGGGCGTTTCGGCGCAAGATCCTCGACGTGGTGATCGGCTTGCCGACCCAGCCCAAGGCCCAGCGCTTCACCGTCAACCTGATCATCGCGGTGCTGCCGGCGGTGGTATTGGGGGTGATTTTTGCCGACCTGATCAAGCATTACCTGTTTAACCCGATCACGGTGGCCACCGCGTTGGTGGTGGGCGGGGTGATCATGCTGTGGGCCGAGCGTCGCCAACATGCAGTGCACGCTGAAACGGTGGATGAGATCACCTGGAAAGACGCGCTAAAGGTCGGCGTGGCCCAGTGCCTGGCCATGATTCCGGGCACTTCGCGCTCCGGCGCGACCATTATCGGCGGCCTGTTGTTCGGCCTGTCGCGTAAAACCGCCACCGAGTTCTCGTTCTTCCTGGCCATGCCCACCATGGTCGGCGCGGCGGTGTATTCGGGCTACAAATACCGTCACCTGTTCCAGCCCGATGACTTGCCGGTGTTTGCCATCGGCTTTGTCACCTCGTTCATCTTCGCGATGATAGCGGTCAAGGCCTTGCTCAAGTTCATCGCCAGCCACAGTTACGCGGCGTTTGCCTGGTATCGGATCGCGTTCGGCCTGGTGATCCTGGCCACCTGGCAGTTTGGCTGGATCGACTGGACGGCGGTCAAGCCATGAGCATTCAATACCCGCGCCTGAAGGCGCTGATTTTTGTGTTGCTGTGCGCCGCGCCGCTGATCGGCTCGGCGCTGCTGTGGTATCGCGGCGAAACGCTGATCCCGCTGGCCGCCTATGGCGTGGTCAGCGTGGTGGCGTTCTTCCTGTACTGGGGCGACAAACGCAAGGCTCAAGCTGAAGGCCCGCGCGTGCGCGAAAATATCCTGCATGCCGTGGAACTGGCCGGTGGTTGGCCCGGGGCGCTGATTGCCCAACAGGTGTTTCGCCACAAGACGCGCAAGGTGTCGTATCAGGTGCTGTTCTGGGTGATTGTGGTGCTGCACGAGGTGTTCTGGCTCGACCAGTTGTTCCTCGGCGGCACGCTGCTGTCAGTCCTCTAGCAACAAGCCAACCTGCGTGCGCTTGGGCAGCTTGCTCACCACCAGTTGGTGCGAGCGCTGCAACAGGCCACGCAGTTCCTCGGCGCCCAGCGGGTAGGGCGTGTTCATGATCACCCATTGCGCCCGCGCCAGGTAGGGCGCCGGGTGGATGCCGGGGCGGTCTACATGGCCGAGGAACAGTTCCTTGTCGACCTTGAACGCCAGCGAGTCACCGCGCAGGTTCTGCAGGGCGAACATCTTGTTGCCGGCAATCGAGAACACGCGCACGCCGCCCCATTTGTAGTCTTCACGTGCGCCGGGCAGGCCCAGGCAGAACGCCGCGACTTGTGCTTCGCTCATCTTCATAGCAAACGGTCTCCGCAACCCTTGAAGGCTTCTTCCAGATAGTCGATCCACGCCCGAATCGCCGGTAAAACACCACGGCGATGCGGGTAGACCGCCTGCAGCCAGCCGCCCGGCGAAGACCATTGCGGCAGCAACTGCACCAATTGGCCGCTGGCCAATTCTTCTTCGCAATACATCATCGGCAGCAGGGTAAAGCCCAGGCCCTGCAAGGCGCAGGCTTTGCGCACGATAAAGTCATCGATGCCCAGGCGCGCTTCCATGGATAAGTTTTCGGTATTGCCCTGCGGGTCGATCAACCGCAAGTGCACCAGGCGGTCAGCCTCAAGCGCAGCGAGTACCGGCAATTGCTTGAGATCGTCCGGGGTGTTGATTTGGCGGCCTTGCAGGAACTGCGGGCTGGCCACCAAGACTGTCTGGGCCTGACGCAGGCGCTTGGTCACCAGCAAGGGGTCTTCATCGCCCAACTCGCGCACGCGCAGGGCCACGTCGATGCCTTCGGCCACCAGGTCGACGCGTCGGTTGACCAGGGTCATCTCCAGCTGCACCAGTGGGTGAGCGGCGAGAAAGCCGGCAACGATGCCTGGCAACATGTGCTGGGCCATGCCCACCGGGCAACTCACCCGCAGGCGCCCGCGCGGTTCGCTGGACATGCTGGCCACGGCTTCGTCGGCCATTTCCGCTTCCAGCAGCATCGCCTGACAATGGCGCAGGTAGCGCTCGCCGACGGCGGTGAGGGTCAATTGCCGCGTGGTGCGCTGCAACAGGCGGGCGCCAAGGCGTTCTTCCAGCTCGGCAATACGCCGGGACAGCCGTGACTTGGGAATCCCCAGCAGCCGGCCGGCCGCCGCAAAGCCGCCGGCTTCGACGACTTTGGCGAAATAGTAAAGGTCGTTGAGGTCTTGCATGGTCAACCTATTGTCCTGTCAGTGGGACGAACTATCCGCGTCTGGCGTGCGCAAATCCAGCCTGAAAAAAAGCCAGCGCCTTGCAGGCACTGGCTTTTGGAGGGGCAGAGGGCTTAGAACTGCGCCCCCGCCATCAACACATACTTCACATGCACGTACTCCTCGATCCCATAATAGCTGCCTTCACGCCCATAGCCGGACTGCTTGATGCCACCAAAGGGAACCGACGCCGTGCCCACTGAACCCGAGTTGAGGATCACCATGCCAGCCTCCAGTTGACGTGACAGGCGCAACGAACGGCCCAGCGCGCTGGTGTAGGCATAAGCCACCAGGCCGAATTCAGTCTGGTTGGCGCGGGCGATGACTTCGTCTTCGTCCTTGAACGAGTAGAGGGCGAACACCGGGCCGAAGATCTCTTCAGTCGCCAGCGGAGAGTCGTCCTGCAAGCCGGTCAATAGGGTCGGTTCATAGAACAGCCCGCCCTTGGCGTGGGGTTTGCCGCCCATCAGCACCTTGGCGCCCGCCGCCCTGGCGTCCTCGACCAGACGCACGACTTTGTCAAAGCCCAGTTGATTGACCAGCGGCCCGACCACAAAGCCTTCGCGCAGGCCCTGGTCCACTTCGATGTTGGCGACGGCAGCCTTCACACGTTGGATAAAGGCTTCGAAAATGCTGTGCTGCACAAAGATCCGGTTCGGGGAGATGCACACCTGGCCCGAGTTGCGCAGTTTGGCGCCGACCAGTCCTTTTACCGCTTCATCGAGATTGGCGTCCGCGAACACAATAAACGGTGCGTTGCCGCCCAGCTCCAGGGTCATCTTCTTGACGGTTGCCGCGCACTGCGCTGCGAGCAATTTGCCCACGCCGGTGGAGCCGGTGAACGAGATCTTGCGGATGCGTGGGTCGCCAGTGAGGATCAGGCCGATCTCCTTGGGATCACCCACCACCACTTCAAGCACCCCGGCTTCGATACCGGCCTTGCGAGCGTAGTCCAGCAGCTTGAGGGCGGTGAGCGGTGTGTCTTCGGCGGGTTTGATCACCATGGTGCAGCCGGCGGCCAGGGCTGTGGCGACTTTGCGGGTGATCATCATGAACGGGAAGTTCCACGGCGTAATGGCCGCGACCGGGCCAATGGCTTCCTTGGTCACCATCACATTGGCATTGCGGTCGTGGGTGGGAATGGTGTCGCCGTACACGCGTTTGGCCTCTTCGGCGTACCACTCGATAAAGCCCAGGCCGTAGTCGATTTCACCTCGGGCTTCGCTCAGGCACTTGCCGTTTTCGCGGCACAGCAGTTCGGCGAAGGCTTCCTTGTCGGCCTTAACGCTGTCGTGCCAGCGGCGCAGAATGTCGCTACGCTCCTTGGCGAGTTTGCCGGACCATTCGGCAAAGGCGGCGCAGGTGCGGTCAACGGCGGCCTTGACCTGGGCTGAGGTGTGTTTGGCCACACGGCCGATTTCTTCACCGGTGGCGGGGTTGGAGACGATAAGCATGGGCAAACTCCGAAGGCTGAAAGTGCTGTTTCAGGCTACGGAACACCGCGGCTTGAGCGAATATCCATTCCAATGTGCTGATTGCCTATTCCTATGAGTGCGTAGCCAAAGCGACGATTGCGCAGTAACGTGCAGTTTTCGCCAAGAGCCTTGAACCATGGGCCGTACCCAACGAATCATCGAGCTGATGGGCAGCCTGGCGCCTGTCGAAGGCTATAACCTGAGCGTTTTGGATGACGTGCGCTTCCTGCGTTCGAATCAGCCCTTGCACCGCGTTCCGGTGCTCTATGACCCAGGCATTGTGATTGTCTGCCAGGGGCGCAAGCGCGGTTATCTGGGCGAAGAGATTTACCTGTACGACGCCCAGCATTACCTGGTGGTGTCGGTGCCGGTGCCGTTCACCATGGAAACCGAGGCCAGCGAAGAGGAACCCATGCTGGCGGTGTACCTGCGGCTGGATTTCACCCTGGCCGCCGAACTGATGCTGGCATTGGATGACTTTCCGGGGCTGGTCGAGGCCAAACCCCGAGGCATGTATTCATCGCCGATGGATGAGCAACTCAGCGAATCACTGCTGCGCTTTCTTGAGGCCATGAGCACGCCAATGGATGCGCAGATTCTAGGCCCGACCCTGATGCGCGAGCTCTACTACCGCATCCTCACGGGCGAGCAGGGCGGTTCGATGCGTGCCGCGCTCAATCGCCAGGGCCAGTTCGGCAAGGTGGCGCGGGCGATTCGCAAGATTCATGGGTTTTACCACCAGCACCTGGACGTGGAAGTGCTGGCGCAGGAGGCGATGATGAGCGTACCGAGTTTTCATGCGCACTTTCGCACCGTCACTGACACCTCGCCGATGCAATACCTCAAGTCCACGCGCCTGCACCAGGCCCGCTTGTTGATGCTGCGCAACGACATCAGCGCCGCAACGGCGAGCGTTCAGGTGGGCTATGAAAGCGCTTCGCAGTTCAGCCGAGAGTTCAAGCGCTTGTTCGGGCGTACGCCCCAGGAGGAGATTCAGTGGATGAAGCGCACTTACGCGCTGCCGGCGCCTGCGTCGGCGTCTATTTACGTGTCGTCGCACTGAGTTGGCGAGCTTATTGTCCTGCTGGCGGGACGATCAATCACATTTGTGCCGTCTAATCGATCATTGGGTTCATGTGTAGGATTAACCTCATTCGATCGCCCAGGCGCGATCCTCACTTGGAGAACCCGCATGAAACTGTTGCATATCGATTCCAGCATCCTCGGCGACAACTCGGCTTCGCGTCAGCTCAGCGCTGGTGTGGTCAAGGCCTGGCAAGCGGCTGAGCCGGGTGTGGAAGTGACCTATCGTGACCTGGCTGCCGAAGGTATCAGCCATTTTTCCGGCCTGACCCTGGGCGCCCTGGGTACCGCTGCCGAATTGCGTGACGCCGTCCAAAAACACGAGGCCGAACTGAGCGCCACATCCCTGGCTGAATTCATCGCTGCTGACGCCGTAGTCATCGGTGCGCCGATGTACAACTTCTCGGTGCCGTCCCAGCTCAAGGCCTGGATCGACCGTATTGCCGTAGCCGGCCAAACCTTCCGTTACACCGAAGCCGGCCCTGAAGGCCTGTGCGGCGGCAAGAAGCTGATCATTGTTTCCACCGCTGGCGGTCTGCACGCAGGCCAGGCAAGCAATGTGGGCCACGAGGATTACTTGAAACTGGTATTTGGCTTCCTCGGCATCACGGATATCGAATTTGTCCGCGCCCAAGGCCTCGCCTACGGTGAAGAAGTTCGCAGCAAGGCCTTGAGCGACGCCAACGTCGTGATCAACGAACAATTGTTCGCCGCCGCGTAAGGCTTGTGTAAAGTTCGCCTCTGTTCGGTTCCAATCTGAGCCGGGGCGCCTAAACTCTGTATTCTGATCGCCTGAACGCGACCGGAGTACGGAGTTTTTTCGTTTGCCCGCTGTCATTACTTTGGCCCAGGTTATGCACGCATGGGTTTATCACCCGGAGCGAGTGCCTTGGCCCATGGACTTTTCAAACCGACATGCCGCGGGTGTTGAACGTGGTCACGCAGCAAAGGTGGACATCCCCATGATGCGTCTTTGTGCTGTTTTGGTTCTTTCCCTGTTCGGCGGCCTGATTTCAGTGCACGCCGCCCCGGCGCCGCACCCGCATTGGAGTGTGGGCTTTCATCGCATGAGTTTTCTCGACCCGCTGGATCAGCAGCCGATGAATGCCATCGCGTTTTACCCGTCCACCGACGATGAACACTCCACGCAGTTGGGCCCTTACCATGTGGCCGCCACCCAGGATTCCAAAGTCGCTATCGGGCGTTTCCCGATGCTGATGCTGTCCCACGGCAACACCGGTACACCGCTGGCGCTGCACGACCTGGCCACTTCGCTGGCGCGCAAGGGGTTTGTGGTAGTGGCCGTTTTGCATCCCGGCGACAACTACAAGGATCACAGCCGCCTGGGCACGGTGAGCAACCTGTACGGGCGGCCGATCCAGATTTCCGCAGCGATTACCGCCACTCTGGGCGATACGATGCTGTCGCCGTTCGTCAATATCGACCAGGTGGGGGTTATCGGGTATTCAGCCGGCGGTGAAACCGCGCTGATCCTGGCTGGGGCCAAGCCGGATTTCGACCGCCTGCGCCGTTATTGCCAGGAGCGCCCGGAAGACCGCGATGCCTGCACCACCAAGGGCGAACTGGTGGTCGACCGCGAAGACCTGCAGCCGCAAGCCGACCCACGTATTCATGCCTTGATGCTGATGGCGCCGCTGAGCCTGATGTTCGGCCGCCACACCCTGGCCGATGTGCATGTGCCGGTGCTGCTCTACAGCGGCGACGGCGACAAGCTGGTGGCCGTGGACAAGAACGCCGCCGCCCTGGCGCGCAAACTGCCGCAACCGCCGGATTTCAAACTATTGGCCGGGGCCGGGCACTTTGTGTTTATGGCGCCGTGTGACAGTGACCAACTGCTGGCCATGCCGGCGATTTGCACGGATGCCGACGGTGTCGACCGCGAAGGCATCCACCGTGACCTGATCTCGGAAGCGGGGCGCTTCTTCATGCACACCCTGGGTCAGTCGACCCGCGCCGGTTTGCAGACCGCTGATCAATAAGCGCGGCGCTTGAGCTGCACGGTCAGGCACAGGGCCGTGACCGACAGCAGCGCGGCGCAGAAGAAGATCCAGCCATAGCCGAGGTTCAGTGCCACGGCGCCCATCAATGGCCCGGCAATCGCCAGGGCCAGGTCAAAAAACACCGCATACGCACTCAGTCCCGCGCCACGGCTGCTGTTGGGCACTTGCTTGATGGCCTCCACGCCGAGCGCCGGGTACACCAGCGACAAACCGAAGCCGGTGAGCCCGGCGCCGATCAGCGCCACACCGGTGGACGGCGCCAGCCACAACAGGGTCAGGCCGACGGTTTCGATGGTCATGCAGGCAATCGCCGCGCTGAACCCGCCGAAGCGGCTGATGGCCGAGATAAACACCAGGCGCGACAAGATAAAACACGCGCCAAACACCGTCAGGCAGTACGCCGCACCGGCCCAGCCACGGTTGAGGTAATACAGGGTGATAAAGGTGGTCAGCGTGCCGTAGCCGATCGACGCCAGGCACAGGCTGGCGCCAAACGGGGCGATGCGCCCGAACACCGACCAGAACGGCAGCCGTTCGCCACGCACCACCGGCACCGACGGTTTATTGCGGATCAACACCAGGCCCACGGCAGCCAGCACCGACAGCGCGATACCCAGGCTGGTGTAGCCGTAGTCGGCGACCATCACCACGCCCAGCGGCGCGCCTATGGCAATGGCGCCGTAGGAGGCGATACCGTTCCAGGAGATCGAGCGCGCCGTGTGTTCGGCACCGACCGCGCCCATGCACCAGCTGATGGTGCCAACGCCGATCAGGCCTTGGGCCACGCCGAGCAATAGGCGGCCGACGATCAGAATGCCCAGGCTCAGGCCGGGCATGTTTTGAACCAGTGTTGCGAAAAACGTCAGCACGCCGCTGACCAGAATACCCGCCAAACCCAGCACGATCGCGCGTTTGGTGCCGACGTTATCCGACATGCGCCCAGCCATCGGGCGGCTGAGCAGGGTGGCCAGGTATTGCGAACCGATGGTGACCCCGGCGATTACGGCGCTGAAGCCCAGTTGTTCATGCACATAGCCTGGGATCACCGCGATCGGCAGGCCGATGCAGATAAAGGCAATAAAGGTGTAGAAGACAATGGAGACGATCTGCAGGGTGATCGACAGGGAGCTGGGGGCGGCGGCAGGCATGGTCACTCATTCGCGGGCGGGCGGTGAGGGCATGATGGCAAGGGCGTGGGGGAAAAGGAAGCTGGCTAACGGGTTTTGCTGAATGGGCCGCATGAGGCGAGGGCTTCATGGTGGCTTGCAGGCTTGTTGTGGCGAGCAGGCTTGCCCTGCGTTGGGCTGCGCAGCAGCCCCAATAAAAAACACCGCGTTCTGCCAGGCAAAACGCGGTGTTTGGTTTTAGGGCCGCTTCGCAGCCCAGCGCAGGGCAAGCCTGCTCGCCACAACAAGCCGGCCTGCCACAGCAAGCGGGTCTGCAACAGTAAGCCGGCTTGCCACAGCGGGTGCTTAGAACACCACGCCCTGGCTGCGCAGGTAGTCGTCGTAGGTGCCGCTGAAGTCGATCACGCCGGTGGCGCTCAACTCGATGATGCGGGTGGCCAGGGACGATACGAACTCACGGTCGTGGCTGACGAAGATCAGCGTGCCCGGGTAGTTTTCCAGCGCCAGGTTCAGCGCTTCGATGGATTCCATGTCCAAGTGGTTGGTCGGTTCGTCCATGATCAGCACGTTCGGCTTTTGCAGGATCAGCTTGCCGAACAGCATGCGGCCTTGCTCACCACCGGAAATTACTTTCACCGACTTCTGGATCTCGTCGTTGGAGAACAGCATGCGGCCCAGGGTGCCACGGATCATTTGCTCGCCTTGGGTCCACTGGCCCATCCAGTCGAACAGGGTCACGTCGTCTTCGAAGTCATGGGCATGGTCCTGGGCGTAGTAGCCCAGCTCCGCGGCGTCGGTCCACTTGATGCTGCCGGCGTCCGGGGTCAGTTCGTTGACCAGGGTGCGCAGCAGGGTGGTCTTGCCGATACCGTTGGGGCCGATGATCGCTACGCGCTCGCCGGCTTCAACCTGGAAGCTGAAGTCCTTGAACAGCGGCTTGCCGTCGAAGCCCTTGGCCATTTTTTCGACCATCACAGCCTGGCGGTGCAGCTTCTTGTTCTGCTCGAAACGGATGAACGGGCTCACACGGCTCGATGGCTTGACCTCGGCCAGCTGGATCTTGTCGATCGCCTTGGCGCGGGAGGTGGCTTGCTTGGCTTTCGAAGCGTTGGCCGAGAAGCGGCTGACGAAGGATTGCAGTTCGGAGATCTGCGCCTTCTTCTTGGCGTTGTCCGACAGCAGCTGCTCGCGGGACTGGGTCGCCACGGTCATGTACTCGTCGTAGTTGCCCGGGAACAGGCGCAGCTCGCCGTAGTCCAGGTCAGCCATGTGGGTGCACACGCTGTTCAGGAAGTGACGGTCGTGAGAGATGATGATCATCAGGCTGGAGCGCTGCGTCAGGATGTTTTCCAGCCAGCGGATGGTGTTGATGTCCAAGTGGTTGGTCGGTTCGTCGAGCAACAGCACTTCAGGGTCGGAGAACAGCGCCTGGGCCAGCAATACCCGCAGTTTCCAGCCGGGTGAGACTTCGCTCATCGGGCCGAAGTGTTGTTCCAGCGGGATACCCAGGCCCAGCAGCAGTTCACCAGCGCGGGATTCGGCGGTGTAGCCGTCCATTTCGGCGAATTCGGTTTCCAGCTCGGCAACGGCCATGCCGTCTTCTTCGCTCATTTCCGGCAGCGAGTAGATGCGGTCACGCTCAGCCTTGACCCGCCACAGCTCTTCGTGGCCCATGATCACGGTGTCGAGCACGGTGAATTCTTCGTAGGCGAACTGGTCCTGGCGCAGTTTACCCAGGCGCACGTTCGGCTCCAGCATGACCTGGCCGCCGGACGGCTCGAGGTCGCCGCCGAGGATTTTCATGAAGGTCGACTTGCCGCAACCGTTGGCACCGATCAAACCATAACGGTTGCCGGCGCCGAATTTGACCGAGACGTTCTCGAAGAGCGGCTTGGCGCCGAACTGCATGGTGATGTTAGCTGTGGAGATCAATTACTTTACCTATCAATGAGTTGCGAGCGTGGCGGCAGGAGCCTTCAGGCATGCGTCAACAGCGACATCAAGGCGCGAAACCCGGTCGCTGAGCAGAATATTTTGGCTGTGTGTTGGAATTTGGCGCGCATTGTCGCATATGTCAGGCGACAGTTGTATGGCAGGCGAACGATGGTTTCTCCAGAGTCTCCGGCATCGCCAGCCATAACAGCGCCAAGGCCACCGCGGCCACGCCCGCCAGGGTCAGGAATGCCGCGTTGTAGCCGGCCTGTTGCACCACGAAACCGGCCAGGCTGCTACTCAACGCCGCACCCAGGCCAAACACCGTCGACAGCGCACCAAGGCTCACATTAAAACGCCCGGTGCCCTGGGTCAGGTCCTTGACGATCACCGGGAACAGTGCGCCAAAGATTCCCGCGCCGATGCCGTCGAGCATCTGCACCGCCACCAGCCAGTACGGATCACTGGACAAGGTGTAGAGCACGCCGCGCAGCGGCAGAATCAGGAAACCTGCGAGCAGCAACGGTTTGCGCCCCCACACATCGGCCTTGAGCCCCACCAGCCAGGCCATCGGCACCATCACCAACTGCGCGGCGACGATGCACGCCGAGGTCAGCGGCGTGGCCATCTGCAGGTTGATCTGCGCGAGCTTCTGGCTGACCAACGGCAGCATCGCCGCATTGGCCAGGTGGAAGAGGGCGCAGCAGATGGCGAATATCAGCAGCGGCCGGTTGGCCAGCAGCACTTTCACGCCGGACGGTTGTTCGTGATCGCTGTGGTGGGCCGGGTCAAAGCCCCTGGCGACTTCATGGTCAATCGCCTTGGCCGACACGCAGCTCACGGCCACGATACTGGCCAGCGCCATAAAGGCCATCAGGTAAAACACCACCACCGGGCCATACAGGTACGCCAGGCCGCCGGCCAGCAGCGCGGCCACGGCATTGCCGGCGTGGTTGAAGGTTTCATTGCGGCCCGTACGCCGGGTGAAGGCGCGGGGTCCGGTAATCCCGAGGGAAATGGCGGATATGGCCGGGGCAAACACCGAGGCGGCCACGGCGCTGGCAGCCTGGGTCAGGGCCACCCAACTGAAGGTGCTGACAAACGGCAGCAGCAGGCAACTGGCGGTCACCAGGATCGCAGCCACGGCGATCACGGCGCGCTTGCTGCGTGTGCGGTCGATCAGCGCGCCCGCCGGGCCTTGGGTGACCAGTGCGGCGATGCCCGCCAGGGTCATGACCACGCCGATGCTGGCCGGGTCCCATTGGTGCACGGCCAGCAGGTAAATCGCCAGGTAGGGCCCGAGGCCGTCGCGCACATCTGCCAGGAAAAAGTTGAGGCTGTCCAGGGACAAGGTATTACGCAGGTCAGAGTGATTGGCCACGGCGTTGTCTTCGCAAAGGGTGTTCAGGGGCTGGACACTCGTTGGGTTAGTGACCCATGGGCCTGAACAGAAGTTTCGCGGCTGCTGAGGGTTTTATCTGGCGGGTATTTGGATTATTTTTCGTAGCCCGCTGAAATGACTCTTTGGAGACGCAATGGACATGCCCTCAGCTCAACAGGCGATCGCCAGTAACAAGGCCGCCTGGGACGCCTCTGCCGCGCTGCACAAAGGTACCGCGACCTGGAACACACTGCTGCAATCTGTCGCTGAACCGACTTTTTCGTGCCTCGACCCCACCATTACCGCGCTGTTGCAAACCGTCGGCGTTGCCGGCAAGGCGGCGGTGCAGATCGGCTGTAACAACGGGCGTGAAAGCCTGTCGTTGTTTGGCCTGGGCGCGCGTGAAGTGGTGGGCGTCGATCAATCGGCAGCCTTCCTGGCGCAAGCTCGGGCGTTGGCGGATGCTTCCCCGCATGACCCGCAGTTCATCGAAGCCGATATCCATCACCTGCCTGAGCAACTGCTTGGCCGGTTTGATATTGCCTTGGTCACCATTGGCGTACTCGGCTGGATGCCGGATGTGGCGCTGTTCATGCAGCATGTGGCCAGCACCCTCAAGCCCGGCGGCACCCTGGTGATCTATGAGACGCATCCTTTCCTGGAAGTCTTCGACCCGCAGGCGGCTAACCCGCTATTGCCCGCCAGTTCGTACTTTCAACGCGATCCGTTCGTGCTGCAGCAATCGATTGTCTACGAAGGGCTGAAAGAGGTTCCTGGGCCGACGTCCTACTGGTACGTGCATACCCTGGGCAGCGTCGTCAGCGGGGCGATTGCGGCGCACCTGCAGATCGAGCATCTGCAGGAGTACCCGCACTCCAACCGGGAAGAGCTGTATGACCAGTACGAACACCAGCCAGCTCAATTGCCGTTGTGTTTCACCCTGACGGCCATCAAACGCTCGGTTTAAAGCGGTTTTTGCGCCCAAAAAAAGGCCCGCGACAGTAGCGGCGGGCCAAGTGAGTCACTGGAGTAGGTGGCCTCACGCTAAAGGCCTGGAGGTGAAGGCGGTGTGAAAACCCTGTCGGCGTTTCGGATGCCAGGATTCACCGGCGACGCACAAAGGTGCGCATGGTTTGCCCTGGCCCGGTGCTGAAGACGGTCGGGCGGGGCATGCCTTCATCCGCCGCGATAAACACAAATTCGTCGCCTTTGAGGCGATAGCTGGCGGGTAAGGCTTTGCCGGCGTCATCGCCCATAGAGTCCACCCAGATAATGCGTTTGGGCGTGGTGCTGCTGTCCAGTGAAAACCGGCCAGCCAGCAATAGGTCGCCATTCACGGTTTGGACTTCGAACTGATCGCCACGAATCGTGGTGATGGCACCCGGCGCGCTGTGTGCGTCGGGCGGGTTGTGTACGCCGCTGTCTTCCAGGGAGATCTGCTCCCAGGCGCCCTGGAGCGCGGTGAAGTCCGGGTCTTGTTGAGGTGTCATGCAAGTTCCTTTTGCGGGAGGTTGATCGGCGCGATTGTAACCGAAGGGGGCTTGGAACCTGCTTGGATGACGAATTTTTTCTGGATTGGCAGCGCAACCGCCTGCGCTTCAGGTAACCCCAATCCGGGCTTGCGTCCACACAGGCGCTTGCGCGTCCTACACGCTGCGTAGACAGCTTTTCACAATTCTTAGTTAACCTTTGGTTACAAACTGTGGCTAAATAAAGGCCAATGGCCTGGTTCCGGAAGTGACTCGTCCGGACAGCCGCCACTATGTAATCGTGATTTCAGGTGCTGCTTATAAATCCTCGGCCGTTGTGTGCACGCAGGAGCAGCCTGTTCTCTTCTAACTTGTGACGAATCCCTTGAAACTCATCATTGTTGTTCTCTACGTTGCCTCCATTGCGTATGTTCACTTGCGTGGCAGAGTGCGACACAAGCTGGGCCGCCAGCTTAGCGATCACTCGACGTTCCTGGCGCCGATCAACTGCTTCCTCTACTTGTTTTCCAGGCAGCCAAGCCGTCCGTTTCTGTCGCCCAGCGACTTTCCGGACCTGAGCCCGCTGCAGGAACACTGGGAGGAAATCCGCCAGGAAGGCCAGAACCTGATGCGCGCGGGCGAGATCAAGCGCTCGGACCAATACAATGACGTGGGTTTCAACTCGTTCTTCAAGTCGGGCTGGAAGCGTTTTTACCTGAAGTGGTACGGCGACAGTCATCCGTCGGCGATGAAGTTGTGCCCGCGCACCACTGAGCTTGTGCAAGGTATTGGCTCGATCAAGGCGGCGATGTTTGCCGAGTTGCCGCCGGGTTCCAAGCTGGTGCGTCACCGTGATCCTTATGCAGGCTCCTATCGTTACCACTTGGGGCTGGATACGCCGAACGATCCGGGTTGCTATATCAATGTGGATGGTGAGAGTTACTACTGGCGTGACGGTGAGCCGGTGATGTTTGACGAGACTTACATTCATTACGCTGAGAACACGACGCAGCAGAACCGCATTATTTTGTTCTGTGACATTGAGCGCCCGATGAAATACCGCTGGGCGGCGGCGTTTAACCGGTGGTTCAGTCGTAATGTGATGGCGGCGGCGGGTTCGCCTAATGATGAGGGTGACAAGACGGGCGGTTTGAACCGTGCGTTTACGCGGTTGTACAAGATCCGTTTGCGTGGCAAAGAGCTGAAAAAGCGTAATCGGGCGCGGTATTACCTTGAGAAGTGGGCGATTTTTGCTGGGTTGGCGTTGATTTTTATCCTGATTTGATCTGCGTGCGGTTGCTGTCTCCCTGATAAGTGAAGATCCAAGTGTGGGAGCTGGCTTGCCTGCGATGCAGACACCTCGGTGTATCAGGTATACCGAGTTGATGCTATCGCAGGCAAGCCAGCTCCCACATCTGACCGGCACTCGACATGCCTGTCACAGCGGCGGCTCAGCCCCCAGTTTGTCCCACATCTTCTTGCTGATCTTCTGCCGGTTGGCGTAACCGGCCCAAGGGTCGTCCTTGAGCGTGTCCAAACGCTCATGCAGGTTAGCCACCGTCCACTGCTGTGCACCTCGCAACCGTTTCAATTCCTCCCGGCTCACCGGCACCGAGACCGGCAGGCCCGGGCGTGCCCGTACCGAATAGGCCGCCACCGTACTCGCGCCGCGGGCATTACGCAGGTAGTCGATAAAGATCTTGCCGATGCGATTTTTCGGACCGCTGGTGGCGGTAAAGCGTTCGGGCAGTTGCTGTGCCATGAACTGTGCGATGGCCTTGGCAAAGGCCTTCACCGTCTCCCAGCCATCCCGGCGCGCCAGCGGGATGACCAGGTGCAGGCCTTTGCCGCCGCTGGTTTTGACGAACGCTTGAAGGCCCAACTCGTCGAGCACCGACAGGGTCAGTTGCGCGGCTTCCAGCATGCTTTTCCAGGGCAGTGCGGGGTCCGGGTCGAGGTCGAGCACAAACAGGTCCGGGGTTTCGATTTTGTCGGCAGTGGCGCCCCAGGTGTGCAGCTCGATCGTGCCCATCTGCACGGCGCCGAGCAGGGCTTTGGCGGTGTCGATTTCCATCAGCCGTGCATGGCCGGGGTCGAGGCTTTGGTCCAACTGCTTGATATGCGGAATGGCCAGGCGCTCGGCATGTTTTTGGAAGAATTGCTCACCTTCGATGCCTTCCGGCGCGCGCAGAAGCGAGACCGGCCGGTGGTGCAGAAACGGCAGGAGCCATTCGCTGATGCTGGCGTAAAAATCGGCCAACTGCTGCTTTTGCGTGCCACTTTGCGGGTCGATCACGCGGTCGGGGTGGGTGATGTTCACGCCATTGCCGGCTTTTTTCGGCGCTGAAGCCTGCTTGAGCGATTTGGCCGCGCGCGGTTGCTCATGGATGATCTGCGCCACAGGCTTGTCGCTGCGCAGCGCAATGAACGCGGCTTGGCGTACCACGCCTTCGCGGGTCCATTCGGCGAAATTGACTTCGCCGACCAGCTCGGGCTTCACCCAGTGAACGCCGCGTGCCTGGCTGCTGGTCAGCGGTGTGTGCAGCGGCGAAGTCTTGCGCTCCAAAGGCGTGAGCTGGGCGTAGATCGTTTTGAGCGTGTGCTGATCAAACCCGGTGCCGACACGCCCGGCATACACCAAGCCGTTGTCGTCATTGACCGCCAGCAGCAGTGCGCCGAAGCCGGTGCGCGAACCTTGCGGGCGGGTGTAACCGACAATCACAAACTCCTGACGCAGGCGGCATTTGAGTTTGATCCAGTCGGCGCTGCGGCTGGACACGTAAGGGCTGCCGACGCGCTTGCCGATCACGCCTTCAAGCGCCAGGTCGCAGGCGCTTTCGAAGATGTCGCGCTGGTTGGCGGCAAAGGCTTCGGAAAACCGCAGCAATTTGCTGCGGCTGCCCGACAGCGCGGACTTAAGCGCGGCACGGCGCTGTTCCACAGGGGCTTCGCGCAGATCCTGGCCCTGTAGAAACGGCGCGTCGAACAGGTAATAGACGATATCCAGGCTGCGGCCGATATCGAAGGCGTTCTGCAACGCCTGGAAGTCCGGCAAGCCGTCGGCGTTGAGGCTGACCACTTCGCCATCCAGCCAGCTGTCCTGGAGTTTGAGGGCTTGCAGCGCCTTGACCTGGCGCGGCAAACGCTCGGTCCAGTCATGACCGTTGCGGGTGAACAGGCGCACATCGCCGTCGCGGATACGCGCCAGCATGCGGTAGCCGTCGAATTTGATCTCGTATTGCCAATCGCCGGCTGGGGCACGGTCGACCAGGGTGGCCAGTTGTGGCGCGAATTGATCGGGCAGGGTGGTCTGGGCTTTCCGGCGCTTTGCGCGCGGTGCAGGCGCGGGTGCGGGCTTGCCCACGGTGGCGTCGCTGAGTACGCTTTTGGGCTGGGCCTTGACGATGTCGTAGTCTTCGGCCGGGCGGGCTTGCTGATCCTTTTCCTTGATCAGCAGCCACTGTTCCTTGTCGCCACTGCCCTTGAGCCGAGTGCGTACCAGTGCCCAATCGCCGGAAAGTTTTTCACCGACCAGGGTGAAC
This sequence comes from Pseudomonas sp. Leaf15, assembly GCF_001421425.1. NCBI lineage: Bacteria > Pseudomonadati > Pseudomonadota > Gammaproteobacteria > Pseudomonadales > Pseudomonadaceae > Pseudomonas > Pseudomonas sp. Leaf15. The sequence continues at coordinate 75,465 of NZ_LMKI01000023.1, forward strand.
TTGAGTTTGCCGGCCGCATACGCCTTGTGCGGATTGTCGTGAGGTTGCCAGACCCCACGGTCCCACACGATGACATCACCGGCGCCATACTGCCCGGCGGCGATATTGCCTTCAAAATTGCCGTAACTCAGCGGGTGGTCTTCAACGTGGACCGCCAGGCGTTTCTGGCTGGGGTCCAGGCTCGGGCCTTTGGGCACGGCCCAGCTTTTGAGTACGCCATCGAGTTCCAGGCGAAAGTCATAGTGCAGGTTGCGCGCGTCGTGTTTTTGAATCACGAAGGATAACGCCGAGGCCTTGGATTTACCGGCGGGCACCTCGCCTGCGGGTTCTGCGGTGATCTCGAAGTCGCGTTTGCGTTTGTACTCACTCAGGGGCTTGGCCATGGCGTTCTCCGGCTGATGGCGGGCTCAAGAGGCCTTTTTGCTGGCTTTTTTCGCGGCCGGTTTTTTGGTCGCGGGCTTTTTCGCGGCGGGCTTGCCGGCCAGGCTGCGCTTGAGCAGTTCGGTCAGGTCGATCACATCGGCCGATTTGCGCTCTTCGCTGCCGGCCTGGCTTTCAACGTCTTCAACCTTGCCGGCCTTGGCCTTCTTCGCCACCAGCGCCATGATCTTTTCCTGGAAGCTGTCGCGGTATTCGTCCGGCTGCCAGTCGGCGCTCATGTCTTCGACCAGGCGTTTGGCCATGTCCAATTCGCCCTTGGCCAGGCTCGGTTTGGTCACGTCACTGCCCAGTTCCAGCTCGTCGAGGCTGCGCACTTCGGCGGGCCAGCGCAGCATCACCAATACCAGCGCAGACTCCAGCGGCATCAGCGCCGCCAGGTGTTGCTTGGTGTGCAACACCACGTTGGCCAGGGCGACCTTGGCGGTTTTTTTCAGGGTTTCACGCAGCAGTGCGTAGACCTTGCCGCCGCGTTTGTCCGGGGCCAGGAAGTAGGGCGTGTCGATGTTTTGCAGCGGGATCTGGTCGGCGGCGACAAAGGCAATGATTTCGATGGTCTGGGTCGACTTGGGGTGGGCCGAGCGAATCTCGTCTTCGCTGAGCACCACGTAGCGGCCTTTCTCAAAGGCCACGCCCTTGACGATATTGTCCTTGGTGACTTCCTTGCCCGTGGTTTTGTTGATGCGCTTATAGCCCACCGGGTCCATGCTGCGTTTGTCCAGCCAGTCAAAATCAACGCCCTGGGAGGACGTGGCCGAGACCAGCGAGACCGGGATATGGACCAAGCCGAAACTGATGGCGCCTTTCCAGATTGCCCTTGGCATGGCTGTGTTTCCTTGAGAAGAGTCGGTGTTCTGGTGACTCGCAGGCGGGCGCAAAAGTTTCGGCTGGCAGATGCGTGGACAGATGCGCTGACAGATCGTGTTACATCTGATGAGAAACTATTTAATGTCGAAAGCCGAACCCAAGGCGTAGCGTGTTATCGAAAGCACGTACTACTCGCCCCAAAGAGGTTTTGTCATGAACAGCTGTGTGCGTTACCTCGCCGTCGTCGCGCTGGGCCTGGCCCTCGCGCCATTGGCCCAGGCGCAGAACCTGCCCGGCAGCTACAACACCAATAACAGCCCAATTCATCGGGCTAACCCGAACAGCATGCAGGGCACCCAACCCAATGCGCCGGCCACCACCCGAGGGGTTCAACCCCCGCCGACCGGCCCTGCACCCACCGTCGAAAACGGCGGTATCGGCAATCGTTACCCGACGCGTAACGCGGCCCCGAGCCGTCCTGCCACTGCACCCAAAGCGCCCACTTACGATGCCAACGGCAATCGCCGGTAAGGACTCCGTCTTATGTTTCTACGTAAAACCCTGTTAGCCGCTATTTGCGCAGCCCTGCTGCCCGCGACGGCCGTCATGGCGGCGGATGCCCAGCAGTTCCCCAGCGAACAAGGCAGCATCACCGCCACCCCCATCGTCAAAGGCCTCGACCACCCGTGGGCCGTGGCGTTTCTGCCGGACAAACAAGGCTTCCTGGTGACCGAACGCCCTGGCCATCTGCGCTTTGTCAGCCCGGACGGCAAACTGTCCGCGCCGCTGACTGGCGTGCCGCAGGTGTGGGCCAAAGGGCAGGGCGGTTTGCTCGACGTGGTACTGTCGCCAGACTTCAAGCAGGACCGCCTGGTCTACCTGTCGTATGCCGAAGGCGGCGGCGAGGGTGGTACGGCCGGCACTGCCGTGGGGCGTGGGCGCTTGGCCGATGACTTGAGCGGTCTCAAAGACTTCAAGGTGATCTTGCGCCAGGAGCCCAAGCTGTCGACCGGCAATCACTTCGGCTCGCGCTTGGCCTTCGACCGGGATGGCTACCTGTTTGTGACCCTGGGCGAGAACAATGACCGGCCGACGGCCCAGGACCTGGACAAGTTGCAAGGCAAGGTCGTGCGCATTTACCCGGATGGCCGTGTGCCGGACGACAACCCCTTTGTGGGCCAGCAGGGCGTGCGCCCGGAGATCTGGTCCTATGGCCAGCGCAACCCGCAAGGGCTGGCGTTGAACCCCTGGAGCGGCACGATCTGGGAGAACGAACATGGCCCGCGCGGCGGTGATGAAATCAACATCATCGAGCGCGGCAAGAACTATGGCTGGCCCCTGGCAACCCATGGCATCAATTATTCGCTGACGCCGATTCCGGAAGCCAAGGGCAAGGTTGTGGAGGGCACTGTGGAGCCCCACCACGTCTGGGAGAAGTCCCCCGGTATCAGCGGCATGGCGTTCTACGACGCCGAGCGTTTCAAAGCCTGGGATCACAACCTGTTTATCGGCGCGTTGGCCAGCCAGGAATTGATTCGCCTGCAGTTCGACGGCGACAAGGTGATCCATGAAGAACGCTTGCTGGGCGGGTTGAAGGCGCGGATTCGCGACGTGCGGCAAGGGCCGGACGGCTTCCTGTATGTGCTGACCGATGAGGACAAGGGCGTGCTGTATCGCGTCGGCTTGAATCAGGACTGACAGAGCTCGATGAGCCAATGTGGGAGCTGGTTTGAAGGCCGCCAATTTCTCCTGTGGCGAGCAGGCTTGTCCTGCGTTGGGCTGCGAAGCAGCCCCAGTGAAGGCACTGCAATTCTCCTGAAAAAACTCGGCGTCCGGGTTAGGGGCTGCTTCGCAGCCCAACGCAGGACAAGCCTGCTCGCCACAATAACGGGTTGTGTAGGTACCTATGCGTGTGGCTTACAGGCCCAGGTCAGACAATCCCGGATGATCATCCGGGCGCCGGCCCAACGGCCAGTGGAATTTGCGTTCGGTTTCTTTGATCGGCAGATCGTTGATGCAGGCAAAACGGTTGGCCATCAGGCCGTTTTCGTCGAATTCCCAGTTTTCGTTGCCATAGGAACGGAACCAGTTGCCGGAGTCGTCATGCCACTCATAGGCATAGCGCACGGCGATACGGTTGTCGGTGAATGCCCACAACTCCTTGATCAGCCGATAATCCAGTTCCCTGGCCCATTTGCGCGTGAGAAAGCCCTTGGCCTCTTCGCGGTTATGCGCAAATTCGGCGCGGTTTCGCCATTGCGTGTCCAGGGTATACGCCAGGGACACGCGCTCTGGGTCGCGGGAGTTCCAGCCGTCTTCGGCCAGGCGCACTTTTTGAATCGCCGATTCACGCGTAAACGGTGGCAGTGGCGGGCGTTGTTCTGCTGTCGATGACATGGGGCAGCTCCTATAAATACCAGGGTGTTGTCGAAAGTTGCTCAGCCTGTGCGTTCAAAGCGCCAATAAGGTTCGCGCCATGCATTGCGCATTATCAGCCGCTGTTGAATCGCCCATGACCAGGGCAACGGTAATGGCGCCATCGATCAGGATCAGCAGGTGCGCGGCCTGCCGTTCGGGGTCGGGGGTGCCATGTGCTTTACACAGTTCAAGGGCGTACTCGAACAGTTTTTGTTTATGCGCCTTGGCCAACAGGCGCACCGGGTCTTGGGCGTCGCCGGTTTCGCCACTGGTGTTGATAAAGGCGCAACCGCGAAAGTCTGCCGAGCCAAACCAGGCCTTGAGTGCGCTGAACAGCGCCAGCAGGCGCTCGCCGCTGCCTTCGCTGCGTTCCACTTCCGTGCGTAGCCACTGCATCCAGCGTGCGTCGCGGCGTTGCAGGGCGGCGATGACCAGTTCGTCTTTATTGGCAAAGTAACGGTAAATGCTTTTGCGCGAGACGCCGGCGGTTTTTACCAGTAACTCCATGCCGGTGGCGGCGATGCCGTGGCGATAGATCAACTTCTCGGTGACGTCGAGGATAATGTCGCGGGTTTCATTGCTGTTGATATCGTTCATGGCGTAGACAGTAGAACGATCGTTCTTCTTGGTCAATTAAATTTTTTCCATCTGCCGCGGCGAGACCTGAGCAGCCCCATGGTGTAAGCTCTGTGCCTCTTCGGATTCGACCCATTGCGAGCCTTATGCCGTCGTTCTTCAAACGCTCCCTGTTGCCCAAACTGCGTGGTTTCCCGCTGTCTCCCGACGCCATCGACGTGCTGTCCGGTGCCGCTGCGTACCGCCTGTGCCTGCTGGAAAAAATCGCCCAGGCCACCCAGCGCATCTACATCGTTGCGCTGTACTTGCAGCAGGACGAAGCGGGGCAGGAAATCTACGACGCCTTGCACGCCGCCAAGGCGGCACGGCCCGAGTTGGATATCGTGGTGGTGGTTGACTGGCTGCGCGCCCAGCGCGGCCTGATCGGCGCCGGCAAGCAGCCGGGCAACAGCGCCTGGTACCAGGCCATGACCCATTCCCACGCCAGCGAAGTGCCTGTGTACGGCGTGCCGGTGCAAACCCGCGAACTGTTTGGCGTGCTGCACCTCAAGGGTTTTGTGATCGATGACAGCGTGCTGTACAGCGGCGCCAGCCTGAACAATGTGTACCTGCACAAGTTCGACAAATACCGCTTTGACCGCTATCACCTGATCCACAGCAAGCCTTTGGCTGATTCGATGCAACACCTGGTGGAACACGGCCTGGTTGCGTCCAAGGCCGTGCATCGCCTGGACCTGCCAAACCTGCCGACCACCCGCAGCCTGCGCAATGACATCGGTGACTTGCGCAGCCGCTTGAAGCACGCGGCCTACGACACCACCACGGGGTTGCTGCCCAATGGGCACTTGTCGGTAAGCCCGTTGCTGGGTGTGGGCAAGAACAATCCGTTGAACCGGGTGATCCTCGAACTCATCGCCAGTGCCCAGCATCAACTGACCATCTGCACGCCGTATTTCAACCTGCCGCTGCCGGTGACCCGCGAAATAAACCGCGCCCTGGCGCGTGGGGTGAAGGTCGACATTATCGTCGGCGACAAAACCGCCAACGATTTCTACATTCCGCCCAGCGAGCCGTTCAAGGTGATCTCGGCGTTGCCTTACCTGTATGAAATCAGCCTGCGCCGCTTCGCCAAACGTCATCAGCCGATGATCGACAGTGGCCAGTTAAACCTGCATTTGTGGCGAGACGGTGACAATACCTATCACCTCAAGGGTATGTGGGTCGACCAGCGTTACACCTTGCTCACGGGCAACAACCTCAACCCACGGGCGTTCCGCCTGGATCTGGAAAATGCCCTGCTGATCGATGACCCCAAGGGCGAGTGGCTGGCGCCGCGGCGCACAGAGCTCGCGCAGATCTTCCAGCACACCACGCGTATCGAGCGGTATCAGCAATTGCAGACCCTGGTGGAGTATCCGCCCGCAGTCGGCAAGTTTTTGCGACGGGTCAGCCGGGTGCGGATTGAACGGTTGCTCTATCGGATCTTGTAAGTCGCCGCACTGCGCATAGCAAACTCTCTCACTGCCTTAGCCGTTTTAGGAGTTTGCTGACACCCAGATCAGATCCAGGTTCGTACATTTCTCCCTAGACAGTTCTTAGGGACAAGAGCTCTTGCCACTCACTGGTACAGAGGAACTAGAAATGTCGAACATCTCGCCACTCGTTCACGCTCGCACGTTTACCCCGCCGGTGCTGCCATCTGCACCGGCACCCGCCCATGGCCCCGCGCTCGAAACCGGTACTCGCGGCAAACGCAGCCTGGAACCCGAGTCGCCCTCGTCATGGACACTCCCTGCGTTGCCTACGGTTCCTGCCGAGGCCGTTTCAAGCGCTGACCGCGCCCTGCAGACGGGGCTGGGCAGCCAGGCCTTGCGTCAAGCTACAGACCGCAGAATCCACCTGGCTGCCAATACCTCGATTTTTCCGCTGTTCCATGCTTACCGCCGCTCGTTCAATACGCCTGAGCTCCAGAGCTGGTTCCTGAGCAAGGGCATGGCATTGTCGACGGTGGTGGTCAAGCCCGACTCGGTGACGGGCAGCGTAACCCGTGACGGTGTCACCAGCGTGCAAACATTTACCACCCGCGACGGATCCGGTTGGTGGGAGGCCAGTGCAAGGTTGCGCGCCGCTGCCTGCGGTCTTGATCCTGACGGGGCGGGGTTGCCGTATGCCAGCCTGACCGGCAGCACTTTTTCGCGCAATGCAGTCATGCGCTGGTATGGGGTGCAACCACCCGCGGGTGATGACAGCGTGATGCAAGCTCAGCAAGCACTGGCGGCGGCTGACTGGTCAGCACCCGAAAACAAGGCTGAACTCGGCCTTCGCGTGCAAACAGCCAGGCAAGCGATTGGCGCCCTGGATGAGCGCGCCCATCTGGCAGGCGTCCTGACTCAACACCTCACAGACAAGCCCGATGAGCACGCCGTGGAATTGGCCGGGTTAGCCGTGGCGGTCAGCAGCAGCTCAGGACTGACCCGTAACGAAGCCGGCAAGGTCGGGATCAGCGACGCCTTGCAGGCTTATGGATTGTCATTGCCCAAGACCGTGGGTGAGTTGCGTAATGCCGTGCGCTGGCTGACCACGGTATTACCGCCGCCTGCACCGTTGGGAAATTACTCGGGCCTGTTAGGCCACACCTGGGCACCCGGAGACTTGTCTGCCGCCGATAAAGCCGCCCTGGTTGCGGTGGGAGAGGGCCAAACGGATGGCGACTCGAGCGACTCCATGCTTGTGCTACTCAATACCGGAGGTATCCTCGATCGACATACGCCCGAGCAATTGCGTACTCAAGCCGATCACTTCATCAGCCAGTTGCTCAGTGACCCGCTGGTATTGCTGTTGGGGGATAGCTTGGCGTTTGACCAGCGTTTTCATGGGGCGTCCGGCACCCAGCAGTTGACAGACGCTGAACGCAAGCAGTGGATCATCGCTGCCATCAAACTCAACATTGATCCGCAGGCGGCCGCACGTCCAGGCACAATCGCCGGCTATGACGTGTATCAGTCAGGCAACAGTGGGCGCAGTATGGGCGAGGTTCGCGCGGATCTCGAAGCCCATCTCAAACAGAACAAATTCCTCGATCCCCGCGCCGCGCCGCTCGTGGCCCATTTGTTGCTGGCCAGTGCTGCGCCTGAGTTTCTTGTGCGGGGCATTCCCGACACGCTGCGCATAGGTTCGCCTGAATGGGCAGATTTGCGCCTGGGCGTCATGTTTGCCGAGCGTCAGGGCGGCGCCGGCGTTTCGCGTGCCATGAGTTACGCGCAGGTTATGGCACTCAGCCGGCTGGACCCGCGCACGCCGGAAGAGGCCGCCATACTCGATAATTACGGGATGGACGCATTACTCGATTGGGGCTTGATGCAGGGCGTCTACACCCGACCGGCGGATGGGCGTTATACACCCCGGATGTACCAGCAGGCCAAAGAAGCTTTTGACGCGCAGCGCACGCAGCTCCTTCAAGCCTTGAACCACTTCAATGTGGCGCTGCCGACACGAGAAAAACGCGCGATCGAGAACTTGCAGCCAGTCTTTCCCGATCTCAGCGTTGAGCAAATAAAAGCGCTGCGCGTGTACATTGCAGACCCGAATGAGCGTCGCAACAAGAAGTCGTCGGAGCCGGTAACACGCCCTTTGGTCGAGACGTACATGACCGGCGACCTGGTTGAGGGCCGCTGGATGCTCCTGACGCCGGGGCAGGCGCTGCCGAAATCGCCCACCCGCAAAACCCCGTTTGATTTCAACCAGGGCCTGAGCAAAGCGGACCAGGACGCTATTGATGCAAACGTCCGCGCCCTGAATGCCAAAATCGTGCAGTTACCGAATGTGCAGGCCCAGTTGCCCGCAGAGGTCGACACCTATCTGGCCAACCTCAAGCAGGGCTTGAGCACCGTCACCCAACGCATGATTGCCAACCTGCCCTTAGCTGATCGCCAGGCCCTGGAACTGGGCAAGGTCGAGCTGTTTGCCCTGCGTGAACAAGTGGACGAGGTGCCCACCCTCGACCAGACACCCGATCAGGTGGAGGAGCGGCGGGGGCGCAAAGGGACGGTGATACGTTGCGAACATTTGGGTGTGATCCGCTATTTTGAGGTCTTCCCGGATAAGTTGTTGATCATCAAACGTGATGATCTACCGGACACGTTGACACTGGGCGGTGAACTGCAAAACCACACCAAGGTGTACGGGCGTTGGGCGCCCACCGAAACGAAACTGCAGAACGGTTTAGAGGAACCGTTTGATTTTATGGCTTACAGCTCCGGCGCAGTGCCGAGGTCCGGCGTCAAATCGCCACGCCTGATTATTGAAAAAATCGGGGATACATTGCCCGCCGCGCCGTCTACCGAGCAGAGCGATACGCAAACCGTGGTGCCCAACAGTTTTTCTTCGGCCCGCACCCGGTCGATTGTCGACCGCATAATGTCGGGCAACTTTGTTCATCATCGCGACACCGCGTTGAAGCTCGCTCAGGGCAAGTTGCCGTTGGAGCAACAGCGCGAGCTATCGGCTCACAGGGACCAGGTGCTGCTGGGCATGATTCCGTTCGTAGGGGCAATCATGGATCTGGCCCAGGGCAACATCGTCGAGGGCACGCGAGGGCTGATTATCGACACGGTGGGCGCTGTTCTTGGGGGTGCAGGCTCGACCCTGAGTCCCTTGTTCAAATCCACAAAAGTTGTCGCGCCCTTCGGTGCCAAGGCTTTTCGTGTACTGGAAAAAGGGGTCAGCATCGTCAGTGGTTTCCTGAACCCGCTGGATGGCACGGCGGACCTGCTGACCGGCGCTGCCAGAGGCATTTTCAGCCTGCCTAAACTGCTGGACAAGGTACCCAAGCCTTTGTTGTTGACCACGCTGGGCTCTGTGGAGGAAAAAATGCGTACATGCCTGGGCGTGAGCCGCGCGCTGAATCAACCTCCGGCAGCCGCAAGTCCTGCCGGGCAGAGGGCCACTCACCATGGGCACAATTATTCGGTGCCGGTTCAAGCGGTGCAAATCGGTACTTATTGGTATGCGACAGATCCCACCACTCATTTGCCGATCGGCACCCCGTTGGACGGGTTTAAACCGCTGAACGCGACGGCTGCATAAAAACGCCCCCCAAGCCGGGCCGAGGCTTGGGGGGGTTATTGCCAAGATGTTACTGCCATCTAGTTGAGAAAATTCCTACGGCCCGACTTCGCATTACTTACTAGTTTATTAACCAATTGTTTTTAGGGACGAGAACTCTCATCAATCCAATCGGTAGAGAGACTTTGAATGTCGACAATCCTTGCAAAAGGTGGCTTTCCGGTTTTACCCCTTTCTTCCTCCGCTCAAGTCAGTACCCCAGACTTACCCGCCCCCGATGTACCAGCTTCTCCCTCCGTTATCGCTGTGGCCCCAGGCCCCGGCCCAACTCATACGCATCATTGCAGGTCATTGCGCGAGGTGAAGCTGCAGGAACAGGCAGGCCGGGTTAAACGTGACACTGCCGTTCAAAGCGCAGCGGTGCCACCCGCCAAAGCAGGCAATGTCAGGCGGCGATACCCTGCAACAGCTGACGCTGAAAAGGCGGACATCGCGCTGCAGAAAAGGTTGGTTAACGGGTTGAACACAGGCAAAGCGGATGAAAAAGCCAATCCTAAAAAATCATCCGTAGCGCCCTTCATCGAGATGTACAACCAGGCGGTTAATGAACCATCCGTCCAGGCGTGGTTCCGTTCTCAAGCGTTGAAGCCCGAAACCATACGGGTATTCAATGATTGCGTTGTGGGCGTTGTGGTACGCGACGGTAAAGAAACCTTCCAGCGTTTTTCTGCCACTGATGGTTCTGGCTGGGGGCAAGTCAGTCAAACGATCACAGCCCTGCAACAGGTGCTTTCGCCGAGCAATCTGGGGCTTCCCGCTACTGGCGGTGCCAACGCCATTGGCCGTGACGTGTTGCTGGATTTTTACGGAGTAAAGCCGCCGGAAAGTGAAAAAAGTGCGCACCACCTGGGCAAGCATCTCAAGAGCAACGGGTGGCCCAGGATCACTGCGGCGCGACGCGATGAATGGCAACGCCAGTTCAAAGAGCTGGCCCGGCGCCGCGAGGACAGTGCGGTACGTACACGTGTGGTAGAGCAGTTTCGCTCACAGTTCACGGGTGAACCCGACACGAATGTGCTTCACCTGGATGACCAGAACGTGAAAGTCGACCCGGGCTCCTCACTGGATCAGCGCAGCAAAAAACCGCGCCAGCTTTTTCTTCAGTTTCTGGAGTCGGCGACCTTCCAGGCCTTTTTGAAGAGGGCCGGGTACGATCTTCCAGGCGGTGAGTTCCGGATGCCTGAGTTCAGGCTGTCGGAGGGCGACTTGCAGATGCGTAATCTTGCAGGGGATTGGGTTTCCATGCAGCAAGCTTTCGACGATGAGGTCGAGCGGGCGTCTAGACATGACGACGCTGAAGGGACGGCGGCACGCAAGATGAACGAGGCTTACGACCAGTTAGTGAAGATGAGCAAAAAGACCGGGAACGCTCTGTACTCCACACGCACTTATGATGCGCGTCAGGTCCTTGCGTTTTATGCGCCCGATGTCCCCAAAACCGTCGGCCAGCTGCGTGCGACGATCACGTGGTTAACCACTCAACTATCGCCGCCGCCGCTGGCGGGTGATTACGCAAGCATGACGCCCTACGGCGGGCCGCAGCTGTCTTCTCAGGTTATAGTAACGCTCAAAGGTCGATCGAAGCAGGTCGAAGCGGCGCTCAAGGCCTTTTCCCCCGTGTCCTCTATAGTAACGCTCAAAGGTCGATCGAAGCAGGTCGAAGCGGCGCTCAAGGCCTTTTCCCCCGTGTCCTCAGGCTTTCAATCCTATCCCGACCCGGACAGTCATCTCGCCGCTTTTTTTGATTCGCCGCAGGCCATTGCCATGGCTGAAGACATTGCCAAGTCCATTGGGCTCTACGCTGTGGCCGATGGCCAAGCGTTGACCAGAGCCGATCGCCACCAACTCTTGGCCACCACGCTCAAGTTCTGCGTCGATAGCTCGGTGCCGGGCAAGCGGGGCACCGTGGCGGGCTATGAGTTGTATCAGCCTGGCAATAAGGGCCGTACGCTTAAAGAGGTGCGTGAAAGTGTCGAGAGGCACTTGGAAAGCAAGGGGGTCGACCCTAAGGTTTCGGCCCTGATGGCTCATCTGTTGCTGGCCCAGTCGGCACCGGAGATGCTGGTCAAACGAGACCCTGGCGTCGATGCCGAAAAGGCCAAACTGTTCAACCAGGACCCGGCGAACATCAAGGTCGGCAGCACAGCCTGGATGAACATGCGCCTGGGCTGTGAGATAGCGGGCGATTCACGCTTGAATCTTGCGCAAGTGCTCGCGCTGGCACGCCAGGCGGCTACAGGGCCTAAACAAGAAGCCTTGATCAAAACAATGGGCGTTTCGCCACTGCTGGATTGGGCGGTGATGAACGGCATTTTTCCAGCCACGTCGGATGGTCGCTATTCGACAGGGGATTACGAGGCCGCGTCGAAAGCCTTTTCCGAGCGCGAATACCAGACCCGTGAGGCGTTCAACGCATTGATAAGCGAGCCGCCGACTGAATCAAGCGTGCTGGTCCAACAACTGGTGCTGCTGTTCCCGGAAATGACCGAGGACGAGATTCGCAACCTCAAGGTGCCTGATTATCCCGATACAGGATTTTCCGCCGGTGCATTCAGGTCTGGAAAAACCGACCGCAATCAGAAGTTTTTGATCGATGTGATCTTGATGAATTACAAGGACAACACACCATTGCTTGGCGTCAAAGACTATTGGACGCGTAGCGCGTTTGCTCATACGAAGGTCGACTTTGCGACCTTTAAGGAGCGCCTCAAGCAATTGCCCAGGATCGAGCCATTAGTAGTACCTGCCGTCGATAAATACGTTGCCGACCTCCGTGCAGCGCAGTCAACCGCATTGAAACTGATGATCGCTGACCTGCCCCTTGAAGATCGCAAGGCGCTGGAGTGGGGGAAGATCACGTTCTATAGCCTGCGCCAAGCGACCGGAGACTCGCTGCGCGTTGATCAAGGGCCGGATTCAAAAGTTGAGCAGAACAAAGGCAAGCATGGCCTCTTGCTTCGCTATGAGACTGGCCTGGTCGAACCCAGGTTCGGTTACTACGAGGTTTTCCCAGGGTCCATGACGATGGTCAAGCGACCGGACTTGCCCTCCGAGCTGCCGCTTAACGGTAAGGTGGAAAATAAAACGCTACGCGACAGCCTCCATACCTATGCAGGGCCGGTGATCCAGAATGGCACGACCCAACCGTTTGATTTTGAGGCCTACAGTACAGGCTCTGAGCCGCGTGCCGGGGTAACGTCGCAAGTGATTATCGAGGCGCTTGCAGACCCGATACCCGAGAGGACGGGCCCTATTCATGATCGTGCACCGAACACCTTTGCTTCATCCAAAGTCTCTCAGATAGTCGACAGGCTAATCGCCTATAACTTCAAAGATGACCGTGATGCACGGATCGCCTATGCCAACGAGCCCACGGAGTTGTACAAGCGTAATCACCCTTTTTCCACGAGCAGACTATTTTCCGCTGAAGGTGCTCGGATGTTGCTGAGCCTGATTCCTTTTGTGGGGGCGATTGCGGATTTGGTGGAGGGTAAAACAGAGGACGGCGCGAAAGGCCTGGTGATCGACTTCTTGTCTTTTTTTGCGACCGGCGGGTGGTCGGGACTAAAGGCGTTTGGCAAAGGCTTGAAAATGTTGATTCCCTTCAGTGGAACACCATTCACCTTGGCCGCGCTCAAAGGCGGGGTGACCTACATTCGTGGACTGTTCAACCCATTGGAAGCCATCCCCGGCATTTTCCGTGGAGGGATAAGTAGTGCCAAGGGGCTGGGTAAAGTCGCCAACGGAGTGCCGGTTCATATCGGCTCGAACATTTATCTGCCGGTCACAACGTTCGAGCAATGGCGATGGCTCTCGGGCGCTTCGGAATCGGTAGTGGGCAATCGGGGGAAAAACTTTCCAGGAGCCCGAAAAGGTTTCAGTGGCAGCCAGGAGGTCCTGGCGGTTCAGAAGAACGGCTCGTGGTACGCGATCAACCCCGTAAGCCATAAACCCGAGGGGACACCGCTGGAAAACTTCAAGCCCGCCCCCGTGTAATGTTTGACGCTCAGGTGTTCGGCCGCCCCGCAGGGCTGCACGAACGCCTGGGCGCATCGATCAGTTCAGGCCCAACTTGCCGCGCAGCATCGACAGGTCTTCAGCCAAGGTATTGACCGGGCCAACGAGGGCTTTGCGGTCGGTGTCCTTGACCTTGTCGTAGGTCTCATAACCGCCATCTTTGGTTTTGTACTTGGCGAGGATCTTGTCCACGGTGGCAAAGTTCTTGTCGACCTTGGCCAGGAAGACTTTGTCCTGCTTCTCGATCTGGCCACGGAACAGGTCGACGATTTTCTTCGCGCCGTCGATGTTGCCCTGGAAGTCATACAGGTCGGTGTGGCTGTAACGGTCTTCTTCACCGGAGATCTTGGTGGCCGCCACTTCTTCCAACAGCGCTGCAGCGCCGCCGACGACTTTTTCCGGCGGGAAGGTCAGGCCGTCCACGCGGGTCTTGAGGTCGTTGACGTCGGTGTTGAGCTTGGCGGTCAGCGCTTCCAGACCTTTGGTGGTCTTCTCGGAGAACAGTACGTACTCGATGCGGTGGAAACCGGTGAAGTCTTCAGCGGTCACGCCTTTCTCGTGGTCGTCGACACGTGAGTCGATGGAAGCGTCGAGGTCGCTGAACAGCTCGGCGATCGGCTCGATGGACTCATAGTGCACGCGGGTCGGCGCGTAGAGCTTCTGCGCGGTGGCCAGGTCGCCTTTATTGATGGCGTCAGTGAAGGCCTTGGTCTGGGTGACCAGCTCGCCGATTTCTTCGGTGACGTAGATCTTGTAGTCCGACACCGGGCCTACCAGGTCCAGAGGCGCGGTGGCGGCGAAGGCTGCCAGCGGTGAAAGGGTCAATAGCAACGACAACGCGATAGTCGACTTCTTCATGGGACGTTTTCCGCTCTGGTGTGTTTTAGGTGTTGGCAGTGGTTTGAGAGTGCGTTGCAGCGAGCAGTGTGCGGCCAAGGAAGTCCTTGGGCCCCGTTACCCCCGGCAAGGTGAAGAAGTACCCGCCGCCAACCGGCTTGAGGTATTCCTCCAGGGGCTCGCCGTTGAGCCGGGTTTGCACACTGATAAAGCCTTTCTCCAGGTCAGCCTGGTAGCAGATGAACAGCAGCCCCATGTCCAGCTGACCGTTTTTGTTGACGCCGTTGGAGTAGTTGAACGGCCGACGCAGGATCAGGTTGGCCTGAGTCTGCGGGGTTCGCGGGTTGGCCAGGCGGATGTGCGCATCGAGCTTGGTCAACTTGCCTTCCGGGTCCTTGCTGTAGTCGGGTACCTGGGTTTCTTTGTCGCCGTCCATGGGTGCGCCGGTCGGTTTGATGCGGCCGATGATGCTTTCCTGTTCCTGCAGCGGCGTGCGGTCCCAACGCTCGACGAAGTTGCGGATGATGCGCACGGCCTGGTAGCTGCCGTTGGCGGCCCAGGCCGGTTCGTCGCTGTCGGGTTGTACCCAGACGATCTGGTCCATGGCCTTGGCATCGTTGGAGTTCGGGTTGGCCGAGCCGTCACGAAAACCGAGGAAGTTGCGCGCGCTCTGCGCCGGCTCACCGGGTTTGGCCGGGGCCTGGGGCGGTACGCTGCCTTCCTGTTTCCAGCGCACCAGCAACAGGTCGGGCAGGTTCTTCACGATGTCGCGCAGGGCGTGGATATTGGTGTCCGGGGTGTTCGAGCTGAATTGCAGGCTCAGGTCGCCGTGACACTGCGCAGGTTCCAGCGCGTCGTTGGGGAAGCCAACCATGCGGCTCAGGCGCTTGGGTTTGGCTGCGGCCAGGCCGAAACGCTCATCGAACAGCGATTCGCCGACCGAGACGGTGATGGTCAGGTTATCCGGCGTGACCACCGGGCCGAGGATTCCGGAGTCGGTGGGCGGCAGTTTCGGGTCGACTTGCGGCACGGTGCCGCCGGTCATCAGGAACGCGATGCGCTCATTCAGGGTGCGGAACAGGCGCTCCAGGTCTTCGCGGTCACTGGCCAGCACGTCGAAGGCGACGAGCATGCCGCAGGCCGGGCGCGGGGTGACGATGCCGGTCTGGTGCTGGCCGAAGAAATCGTGGTGGTCCTGGGTCTTGTCACTGCGCGGTGCGGTGGTGACTTGTTCGGCCGCAGCGGCCATGGCCGGGCAGGTCAGGGTGCTGCCGGCAATCGCGGCGCCGGTGGCGGCCATGCCCAACAGGACGCGGCGGCGTTGCGCAGAAAACTGTTCTGAATCACTCATGTCTTAGGTCGTCTTCACTGCAGGCCGGAAAGGCCAAGGGCGGGGTCGATTCCATCGAGTGCAACGGCCAGAGCCTTGGCCTTGTCGGCGATCTGCTTGCGCTGATCGGCCGTGACGCTGTCGTAGCGGCGGTACTGGCCGTCGACTTTCAAACTGTTGAGTTGGGCATCGAAGGCCTCCAGGGCGCTGTCGATGTTTGGCAACAGGCCCGCCGCCGATTTGGTCAGCAATGGACGCATCAGGTCGACCACCTTGCGGGCGGCCTCCAGGTTGGCGGCAAAGCCGTTCAAGTCGGTATGGCTGTAGCGCTCCTCTTCACCGCTGGCGGCTCGCACATCCGCCAGGCTGTTGAGGTTGCGCACCACAATGCTGACCAGTTGTTCCGGCGGCAGTGATTGCGCAAGCAGCTGTTGCTTGAGGGTGGTGACGTCAGTGAGCAGGCGCTCGGCGACCGGGCCGAGGCCATCGAGGCTGCGCTGCTGGAACAGGCTGTATTCGAGGCGATGGAAGCCACTGAACGCCGGGTCTTGCTCGCGTTTTTCGAAGTAATCGGCGCGGGCGTTGATCGCGTTGTCCAGTTCCGCCAGGCGTTGCGCGGCCGGAGCCAGGCGCTGATACGCCTCACGGGCCGGTACATACAGCGCCTGCGCCTGGGCCAGGTCACCGGCGGCAATGGCTAGCTGCAGCGCGGTCACGGCCTTGACCAGCGCACTGCCTTGGCCGCTCAGGTACACCCGGAACTCCGACAGTGGGCCGATAAACGCCACCATCGACGGCTTGGCCCTGGCCTGCGCATCGGACGCAGCGGTCGGGGTCACATGCAGCGTGCCGCGCGGGTTGCTCAGCAGGCCGCAGGTGATCGCATAGTCGCCGGGCAACAGGTTGGCGTTGATCACCTGGCTCAGGCCCGGCGCGATATTTTCGCGTTCTTCGATCACCAGCACGCCGTCGAGGATTTCCCATTCCACCGCGCGGTCGGAGCGGTTGATGATGCGAAAACTCGCGCGCCCGGCGGGCACGCTGATTTCATTCGGCTCGCAGGCGTGGCCGTGAATGGTCACCGCGATTTCATTGTGGTTGGTCTGGCGCTTGGCGGCAGCCAGTTGCGACGCGTAATAAAACAGCGCACCGGCGGCGATCATCACCACCACCGAGCCGGCCACTGCCCAGCGCAGGGCGCGCGACGGCGGTGCCGGTTGAAGGGTTGGGTTGGACAAGAGACGGTCCTTACTGGCTGGAAACGGAAGAAGGTTGGGCGACAGGCTTGGCGGGGGGCGAGGGCAGGAAGAACATTACCAGCGCCACCACCAGATAAATCAGGTAGGCACCCAGGGTGCTCACGGTCGGCGCTTCCTGGTAGCCGAACATCCCGGCAAGCACTGAACCCAGCGGGCTGTCCATCGGCAGCACGGCACTGAAGTCGAACAGCACGGTTTGCAGGTGGTTCCACACCCCGGCTTCGTGCAGGGCCTGCACCGAGTTGGCAAGAATGCCGGCGGCCACCACCAGGATGAACAAACCGGTCCAGCGGAAGAACGCGCCAAGGTTCAGGCGCATGCTGCCGGTGTAGATCAGGAAGCCGACGATAATTGCCAGGATCAAGCCGAGCAGGGCGCCAATCGGTGCGCCCGGGCCTTCGCTTTGCTGGAACACCGCAAGCAGGAAAAACACAGTTTCCAGGCCTTCACGGGCCACGGCAAAGAACACCATGGCGATCAACGCGATGACTTGGTGCCTGGAGCCGGCCAATGCGTGATCCAGGGATTCGTGCAGGGAATGCTTGATGGAGCGCGCCACCTTGCGCATCCAGAACACCATGGAGCTGAGGATGCCGACGGCTACCAGGCCGACGATACCTTCAAACAGTTCCTGTTGTTTCTGCGGGAACTCCGCGCTGACCAGTTCCAGGCCACCGCCTACCAGCAGGGCCAACGCGGCGGCCAGGAACACACCGATCCACACGGCGGGCATCCACTGGCCACGGCCGGTCTGTTGCAGGTAACTGGCGATAATGCCAACGATCAATGCGGCTTCAATGCCTTCGCGCAGCATGATTAGAAAAGGAACGAGCATTCGGCACCGCATCAAGGCTGGATAGGATGCTAATTTGTAACATAATGATACTCATTACTAAACAGCCAATATGGACCTTTGCTGAACTGCGGCTGAACGGTGGTGGCGAATCGCAACCGCCCTTATGATGCACCCCATCTTTTGCAGCATTGAATAGCCCGATTCCCATGGCGGAAAAAGACACCATCTCCATCCATCTTGTGCGCGAAGCCCTGCTGCAAAGCTGCGCGCCCGGCGCGGCCACGGCTGAAGCCTTGAGCAAGGTCGGGATAGACCCTGCGTTGCTTGAACAGCCCGACGCGCGTGTGCCCGCCACGGCCTACGCACGCCTGTGGCGCTTGTTGGCGCGGCGTATGGACGACGAGTTTTTTGGCATGGACCCGCGCCCACTCAAGTCCGGCAGCCTGGCGTTCCTGTGCCGCGCCGCGATGGCGCAACCGAGCCTGGATGCCGGCCTGGAAACCGGCCTGGGTTTTCTGTCGTTGATGCTCGAGCAGATGCCCGCACAACTGGTGCGCCAACAGAGCCTGGCAGAAATCGTCTTGCTCGAACCCGAACCCAAACGCGCGTTTACCTATTTCACCTACTGGATGATCGTCCACGGCGTCGCCTGCTGGCTGGCGGGTCGGCGGATTCCGATCCTGGCCATTGAACTGCGCTGCCCGCCACCGGAGTTCTGCGACGACTATCGCGTGATGTTCTCCGACAACCTGCGCTTTGGCCGGCCACGCACGCGCATGATCTTTTCTGCCGACTGCCTGGACCTGCCGATCAAGCGCAGCCCGGAAGAACTCAAGCGTTTCCTGGCGCATGCGCCGGCCAACATACTGGTCAAATACCGCGACCCGACGAGCCTGGCCAATCGCATCAAACATGACCTGCGGCATATGCCTGCCAATACTTGGCCGGAGACCGAAGGCTTGGCCGCCAACCTGTGTATATCCGCGTCGACCCTGCGTCGCCGGCTGGCAGATGAGGGCCAGACTTATCAGGGGCTCAAGGATAGCGTGCGCAAGGAATTGGCGATTGTGTGGCTCGCCGAGGCCGATATCAGTTTTGTTGAAATTGCCGTGCGCCTTGGGTTTGCGGATGTCAGCTCCTTTTACAAAGCCTTCCGCAAATGGTCCGGCTCAAACCCTGGGCACTATCGCAGTCTGATCCTGAGTGACGCGTTGCCGTCTGTGTGACGCAGGCTTCTGCGCAGGCCCTCTGGAGGTAATGTGTACATACACTTGCTCCGCCCAGCTTCGGAATAAGCCGATCCATTTGCAAGGGGCGGTTCTCGGACTATTAGGCTCCTTTCTCTGGAGTACGTTTGATGAGCTTGTCCCGCATTGAATCAGGCAGTAGTGCGCTCTCCCACCGATCAAATCCGCCACCCGGTGAGTTGATCCTGGCGACGTCGATCGCTCGATCGGGCCAGCCGGCGGAGGATGTTAAAACAGACGCTGACGCTGAGCTGGCCGCATTGCTGGCGGATAAGCACCAAGACGATTGGCGCTTTCAAGACCTTTCACCCCAGACGTCGATTGGCAAGTGGAGGGGCCATTTTGTTGATGCGTGGAACTCGCCGTCCATGCAGGCTTGGTTAAGTGCGCAAGATTTCGGGATATATTCGCTGCACATAGTGGGGTCCACCCTGACGATAACCGCGTTCGATAGCGGCAAAGTCACGACGTATACCCCATCTGATGGCAGCGGTTGGTGGCCGGCCGGCCGGCAGGTGATTGCCAGTGCTGCCATCCTTGATCCGCAAGGAAAGGGCCTGAACGACACTCTGACCAAACCTTTGCCCTCTGAGATCGCAGCGTTCTACGGGGTTCGCTGGCCAATCAGCAGTACCGATGCCGCAGCACTCAAAACCAACGGTTTTCCGCTGATACCTGTGGAGGAAGACCCCCTTCGTTCACCTGAAATGCGCAAGCTGGCAGAGCGCGAGTTCATGGATGTCGAAAATGAACGCGCATGGATAAAGACGCTGCTCAGTCAGATCAAGGGCAAGCCAGACGACGAGGACATCGACCTGAGGACGATTTCCCAGGTAATTGATCCGCGATCGTCACTGGCCGTCGCCAATCGCTCTGGGCTCAAGATACTGAAGGCCTTGATGCGTGATCCGCTGATGGCCCCCATCTTGAGCGCCAACCACGCAGACAGGAATGCCCGGATTCGGCTTGAGAATGGGCAGTTGTTAGTGCGCGCCAACGGCGCACCCGGATCGTGGCGTAACGTGACCGAGCAAGTTCTGGCCGATCCAGCGCTCGCGCAACGGCTCAACAGTGCCATTGAGCACTCCCAGGCAACCGGGAAAATAATCAGATCACAATCAATCACTGATCTATGGCAATTGCTTCGATTTGCAACGTCGAGCGACCTACCGGCCATCAATACGGTGAGCGAGTTGCGCAACCTGTTGAACTGGAAACTCAACCCGCTGCCACCAGAGCCCGCGCTGGGCAGCTATGCCCGCAATTTTCTGGAAGACAAGCAATCACCTGACTGCCTGACCGAGACGCAACGTATCAGGGTCCGCCGGTCAGCGCCCGGCACCAGCATACCGCCACCGCTGACACTGCTGGATTGCTCACCCAAACCCTGGGCAGGCCTGAGCCCAGAAGACATCCGCCAGCAGGCCGACGAACTTATCAGCCAGGCATTGACTCAAGGCGCAGGACTGAAGCGCTGCGAACCCATTCTGGCAGCACTCAAAGATCCGTCGGCGGCGTCCGAAAAGTCTTCGCCCAGTTATCGCAAACAAATGATCCTGACCCGTGATCTGCTGGTCATTGATCCAACCCTGGGCACGCAGCGCAATGTTATTGGCGGTTACAACCTGTATTCGGCATCGAACACAGGCAAAACCCTGTTCGAGGTGCGTACTGAGCTTGAACAGCACCTCGCCAGGGAAAAGCAACTGCCTCTCGACCAAGCCATACTGGTCACGCATGCGTTGTTATCGACCGTCGCCCCCGAGTTTCTGGTGAAGGGCGCCGAGACCGTACGTGTGGGGACGTTGTCACTGGTCAGCCTGCGTGTACAAGTGGCACTGGTGGAAATGGTCTCCCAAGGCAGTTCGCGCCTGATGAGCGCAGAACAACTCAGCGCTCGTGCCTCATTAACGCCGATCACACCTGAACACCAACAGTTAGAGGTGATGCACAGTGCCGGGCCGATATACGACTGGGCCCTGGCCCAAGGCGTCGTGACCGAGGAGGATGATTATTCCTCCATGGCACAGATTACCGCGTTGAATACTTACAACGAGCGTGTGCAGGACAGTGGGTTAATGGCCACCAGTCTTGATGAGGCCAGGTCATCGCTTAAAACCCGCATGGAAGCGGGTGAGCAGGAGTTGGAGCGGGTGTGCCCTGGCCAGAGTGAGTTCTTTAATAAACGAACGGTGCTGTTCACGCCCAAGTCGTTACTGGTTAATGCACTGCCATCAAGCAACCTTGCGGACGCACTCGCTCGCCTGTGGAGAGGCCCCAACACCACGGCCCTTGGGCTTGTATCTGGGCCTTGTTCGATCAAGGATCTTTACTTGTCAGGCGTGTTGACCGCTGAAAATATAAACACGCAGGACCTGAATTTTGTTAACCCTCTGGATAAAGCCGCCTTTGAGGCGCTAAAGCGTCAACTGGTGAAGCTGAAGCCGATCCAGGCGGTGTTTGATGTGCCTTTCATGCTCGGGCTTAACAACCTGGAAAACTATCAGGTCATTGCCGCGAAAATGCTGCTGAGCGAACTGCCCGTTGAAGACCGGCGACGGTTGGAGTTTGGCGAGGTCACTGTCTATGGTGCTTCGACTCAGGAGGGAGACCTCAGTCAAGAAGAGGCACAGCAAAAAATAGGCCCGATTCTATTTCTCAGGGATGGGTTGGGCGCCAAGTGTTATGAGCTTGACCCCACCATTCATCGCTACGTAGAGCGCCCGGAACTGGTCGATGCGATGACGTTCATGAGCGATTCGGGTACCCGTTCCTTTGGCAGAATCATGCGCCGGCGTCTCAACCCGACATTGCCGGTTGATATTGACGTCAAAGCGCACTTCCCCGCGAAGTCAAAGCGTCAGGGTGCATCAGCGGGTTTGCCCAACACCTATGCATCGACGCGGACAACTGAAGTTCTCAGGGTGCTGCAATTGGGCAACTTGCTTGTCGACCCCCAGCTTCTGACGAAACAAGCTGCAGGCACGACGTATAACGAAGCCGTTCAGCAGCGCTTGGACGCCATCGATAATTTCGTTATCAATACCCTGATTCCGTTCAAAGGCAATATCGAAGAGATCGCCTCCGGTGACCGCCGTCGTGTTGCCCTGGGCGCTATTGGGTTGGGCCTGGAAATTGTAGGGGCTCTGGTGGTGGTCGCCACTGCGGTTGCGGGCGTCGCCAAGGCCGCATCGATAGCCACGCGGTTTGCAAGTGTCGGTAAAGCCGTGGTGTCGATGTTTAATTTACCGGGAGCCGTGGCGGGCACGGCGAAATCCTTATTTCGGCTCACCGCAATGGGCGTCAGAAGCATGGGCGTGAACGTACCGAAAACAGTCGCCAAAGGGCTCGCTGATTTCAGCAGACTGGTGTGTGGCGGCAAAAACGCTCAGAAATTATTCAGGCTCTCGCCCCGTGAGCGTATGGGCAAAGAGGTCAATAACTTGATGGGAAATATCGCCTTGCCGAACACGATTAGAGGCACGGGAGATTTTGCCGAGCAATCACCGCCCCAAGTGTCTAAAGGCAGCAACATCGGCATTTGATGTTGGATAACTTGAACGGATTAAATAACGGGCAGGCGGGATTAGGAAAAACCTGACTTAGCCCTACTGCCAGGTATGACAGAGCGCTCCTTAATGATTTTAGGAAGCGACTGGCATACCCGGCTTGATAGTTCACTCACAGTGGGTGGCATGATTCCTACCGATATCACGCTCGGAGCGGATGCGGGTCAGGTGTCTGGCTTGATCAACCTGTCGTTCAACTGTGAGGGTGAACATCATGAAAAGGTTTTTTGCATTGTCGGTTCTGGCGTGGGTGTTTTTGTCGTTTCAAGTGTCTGCGGGGTGTTGGAGTATTACGGATACGTATACGGGGATTATTGAAGCCGACAGTGAAAAGATTGCGTATGGGCCATTCGCAATCACCTCTGCCAACGGATGTTTGAGCGCTAATATTGACGTCACCCTTTCTGCTGTTGATCGCGGACGGCCGCCGCAGTTGATTCTACAGCAAGCAGTGGGTGCTTCTTGGAATCAAGTCGCCGGGAATACGGGGAGTAACGTACTCTACAGTGGCCCATTCGGCAGCTATCGAGTGATCATAAAAAACCCTGATGCCACGTCAAAAGTCTACTTGGGTACTGTCAAATACGGCCGTTGAGTGGACCGTTATGCAGTGGGCGAGGGCTATTTTCTGGCTCACTGCAGACCTTACACCGCCTTCAAGCTTGCTCGTCCAGCGCCAGTTTGTGACTGGCTGAGTTGGCGAAGTAGGCCAGGGCGCCTACGGCATGATTGGCCGCTATCATTCCTTGCTTCCATCGCAGATTGTCCGAATTTGAATGCACAGGATTATCTTCTAAAAACTGACTGTACTCTTCAAGCCTCTGATTGAATAAGGCGACCGCGTTATAACGCACGTGAGTGTTTGCCTGGTTTCCTTTCTCGTCAAACGCCCCGTTTCCACTGATGAACATTCCGAAAGCCACTTCATCAATGGCGCCGCTGTTATAGAGCCGTCTGCCCACCTTTTTCAGCTCGTCAGTGCTGATGGAGGTCATGTCGTAATTTTTTAAAAAATCCTTTAGCTGGTTAACCTCTTGCGCGCTATCAAGTTGAAGCGCTGCCGATGCTTCAGGTGCATCCGTCACGGTAAACGCATTCTTAACTTCATTCGGATTTTTGATCACAACAGCAGCGGTCGCCTTGGACTGTTGCATCGGTTCGGTGGTCCACACGATTGCCATGTTCTTACCCTCCAATGACCGGAAACTAAAATCTAGAAGCACCCTGAGTGCAATGCACCGCTGTTTTCAGCTTGCACTGATAATCGGAAATGACTGGCGAGGGACTACAACAGTATCTGACGTCCATACCTTTCAAATTAACCCAAAAAAAAGCCCCGCGACCGAATGAGCCGCAGGGCTAAAAATTGGCTGGATGCGACCAACCAAAGGAGCTCGTTACATCACTTGCTGCTGGCTACGACCGTGTCCGGCTGCCAGCCACCGCCCAGGGCCTTGTAGATCGCGACGATGCCGCGATACAGGTCCACTTCGGCCTGGGCCTGGGAGTCTTCAGCCGCCAGGCGCTCACGTTGCGCATCGAGCAGCACCAGGAAGTCCACGGTGCCTTCGCGATAACGGATTGCGGCGAGGTCAGCGGCAGCACGGCTGGATTCACTCTGACGAATCAGCGAGACCAGGCGCTGCTGGCGCTTGCCGTAATCGCTGAAGGCATTCTCCGATTCTTCCAGTGCCAGCAACACTTGCTGCTCATAGGTCGCCAGGGCGCCATCGGCCTCGGCATTTGCACCGCGCAACCGTGCACGCACGCTGCCCAGGTCAAAGGCGGCCCAGGTAATGCTTGGGCCAAGGGACCAGGCATTGGCGGCAGCCGAACCAATCTGCGAACCGCGCCCGGCGGTGAAGCCGAGGAAGCCGCTGAGGCTGACCCGTGGGAACAGGTCGGCCTTGGCCACGCCGATACGCGCGGTGGCGGCGGCCAGTTTGCGTTCGGCGCTGAGGATGTCCGGGCGACGTTGCAGCAACTGGCCGGGGTCGCCGATCGGCAAGGCCTTGGCAATCGCCGGCAGGTCTTTGGGGCTCAGGTCTACGCTCAGCTTGTCGGGGCGCTGGCCGAGGAGGGTGGCGATGCGGTTACGCTCGCGCACTTGCTCGGCTTGCAGTTGCGGCACACTGGCTTCAACCGCCGCCAGGCGTGCGTCGGCGCGTTCCACATCGAGCTGATCGCCAACACCCGCATCACGCAGGCTCACAGTTATGGTGCGCGATTCCTGCTGGTTCTTCAGGTTGTCCAGGGCTATACGTTCACGCAGTTGCGCACCACGCAGTTGACCGTAGGCATCCACCAATTCGGCAATCATGGTGACTTGCAATTGGTACAGGTCGGCCTCGGCGACCTGTTGGTCCGCATCGCTGGCCTCGAGGTTGCGGCGGATGCGGCCGAACAAGTCGACTTCCCAGGCCATGTCCAGGCCCAGGTCGTAGCGCTCACTGTTGACGCGTTTCGTGGTCTGGCCCGGGATCTGGCCTTTGCCCACGTCGCTGCTGGCGCGAGAGGTGACGACCGGCATGATGTCGGTGGCCACGTCATCACGGATGGCGCGTGCCGCCCGCAGACGGGCGAACGCCACACGCAGGTCGCGGTTACCGCTCAACGACTGGGTCACCAGTTGGTTGAGGGTCGGGTCGTCGAACTGCTGCCACCAGATGCCTTCGTACTTGGCGTGGTCATAACTTTTGGTGTCGGCGGCGGCCGTGATATTGGCCGCCTCCAATTTTTCGGTTTTGTAGTCCGGGCCCACGGCGCAGGCGCTCAGCGCCAGTACCAGCAAGCTCGGCAAAAATACTTTCACGCTCATTGCTGTGTCTCCAGCTTCAAGGCCTTGGCCGCTTTGCGTGCTTCGCCGCGCTCCACATAACGACGGATCAGGACGTAGAACACCGGGGTCAGCAACAGACCGAAGAAGGTCACCCCGATCATCCCGGAGAACACCGCCACACCCATGGCATGCCGCATCTCGGCACCGGCACCGCTGGACAACACCAGGGGCACCACACCCATGATGAAGGCGAACGAGGTCATCAGGATCGGCCGCAGACGCAAGCGGCACGCTTCCAGTACCGCCGCCAGCGGATCGAGACCTTCCTGCTGTTTATCCTTGGCAAACTCGACGATCAGAATCGCGTTCTTACACGCCAGGCCCACCAGTACGATCAGGCCGATCTGGGTAAAGATGTTGTTGTCGCCGCCGGAAATAATCACCCCGGTGATGGCCGACAGCAGCGTCATCGGTACGATCAGGATCACCGCCAACGGCAGGCTCCAGCTTTCGTATTGGGCGGCCAGTACCAGGAACGCCAGCAGTACGCAGAGCGGGAACACGAACAGCGCGGTATTGCCCGAGAGGATTTGCTGATAGGTCAGGTCGGTCCACTCGTAGGTCATGCCGTTGGGCAGTTCGTCTTTAAGCAGTTTTTCAATCGCTGCCTGTGCCTGGCCGGAGCTGTAGCCCGGTGCGGCGTTGCCGTTGATTTCGGCGGTGATAAAGCCGTTGTAGTGCATCACGCGGTCCGGGCCCGAGGTGTCGCTGACCTTGATAAAGGTCGCCAGCGGGATCATCTCGCCCTTGTTGTTGCGCACTTTCAGCTGGCCGATCTGATCTTCATCCTGGCGGAACTGCTGCTCAGCCTGCACGTTGACCTGGTAGGTACGACCGAAGCGGTTGAAGTCGTTGGCATACAACGAACCCAGGTAGATCTGCAGGGTGTCGAAGATGTCGCTGATCGCCACGCCGTGGGTCTTGGCCTTTTCGCGGTCAATGGCGGCATCGACCTGGGGCACGTTGACCGTGTAGCTGGTGAACAGGCCGAACAACTCAGGTACGCCACGGCTTTTGGTGATGATGTTCTGCACTTCTTTGTACAGCTCGTCATAACCCAGGTTGCCACGGTCTTCGACTTGCAGGCGGAACCCGCCGATCGTACCCAGGCCCTGTACCGGCGGCGGTGGGAAGATCGCCATGTAGGCTTCTTCGATGCTGCTGTATTTACCGTTCAGTGCGCCGGCAATTGCGCCGGCGGACATGCTCGGGTCTTTACGCTCATCGAACGGCTTCAAGGTCACGAACACGATGCCGTTGTTCGGGCTGTTGGTAAAACCGTTGATCGACAAGCCGGGGAAGGCAATAGCGCTTTCCACGCCGGGCTGTTTCATGGCGATGTCGGACATGCGTTTGATCACGTCCTCGGTGCGGTCCAGGCTGGCGGCGTCCGGCAATTGCGCGAAGGCCACCAGGTACTGCTTGTCCTGGGCCGGTACGAAACCGGTCGGCGTGTGGGCAAAGCCCAACCATGTGAGCACCATCAGGCCGGCGTACAGGAACAGCGCGATGCCACTGCCGCGAATCACCCGGCGCACGGTGCCTACATACCCATGGCTGGCTTTGTCGAAGAAGCGGTTGAACGGTTTGAACAACCAGCCACCCAGGATCTTGTCGAGGAACCTGGAGAAGCCGTCCTTGGGTGCGTTATGACTTTTAAGCAGTACCGCAGCCAGTGCGGGCGACAGGGTCAGCGAGTTGAACGCCGAAATCACCGTCGAGATCGCAATGGTCAAGGCGAACTGCTTATAGAACTGCCCGGTCAGGCCACTGATAAAGGCCGCGGGTATGAACACCGCACAGAGTACCAACGCAGTCGCGATGATCGGGCCAGTCACTTCGCTCATGGCCTTTTCAGTGGCCGGGAACGGTTCCAGTCCCAACTCGATATTTCGCTCGACGTTCTCCACCACCACGATGGCGTCGTCCACCACAATACCGATGGCCAGTACCAGGCCGAACAGCGACAGCGCGTTAAGCGAGAAGCCAAACAGGTGCATGACTGCAAACGTACCGATCAACGATACCGGCACCGCCACCAATGGAATGATCGAGGCACGCCAGGTTTGCAGGAACAGGATCACCACCAGCACCACCAGGATCAGTGCTTCGAACAAGGTGTGGACCACGGCCTCGATGGAACCGCGTACGAACACGGTCGGGTCGTAGGCAATGCGGTAATCCATGCCTTCCGGGAAGCTCTTTTTCAGCTCCGCCATCTTGGCGCGCACTTCATTGGAGATGTCGATGGCGTTGGAGCCAGGGCGCTGGAAGATCGGAATCGCCACGGCCGGCTGGTTATCGATCAACGAGCGCAGGGCGTATTGACTGGAACCCAACTCCACCCGTGCGATGTCTTTGAGACGCGTGATTTCGCCGTTAGCGCCAGCACGAATGACGATATTTTCGAACTCTTCCTCAGTGACCAAACGGCCCTGAGTATTGACCGACAGCTGGAAGCTGGTGTCGTTGGGCGCAGGCTGCGCGCCCAGCGCACCGGCCGCTACCTGACGGTTCTGTTCACGAATGGCCGTGACCACATCGGTGGCGGTCAGGTTGCGCGAGGCGGTCTTGTTCGGGTCCAGCCATACGCGCAGGGAGTAATCGCCCATGCCGAACAACTGTACATCGCCCACGCCACCCAGCCGTGCCAGCTCATCCTTGATATTGAGGATGGCGTAGTTGGACAGGTAGAGCATGTTGTAACGCTGATCCGGGGAGGTGATGTGCACCACCATGGTCAGGTCAGGAGACGCCTTGTCCACGGTGATACCGATGCGCGTCACTTCCTCAGGCAGTTTTGGCTGCGTGCGGGTCACACGGTTTTGCACCTGTACCTGCGCGTTGTCCAGGTCAGTGCCCAGGGCGAAGGTGATGGTCAGGGTCAGCTTGCCGTCGGCGGTCGACTGCGAGGACATGTACAGCATGTTCTCGACGCCGGTGATGGCTTGCTCCAACGGAGCGGCCACGGTTTCACCGATGACTTTGGGGTTGGCGCCCGGGAAGTTGGCACGTACTACCACGGTAGGCGGCACCACTTCCGGGTATTCGCTGATCGGCAATTGGAACAGCGAGATCGCACCGGCGATCAAAATCAACAGCGACAGCACCGCTGCGAAGATCGGCCGCGAAATGAAGAACTTGGAAAAATTCATCTTGAGTTGTATCCCTTAACCGCGTGGAGTCGCGACGGCTGCGAGCTTGGGCGCGGCTTTATCCGGCGCCACTTGCTCCAGGTTGCTGGCTTCAAGCGCTTGTCGTTGTTGTGCCAAGGCGGCGAGGGTTTCCTTGCTGGCCATCGGGATCGTTTCCGGTGCAACCGGCGAACCCGGGCGAATGCGCTGCAAGCCCTTCACGACGATGGTGTCGTCCTTGGTCAAACCGCTGCGCACAATGCGCAGGCCTTCGATCTTCGGCCCCAGTTCCACCGAGCGATAAGCCGGCTTGTCGCCGTCCATCACCAGCACGAACTTCTTGCCAAGGTCGGTGCCAACGGCTTCGTCGTTGATCAGCACGGCGGAGTAGGTGCCGCTGCCGACCAGCTTCAAGCGGGCGTACAGGCCAGGCGTGTATTCGCCCTTGCTGTTATCGAACACGGCGCGACCACGGATGGTGCCGGTGGCCGGGTTGACCTGGTTGTCGACGAAGTTCATCTGGCCCAGGTGCTGGTTGCCGGTTTCGTTGGACAGGCCCAGGTACACAGGGGTGGTCGCGCCACGGCGGCCTTCACGCGCCAGTTCGGTGTACTTGAGGTACACGCGCTCGTCGGCGTCGAAGTAGGCGTAAACCTTGTCGGTAGAGACCACGCTGGTCAGCGGCGTGGTGTCGGCAGTCACCAGGTTGCCGGCGGTGATTTCCGCACGGCTGACGCGGCCACTGATCGGCGACGTTACGCGGGTAAAACTCAGGTTCAACTTGGCCAGGTCCAACTGCGCCTGGATCCCGGCGACAGCGGCGCGGGCTTCCTGGGCGGCGGTGGTGCGCGAGTCAGCCAGTTCGGCGGAGATCGCATTGCTCTGGCGCAGACGCTCGCCACGTTGCGCTTCGTTATCGCTACGGCTGGCGGCGGCTTTGGTTTGTGCCAGTTGGGCTTCGAGGCGGCGCACCTCAGCCTGGAACGGGCGCGGATCAATCTGGAACAGCAGGTCGCCTTTCTTCACCAGGGCGCCTTCGGTGAAGGCCACCTGGTCGATCTGGCCGGACACGCGCGGACGAACCTGCACGGTTTCCGGGGCTTCCAGGCGACCGGTGAACTCGTCCCACTCGTTGACCGGTTGTTCCAGCACCTTGGCCACACTGATTTTCGCAGGAGGCATGGCGGCCGCTTGATCCGGGGTCTTGCCGCAGGCGCTCATCACCACCACGGCCAAAATCGCCAAGGGGAAGCGCAAGTGTTTGAGTGACTGTTCCATGAGGTGCATCCGCCAATGTATTTGAGATGGGCGGATCATGCGCGGCGATGTGCTATGTCACGAATCGAATGAAGCAAAGGTAACTATCATTCGGAATGATATAAGCGGATGGCGAGCCCTCTAGAATGGCGTTTTCGTTAGGGAGCTATCAATGGGCGTGATGACAAAGGTGTATTGCGCAGCGTGCAAGGAACGACGCTTACAGGCGGAGGTCGCTGCCCGGCAATTGCCCTTCAGCCGTCAGCCGGTGGCGTCAGGTGGCCGCGCTGGCTGCCAATCGAACCGCCTAAACAGTACATCAGCCCGCCCGCCACAACAAAAAACACCAACATATAAAACATGCTGTACGCCGGCTGCGTCGCCAACACCCACCCACACAACACCGGCCCCAACGCTGCGCCGACGTTGCCCAGGTTCTGCGCGGCGTAATACATGCCGCGCAGGTGATTGGGCGCGATGTTGTCGATGAACATGTATTCGGCCGGGAACACGATAATTTCCCCAAGGGTGAAAATCGCCATCGACAGCACCCACATCACCAGCGTGGTCGACAGGGCAAACCCGCCCAGCCCGAGGATAAACAGGCTCAGGCCCGCGGCCAGCCACCGATTCAGGTAACGCGGGGAAATCCGCTTGCCGAGGCTGTATTGCAAGCTGATCACCATCAAGGCATTGGTGGCCACAAGGGTGCTGATGATCCGGTAGGTCTCTTGAGGCGTCGTGGTGACGATCAGGTATTGCGAGAGGTACGCCGTGAACTGGCCGAACACCACGGCACTGAGCAAGCCGCCCAAGGTAAAGCACACCAGGCGGTAATCCCGTAGCAGCAGTGTGCCGACCGCCAGGAACGCAATGGCGGGCGGGTTGGCTTCGGCCGTGAGCAGATGCCTGTCACCCCACACGCCATAGATCAGCAAGAACCCGGCGCCAAGCCCGGCCGACAGCATAAATGGCAGGCTGGCATCCACGGTGGCCAACCTGGCGCCCAGGAACGGCCCGACGGCATAACCGATATTGGTGAGGGTGTATTTGATCGAAAACGCTTCACTGCGCCGGTCGACGGGAAGCAGGCTGCCAAACCCGGCTTTTACCGCGATATCGATCACCGCATACGCCAGGTTCACCGCCACCAGGCACAGGTAAAACAGCCAGAGCACGGGCGCGACAGCGGCGCCAAGAAAGCCCAGTGTGAACACAGCGCAGAAGGTCAGCATAAGCCGGTAACTGCGCATTCGGTCCACCAGGAAACCGCCATACAGGCTCAACAGCGAGCCGATGATCAGTGTGCTGCCGATCACCAGGCCGATATCGGCAATGCTCAAGCCAAAGTGGCCCGACAAATAAATGACCAGGTAGGGCAGGGTGATTGCGCGGGCGAGCGTCAGTATCAGCGAGGCACTCAATAGCAGGTTAAGGGCAGGGGGGTAGTGTTTCAGCGTGGCCAGCATTCGAGCCTCAGAGTCCATTTATCAGAGTGCAGGCAGCTTACCTTTGAACCAAGTTCTGATTTAGGATGGTTTTTATCCGGATACAGGAACTCAATTCATGAATAAGGGCTGTGCATGTTTTCCTCAGAGCGCCTGAAGGGCATCGATGTATTCGTCTGTGTCGCGCAGTACGGCAGCTTTACGGCGACCGCCGGGAAAATGAACCTGACCGCTTCGGCCGTGAGTAAAAGCATTGCGCGCCTGGAAGCCCGTCTGGGTGCCCGACTGTTCCACCGCACCACGCGCAGGTTGTCGCTGACCGATGCCGGCGTTGCCTACCTGCGCACCTGCACCGGTGTGTTAGCCGACCTGGAAGAAGCCGAATGGGCATTGCAGGCTGAAAACACCGAACTGCGCGGGCGTGTGCGCATCGACCTGCCCGGCGCCTTTGGCCAGGCGCAGGTGCTGCCGATCCTGCTGCCGTGGCTGAACACTCATCCCTTGCTGACCCCGCACATCTCTTTCTCCGATGGCTTTGTCGATCCGTTCAAGGAAGGTGTGGATGTCGTCGTGCACATCGGCGACGCCCCGGCCTGGCCGGAGACGGTAGGGCACCAGTTACTCACCCGAGAGTGGCATGTGCTCTGCGCATCCCCGGCGTATCTCGCCCGCCACGGCATGCCACAGTCCGAGCGTGACCTCGAGCAGCATCAGTGCATGGCCTACGGCTGGGTCGATGGCCGCGTCAGCCCCTGGCGGCATGCCGGCGAACAAGGCGTGGCGCTGCACATAAACACACAGCCGCGACTGGTGATCGGCCATGGCGCCGGGCTGAAGCTGGCCGCGCTGGCCGGCTGCGGTATCGCGCAACTGCCGTCGTGGCTGGTTGAGCAACACTTGCAGGACGGGTCGCTGGTGCAAGTCTTGCCGCACTTGGCCTGTGTCGGCATGGGCATCAGTGTGGCCTGGGTCAAACACCGCCACGCGCTGCCCAAGGTGCGTGCGGTGGTGGAGGTGCTGGTTGCAGGGTTGGGCGCGGTTGAGTGACACTCATTGATTTTCCGAACAAATTTTCCACAGGATGCGCAGATGCCAAACTTCCCGACTCCGCCTTCCACGGGCGACGATCCTTACCTTTGGCTGGAAGACGTCGACAGCACGCAGGCGCTGAATTGGGTGCGCGCACAAAACCTCAAGACCCACGCCCGGCTCGCCGAATCCGTGTCTTTCAAGGCGATGCAAGCCGACCTGCTGGCGGTGCTCGACTCGGACAGCAATATCCCCTACGTGGAAAAAATCGGCGCCCACTATTACAACTTCTGGGTCGACGCCGCCCACCCTCGCGGCCTGTGGCGGCGGACCACGCTGGCGGAATATCGCAAGGCGCAACCGGCCTGGGAAACCGTGCTGGATATCGACGCGTTGAATGCCCTGGAAGGTGAGAATTGGGTCTGGCACGGCGCCGACTGCCTGCATCCTGGCTATCAACGCGCCCTGGTCGCACTGTCCCGTGGTGGTGCGGACGCGAGTGTCACGCGCGAATTCGACCTGGTCGAAAAAGCCTGGGTCAATGACGGCTTCGAGTTGCCCGAATCCAAGGGCGGGCTGGGCTGGATCGACCACGACAACGTGTATGTGTTTACCGACTTCGGTGCAGACAGCATGACCCGCTCGGGTTACCCGCGCATCGTCAAGCAATGGCAGCGCGGTACGCCCCTGAGTGACGCGACGATCGTCTACGAAGGCCGGCACGACGATATGTATATCGCGGCGATGCACGACAGCACACCGGGTTACGAGCGTGATTTCGTCAGCCGCACCCTGGCGTTCTACAACAACGAACTGTACCTGCGCGTCCCGGATGGCACGCTGAGCAAAATCGATGCGCCGAACTCGGCCGACAAGTCGGTGCACAAAGACTGGTTGCTCCTGCAATTGCGTGATGATTGGGCGGTGGGTGATGGCTATGTGGCTGGCTCGTTGCTGGCGATCAACTTTGCACGCTTCATGGCCGGCGCGCGGGACTTTGACCTGTTGTTCGTGCCATCGGACAGCACCTCACTGGCCGGCATGGACTGGACCCGCAACCACTTGGTGCTCAACGTGCTGGAGGACGTCAGAAACCGCCTCAGCGTGCTGACGCCCGGCCCACAAGGCTGGGCACGCAGCGCATTTGCCGGCGCACCACCGATGGCGACCGTGGATGTGAGTGCCGTCGACAGCGATGACAGCGACGCGGTGTGGCTGGTCACCCGAGGTTTTCTCACGCCGGTCACGCTGTCACTGGCCGAGCTTGGCGCGCAACCCGAAGTGCTCAAAGCCATGCCGGCGTTCTTCGATGCGAGCCGGCATGTGGTTGAACAGCATTTTGCCGTGTCCAAAGATGGCACCCGCGTGCCGTATTTCCTGGTGCACGAACAGGGCTTGCAGTACAACGCCAACGCGCCGACCTTGCTCTACGGTTATGGCGGTTTTGAAGTGTCGCTGTGCCCGGAGTATTCCGGCGGGCTGGGTCGCGCCTGGCTGTCCAAAGGCGGCGTGTATGCCGTGGCGAATATTCGTGGTGGCGGCGAATACGGCCCGCGTTGGCATCAGGCGGCGCTCAAGCACAAGCGTGCGCGCGCCTATGAGGATTTTGCCGCCGTGGCGCAAGACCTGATCAGCCGCAACATCACCTCGCCCCGGCACCTGGCCGTGCAAGGTGGCAGCAACGGCGGCCTGTTGACCGGTAACATGCTCACCCAATACCCCGAACTGTTCGGGGCCGTGGTCATCCAGGTGCCGTTGCTCGACATGCAGCGCTATCACCATTTGCTGGCAGGCGCCTCGTGGATGGAAGAGTACGGCAACCCGGACGTGCCCGAAGAATGGGCCTACATCCAGACGTTTTCACCCTACCACCTGTTCGACCCGGCCAGGACCTACCCGCCGGTGCTGTTCACCACCTCGACCCGCGATGACCGCGTACACCCGGCCCATGCCCGCAAGCTTGCGGCCAAAATGATCGATGCCGGCCAGGACGTGACGTACTACGAAAACATCGAAGGCGGCCACGGCGGCGCGGCGGATAATGCCCAGAGTGCGTACATGAAAGCGCTGGTCTACGGCTTTCTGTGGGAGCGCTTGAGCGCCGGCCACGCCTGACCGGCGCCGGCCGGTATGTTCGGATGCCCCTTGGATAAGTGAAGAGTCAGATGCGTACACCCTATGTTTTTATCCTGATGTCGATGCTGTTGGCGGGTTGTGGTTCGTCGGGGGCAACCACTGGAACTCATGCATTCGAACGCCAGCAAAACGCGCCGCTGACGCTCGATGCACCGCTGGATCCTTACACCGTTGAGAAGCTCAATGCGATTCTCCATGAGCGTCCAAACTACCGGTTGCTTCCCGCAGGCCAACAGATCGGCCTCATCTCGGAGGCCTTTTTAGGCACGCCCTATGTTGCCAACAAGTTACAGGGCTCACTGAGCACACCCGAACAACTGGTGGTCGATTTTCGAGGCCTGGATTGCTTTACCTACCTGGATTACGTCGAGGCCCTGCGACAGTCAGCAGCACAACCCGACTTTATGAAAAACCTGTTGCGCACGCGTTATGTTGATGGCGATCTCGATTTTCTCAGCCGTAAGCACTTCTACACCGATTGGGCCTACAGCGGCACGTATAAACCGGCGCAAGACATCACCGCGCAGCT
This sequence comes from Pseudomonas sp. Leaf15, assembly GCF_001421425.1. NCBI lineage: Bacteria > Pseudomonadati > Pseudomonadota > Gammaproteobacteria > Pseudomonadales > Pseudomonadaceae > Pseudomonas > Pseudomonas sp. Leaf15. The sequence continues at coordinate 110,255 of NZ_LMKI01000023.1, forward strand.
AAGCGCCCATGCCGTTCGCCGCGAAAAACGCCTCAACCAAAAAGCCGACGGCAGCGCCTACCTGCCTGGCCTGCCGGTGGTCCAGCGTACGGTCACCTACATTCCCGCCGGTTTTATCGACAAGACGGTCATCAATCGCCTGCACGAGGGCGATTTTATTGGCATCTATACGCCCTTGGCCGGGCTGGATGTGACCCATGTGGGGTTCTTTATCATGACGGACAAAGGCCCCGTACTGCGCAATGCGTCCTCACATTCAGGCAGCCAGAAGGTGGTGGATTCGCCGTTTCTGGCGTATGTGGCCAACACTCCGGGGATTGTTGTGCTGAGGGCGAAGGAGTAAAGGTTTCAATTGAGCCACTGTCCCGCCAGGGAGGCGACGTTTACAGTGAACTTCGCTTCGGCATGAGCTAAAGTTCATGCCTGCGCTTTTCCGATAACTCGCTGGATACCGCCCCTATGAGAGATCTGCCGCCCACCGCGACCTTGCGTGCTTTTGAAGTTGCGACCCGCCACCCGACGTTTACAGCCGCCGCACAGGAGTTGCATGTGACTCAAAGCGCGGTCAGTCACCAGCTCAAGCACCTGGAGGCGCTTTGGGGCGTGCAGTTGTTTGAGCGTGGCAAGGCGTTACGCCTCACGGCAGCGGGAGCCACGCTGGCGCCCATCGTGCGGGAGTTTTTCATCAGCCTGGAGGCGACGCTGGGTGACTTGCGCGAGCAAAAGGGCAGGGTGCGACTCAGCGTCAGCACCACCTATTCCTTCGCGCTCAAATGGTTGCTGCCACGCTTGCCACGTCTGGCTCGTCAGCACCCCGAGCTGTTGGTCTCGCTGGACACCACGGATAAAATCATCCACTTCTCGCACGGCCAGGCGGATGTTGCGATCAGGCTCGGCAAGGGCAATTACCCAGGTCTGCATTCGGAGTTCCTGTTTGGGGAGCAGGTATTCCCTGTGGCCAGCCCCGAACTGCTGCGACGCGTGGGGACGCCGCAGAGCCCCGCAGACTTGTTGCACTTCCCGCTGCTGACGCGCGATGGCGCCGAGTTGGTGCCAAAGTGGGAGGTGTGGTTTCAGACCGTCGGCCTGGCCTATTTGCCGCTCAAGGAGAGCGTCAGGTTTGGCGATACCAACATGACGGTCGAGGCGGCCTTGCTCGGCCAGGGCGTTGCATTGGTGCGCAGCGGGCATGTCGAGAATGAAATCAGCGATGGCCGTTTGGTGCGGCTGTTCGACATACCGCTGCCATCGCCGCTGGCTTACTACTTCGTCTGTCCCAAGGGCATCGAATCGCAGCCGCACATCGCCAGCTTTCGCCAATGGCTGGTCAGTGAGGCGCTGAAAGTACAGGCGTAGACAAGCGAGTTATGAACATATGCTCATGGCGAAATGAGGAGACTTCGCTTTAGCCCCGGCGCCGCATTGCCTACAGTGGCGCATGCCTATCCATCTCGTGTTCCTCGTGCTGTTCGCCGCGCTCCTGCATGCCAGTTGGAACGCGCTGCTGCGTAGCGGCGCCGATCGGCTGTGGTCGATGACGGTGATGTGCGTCGCCATCGCCATCACCAGTGTGGTTGCTGCGACATTCATGGCGCCCCCGGCAATTGAAAGCTGGGGTTACGCGGTGGTGTCGGGGTTGCTGCATGTGGGCTACAACCTGTTTCTGGTGCGCAGTTACCGGGTTGGCGACCTGGGGCAGGTCTATCCGATTTCACGTGGATCATCGCCGGTGCTGATCACTTTTGGTGCCGCCGTGTTTGCCGGAGAAAGCATCACCCCCGGCGAGCTCGTCGGTATTGCGCTGGTGTCGGGCGGGATTATTTCGCTGGCCTTCAGAGGGCGCAGTCTGTCGGTTCCCAGCTTGCCCTATGCGCTGGGAACGGGCGGCTTTATCGCGGCCTACAGCGTGGTCGACGGCATCGGTGCGAGGCTCTCCGGTGCGCCGCTTGCCTACACGGTGTGGATGTGCGCCCTGTGGGGCGTGCTGATGCCGCTGGTCTACATCGGCCTGCGCGACAGCCGCAGCTTGTTCTGCGTCCGGCCCGGAACAGTGACCGCGTTGGTCGGCGGCCTGGTCTCATTGCTCGCGTATGGAATGATCATCTACGCCATGAACGAAGCGCCCCTGGGCGCGGTATCGGCACTGCGCGAAACCAGCGTGCTGTTCGCGGCGTTGATCGGCTATGCGTTTCTTGGCGAGACGCTCACTGCACGCCGGATACTGGCGTGCGTGGTGATCGCCGGCGGTACTCTCATCATCGGCTGATACAGCCAACAGCTCAGGAGCTATGTTCAATGGTCAATGTCTCGCAGGCACCGCTGATTCTAATCACGGGTGGCAGTCGTGGAGTGGGGGCCGCCACCGCCCGGCTGGCCGCCGAAAGGGGTTATGACGTGGCTATCAGCTACGTTGCCAACGAATCCGCAGCGCTGGCCGTGGCTGCGGATGTAGAAGCACTGGGGCGCCGGGCGTTGGCGATGCGGGCCGACAGTGCCGACCCGCAACAGGTGGCCGACTTGTTCGCGGCCATCGACCGCAGGTTCGGACGTATCGACGTGCTGGTCAATAACGCCGGGATGCTGGGGCCTCAGTCTCGCCTGGAAGACCTTGGCATGGAGCGGATGCAGCGCATCTTTGCGGTCAATGCCATTGGGCCAATACTCTGTGCCCAGCAGGCGGTCAAGCGCATGGCTTACCGCCACAACGGCCCGGGCGGTGTGGTGATCAATGTCTCTTCGGCCTCGGCGCGCCTCGGCAGCCCCAATGAGTACGTCGACTATGCGGCGTCAAAGGGCGCGCTGGAGACGTTTACCATTGGGTTTGCAAAGGAGGTGGCGCGCGAAGGCATACGCGTCAACTGTATCCGCCCCGGGCATATCTATACCGACATGCACGCCAGTGGCGGTGAGCCGGGGCGGGTCGATCGGGTCAAGGACTCGATCCCCATGGGGCGCGGTGGTCAGCCCGAGGAGGTGGCTCGCGCGATTCTATGGCTGGCGAGCGCGGAGGCATCCTTCGTTACCGGTACATTCCTCGACGTGACGGGCGGTAAATGAGCCGGCGCCACGTCTCATCGGCTGCTTGCGCCCGGTTCAAGTCAGCGCGGGCTGCCTGACCTTGCGACTCAATCCCGGTGTCTGCCCCGTAATGCGCTTGAATGCACGACTGAAGGCGGCCTGGGAGGTATAGCCCAAGCGCTGCGCCACCTCTTCAATCGGCAGCCTTTCGAGGGTCAGCCACTGGCTTGCAAGGCGCATTCGCAGTTCGGTGACGTAGCGCAGCGGGGTCATGCCGATAGTCACTTGAAAGCGGTCCGCGAACACCGAGCGCGAGGTATTGCAGTGCTCGGCCAGCTGCGCAACGGTCCACTCGCGCCCCGGTTGTTGGTGGAGCGCAAGCAGCGCACCGGCCAGGCGTGGATCGCGCAAGGCGGCGACCAGGCCAGAGGCATTGCCGCAGGCGCACTCCACCCAGCCGCGAACGACCATGGCCGCCACCACGTCGGCCAGCCGCGCGAGGATACCGGCGAAGCCGACACGGGCGGCGCTGACCTCGCGTTCCATGGTGGTCAGGATCGGCACCAGTCCGGGGTAACGCTGGCCACCGGCATCAATCAGCATCAGGCCCGGCATCAGCCGACCAAGCCCATGGATGCTGCCCAGTTCAAACTCCATGCAGCCGCTGAACACAATAGTGCTTGGCGTGGGGCTGCCGTCAGTCCCGGTATCCACCGCGCTGACGGTGTCGCCCAGAGGGGCGCCGTCTAAACGGTCGATGTCTTGAACCGGCACGTCCGTATGGGAAAACAGTTGATGGGCTGCGCCATGGGAAATAAACACGGCGTTGCCGGCAGACAGCGCGTAGGTGGTTCCGTCCTCCATCTTCAACACCGCAGTGCCGACGGCCATGAAGTGGAACCAGGCGTGCCCGGGTTTTTCCGCGAAGCCCAAACCAAAGGTCGGCCCCGTTTGGATACGCCGGTACTCGACCCCACGCAGGCGCATGCCGCGTAGCAGCTCGTTGATGAGATCCGAGGAAAGCGCAAACTGATCTGTAGGCATCGTTCAGGTGTTTTAGTCAAAAAGTAGAGACTTTAGATCATAGATCATCCGGATTCCCGCGCCTAGACTGCGGCTCGCAATGAAGATTGGGAGATCCGTGCAATGACTGACTGTGTGTGTAATACCGTTTCCGACCGCCATGTTGGCGTCGACGCGGACGTAGAACCTGCAACCCCCGCGTGGATGGCAGTATTTTCCCTGGCCATGGGGGTGTTCGGATTACTGACTGCTGAGTACCTTCCGGCCAGTTTGTTGACGCTGATGGCGACTGACCTGGGCGTGTCCGAGGCGCTGGCTGGCCAGGCAGTAACGGTGACGGCGGTGGTGGCGTTGTTCGCCGGCTTGTTGGTGCCAGGCCTGACCCGTGGTATCGACCGACGTTGGGTGTTGCTGGGTTTTTCCACGTTGATGGTCGCCTCCAATCTGTTGGTCGCCGTTTCCTCCAGCTTCGCGGTGCTGTTGTTGATGCGTATCTTGCTGGGCATTGCCCTTGGCGGGTTCTGGAGCATGGCGGCGGCGGTAGCGATGCGCCTGGTGCCGAGTGCCTTGTTGCCCAGGGCGCTGTCGATCATTTTCAGCGGCATCGCCATCGGCACGGTCGTTGCGGTACCGCTGGGCAGCTACTTGGGTGGGCTGTATGGCTGGCGCAGCGCGTTCTTTGCGGCGGCGGCGGTAGGCATGGTCACGCTGGCTTTCCAGTCGTTCACGCTGCCGCGCCTTGCGCCGCGCCGGCCGGCAAGCCTGCGCACCGTTCTCGAAGTGTTGCTGCGCCCGGGCATCGCCATGGGCATGTTCGGTTGTGTGCTGGTGCACAGCGGGCACTTCGCGATGTTCACCTATGTTCGGCCATTCCTCGAGGGGACTACGGGTATCGGTGCCCAAGGGCTGTCACTGATGCTGCTGGGGTTTGGTGTCGCAAACTTCGTCGGCACGCTGTTGGCCGGCAGGCTGCTGGAGCGCCACCCGCTGGCCACGCTGGTGTTGATGCCGGCACTGGTCGGCGTCGCCGCGCTGGGGTTGGTGCTGTTGCCGGCCTCGGTGCCGGGGCAGGCGGTCCTGCTGGCGATCTGGGGCCTGGCCTTTGGTGGCGTGCCGGTGGCGTGGTCGAACTGGGTCGCCAGCGCGGTGCCTGACCAGGCGGAAAGCGCCGGGGGCATGGTGGTGGCCTCGGTGCAGTCCGCCATCGCAACGGGCGCCGCCGCTGGTGGTGCGGTGTTCAGCCTCGGTGGCAGCGCAGGCGTATTTGTAGCCGCGGCCGTGTTGATGCTGCTGGCCGCGTTGCTGATCGCGCTGCGTGTTCGCGTCCCCTCCGTCCATGGCATCCGCCAGTCCAAGCCCGCGTTGCATCTTTGATCCGGTTAGCCAAACCGTTTCGAACCCGTTCGTAACGTGCTTGAGCATTTCTTGCGCAATACGCGCATGGGATAGATGATCTGGGACTTCATTCCCGTTGATTAGCCCACCGCGCTCCAGGTCTGAATGGCTCTAAAGCGTAAATGGCGTTAGCATTCCCATCATTGGGCTTAAACAGCCTGTTTTTCAGATCAGGGTCGCATTGTGGAAAAGCTAAAACGCCTCCAAAGTGGAATCGAAGGGCTCGACGCTCTGCTCAAGGGAGGGCTGGTCGCGGGCGCCTCCTACATAATCCAGGGGCGGCCAGGGTCTGGCAAAACGATCCTGGCCAACCAACTTGGGTTCCATCATGCGAACAATGGAGGCCGGGTTCTGGTCGCCACACTGCTGGCCGAGTCACACGACCGTCTGTTTCAGTTTCTTTCTACCCTGAGCTTTTTCGACGCGTCCAAAGTGGGCGCCGACATTCAGTTTGTCAGCGCGTTTGACACGTTGGAAAACGAAGGGCTGGACGAGGTGGTGAAACTGCTTCGGCGCGAAATAAGTCGCCAAAAAGCTACAGTGATGGTGGTCGATGGCTTGCTCAATGCTCGCTCAAAAGCCGACTCGCACATCGACACCAAGAAATTCATTTCCGAGTTGCAAGGGCACGCCGCTTTCGCCGGTTGCACGGTGCTATTTCTGACCAGCTCCCGTCTCGACGACGGCAGCCCTGAGCACACCATGGTTGATGGTGTCATTGAAATGGGCGAAGAGCTGTTTGGCACTCGCTCGGTACGTCGTATTCAACTGCGTAAAACTCGCGGCAGTGGAGCCATGACAGGCCTTCATGAGTGTGAGATTACCGACAATGGTTTGGTGGTTTACCCTCGGCTCGAAAGCCTTTATAGCCACCCGTCCGCCCCCGACAGCGCCGACATGACGCGTATTGCCAGTGGCATTGGTTCGCTGGACCGCATATTGGGTGGCGGCCTTTACAGTTCCAGCGTGTCTCTGGTCATGGGCCCCTCCGGCATTGGTAAAACGACGCTGGGCCTGAAGTTTCTGGCCGAGTCGACGGTGGAGGCTCCGGGACTGCATTTTGGCTTTTATGAAAGCCCACAACGGTTGCGACTCAAAGGCCAATCACTGGGTATCGATATCCAGGGTATGGAGGACAGCGGCGCCCTGAGCATTGCCTGGCAGCCTACTACCGAGGGGTTACTGGATGGGTTGGGCGCTCGCCTGTTGAGTCTTGTAGAAGAAAAGGGCATCAAGCGCCTGTTCATCGATAGCCTCAGCGGTATGACCCGAGTCTCTACAAACCCGGCTCGAATTACTGACTTCTTGAGTGCGCTGATGAATGAGCTGCGATGCCGGGGCGTAACCGTATTCGCATCCTGGGAAATGCGTGATCTATTTGGCTCCGAGGTCAGCGCGCCAAACTCTGACCTGTCCAGCATCGTCGATAACTTGATGCTGATGCGGTTCTCTGAGAATCACTCTGAACTAAGCAGGACGCTTTCCATTCTTAAGGTACGAGATAGCTCTTATGACCCCTCCAGATTTGAGGTTGTCATTCAAGATCGCGATGTTTTTCTGAAAAAGGCTTCGAGACATGAACCTTCAGCCCCCACTGAGACATCGCCCGGTTCACTTTCTTAAGCTTTTGAGTGGGTTGAATTAACATGACCACCATCCTGGTCGTCGACGACGAGTATTTGATCGCTGACATTCTCAGCTTCGCACTGGAGGATGAGGGGTTCATGGTGGTGACTGCCAGCAATGGTCGAAAAGGACTGGAAGTGCTGGATAGAGAACGGCCAGCCTTGATCATCACCGATTTTATGATGCCCGTGATGGACGGCCTGGAATTCGCCACAGCCGTTCGAGCCCTCCCGTGCGCGAATCAATTGCCGATCATCCTGATGAGCGGTGCTCAGGCACACATCGGCATGCAGAGATCGGATCTGTTTGATGCGGTAGTGGCGAAGCCATTCAACATCGACTTGATCATTGCCGAAGTTAAAAAGCTGCTCGCCACTGATCAGTGAGTACTGCATCTACCTACCCGGAGCCATGGGGATCGGGCTCCGCCTGCCCGAACAATCGAGTTGAAAAAAAATTTTCGAGCGGCTCTTGAAAACGTTTTGGTAGCACCTATTTTCGGTTCTACGCGATGCCGCAATCGGGTCGCGCCTTAAATCACTTGGAGAACACTCAGGAGATTTACTATGGCTACTACTCTTTCTTTGGCCCCTCTGTTTCGTCAGTCTGTGGGTTTTGATCGCTTCAACGACCTGTTTGAATCAGCGCTTCGCAGTGAGGCTGGTAATACCTATCCACCGCATAACGTGGAGAAGCATGGTGAGGATCAATACCGCATTGTGATTGCTGTGGCGGGTCTTACTGAGGAGGACATAGACATTCAGGTTGAAAATGGCGTATTGAGCGTTTCTGGTGGAAAACGTGAAAACGACGAGAAGGTGACTTACCTGCACCAAGGGATAGCGCAACGCGCCTTCCGCTTGTCCTTCCGGCTGGCTGACCATATCGAAGTGCAAGGTGCAGCGCTCACCCACGGTCTGTTAGCCATCGAGCTGCTTCGGGTTATACCCGAAGAAGCCAAGCCAAAACGTATCGAGATCGGTACTGCCGGCAAGCCAGACCAGCGTCAAGTAAGCCTGCAATAAGTGTGTTAAAGGCGCTCTGCGGAGCGCCTTTTTTATTTTGTTTTAATCAACCGCTGAGGCGCGCACGTGTGGGGTTCTCTGCTGTGGTCGTTGCCCGTTGAAATACGCCTTTTGACTCAACCGAATTGACCTGCCGATTCAACGGCGGTTTTTGGTTTCCTGCTGCGTGTCAGCTGATAGGCAATTGCCAGCCATATGAACCACCCCGGCATGACCATCAACGCAACGCGTGTGTCCGGTCTCAATGCCAGCAGGCAGAGCACGAAGCCCATAAAAGCCAGTGACAACCAGGCCATTGGCACGCCGCCTGGCATCTTGTAAGCAGATTTGGCGTGAAGCTCAGGACGTTTTTTGCGATAGGCAATGTAAGACGCGAGGATGGTCGACCACGTGAAGATCACCAGAATCGCCGACACGGTGGACACGATGGTGAAGGCCGTCATGACTTCCGGAACGATGAACAGCACGAGCACACCTGACAGCATCAACAGTGTCGTGAAGGCCAGGCTCAACAGAGGCACGCTGTTGCCCGATAGGCGCCGAAAGATACCCGGAGCGTTGTCTTGATTGGCCAGCCCGAACAGCATGCGGCTGGAGGAGAATACGCCACTGTTGGCCGATGACGCGGCGGATGTCAGGACCACGAAGTTGACGATGCCGGCTGCTGCGGGAAAGCCTGCGACGAGGAACAGTTCGACAAAAGGACTTTTTACCGGTGAAACCTGTTGCCAGGACGTCACGGCAATAATGCAGGCCAATGCCAACACGTAGAACAGGATGATTCGCAGCGGAATCGAGTTGATTGCCTTGGGTAACGTCTTCTCCGGAGCACGGGTTTCTGCCGCAGCGGTGCCGATCAACTCGGTGCCGGCAAACGAGAATATGGCCATCTGAAAACCGGCAAAAAACCCCAGCAAGCCATTAGGGAATGCAGCCTGCTTATCCACCAGATGGCCCAGGGACGCGGTGACGCCATTGGGGGAAACGAACGAGCTGGAAATCAGTACGATGCTGACCCCGATCAGTGTCACGACGGCGATGATCTTAATGATCGCGAACCAGAATTCAACTTCACCAAAAAGCCTGACCGTCAGCACGTTCAAGGCAAACAGTGTCGCCAGCATCCCGATCGCCGGTATCCAGGCCGGCAGATAGGGGAACCAGTACTGGAAAAAGCCGCCGACAACGACGGCATCGCCGATCACTGCAACGCTCCAGCTCAGCCAATAGGACCAGCCGAGAAAGAACGCAGCGCGAGGCCCCAGGTAGGCGCCGGCAAAATCCGCAAAGGTCTTGAAATTCAAATTGGACAGCAGCATTTCGCCCATGGCACGCATGACGAAGTAAACGAACAGGCCAATGATCATGTAGATAAGGATGATCGAGGTGCCGGAGAGGGCGATGATCTTGCCGGAGCCCATGAACAAACCTGTGCCAATGGCGCCGCCCATTGCCATTAACTGGATGTGACGATTGCTGAGCGTGCGCTGCAGCGCAGGCTGCTCAACCTGCTCTGATAGATTCGATTTCATTTCAAAACCTCTTGATTTTATGTTTTTGAGTTTTGGCAGAAAAGTGCATAGCCAGCGCCATTGTCAGGATGCAATGGCGGGTGATGGTGTTGGTTTATGTGAACAGCGCCGGCCCCTTGCACCTGCCTGGGGGCGGCTTTGGTCGGCTGCTGATCAAGTCTCTGGAACAGGGTTTTTATATGTTCAGGTTGATCACGCCGTCTTCGGGCGGATGCTCAAGCGCGCTTGCTCTCGAAGCCATGCAATACGTTCACCGCGTTGATTCCGATTTCATCGACCATATAGCCGCCTTCCATCACAAAGAGGGTGGGGCAACCCACACTCGCTATCAGCTCGCCGATCCCGATGAAATCCTCGCTTTCCAGCAGGAAGTGACTGATCGGGTCGTCCTTGAAGGTGTCGACCCCCAGTGAGATCACCAATACCTGCGGCGAGAATTGCTGGAGTTTCCTGCAGGCATGCAGCAGGGCGTCGCGGTAGGTATCCCAGGCGGTGTTTTTCGGCAGCGGGTAGTTGAGGTTGAACCCTTCGCCAACACCTGCGCCGACTTCATCGCTGAACCCCGAATAGTAGGGATAGGACACGGCCGGCTCGCCGTGCAGCGATATGAACATCACGTCATTGCGCGGGTAAAAAATGTTCTGGGTGCCGTTACCGTGATGAAAATCGACGTCGAGCACCGCGACGCGTTTGGCGCCCTGGGTGATTGCCTGCTGTGCAGCAATGGCCGCGTTGTTGAGATAGCAGTAACCCCCCATGTATTCACGCGCCGCGTGATGGCCCGGCGGACGACAAAGGGCAAAGGCACTGTCATGGCCTTCATCGATAAGTGCCAGGCCCGTCAGGGCGATATCGGCACTGGTCTTGACCGCCTGCCAGGTGGTGGCAGTGATCGGCGAGCCGGCATCCATCGCATAGAAGCCGAGTTTGCCGTCAATGAACGTGGGCACCTGATCGTTGGCCAAGTCACGTACCGGCCACACCAGTGGCAGCGCATCATGGGTGCGCCCTGTGGCGCACCATTGCGACCAGGCGCTTTCCAGGAAGCTCACGTAGCGCTCGCTGTGCGCGTTGACGTAACACGAGCGGTCGAATGCGCGTGGTTCGACTATCTGGCCAAGGCCTACTTGCTTGACGCGGTTGTGAACGGTGTCGGCCCGACTGGGCTGCTCGAACGACGGTTTGAGCACGCCATCCTTCAACTCGGTGCCATGGTGCAGACGGTGGGAATCACTGAAAACTGTAAACATTCTGCGCATCCGTTAATGTGGGCCAGTGCAAATATTCTGTTCTGGTCAGGACGCGATTTCTTTGCTTTGTTTCTGTGTTTCTCTATATTTATCGGGCGATTTAACTCAGGAATAGCGTAATGAAGAAAAATATATCCAGACGCATCAGCCTCGATGAGACCGATCTGGCCATTCTTGAGCTATTGCAGGAGGACGCGAGCATTTCCAATGCCGAACTCAGTGAGCGGCTTTCATTGAGCCTTACGCCTTGCTGGCGACGGCGCAAGAGAATGGAGGAGGCGGGGGTGATAAAGGGCTATCAGGCAACACTTGATCGAAGAATGCTGGGGCTGGATATCATGGCATTCGTGCACATTCGCTTTTCCACGCACGCCGACCACGCTCCGGACGCCTTTGAGGCAGTGATTGCGCAATTGCCAGAGGTATTGGCCTGCCACAAGATCACCGGAGACGCCGACTACGTGCTTCAAGTGTTGGCGGAGGACCTTGATAGCTACAGCGACTTTATCGAGCAAGTGCTGAGGCGCCAGGTGGGTATCGCGTCTATTCAATCGAGTCTGGCGTTGCGTGAAATCAAAGCGGGCAGCCGTATGGCCATACCCAAATTGAGCAAGGATTGAATGTCGCAGGTTCTGGCCCGGGCAACCCGGGCTTTGAACGTCTTGGTATAAGCGCACCGTTGGCGCATTTAAGGGCTGTCGCGTCCGCTTAAAAACAGGCGGACACCGTCGGTCATTGATTTGGGCGTTCGCCCGTGAGTCATGTGTCGAGTGCCTGCTGTTTGGCAATTTCCTGGTTGCGCAGAATGAACCGCTGCAACTTGCCACTTGGGGTCTTGGGCAACTGTTCGACGAACTCGATTTCCCGCGGGTAAGCATGTGCAGCTAGACGCTGTTTGACATGCAGGCGCAGTATTTCGGCCAGCTCGGCGCTTGGCAGGTACCGGTGGGTCAGCACGACAAACGCCTTGATCAGCTCGGTGCGTTGCGGGTCGGGTTTGCCGATCACCGCGGCTTCGACGACTGCCGGATGTTCGATCAGCGCACTCTCGACATCAACAGGCCCCACGCGGTAGCCGGATGTGGTGATCACATCGTCGTTACGGCCTACAAAGCTGATACTGCCGTCCTCATTAAGCTCCACGATATCGCCGCTCAAGTAGTAACGGTCGACAAAGGCCCTGGTGGGCATGCCGAAGTAGCCATTGAACCAGCACAGGGGCGAGCGCTCGCGATCCACCGCCAGTACGCCCGGCTGACCAGTCGGCAGTTCCCGATGCGCATCATCCAGCACGACAATCCGGTACCCCGGCACCGCATAGCCGGCAGAACCCTCACGTACCGGATGGCGCAGCCCATGGTGATTGCACAGCACCATGCCGATTTCGGTTTGGCCGTAATGATCGTGAATGACCACGCCGAGCTGTTCGGCGAACCAACGGATGACTTGCGGGTTGAGTGGTTCGCCGGCGCTGCTGACGATACGCAGTCGACCACGCACGGCGGCGGCAAACTCGTCCCCGGCAGCAATCAGCAGGCGAAAAGCCGTCGGCGAGCCGGCCAGGTTATTGATCGCATACTTGACGATAATCCGGCTGGTGCTTTCCACGGTGAAAGGGCCGTCATGCAACAGCGTGGCCCGGCCGCACGCCAGCGGCCCGGTTACTGCGTAATACAAGCCATATGCCCAGCCGGGGTCGGCGAGGTTCCAGAAATGGTCGTCCTCGCGCAGGTCGATTGCATCGCGCATATACCCTTTGAAAGCCCGAATGGCGCTCAAAGGCACCTCAAGCGGCTTGGCCGGTCCTGTGGTGCCCGAGGTGCACATCAGCAGGAAAGGCGCGCTGGCGTCCAGTAGCTCAGGTGTGCAGTCGGTGTGTTGACGACCCAGCACGTCCCAGAAATCGTAATCGCTCGGATGCTGCGGGGGGCCGTCGATCACGATTGCGGGTGGGCAGCCAGGGATTTCATCCAGCTTGGGACGATTGTGGGAGTCGGTCACGATCCAGCGTGCCTTGGAGCAGTCCAGACGCTGCTCGATCGCCTTTGGACCGAATGCGGTAAAGAGCGGTTGGTAGACCGCGCCGATGCGCCAGGCTCCCAGGAGGGCAATCACCAGTTCAACCGTGCGTGGCATCAAGCCAGCAATACGATCTCCCGGCTGCACTCCCTGCGCTCGCAGAAAGTTGCCAAAGCGCGCAGCATGCGCCTGCAGTTCGCTGAAGGTGTAGTGTCTGGCGCGGCCATCGCGCGTTTCGCAATACAACGCCACAGCATTGCCGTGAGCGTGCCGGTCGCAGCATTCGATGCAGGCGTTCAAGGCTCCCGGTTCGCCGTGCAAGTCTTGGTCTGCCAGCTGTAGATAGTCGAAGGATGACACTGCTGAGTCGTAATCGCGCATAACGTACCTGATTATTATTGTTGGAAGATGTCCTGTGCCCACGCAGGCCGCGCAGGCGCCTGGATGTAGCTAGTTGTCCATCATCTCGGCTGCTTGCTGGGTCGCTTGGCTGGTACGCGTGGCCAGCTTGCGCACTTCATCGGCGACCACCGCAAAACCGCGACCGGCTTCGCCTGCGCGCGCCGCCTCAATGGCGGCATTCAACGCCAACAGGTTGGTCTGGCTGGCAATGCCCTGAATGGTGGCGACAATCTGCGTCAGCTTGGTGAGGGTTTCCTGCATCACCCGATGTTGTTGCGCCTGCGCCTCGCGCAGGGTGCTTTCTTCATGGTGGGCATGGATGTCGGTGATGGCACCCACCACCCTTTGCGGGGAACCGTCCTGCGCGCGGCGCGTTTGCCCACGGCCGCGAAACCAGCGGTAAGTGCCATTTTTATGTTTGAGTCGATAATCCACATCAAACGGCGTCTTGCCGCTGCGGTCGTCCACATGGGCGACGAACGCGCCGATGGCCCGTGCGCTATCGTCGGGGTGCAGGCGTGAGGTCCAGCTTTCGAGGGTGTCAGGAAACTCCTCAATCGTGTTGCAACCCAGCAGTCGGCGCATTTGCGACGACCACCAAATGGTATTTTTCGGGTTCGCCGGGTCGCCGGCCACTATCTCGATATCCCAGAGCCCGTCATGCAGCATTTCCCGGGAAATGTCGAAGCGTGTGGCCGCCAGTTCGAGCGCCTCGTTGTGCAGGTACTGTTCGTGAATGTCACGAACGGTTCCTGCGATGGCAAGCGCGACACCTTGCGCATCGCGTCGCGCGACACCGCTGATTGTGTACCAGCGATAGTCACCGTCTGCTGCAGGTTTCATTCGCACGTCCAGGGCCAAGGGCGTGCGCCCGCTACGATCGGCAAGGTGCCTGGCGAGCGCTGCCAGATGTGCTTGCCGGTCATCCGGGTGCAACTGTTTGCTCCAACTGCCGAGCTGATCGATAGCCTGGGCCAGGTTCGACTCAGACCCCGTCCGCGTCATCACGCATTCCGGCGCGGGTGCCACGGTTCCATCCAGTTCCAGCTCCCAGAACAGTTCCCCAGCGCCCAGCGTGACCAGTGCCCAGCGCGCCGCCCATTGCCGCAACAGCGTGTCATTGCGGGCCAGGCGTTCTTCCAGTTGGTTGACGTCCAGCGTCAGTGCGCAGGCTTGCGCCTTGAGCGCTCGTCGCTCTTGCAGCAGTTGTTCGACGCTTGCCAGGATGCGGCGCAATAACCGGTTGTTCGACGACAGGGGAGGGCTCGCCTGGTCAGGCTGCTCCAGGCGGTCGGCGAGCAGCGTCAATGCCCAGCGGGTGGTTCGGCTGAAAAAAAGCATGGGACACCTCTGCCTCGGTCAAATGGGATCAGCCTGCAGCGATTGCGTCGCAGCTGATAAGGCCAGCGAGTCAAAGACTGTCGCCCCCGGCAGGGCTTGCCAGGCTGAAGGGCCGGCGCTGATTTCCTGAGCATTCAACAGGCAGTCGTCGAGCGCGTGCTGTAACGCGTGGGTATCCAGGTCCTGGCCGATAAAAACCAACTCCTGCCGGCAATCGCCGACAATGCTGTCCCACTTGGTCATGATGCTCTGCAACCGATATTCATCCCGTGGCCATTGCGACTGCTCGATGAAGGTCCACCAGCGCCCGACATAGTCCCACTGGAACTGTTTGCCGCTTTGCACCAGCAGGCCGGTTTCCAAGTGCCGGCTGGCGAGCCAGAAGTAACCCTTGCTGCGCAACAGGCGCCCGTTGCGCCAAGGGCGCTGGAGAAAGTCGAGTAACCGCTGTGGGTGAAATGGAGCGCGCTCGCGGTACACCCAGGACGTCACGCCATAGGTGTCCGATTCGGAGGCCGGTACGTCGTTGGCCGCCATTTTTTTCATCCAGCCGGGCGATGCCGCTAGGCTGGGTAAATCAAACAGATGGGTACCGAGAATGCCGGATAATTCAACGTTACCCTGAGCCATCGGCAGGATCCGCGCGGTCGGGTTAAGGCCGGCGAGAATCGCGTGCACGGCCTGGTAACCAGGCTCGTCGATCAGGTCCAGTTTGTTGACGAGAATGACGTTGGCGTATTCCACCTGCTCGATCAGCAGGTCCGCCAAATGGCGTTTGGGCGTATTTTCCTGTGCGTCGTCGCGGGCCACGGTGTCCGGCGACTCAAGCAACGCCTGAAAACGACTGCCGTCGACCACCGTCACCAAGGTATCGAGCCGCGCCAGTTCGCTGAGGCTGAAGCCTTGCGCGTCAAGGAACGCGAACGTCTCGGCGACCGGCATTGGCTCAGAGATCCCCGTGGACTCAATGAGCAGGTAATCGAAACGCTCCTGACGTGCCAGGGCACTGATCTGCTCGAGCAAGTCGGCGCGCAGCGTGCAGCAGATACAGCCATTGCTCATTTCAATCAACTCATCGCGACCACGGTGCAGCGCCACGTCGCGCTGCACCTCTTCGGCATCGATGTTGACCTCGCTCATATCATTGACGATGACTGCTACTCTCAGGCCTTCGCGATTGCGCAGGATATGGTTGAGCAGCGTGGTCTTGCCGGCGCCGAGGAAGCCGGAAAGCACGGTCACCGGCAGTCGGCTTTTCAAGGCGCCGGCCATCATAGGTTCACCGTGCTATCGGCATGGTCCAGATAGCTTTCGAACAGATCGACCACCACGAAACCGTCGTCGGCCGCGTCTCCCCACAGGTCCTTCACGCGAAACTCGACGTGGTAGGTCGGCTGATGCGCCGCGTTCAAGTCGCCATGCCCGATCGCATCCGGGAATGGCCATTTTTCGGATGTTCGGTGCAGGACTACGCCATCCTTGCCGCGCACATAGGCCGGCATGCGGATATGCCCGGCCACATACTCGTCTCGCACGGTAACTCGGTCGCCGACCTCAAAAGGCGCTCGACCGGTGATCGCCGGTCTGCCTTCTGCCTGCGCAGGGTTCGCCAGCTTGAAGTGAGAACCCAGGGCCTGATCGAGCTCCGCCTGGGTGATGACACCTGTTTCGACCAGCAGGGTGGCGGTAGCGATGACATAGCGTTCGTAGTACTCGGTACCGACATGTTGGCGGACATCCAGGCGTTCGACGGCGTGGCGCACTTCGTCCACGCTGAACTTCTTCAGGTGATCGGCACCGATAAACATCAGGCTGTAGGCCAGGTGCTCCCAGTCCTGCTTGAACACCGGTTGGTAGCTCAGGCTGTTGATGGTGTGAGGGACTTTGCCAAAGCCTTGGAAACCGCCGAGATCGTGAAAGCCATCCATAAGAGAAACTCCGGAAAATGAACGATGACGCGCTGTTTTTCTCAGTCAACGCGGGGCAGGGCGACGCCGATCAGCACGTCTTTGGTCACCAGCGTCTGAAGCTGCTCCTCACTCATGTGTTCGGAGCCTTCAGGCCTGACCGGCAACACCAGGTAGCGGCTTTCGGCGCTGGTATCCCAAACCTTGACCACCACTTCGCTCGGCAGCTCTGTGCCCAGTTCGCGCAGTACGGTGCGCCCCTCCCGGACCAGGCGCGCACGAAATTCGAAGCCCTTGTACCACTCCGGCGGCAGCCCCAGGACGGGCCAGTTGGTGCAGGAGCACAGGCTGCACACAATCACGTTTTTCACACCCGGCGTGTCTTCCAGCGCAACGATGTATTCACCCTGCGGGCCGGTATAGCCAAATTGGGCGCACGCAGCGGTACCGTCCCTGAGCAGCAGTTCGCGGAACTGTGGGTCGGTCCAGGCTTTGGCCACTACTCGAGCACCGTTCTGCGGGCTCCATTCGTGTGCCATCAGCTGTGTCATGTGCTCAATGTAACCGTCGGGGATCAGCTCTTTGTGCTTGAGCACCTGCAGTAGTGCCTGTGCTCGTTCGCCCGGCGTTGATGGGTTCTTTTCGTGCGTGGTCATCAGGTTGACTCCTCATCGTTGAGCTTCCAGGCAGCGCCTGGTGGCTTACTCTTTTTGCGCTGCCGGGGACAAAACCAGCTATCTGTTTTTCCAGTCAAACGACGCCTCGAACGCCGCGGCCGCCTGGTAAATCGTGCCTTCGGCATAGTGCTTGCCAACCAGCATCAGCCCGACCGGTAAACCGTCTACCAGCCCGCAGGGAATCGACATGGCAGGATGGCCGGTGATGTCCTGGGCGCAGGCATTGCCGATCATTTCCAGCGCTCCGGCCACGTACTCGGTGATCGAGCAGCCTGGCTGCGGGTGGGGCTGGGCAGTGATCGGGACGGTCGGCATTACCAGCAGGTCATAGCGCGCCAATGCCGCGTCATAAGCGGCGCGTGTGAGGCGCCTGAGGTTTTGCGCCTTGGCGTAGTAACGACCGTTGTAGCGCTGCAGACCGTATTGACCGACGAACATGCACAGCTTGAGAGAGGCGGACAGGTCATTCGCCTGATCGCGCCATCCGGCCTGCTTGTCCAGCAACCCGAGGTCATACAGCCCTTCCCAGTTAAAGCCGGCCCCATTGCCGTGCATCATCTGCATCGTCAGGCCTTCACAGCCAATGGGGTGCCACAACGAACCGGCAATCTTGTGCTCAGGCACCGAGACCTCTTCGACGTGCGCGCCCAGCCGCGAAAACGCTGCGATGGCAGTGCGCACAGAGGCGGCCACACGCGGGTCCTGGTTGGCCAATTCAAACCCTTCGCGCAGGACGCCGATCCTCAACCGGCTCACACCGCGTTCCAGGTAATCGCTGTAAGCGTCGACCTGGGGCGCGGCTTGTCGCGGATCCAGCCCATCCGTTCCCGCCATGACCTCCAGCATCAAGGCGTTGTCGCGCACGTTTGCCGTGATGGGGCCGGCATGATCGATAGTCGCCTCGATGGCCATGATCCCGGTGTAAGGCACCAGTCCGTGGGTGGGCTTCATCCCGTAAGTGCCGCAGAATGCCGAAGGAATCCGGATTGACCCGCCCTGGTCACCGCCGACTGCCAGGTCGACCTCGCCCGCGGCAACCAGTGCTGCGCTGCCGGAAGACGAGCCACCCGAGGCAAATCCGTGGCGATAGGGGTTGTGCACCGGCGCAGGATCGGAGGTGTGACTGCCACCGGACAGGCAGTAATGTTCGCAGGTCGCCTTGCCGAGGATGGTTGCGCCGGCATCCAGCAATCGGGTGACTACGGTGGCATCGAATGATGGAATGAAGCCCTCAAGTGGCTTGGCACCATTCATCATGGGCACGCCCGCCAGTGAAATATTGTCCTTGAGTGCAACCGTCTTACCCGCCAGTTTGCCTTCGCGGGCACCGTTGACTTCCGTTCGGAAATACCACGCGTTGAGCGGGTTGTGTGCGGGCGAGGGGCGATAGCCCGAGCTGCGTTCGTAACGAACCGGCGGAATGAAGTCAGGCAGCTCGTCAACCAGGTCATAAGCGTCGAAGCTGGGCTGCATAAGCGCCAGGTATTCACCGGCTTGCTGCGCGCTAAGCTGCATGTGCAGGCCGCTCGAGATATCCATTAGCTGTTCAAGGGTAGGGCGTACGATTGCCATGGTTGGGCTGTCCTTATCGTAAGTGGCCGAAGAGCACTGCATGCTCGTCAATATCAGTGGGCCAGGGGCTCAAGATAATCCGCGCATCCAGTCCCAGGCTTGGTTGAGAGAGACATCGACTTGGCTGAGGCGGACACCCCTGCGCAAAGGCGCCAAGTGGGTACGGTCGCGGACCCTTGCGTTAAAAAATGTGCGCGTAACGCATATTGATGCGCAAGTCTTCCTGGGTGCCGTTGTCCACCGAGAAGTCCTTGCCCAATTGCAGTTGGATCTGGTCCTGTGGGGTGACGAATTTGGTGGCGGTGAGACGCAAGTTGGTGGTGCCCAACTCGTTATCCTGATTGACGTGCTCGACGTTCGTCTCACCACCCCAGGTGCGCCCGAAGCCAATACCAAACGTGGTGGTGGCGTCTGGCATGTAACGCCCCATGATCTGTGCTGCGTAGGAAACGTCCTGCTTCAAGCGGTCGGCATTTGCACCGTAATCAGTGTTGTCGCCATACCAGGTAGCGCCGCCGACCAGGTCCATTGCCCATTTTTCGGTGAAGTGTTTGACGTAGGCGCTCTGCAGTTCGAATTTCCAGCGGTTCTCTCCGATATTGAGCGGGTCGTCCTTGTCATACGTGCCCGTCGGCACATACAGGTAGGGGGCGATACTGAGGGTGTCGCGGGCTTCGTTGAACCGCCATTTGACCGGCGCGGTGAGGGTCAAGTCGCCAACGCCGCGAGCATTGCCCAGCGCTGAGGCGTCACCTGCGCTGGAGATGTGCCCGAAAGGCAACAGGAATTGCGGGTCGATGGTGACGGTGTCACTGAGTGCGTAGACATGGAGCAGACGAAGGATGCCGATGTCCGAGCTCACCTTGAAGTCAGAGCTGACCTTGTGTCCGTTGGTGTAGGCCGAGTCCGTGGTGGCGTGCTGGTAATAAATCACACCGATAGTAGCGCCAACCGGATATTGCTCATAATCGCCGGGAGCGACTTCACCGGCGTTCGCGTGAAGCGCGGGCAACAGGGTGGAGAGTGTCAGCAGGCGGGTCTTATTCATCATCTATTCCTCGCACAGGGAGACCGGGCCACCCGAGACGGGTGGCTGGGAGGCAGAAGGTGGGGCGTTAAACGCCGATGGCGCTCAGGCTGTTGGCGGCAGTGCGTCGCGCAACATGCCGGTCTGCGAGTGACAGTTGATGTACTCGAATACCTGGCTCTTGGCGTCCGACACGGACACTTCGTGGTACAGCCTTAACTTCTTCAAGCCCGCAGCCACGCGGAAGAACGTCACGAAGATACGCAGGTGAGTAGGGTGGGATTCTGCCCAGCGTTCGAGTTTTTCCACCGAGCGCCAGTGACCGATGTTGTAGCTCAGGTCGAGAAAGTTGCCGTCCAGATCGATATTGCGTACGAACCGGTTGCTGTAGCAGCCCAGCGGTTGGCCGTTGTCACGCAGGAAGTCCATACCGTCCTGCAAGGTCGGCAAAATTTCGTCGAGGTAGAGCGAGCGTTCCTCGGCCTCGGCGTCCGCCCAGTCCTGGCCGGAACGAATCAACGTGAGGTTGTCATGCCCCAGGACGACGACCCTTCCGCCCTGGGCAGGGTCGCCCGCGATCACTTGCAGCTCGCTCGTGGGCTTCATCCAGTCGGTCTGGGAGATCGGAAAGCGGTCGCGCATCGAGCCCCAGTAACCGTGCTCTTCGATCTCTCCACTGGTCGCATCCATCACCGCGCCGACACCGGGCAGGTTCTCCTGGAAGGCGTACAGCGTCTCGAACTGCTCGGCGCGCGGGGCGGTGATTTCGCGGAAATAGCCAAGGCCTTCACCGAGGCGCTCCGGCGAGCACCACCAGTCATTCACCTGGGGTGAGCGCAACCAGCGACAGTGGGCTGCAGGGTCTCTCCAGTACCCGACCACAATCAAATTATCAAAGCCGCTGCTGTCGGTGTGATGGGTCAAATCATGGGTGTGCGGGCCATCGGCCAGGTCGAAACTGCCGACGATGTGACGCATTGCCTGCAATGCAGCCTCGCGCTGGGCGTCGCCGCGATATTGCACGCCGAGATAAGCCATCACCACGTGTTCCAGTTGCTCGTCAGCGCGCGCGACCCACATCGGGAACGGCGGTTGATACTCGTCGGGCACACGGCGGGACAGGGTGCGTGGGCATTTGAGATGTGTGTCGATTGCAGATTCCATCTTGAGCTCCTCGTTATTTTCGTTCAGGCCTGCGGGTGGGCGTCAGCGCGTCGGCGGCAGGTCGTGCTTGGCGACCTGCCGTCGGTGCAGCAGCTTCATGGCCCCCCATTCAATCAACCAATAAGCCGACGCTTCAGGCGCGAGGTCGCGCCTTTGCAGAAGCCAAAGGGAGTCAGCCTGTCGTTGTGAAGAGTGTTGGTGCATGGCGTGCCTCATCAGCGGGGTATGAGCTGCTGTGAGGTGGAAATTAGGCTGGGTGATGAGGCGGCGCTTTGTTCGGCGAGACAATCGCTTGGTTGGCAAAGACAACGCTGAAACCGACATTCACCCGTGGCCCGCGCTGGTGCACCTGAGCCGCTGGGGTGAGGTGCTGTGCCCTTAAATGGTGAGGGCCGTGGAGCGCGACAGCCTCCCGGGCATGGCGAAAGTCGCGATTGACATTACAAGGCAGCGCACCTGCGCAGGCCTGCCACTGTGCTTGGCCTGTTATTTGCTGTGCATGCCTGAAAATGGGCCGCACGTTTCAACTTCTCAAGCGCCTGTTGCATCGTTGTCGAGGTCAGTGTCATGAATCCGAGCGCTCAGTATTCGACCCTTGCCGTTCCCGCAGCACGTCGGTTTGATTATTGGAAAGAAGTGGTCTGCCGGCATTGCCTGGCGGCCGATAGCAAACCCTTGTCCCAGAGCAGCTTTGATGGCGCGCTCGCCATCAATACGGTCGGCGAGCTGGACATCTGTTCGCTGTCATCGCCGATGCATCACTGGGAGCGTTCCGAGCAGCACCTGCGCAGCGGTCCGGCCGAGGATTTATGGTTGGGTTTCGCTCGAAATGGCCACGGCCAAATAGAACAAGGTGCCAGAAAAGCCAGCCTGGCAATGGGTGATTTGTTTCTTTATGACGCAACTCAAGCGTTTCGCTTCAGCCTGGGTGGTACCGAAAACCACTTGATCCGTATTCCGCGAGCGTTGCTCACCGAGCGTTTGCCGCGTATTGCGGAGTTCACCGCAATGGTCCTAGACGACCGTCGCCCTGGTGTAGTTCCGTTACGCGAAATGTTGCATCAGGCCGCGAGCACGCCAGCGTCGTTGCAGGATGAGCGCATCTCCACGCGTTACTCAAGTGCTTTGCTGGACCTGCTTGTGATCAGCCTGGAACTCCAGGACCTGAAGACGAGCCACCAGGAGATGGACCTATACGGCCGCATTATGAAGTACATCCAACGACACCTCACGGAGCCGGACCTGTCGATTGAAGCCATCGCCAAGGCCCACAACGTGTCCACCCGAACTGTTACGCGAGCCTTCGCACGCTACCAGAAAACCCCCGTTGCAGAGATCTGGAAAGAGCGCCTGAATGCCAGCCGTGAGGCGATTGAACGCGGCCAGGTACGCAGTGTGTCCGAGGCGGCGCTGGACTTCGGGTTTTCTGACTTTTCTCATTTCAGCCATGCGTTTCGCAAGGCGTTTGGTGTGGCGCCGAATACGCTTTTACGCCGCAATTGAAGGAAATGCTGGAGCTAAGACTGGAGGCATCTTTTTCAAATCATTCAAGGCAAGCCTCCGGATGTGACCCGAACCTGGTCATCCACTGGAAGTGGTATGGATTTCCCTGGTTTGTGGAAAAGCAGAAAGAAATAGATGCTCAGCTTGCTCGGGCAACGCCTAAAGGCTATCAGGGTCGCCAAAAAACATTTTGACTTGGCTCTAGGACGATATTTTCAGGCGGAAAAATATCAAATATGCCCCCAGTTTTGCCCCCAATCGCATTGAGTGTGCGAGTGATCTTGAATTGTGACCTGCGACTGACTCCAGTATGGCAGTACCTGGTATTCGGTGCGCCTTCGCGTTCTTTTGGCACGCAAGCTAAAGCGGCGCTCCCGAGCAACGCAATAAGCGTGAGCGGGGATCTTTATTTGATCTGAAACATGCTGGTTTTTATGTTTGCCTCTCAGTCAATTTTGATTGTTTCGTGAAATATTTCTGCATATAGCCGAGCGACGGTAGGTGTAAGGTTGTGCACTGACGGAATCAGAAAATTGGAGTGGGGTGCGAGTTGCTTTGCGTAGATAACTTCGTACACCCTGCGCACGATTCCTGGCTCTGCTTCCTCTTGGTCGAAGCCAGGCATTATTCCTACGGCTTTGTAACCCGCATGCTCCAGTGCTTGTTGCATATACGGAGCGCTGGTTGTCGCCATACCATAGATCAAGCCCGCTCCCATGAACCTTCCCATTTTTTCTCCGAGGTCTTGGGCAGCTACGGCCAGTTTGGTTTGTCTATGATGTTTGGCTACCGCGCCCACTCGCCCGAAGATGACATCAGCGCCGTCAATTTTTTCCCACGTTGCTATCGCGACGATTTCATGATTTCGGCGGACCACTATAGCGAACATCGCCCGCTCCAGATCGTCTTCGAGCACCACGTTGTCTTCATAAAATTGCTGGTTCAGAAAAGGGCTCCCTAACCCCACCGTAATGGAGGGAAACCACGTCTGGAAAAAAATTATCGCTACATCGATCTCCTCGCGTTTCAGGTAATCCCATGTGTAGCCAGAGGGTAAAACAGTGAAACTGCGAATCTGATCGATCATTGGCCATTTCATGCGGTTCTGCTCGTCTTGATAGTCTAATTGCCTTTCAGGAATCGGTCGGAGAAAGGGGCTTATTCAGTCGCTTCTCTATCGAGTTGTCTGCGATCTATCAGCAATTCCCGGGCGTCTAGTGAGGGGAGGCGGCGGGTTAGACGGCGGTGTTTTCAGGTTTGAGGACAGCGCCCTCGCAGAGTCCTGGGTTATGCCTGGCCGCAAATTGTCTGTGGCGGTCGACCACTTCACCGATGACAAACTGCATCAGCTTCTGGACGAAGGCCGTATCGAGGTTGGCCTCCTGGGCGAGGGCTGTCAGACGTTCGTATTGATGCTGCTCTCTCTTCTTGTCCACCGCTGGCAATTGATGTCGGGCTTTAAGCAAGCCGACCTCATCAGTACAGCGGAACTGTTCAGCAAGCATGTGGATGAGCGCGGCGTCGATATTGTCGATGGTTTGTCTGAATGCCGAGAGTTGACGCGTGATGTCGGAATTGTCCATGGATAACCTCGTGGCAGTTGTTCTAAGGGGCTTGTCTGTACCCTTCCTTGGTCCTTCCATGATTGGACGGAGAACCTGAGCAGGCGCTTTACGCGGGATCGGGCATGTTCAACGATTCCTCCAGCCACTGCATGACTACCTTGAAAGCCGAGTCTGAATTGCGTTCATAGATCAATCCGTGGCCGTTGCCGTGAATACCCAGTGCCGGTAGATCCAGGTGGTGAATGTTGGCACCGGCATTTCGCAGGAAAGGGACAATGCTGGATGCGTAAGAAGCAAACGCTGATGTCTCACCTGTCATCAGCGCTACCGGAACGCCCTGCAATCCGGGAATTTTCAGGGTCGATGGTTCTGCTGTGCGGACTTGCTCCGCCGTCTCGCGAGGGGGATCAAAGGTCAAAGGGGCGGCGGTCAGTCCCCATTCGAGGCTGCCTATACCCGGCGTATGGCCAAATACCGGCCCCATAGGCTCCACTGCCACAATCCCTGCGATCAGGTCGGGTCGACGATCGGCGACCAACCAGCCACTGGGCCCGGAAGCGGAATGCGTAACGATGATGGCCTTACCGATTCTGTCGAGCAGTTCGGCCAGTCGGTCCGCGTCCAGGGTCTGCGAGGCCGCAAGGTCAGCCGGCATGGGGCCGTAAGCTGCAATGAAGGCGTCAAACGCTGCTTCGTCATCCGACTCAAACGGCCACTGCGTTTCTCCACCTCCCTCTGGAAAGTAAACTTCGCGGGCGCGTTCATAGGAGAACGCTGGCCCCATCGGTCCCATGATGTCGGGGTGATACGGCGATCGCCCGTGGCCGGGTCTGTCGACGCGAAAGA
Source organism: Pseudomonas sp. Leaf15 (assembly GCF_001421425.1). Lineage (NCBI taxonomy): Bacteria > Pseudomonadati > Pseudomonadota > Gammaproteobacteria > Pseudomonadales > Pseudomonadaceae > Pseudomonas > Pseudomonas sp. Leaf15. The sequence continues at coordinate 135,147 of NZ_LMKI01000023.1, forward strand.
CTACGAAGCCCGCTTCGAGGAACCGCTGCGCCCATCCCGGGCGACCATCGGGTGTATCCAGCCATTCGGTGCCCTGCAGCGTGCCGCCGTGCACCAGCACCACGGGATAGGCTTGAGTGATGTGCTCAGGGGATTCCCAGGCTACGTACATCGGACCCTTCTGGAAATTTTTACCGTTCTGGGTAACACGGGCGCCGGTCACCCAGAAGTTGCCACGCCGCGTACGTTTTATCGGTGCGCTTCGCCAGGGTTGCTGGGCATGATCGGCTGATTGGGTAAGTGTCTGCGTAGCGAAGACCGACCAGTCCTTGTGCCCGTCTCCCCGGGCAACTGCCGACGTCATTTTCGATCGCACTGCATCCGCAGCAGGCAGTTCCAGGTCCTTGAGACGGCCCGCATCAATAGCCAGATTTATATCCTTGAGGCCAAGAGACAGTTTGAAACCCGGTTCAAAGCTGTTGTTGGCGATGTTCTGCCCATACCGTTGATAACTGGGGCAGGCGAACAGGGTCTGGGTCATGAGGTTGACGAAAATCGAAGGTGTCAGTCCGTGGCGTTGAACGAGTCCGCTTGCTTCGCCCAGCGACTGGATGGCTTGAGTGATCATCATGTTGCCGGCGATTTTCGCGATACACGCGTGTTCAGGCTGATCGCCCAGATACCAGGTTTTTTTCCCGAGCAGGTCAAACAGCGGTTGAACCGTCGAGACAGCTAGCTGCGATCCGGCCGCCAGGATGTTCAACTCGCCGCTCGCGGCCGCGGCGGGCACGCCGAAAACCGGTGCCGCGACCAATGCCATGCCGATTGCATCATGCATGCCCTGCAACTCGACCATGAGTGAAGGCGACAAAGTCGACATCACGACATGCACGCAGGCCTTGTCTGCATTTTCCAGAGCAGCGCTGGACAGCAGCACTTCCCTGACGGCGGCATCATCGGCCAGCAGGCTGATGACGACCTCTTGCTGAAAGGCCGAGGACGGGGATTCGAGAACGCTTACTCCTTCGAGATCCATAATCGCAGCGTGACTACGGTTCCATGCCGATACGTGATGGCCGGCCCGGATGAGCAACGGAATGATCGCTCTGGTCATGCTTCCCACACCGATAAAGCCAATCTTCATTTGCAGTCCCTCGGTTGGTGTTTCGACGAAGGTGTATGCAGAGAAGTATGTCGAGCCTGGGATTGCTACGGCACTGCCATTACTGCACTCTCACTGTTCATTTTTGTACGGGGTAGAGTATGGACTGGAGTGATGTGCGGATCTTTCTCGCGATTGCCCGCAGTGGGTCATTGGGCGCTGCTGCCAAGCTGTTGGGTGTTAGCCATCCGACCGTGGGGCGGCGCTTGCAGGTGCTTGAGCAGTCCAGTGGCCAGCCCATTTTCCTGCGTACCACCCAAGGTTTGGTACTGACCGACAGCGGAGAGAAGCTGCTCAGCCTAGCGCAGGAAATGGAGCAGAGTGCGTTGGCCATCGAAAGGCGCCTGGCGGGCGACAGCGCCCAGCCAGAAGGTGTGTTGCGCATTTCTTGCGCTGACTGGTTTGCCTGTTATGTGCTGGCCCCCGTCCTCAGTGAACTGGGGCGACGTTACCCTCTGATTGTGCCTGAGGTTATCGCCGGGCATCGATTGTTTGACCTGGCTCGTCGCGACGCCGATATCGCGTTTCGAATCGTCCCTTTCACCGAACCCGATATTGTTCACCGCAAGCTGATCTCCCTGAGCTATGGGTTATACACGGCCGTCGGATCTGCTGATCCCGAGCCACAGGGCGAGGGGGTTGGTTTGATTACCATGAGTGTTGCCCAGTCTCATTATCCCGATGTGCAGTGGCTGCAGCAGCGTTACCCTCTGGCGCGTACCTTGTTCACCAGTAGCAGCCGCACAGTCCAGGCGCAAATGTGCACGCAGGGGCAGGGCGTTGCCGTATTGCCCCGCGCCTTGGGTGACCAATTAACGGCGCTGCGGTTGATTGATCCGCACGAGCCGCCACCGGGTCGCGACATATGGATGGGCTACCACCAGGACATGCGCCAGATGGACAGCCTTCGTGCTCTTGCCGATCTTGCTTCCATCATGATCGGCAATCAGGCATGCGGTTGACTCACTCTGCTGGGTGCATGGCCGCCGTTTGCGGATCAGTAGCAGGTTGGCGCGTCAGGGTAAGGCTCAATCCCGCGCCTACCGCCAGGCATGCTGCGATGCAGAGTATGGAGACGGTGAAAGCGTGGGTGATGGCAGCCGCGTCCGTATCCGTGCCTAGAAGGGTGTAGAAAATGCCGCCTATTATTGCCACGCTCAGTGACGTGCTGATTTGCAGGGTGGAGCTGGTAATGCCTGCAATCATGCCGGAGTATGCGGGTGCCACACGTCCTGTGATCATGCGCATCAATGTCGGAAGGGCTAATCCTTGTCCGAAACCGATCAGAAACAGAATGACGGCAAGGGGCAGCGCAGCGGGGCTGGCGGACATCGGCGTGTGCGCCACGAGCCAGGCCAAGAGCACAAATCCCAACACTTCAAGCCCCATTCCGACGGGATTGACGTATGCCCCCAGAAAACGCCTGAACTGAGGGGTGGAAAGCGGTCCCAGCAAAAATCCCGCGCCGAAAGGAAGGAAGACGAGGCCTGCATTGAGTGGGCTCGTGTGCAGCGCTCCCTGTAGATAAATGGAAAGCAGCAGGAAAAACACGCCGATCGCGTAAAAGGTGAGGGCGACGAGCAGTGCCCGGGCAAGACCGGGCGCGCGCAGTGCGGCAGGATTCAGTAACGGAGCACCTTGCGCTTGATGCAGGCGGGCTTCGTAGCGCCAGAACAGCCAGGCCAGCAGCGGCACCGCTGCAAGCGACAGCCAGGCCCACAAAGGCCAACCCGATTCACGCCCCTCGATCAGAGGAATGATCAGAGCCGCAAGCGTCACCATCGACAATAGCGTTCCGCCCAGATCCAGCTTGCTTGTCTGTGGTGCGTGGGTTTCCTTGACCACTGGAATGGCGACAAGGATGACCAGTAACGCAATCGGTAAATTCACCAGAAATATCGCCCGCCAGCCCAGGTTCATCAGGTTGAGCGATATCAATATTCCGCCAAGTGCCTGGCCGACTACCGAAGCCAGACCAAAGACCGCGCCATACAGGCTCAGTGCCAAGGGCTTTTCGGAGTCGGGGAATATCGCCTGCACTGATGCGAGTGCCTGAGGTGCCATGATGGCTGCCGTCACGCCTTGCAGCGAACGTCCGGCGATCAACACCCAGGGTGACTCGGCTACACCGCAGATCAGTGAGGCAACGGCAAAGCCAACCAGACCAACGAAGAACATTCTCATGCGGCCATAGATGTCACCCAGCCGTCCACCGGTAATCAGTGTCACGGCATAAAGCGCCGCATACGAGGAGATGATCAACTGTTCGGCGGAGGAGGCCGTGCCTAGCGATTGCTGAATTGAAGGCAGCGCTACGTTGACGATGAAAAAATCCAGCGGCGGTAAAAATGCACCGACCAACAAGATGGTGAACATCAACCAACGCCGCGGTTCCGGGGGGGCGACTTTTGTCTTAGGCATAAGGTCTCCTTCCTGGAACCCTTCGGTTCCAGAATATTCTCGATTGCAGGTCATGCTCTGAATCAGCTGACTCCAATCTAAACGATCAAACCTTCCCTTACGCCTCACATAAATGAACGGCCAATGTTCATTTATGGCAGTGCCGCTCAGCCCCTGACTCCTCTCAAAATGGCCGCACTGTGGTTCCAGTCGAGCCACACAATCGAGACTGAGGAGTCAGATATGTCAGGCAAATTCGCTAATCAGGTTGCAGTCGTCACCGGGGCATCCACAGGGATCGGGTTTGCAATTGCGCAAGGTTTGATTGCCGAGGGAGCCAAGCGTGTTTACATCACGGGTCGTTCTGCAGCCACGCTGGAGGCGGCGGTGGCGAAGCTAGGCGACAGAGTCGTAGCGGTCATTTCCGATGTCGCCAGCCAGGCTGATCTCGATAAACTCAAAGCTACAATTGAGGCGCGCGACGATCAGCTGGACTCAGTGTTTGCCAACGCGGGTATTTGCGAAAAGAACCCGCTGGGCGAGACCACCGAGGCGGCTTATTTCAACATGTTCGACATTAACGTGAAGGGGGTTTTTTTTACCGTTCAAACGTTGATGCCATTGTTGAAAAACGGTGCGTCGATCGTGTTGACGGCCTCTATCTGTTCCAGCAATGGGATGGAAGGACTGAGCCTCTACAACGCATCCAAGGCCGCAGTACGGTCCTTCGCCAGGACTTGGGCCAACGAACTCAAAGGTCGCAAGATTCGAGCGAATGTCCTGAGCCCTGGCTTCACCCGCACGCCTCTGATGGATAACGGCTTGAAGATGAGCGAGAGCGACATTGCCGCGCTGCGCCAACACGTCGAGCAGATCACTCCGCTGGGGTATATGGCCCAACCTGAAGAAATCGCCTCGTCGGCGCTGTTCCTTGCATCTGCCGATGCGAAATATGTCAACGGTGTGGAGCTGATGGTCGACGGCGGCCTGTCGCAGATCTGAACACGTGCTCAACCGTAGCGCAGCCCTCGCGGAGGGCTGCCTTCGTCGCTTATGCGAAGCCTCAGCAGGAAACCCCATCATGAACATGGAACAACTGACCGCCCGACTGGACGCCCTGGAAAGTCGCGCCGCCATCGAGTCGCTGATAAACGCCTACGCCAATGCCTTCGACCGCATCGACGCCTCGCTCCTGAGCGGTATCTGGCACGAAGAATCAACACTGGATCTACCGGGTTTTGGCCAAGCCGGAAACCGTGACGAAATCCTCGCGATGGCGCAAAACAGCTGGCGCCAGATGCCACATATGCATCACTGGATGGCCAACCCGCTGATCGATATTAAGGGTGACAGCGCGGTGGGTACGGTGGCTGCGGATTGCCTGTTTCACGACATTGAAAAAGGCCCGGTGCAAGTCAGCGGGCTGTACCACGACAGGTTTGAACGTCGGGACGGAAGATGGGCGTTCTTGTCACGTCGTTTTGAACTGCACTTTCTTACACCTTTGAAGGACTGGGTACCCGTTGCTGGCGAAGAAAAGTATGCGCCGGTCGAGCACCAGAGCCTGGGCAAGCCCTCAGACAGTTGACCTGCGCGCATGAGTTTCAGTTGGGGGCAGCGAACGACAAGCACTGTCCGCCGACGTCGTTCAAGCTCCAGGGAATGACAGCGAAAAACAGATAACCCCGGGCTTTGGCTGTTCGACACGCACGTGACCTTCATGCAGTTGCATGATTGCCACGACGATGGCGAGGCCAAGGCCGTAGGAGTCAGAGTTCTGGTGGCGAGACGCATCGCCGCGGTAAAAGCGGTCGAAGAGTTTGCCCACGGTTTCATCACTCAGCACAGGCCCTTGGTTCTTCACTTCAATGCGGGCTCCGCCGGGGGTTTCCATCACCCGGATCTGAATCTCGGTGCCCTCGTAGGCATAGCGAACGGCGTTTGCCACCAGGTTGCTCAAGGCTCTGCGCAGCAGCAAAGGGTCAGCGAGCACGTTTCCATCGCCTGTTATCTGTACGGTCATTCGCCGCTCTTCAGCCAAGCCTTCAAAATAGTCGGCAATGCGCTGCGATTCGTCATGCAGCGATAGTTGCTGGCGCTCCACCAGTGCGTGCGCTTCATCGGCGCGCGCAAGGAACAGAATGCTTTCGACGATGCGCGAGATCCGTTCGAGCTCTTCAAGGTTCGAAGCGATCAGTGCCTGATAGTCATCCTCGCTGCGGCGCTGGCGAAGGGCGACCTGGCAATGCCCCATCAGCGACCCCACTGGCGTGCGGATTTCATGGGCAAGGTCAGCGGAAAATTGCGTCAATCGTTGATAACCCCGGGCAAGACGATCGAGCATCGCGTTATAGGCGTCACTCAGCTGTTGCAGTTCAACCGGCGTATCGGAGCTGTCCATACGGCTGTGCAGACGCTCGGGTGTTATCGCTGCCGCATGCGCGGCCATCTTGCGTAACGGACGCAGCCCTCGACGCAGTACCAGGTAACCCAGCAACGCGGTGGCCAGAAACGCAAGGGCAACGGCCAGGTAGATACGTTCGCGATACGCCGCGAGCATAGCCATTTCCTTGCCCATGAGGTGCGCGGCGGTCAGGCGCACTTCACGTCCCCCCGACGTCGTGACGACGGAGGCGGCGCGCAGCATTGTTCCCGAGTCGGTCACGCCGCTACGCAGGTCACTGACGCTCAGCTTTGTATCCTGGCCGATCACGGGCAGTTCAGGCAACGTGACGTTCAGTGGATTTACCTGGATTACCGGTTGCTGTCCGGGCTCTTCAATGATGAAGATGTCGTCTTCGCTGTCGAGCATGTTCTTGAAAATCTGCGGGCTGTCGCGCAGCTTTTCGATGGCGAGCTCGTAGTGCAGCAGCTTGCGAAAATGTTCCAGGCGGCCCATGACCGCATGATCGCTGTACACCAATACCGAGGCTTTCATCGTCTGATACAGATAAACGCCTGCACCGGCCACGGCCAGCATCGCTACCATGGAAAACGCCACGGTCGATCGCAGGGTCAGAGAGGGTTGGCGTCGGGACCGCATGGCCTCACCTCGCAGACATAGCCGATACCGCGAATGGTATGGATCAGCTTGATAGGGTAGGGCTGATCGACCTTGCTGCGCAGGCGCTTGACCGCTACGTCCACCACGTTGGTATCGCTGTCAAAATTCATGTCCCAGACTTCCGAAGCGATCTGTGTCCTGGACAGCACATCGCCTGCCCGGCGCAGAAATAGATGCAGCAGGGCGAACTCCTTGTTGGTCAGCACGATCACCTGCTGCTGGCGTGTAACGCGGCGCCGGACCAGATCCAGCTCGAGGTCGGCGAGGTGGAAATGGTCGGCTTCGCGCACGACACCACGACGCAAGATGGTGCGGATGCGTAACAGCAGTTCAGTAAACGAAAAAGGTTTGACCAAGTAGTCATCGGCGCCCAGTTCCAGGCCGCGAATGCGGTCCTGCAACTGGTCGCGCGCGGTCAGGAACAGCACGGGGACGTCTTGTCTGGCGCGCAAAAGCTCGATGATCTGAAACCCGTCAATCCCGGGCAACATCACGTCCAGCACGATCAGATCGTAGGTCGTATGCAAGGCCATGTGCAGGCCGTCGGCGCCGTGCTGGGTCCAGTCGACGTTGTAACCGGACTCGCCGAGCCCCTTTTTGAGGTACTCACCTGTTTTGGTGTCATCTTCGATTAGCAGGATATGCATCGTGAGGCGCGCTCGGGTCTCTTCATGACAGGATTCAGCCCGCGACATCGGTATCTCGGCTGTGCAGTGTAACGGGATGAGCGGGCGCAGTCGGTTACATTTCTGTCATTCATGGGCAGGGCTGACGAATGACAAAAATGTCATTCGGCGGTCATCGTGACGTCCCGGTCTGCGGTCGAGGATGGCGGCACATCACCCCATGAGGAATCGTCACCATGCAACTAAAAAACGCCTTGTCTACCACATTCGGTTTGTTGATGCTCAGTGCTGCCGTCATTGCTACCGCGGCTGACATGCCGGTGATCAAACCGCTGCGTGGCACGGTGGAAAGCGTCAGCAACAATACGCTGACATTCACTGTCCGCTCCGGCGCCCAGCAGACTATCGGACTGACTGACAAGACCGGTATCAACCGGGTATCGAAGGCCAATATCGAATCGATCAAATCCGACAGCTTCATTGGCTCGGCGGCCATCCCGCAGGCCAACGGAACATTGAAGGCGCTGGAGGTGACGGTTTTTGACGCCAGCCTGAAGGGCAGCGGCGAAGGTCATTATGGCTGGCAGAACGCGGATGGCAGCACAGGCACCATGACCAACGGTACAGTGGGGAAACTGTCCAAAGCTGACGGCCGCACATTGACCGTCAACTACAAGGGTGGCGAGAAACAAATCGTCGTACCGGACGATGTGCCAATTGCCTACGTCGAGCCAGGCAAAGCCGATGAACTGGTCAAAGGTACGAAAATTGTCGTGTTCCCCGCCGCAGATGGAACCACCGCGCGCGGCATTGCAGTTGGCAAGGATGGCTTCCAGCCACCGATGTAATCACCTGAAAAGGCAGGGGCGCTGCCGCTTGGCAACGCTCCGCTACATGGCTGGTTTCGAGGGGGAAACACGTGAGACAGAAAAAGCTTCATCCCTGGCCGGTTCGCCTCACCCACTGGCTCAACGCCGCCTGCATGGTCTGCATGTTCATGAGCGGTTGGGCCATTTACAACGCCTCGCCACTGTTCGGCTTCAGGTTTCCAGTGTCGGTAACCGTGGGCGGGTGGTTGGGTGGGGCGCTGGCCTGGCACTTTGCATTCATGTGGCTGCTGCTGATCAACGGAGCAATCTATGTGCTGTATGGCGTCGTCAGTCGCCATTTCAAACGTGAGTTGCTGCCCATTGGGCTTGTCGCATTGAAGCGTGATTTTACGGACGCTTTGCGCTTCCGGCTCGTGCATGAAAAGGGTGTCTATAACGCTGTGCAGCGCCTGATGTACTGGATGGTGCTGGCAGCAGGCGCACTCGTCGTCATTTCGGGTGTGGCGATCTGGAAACCCATTCAACTTCAAGAGCTGGTCGCGCTACTGGGCGGCTATGACGTCGCTCGCTACGTACATTTTGCGGCGATGGCGGTAATTGCTGCATTCGTCGTGATTCATCTTGGGTTGGTAATGCTGGTACCCAAAACCCTGCTGCCAATGATTTCAGGTGGGGTGCGGTCGCTTGATATCAGGAGAAATGGCCATGACTGAATCCAGAAAAGGAACTGTTCAGCGCGTCAGGCTTGAACCTGCGCAACAGCTTGAGTTGGAGAATATCCAGCGCCGGCATTTCCTTCGTGCCGGCTTGACCGTGGGTGCGATGTCGATGCTGACCGGCTGCAACCTGCAGGACGGCGATCAGGTTGACAAGGTCCTTTGGGCCATGTCGCGCTGGAACGATAGGGTCCAGGCATGGCTGTTCAGCGGACAGAAACTGGCGCCGACCTTCACCCGCGCGCAGATCACTACGCCATTTCCGTTCAACGCATTCTATGGCCAGGACGATATCCCTGAAGTGGACCTCGCCAGTTACTCGCTCGCCGTCTCCGGCCGGGTCAGGGACAAGGCTCCATGGACACTCGAAAGCTTGCGCAAACTGCCGCAACGTAGCGATATCACCCGTTTGATCTGTGTTGAAGGTTGGAGCGCCATAGGACAATGGGGAGGTGTACCGCTCAAAACCTTTCTGGAACACATCGGTGCCGATACCACAGCGAAATTCGTCGGTTTCAAATGTGCTGATCGCTATTACTCCAGTCTGGACATGCCGACGGCCTTGCACCCACAGACACTGCTGGCGCTGGATTACGCTGATGTCGCGTTGCCGCCCGAGTACGGCTATCCGCTGCGGGTTCGAGTACCCACCAAATTGGGCTTCAAAAACCCCAAGCATGTTGTCGAGATTTTCGTGAGCAACGACAACCCGGGCGGGTATTGGGAAGACCAGGGATACAACTGGTTCAGCGGGATCTGATGGCGCAAAAACTGAACAGCCACGCCAGGAATGCTGGCGAGACTCATGACACCAGACCTGATATGAGGCGTCCCCATGACCTATATATCTGCGGTACCGCCAGCTTCATCAGTGTTACCGACTTCAGAAAACAAGAAGCGGGCAACGACCCATAGTGCAGATTTCCAATCCCAATTGCAGGCTCAGTCCAGATCACCTGTGCAGGAGCCGGATACAACCCGCGCTCATCTGTTATCGGAATCGACCACAAACCTGTCATGCCGGCCGGAGATGCGAGCGCTGCTTCAATTGTTGCCATGGCGAAGGAACGCCGACGGTTCTTTCAGCAGACCGGGCCGATCAGTGCCAGGTACGCGAGCCAGTGGCTTGGATATTGCGGACTTCAACTTCCCTGATCGAAACATTCTGGATAGCAGTGAGATTATCAAACACACCTGCGGAAATGAGGAGGGTAGACGGCCCTACTCAAAGTCCTTTGATGAGCGAATCGTGTGTACTTTCAATGGCGAGGAAAGCGAATTCTCTTCTGATGTGATCTGCAAAGAGGGATTGAATGCGTTCGCTACCGCAGTGGCTCTTTCCCCGATAACCCTCACCTGGTTACCGATTGAGATTGTTAGAGCACCGCTACGGTCGCCTGGCGTACGGATTTTTCGCCGTCGCAAGTCCTCTTCAGTCGAGAGCCACCTTCTCGACAAGTCAATTTCAGAGTAAGGGCGTTAAACGGGCGGATCTCGATAGCTCTTTCGCCGCGGGGCTAGTATTTCTATCGAGAAAGCAGCTACGCCAATGCGCGTCTTTATTTATTAGTGGTCTGTCGTTCGCTTACTGGCCGGGGTTTCTAGAGTGGCGAATGCGGTTTTATGAGGCTGAGTCCCAGTGACCCGATTGGACGCCGTTCTGGCACGTGAGTTAGCTTTCGTATCCGTTTATATTTTGGGCTCCACAACCATGACTGATCGTCAGATCATTGTTCCAGATGGCATGAGATTGCTCTGCGAGCATGCTGGTTATGCACCAGCTGTAAAGGTAGGAAAGACTCTTTACTGCGCTGGTCAGGTAGGCCGGACGCCGGAATTATCAGTTATCGAAGACCCAGAGCAGCAGTTTTTGGCAGCTTGGGACAATCTCCGGCTCGTCTTGGAAGCCGGCGGGTGCGAATTTGAAGATGTCGTCGAAATGACAACTTATCACGTCGATATGCACCGCCACATGCCAATTTTTAGACGCGTGAAGGATAAAGTCTTTCCTCGGAGTACTTGTGCATGGACATGCATAGGTGTCGGTGAACTGGCTCGCCCCGGCCTTCTCGTGGAGATCAAATGCATCGCCGTAGAGCGATAGCTTTTCTGATAGGCCCCTGAATATACAAATCCTGGATGGGTGTTTATCTATGCGGCAGCAGATGTGACACTTCACTCGCCCGTTGTGTCGGCAGGCACGCCATCCGCACGTTCCCACGCCTACTGGCGACGGGCAAGACAGGATTGTTTGAAACTCAGTGTGATGACACGAAGGGCGACGGGGTTGTCGGTGCCGGCAACGTATAAGCCTGCTTCATCCGCGCCACCTCCGCTATTGGCGTGCGTCCGAAGAGGCGCTTGAAATCGCGGCTAAATTGCGAAGCACTTTCATAACCCACCAGAAATGCCGACTTGGCCGCTGTCAGGTCGTTACGCAGCATCAGTAATCGCGCTTGATGCAACCGCGTCGACTTGAGGTACTGCATAGGCGAGGAATCGGTCACCTTGCGAAAATGCAGATGGAAGTTAGGCACGCTCATCTGCGCTTCCTGGGCGAGGATTTCTACATCCAGATGCTCGTGGTAACAGCGGTGGATTTTGTGAATGGCGCGCGTCACCTTGCCGAACTGACCCTGCTGGGCGATAGCCGCGCGTAGGGTACCGCCTTGTTCGCCAGTGAGAATGCGGTAGTAGAGTTCGCGCAACATCGCTGGTCCGAGGATTTGCGCGTCGGTGCAGTCGCCCATGACTTCCAGAAAACGCAGGGTCGACTGGCGCAGCGGTTCGTCCATGGGCGAGGCGTACATACCCATAGGCTGAGCCACGCGGATGTTCCATACCTCATCTACCTGCTGAATCAGCTCGCCGGCCAGATTGAAATCCAGACGTATGTACACCGCCAGCATTGGCTCCGCCTCGCTAGCGTCGGTCTCCATTGTAAAAGGCACTGGCACTGACACCACCAGATAATGCTGGGCGTCATAGATGTAAATTTCATCACCCAGATAGCCGCGTTTCTGCCCCTGACAGAGGATGACGATGCCCGGCTCATATAGAACCGGGGTGCGCTTCAGCGGCCGGTTGGAACGCAGAAAACGCACATCATCCAGCGGACTCAGGTTGTAACCCTCCAGCGGTGCAAGCTGGCCCATCAACTGCACCATACGCGCAGTGCTCGGGTCCTTGGATTTCGGCATCGATTGTACGTTCTCCACTTTTATGCTCAGCCGTCCGTGGAACAGCTCAGCGCTTCCCATTGCTCAATACTCTCCGCCGTCCGCTGCAGCTTGTCACGCACCAGAGCCAGGGCGTCGCTGCCCAGCAGCAGTTGAGCCGGCGGATTAGGGCTGGTGATAATAGTCATCATGGCGCGTGCGGCTTTCTGCGGGTCGCCCAGTTGAAGGCCGCTTTTTTCCTCACGGGCTTTTCGCACCGGGTCGAAAGTCGCATCGTAGTCACTGATGCTGCGCGGCGTACGCTGCATCGAACGACCTGCCCAGTCCGTTCGGAAAGACCCCGGCGCCACGGCCGTTACAAAAATATTGAAGGGCGCAAGCTCTTTGTTCAACGTATCAGAGATGCCCTCCAGGGCAAATTTGCTGCCGCAGTAGTAAGCAATACCTGGCATGGTGATATAGCCACCCATGGACGTGATATTGAGGATACGTCCCGCCCGCCGCTGGCGAAAAAAGGGCACAAACGCCTTGGTCATCGCCACCGCGCCGAATACATTGACGTCGAACTGACGGCGCATTTCCTCCAGCGACGACTCCTCGAAAACCCCTTCGTGGCCATAACCCGTGTTGTTAACCAGCACGTCCACCGGGCCATACTGACCCTCAATAGCGGCGACGACGGCGTCGATGGCATTAAAGTGGGTAACGTCCAGCACCACGCCATGGGCTCTCTCAGGCAAGAGCGCCTGGAACGTTGCCAGAGAGGATTCGCTGCGAACAGTGCCGATCACTCGATGGCCCTGAGCGAGAGCTTCCTTAGCCAGGGCCTGGCCAAAGCCGCTACTAACGCCCGTGATAAAAATGGTTTTTTCTGCACGCATGGGGCGCACTCCTGAATATATAAGGTCAGGCTATGCTAGGGCGGAGAGTGGGTGGGAACTATGCCTGATTCGATTTTAGTATTGCCTGATTCTATCGGAGTGCTCGGTGAGCAACCTGAAATCTGCTGGCAAAAAACGAGGCCAAAGGAAGAAAAACGACGGGCTTATTTACCTGCTCTAATGTCTGCTTCGTGTCGCAAGTCGTTTTTCGGTAACGCTGATGTGCATGCGGTCTGGCCGAAGGTGTCGCACCTGCGCTCCAAGGTTTTCGCATTGGCAGTAAAGGCTGCGCGCGCAGTTAATCGCCGAACAGATCGAACATCAGGTGCCTGAACCATTTATTGACGGGGCGCGGTTGTATTTGCTGGGCCAGAATAAATTGATGGCGATTTCGGTGAGGCAACGGGACTGGCGGGCTTGCAAATGAATGGATCTCCATGCCCATGAAAAGCCAGAAATGCTCAGCTAAACAGCCTGCCAGACGAAGCCTAAAGGCTCTCAGGGGCGCCAAAAAACATCTGAATCCTCGACCTCAACCACCGCTCCCCCGGATCATTATCCTGCGACCCACGCCACGCCATGTGCAACTCAAACGTGCGCACCGGCAACGGTGGGTCTTCGGCGCGCAACCCGCCCGCTGCGGTCAATGCCTCGGCGGCGTAGTCCGGCACGGTGGCGAGGATGTCGGTGCCCGCCAGCAATGTGCCCAGCCCGTTGAACTGCGGTACGGCCAATACCACGTGGCGTTTGCGATCGAGTTTTTCCAGCTCTTCGTCGATAAACCCGCTCAGGTCGCCTGCGAAGGACACGAGGGCGTGGGGGCGGGCGCAGAAGTCGTCGAGGCTCAGGGCGCCGGGCACGCTGTCGGCGCGCAGCAGTTTCGGCAGGCTGCGGCGCAGCACTTTGCGTTTGGCGTTGGCCGGCAGGTCGGCGGTGTAGCTCACGCCGATGGAAATTTCCCCGGAGGCGAGCAGGCCAGGCATCAGGATGTAGTTGACGCGGCGCACCACCAGCACGATGCCTGGCGCTTCGGCGCGCAGGCGTTTGAGCAGTTGCGGCAGCAGGGCGAATTCGACGTCGTCGGACAGGCCGATACGGAACACGGCGGTGCTGGTGGCGGGGTCGAATTCGGCGGCGCGGCTCACGGCGGTGGAGATCGAGTCCAGGGCCGGGGAGAGCAGGGCGAAGATTTCCACGGCGCGCGCCGTCGGCTCCATGCTGCGCCCGGTGCGCACGAACAGCGGATCATCGAACAGCCCGCGCAGGCGCGACAACGCCGCGCTGATGGCCGGCTGGCCAAGGAACAATTTCTCGGCAGCGCGGGTCACACTGCGCTCATGCATCAAGGTTTCGAATACGATCAAGAGGTTAAGGTCGACACGACGCAGGTCGTTACGGTTCATCTTGTGTCCTGGAAGAGTCAGCAAACTTGACGTGAGCGGCCACATGTAAACAATGACCGGCATGAATCTTACGGGGAAAGGCTGGTACTCTGCACCGGATAATTGAGTTTTCCTACGATACTTGGGGTGAATGCCTCACTTGCGGAATCAATGACAGACATGTCGACTATTAATGGCGACCGGTGGCCTTACCCGGAAAGCCCAGATAGAGTTCATGGCATTAGAGGTTACTTTGACGAGGTTTGCGATGTCCCGCACGATCCGTTTTCACAAGTTTGGTCCGGCCGAGGTGCTCAAATGCGAAGAGCATGCAGCCGCACAGCCCGCACCGGGCGAAGTGCAGGTGCGTGTCGAAGCGATTGGCATCAGCTGGTATGACATTCTGTGGCGCCAGAACCTGGCGTCCTCCCATGCACGTTTGCCGTCCGGCCTTGGCCATGAGATGGCCGGTGTGGTGGTGGCCCTCGGTGAGGGCGTGGATGACTTGGCGGTAGGCGATAAAGTCGCCAGTTTTCCGGCCGAAAGCCCCAATGATTACCCGGTATATGGCGAGCAAATCGTATTGCCGCGCTCGGCATTGACCCTTTATCCGGATGTGCTGAGCCCGATTGAAGCCAGCGTGCATTACACGCCGCTGTTGATCGCCTACTTTGCCTATATGGATCTTGCGCGGGTCAAACCCGGCCAGTTTGCCCTGGTGACTGACGCCAGCCACTGTGCCGGCCCTTCGTTTGTGCAACTGGGCAAGGCGCTGGGTGTTCGGGTGATCGCCGCCACCAAGGACAGCGCCGAGCGTGAGTACCTGCTGTCGCTGGGGGCCGAGAAGGTCATCGTCACCGAAGAGCAGGACCTGCTGATGCAAATCAACAAGTTCACCGATAACCGCGGCGTGGATGTGGTGTTCGACGGCTTGGGCGGTCCGCAGATGTCGTTGCTCGGTGATGTGCTGGCGCCCCGTGGCAGCCTGGTGCTCTACGGTTTGCAAGGCGGCAACCAGACGCCGTTCCCGGCCTGTGCAGCGTTCCAGAAGAACATCCAGTTCTTTGTGCACTGTATCGGTAACTTCACCGGCAAGCCGGAACTGGGCATCATTCAGGACCACGTCGCCTTGCAACGCGCATTGCGTGACATCAACCAACTGACGGCCGACCGCGTGCTGGTGCCACTGAAAACCACCGTGTTCGCCTTCAGCCAGTTTGTAGAAGCGCACCGTTACATGGATGAATGCCCGTGCCGCGAGCGTGTTGCGTTGCAGGTTGAGGCTGTTTGAGGTGTAGGAAGATTCGTAAATGAGTTTTGCTAACCCTGGGCGCATGGGGCAAATGCGCCATATGACAGGGTTGAATCCGCGCGTTGTCTGAAACGCGCCACGGCCGTCCGGTCCCGCAAACGATGCCCTTTTCCCCGCCGCCGCCCTGAAATCAGCGCGGCGTTGTTGTGTCTGTGCCCTGCGCATTTGCCCACGTCATTATCTGAACTGCTTTTCGGCCAGCTTCTGTATCTGTTAATCATTATTTCAGCCCTGATAATTGGCACTTCACTTTCAACTCAAGGACTGAGTAATGAATGATTTTCGGATTCATCAGCGGGTACTTCCTGCAACTACGAGTGGCGCAGCCTCTGCCAGGACGCGAGGCGATTGGCACTCCAAGGGCGGATTTCAAACGATGCATGACTGGAGATTTAAGTTTGACAAGTTTTATTTGTCAGATAGATCTTTGAATTCAAGGTTAAAGCGTTGTAGGAGCCTGTCTGAATATTCCTAGGAGCATTGCTGCCAATCGCCAGGATGCTGTGGTACGGCGCTTTCGCCCCAGAGATGCTGGGAGAAGAGCCGCCTGAGCAGCACTTATCGATTTGTAACCGGGTGCTAGTGTTTATCTGTCGCACACACTGCACCACAGGCAACGTTCTTACCCATGCAATAGATCGGGCAACTACGCTCGGTAGTTGTTTTGAACTGATATTTCAACTCAGGTAGTAGAACTATGAGCGCTATTCACGAGCAGGCCATGAATTATGTTTACCAGCAAGTTCAACAACGCTTGGTTGGGTATTTCACACGCGCGGAGCGCACTGCACTTCAATTGTTGATTCAGCGTATTGTCGTGGCCGCTGGCGGCATGGAACAAGTGGGCGATTACAAAGTGCTGGTGGCCCATGGCGGTGGTGAAGTCAGCAGCTACACCTTGGCGTTACTGCGTGCTGCACAATTGAGTATTGCCGCGCGTGCGCCCAGGACCTTCCAGCTGCGGGTGGCGACATTGCGCCACGCGGGTATGACGCAAGACACACTCGAGGCGATTCATCGCGGTTACAGCCGGCTGTTTTTCCATGATGACGACCGGGTCGAATTGTTGATGGTCGAAAACGAACAGGTGTTGCCCTTCAACCATCAGCGCCCGGCCTCCAGCCGCGGCTGTGAAGCTCACCAGCGCAACATGCTGATGGTGGGGCATCTGACCTCCGGCGATGTGCGCGCCACGCTGTGCAACGATGCCTACCTGGCACTGGGGGATTTCTATCAGCGTGTCACCGCCTGGAACGGTGGCGTGCACGCACTGGTCAGTGGCGATTCCGCACGCAAACAGAGCCAGCTGCTGGCCTGGCTGAAAAAAGCCGCCCAGGCCAAAAGCGTCAAGGCTGCCAAGGGTAAGCCGACCTCGCTTGGCGGGTTGTTTACGCGCATGGATGAGTGGAGCGGCGACTTCTACCGTGACCTGTACGGCGAGCACTATGTGCCCAAGGCTGACGTCAGCACGGGTGGGTATCGCCACCTGGCCTATATCGGTATTGCCGACTTGCTCGAAGGCATCGACCGCGCCAGTGCACCGTTGCTCGTCGATTTCATGGCTTATAGGCCAGACCCGCTGGGCTTTCACTTCAGCCACCCAAGCTTTGCCAACCCGCCGTTGATGGCACACCTGCGCGGCTTGCAGGCCGAATGCCTGCGCGAGCTGCATTACGAGGAGGGCGTCGAGGAGTTCCTCGAGCAGGCGCGCAATTACCTGCGGCGTCGGCGGGTGCCCGAAGAGCTGGTGAGCCAGGTGGCCAATCGCGGGGAGCGGGCGTTGTCGAGCAGCCTTGCCCAGCAATTCTTCGGTTTGGACGAGAACCAACTGGTCTGCCTGCTGTTTTCGCCTTTCATTCATCACGGCGAGCGGCTGGAAGGCTATTTGCGTCAGTGCCACCCTGGCATGCTGGTGGCATTGCCTGAACTGCACAAGGTCTTGCAGGGCAAACCGGCAGCCGAGATGCTGCAGCAATGGGTCGCCGATGCCAGCGGGTTGCCGTTGCCTTTGCTCCAGCATCTTTACCGCAAGCGGCCGATGAACCTGGCCCCCGGCGGTGCTCGCAATGCGCCGGTGCACAGGTCTCAAGCCCGTGATGGCATGGCCTTTCAGCTGTCTGGACGATGACGCTGCGGGGCGCACGGCAGGCTGATTTTGCTTATCAGGCGGTTTATCGCTACATGATCAACCTGATTAACGAAGTCAGCACGGATACGCGCGTAAAGCTGCCGTCGCTGCGCCAGTTGTCCCAGCGACTCAACGTGTCGATCTCCACCATCCAGTATGCGTATTCGCTGCTGGAAAAGGAGGGCCGGGTGTATTCGGTGGCCAAGTCGGGGTACTACGCTTGGCCGCTTGCCGCTGGCCCAGTGGCGTGCCCCAGCGGGGATTTGCTTGAACGCCTGTATATGGCGTCCCGGCGCCCTGGCATGACCGTGCTCAGTGGCGATGAACCGGCCTTGCTGGCCTCACTGGACGGCACCTTGCTGCGCCTCGAGCGCGAGTTGGTGCGTCAGTATCCAGGGCATCTGCAGCCTTGGTCGCAACCTTGCGGGGTGTGGGAGCTGAGGGCGGCACTGGCGGCTCGCTACACCTCATCACCGACGCGCTGCTGGCAGGCTGATGACGTGTACATCGGCGCAGACGTGCGCGGTGTGCTCGACATCCTTATCGAGGTATTGGGCTTGCGCGGCGCCTCGGTGGTGGTCGAATCGCCCTGCGAGTGGTCAATCCTGCGCCTGCTGCAGGATGCCGGGGTGCGTATCCTTGAGCTGCCCTGGGGCAACGATGGCCGCCTGGAACTGGCCTTGCTCGAAGGGATGCTGCGTACCGAGTCGGTGCAGTTGCTCGTGCTCTCGTCGTCGCTCAGCCTGCCGTCCGCCTTTGCCTTGCAGCCTCAAGACCGCCTGGAGCTGGCACAACTGCTCGATCGGTACGATTGCTGGCTATTGGAAAACGACACCTGCGGCGAATTGGGATTCAAGCCGGCACCGGTTGCCCTGCGCGACCTGGTCAACCCTGAGCGGTTGGTGGTGTTTGCCTCTTTCGAGAAAATACTCGGCCCAGAGGCGCCGTTTGGCTACGCATTGTCGCGGCACTTGAGCGCTGAATTGCAGCGACAGTTCCTGCTGCGCTCGTTCCGACTGTCCGCCATTCGCCAGCGCGCGATTGCACGCTTGTACCTGAGCGGCAAAATCGACCAGCACCTGCACCACTTGCGCGGGCTGCTGCTTGAGCAGGCAGGCGAAATGAGCAAACTGCTGGGCCAGCATTTGGGTGATCTAGTGACTTACCGAATGCCGGCGGGCGGGGCGACCTTTTGGTTGGGCGTCACCCGGGCGGTGGACATGCGCAAGGCTTTCCACTACCTGCTGGCGAGGCAGGTCGTCATGGCGCCCGGTGAGCTGTTCAGCGTGTGCGGCCTGCACCACCAGCATCTGCGGTTGAGCAACACCTTCCACGGGCAGCCCAACCTGGACAGTGCCCTGGCATTGGTGGGCGAGGCGCTGCGGGATGCACAGATCAGCTAAATGCATGAAACTTCTCTGTGACTTGTAGGATCAATACCGTCGCGCAGTAGTCCAACTCTCAGTAAACTGTCATTTTTTCCGAATCCTTCTTCTTCGAGGTTTATGCATGACAATCAGTCCTTTTGCGGGCAAGCCGGCGCCAGCTCAATTGCTGGTGGATATCCCGCGACTGGTCACGGCCTATTACACCGGCCAGCCTGATGCAGCGATCTCCACCCAGCGCGTGGCCTTTGGTACTTCCGGGCACCGTGGCAGCTCGTTCGAGCTGAGTTTCAACGAATGGCACGTGCTTGCTATC
Source organism: Pseudomonas sp. Leaf15 (assembly GCF_001421425.1). Taxonomy (NCBI): domain Bacteria; kingdom Pseudomonadati; phylum Pseudomonadota; class Gammaproteobacteria; order Pseudomonadales; family Pseudomonadaceae; genus Pseudomonas; species Pseudomonas sp. Leaf15. The sequence goes on from NZ_LMKI01000023.1 coordinate 154,507, forward strand.
AGCCAGGCCATCTGCCTGTACCGTGAAGCCCAGGGCATCAACGGGCCCTTGTTCGTCGGCCTGGACACCCACGCGCTGTCGACCCCCGCAGGCGCCAGCGCGCTGGAAGTGCTGGCCGCCAACGGCGTACACGTGATGCTGGCCGAAGGCGATGAATACACGCCGACCCCGGCCATTTCCCACGCCATCATCTGCTACAACCGTGGCCGTACCAGCGGCCTGGCAGACGGTATCGTGATTACGCCGTCGCACAACCCGCCACAAAGCGGCGGCTACAAGTACAACCCGCCCAATGGCGGCCCGGCCGATACGCACGTTACCAAGTGGATCGAAGCCAAGGCCAATGAGCTGCTGGCCAACAAGCTGGCCGGGGTTAAACGCATTACCCACGCCCAGGCGCTCAAGGCCGATACCACCCATCGCCATGACTACCTCAACAGCTACGTGGCCGACCTGGTCAATGTGATCGACATGGACGCCATCCGCAGCGCCGACCTGCGCCTGGGCGTGGATCCGTTGGGCGGAGCAGGGGTGCGCTACTGGTCGGCGATTGCCGAGCACTACCGTTTGAACCTGGACGTGGTGAACACCGAGGTCGACTCGACGTTCCGCTTCATGAGCGTCGACTGGGACGGCCAGATCCGCATGGACCCGTCCTCCAGCTATGCGATGCAAGGCTTGATCGGCCTCAAGGAGCGTTTCGACGTCGCCTTCGCCTGCGACCCGGACCACGACCGCCACGGCATCGTGACGCCATCCGGCGGCCTGCTGGCACCGAACAACTACCTCGCGGTGTCGATTGATTACCTGTTCCAGAACCGCCCAGAGTGGCGCGCCGACGCAGCCTTGGGCAAGACCGTGGTCAGCAGCGGCTTGATCGATCGCGTTGCGGCGCGTATCGGCCGGCGCCTGTTTGAGGTGCCAGTCGGCTTCAAGTGGTTTGCCGATGGCCTGTTCGAAGGCTCGCTGGGTTTTGGCGGCGAAGAAAGCGCCGGTGCCTCGTTCCTGCGCAAGGACGGCACGGTCTGGAGCACCGACAAAGACGGCTTGATCCCGGCTCTGCTGGCGGCCGAAATGACCTCGCGCAAAGGCCAGGACCCCAGCCAGATCTACCGTGGCCTGACGGATGCGCTGGGCGAGCCGTTCGCGATTCGTGTCGACGCCAAGGCGACCCCGGCGCAGAAAGCGCTGCTGGGCAAGCTGTCGCCTGCGCAGGTCACCTCCACGCAACTGGCCGGGGAAAGCATCGAGCAGATCCTCAGCCATGCGCCGGGTAACAACCAGGCAATCGGTGGTTTGAAGGTGATGACCAAAAACGGCTGGTTCGCCGCACGCCCATCGGGCACCGAGGACATCTACAAGATCTACGCCGAAAGCTTTGTGGGTGAAGACCACCTCAAGCAGTTGGTGGAAGAGGCGCAGGTGCTGGTAGATGGCGCCATCAGCGCCAACTGACGCAATGTGGGAGCTGGCTTGCCTGCGATAGCATCAACTCTGTGTACCTGATGTACCGAGTTGTGCGCATCGCAGGCAAGCCAGCTCCCACAGTTTGTTGGGTTCGGGCTGAAGGTCAGGCCAGGTCTACTAACACGATTTCGCTGTCTTCAACCGCTGTCACCCGCAACACCTGCTCATCTTCCACCGCCACACCGTCTCGCGCTTGCGCACGCAGGCCATTGACTTCAATCACCCCCGTCGCCGGCACCAGATACGCCCGGCGCCCGCTGTCCAGCCGATACTCGGCGTTTTCCCCAGCCTTCAGGTTAGCCGCCACCAGACGTGCGTCCGCCCGAATGCGCAAGCTCTCAGTGTCACCGGCCTTGCCACTGGCCAGGGTCACAAAGCCCTCACGATTGCCCTTGGGAAACGGCTTGGCACCCCAGGAAGGCGGCAGCCCGGCCTCATTCGGGATAATCCAGATCTGGAAGATCTTGGCCGGCGTGGCTTCCAGGTTGTATTCGCTGTGGGCAATCCCGGTGCCGGCACTCATGACCTGTACGTCACCCGCTTCGGTGCGGCCTTTGTTGCCGAGGTTGTCGGCATGGCTGATCGCGCCTTCACGCACATAGGTGATGATTTCCATGTCGCGATGCGGGTGCTGCGGGAAGCCCGTGCCGGGCGCAATGATGTCGTCGTTCCACACCCGCAGGTTGCCCCAGTGCATGCGCTTGGGGTCGTGGTACTCGGCGAAGGAAAAGTGATGATGGGCATCGAGCCAGCCATGATGGGCGTCGCCCAGGGTAGTGAAAGGTCGAAGTTCGAGCATGATGGGTCTCCTGTGGATGGTGGCTATCATCCAACAGCACATGATCGATAAAAAGCGTAAAAAATGCCGGATTCCAATCTGTTTATTCGATTGATTGCTGGCGTTTTGACTTTTACTTCATCGCCTAACTGCATGACAACAAAGCAATTGGCTGGAACTGCGCGCCGATTCCGGCGACCATGGCACCTTCGCCAGAACCAACCTCATCGCTGGAGTCCGCGTGCCGCAACAAACGCCTGATCTGCCCCCCGAACTGCGTCCCCTGGCAGAAATGCCCCTGCTGAAACGGCTCGCCGCCCGTTTGTTTGGCCATGGCCTGACGCGCTTGCGTGCCCAGCATCGGTTTTCCTGGCTGCACGGCCAGGCGGACGGCTTTCGCAGCGGGCACGAAGCCGGCGTGGAATATGGCTACCGCGAGGGCAAGGCCGACGGGATCGAGGAAGGGCGCCAGGTGTTGCTGATCCGCGACTTTCGCCCGGACGAGCACCGCGCGCCGGGTGTGGATGACAGCCTGTTCGACGATTGGCGCCTGCCGCTCACGGCCGACGTCAAAAAACGCATGAAGGCTGACGTAGCACGCTTGCTGCCGGCTCACGCCCAGCCCAGTGCCGCGCAGTGGAAGATGATCTTCAGTGATACCCCTTCGACCTCGGTGATTGCCGGTGCCGGGGCGGGTAAGTCCACCTCGCTGGTGCTGCGCATCCTCTTGCTGAGCCACTATCTGGGCTTTGAGCTGAGCTCGATGACCGTGGTGACCTTCACCCGCGAATCGCGCAAAGACTTCATCAACAAGCTCATGGAAATTCTTGGCCTGTGGGGCCAGCCTCTTGATTTCAAAGAAGCTCAGGCCGTGGTGCGCACCTTTCATTCACGCATTCTGCCGATGGTGCGCAGCCTGCCAGGCTTTGAGCGGCTGCAAGCGTTTGAAAACCTCAGCAGCGGTTTCGAGGATGCCGACAGCAACCCCTTCGACCTGCGTATCAGTGACGCCCAGCGCCAGCAGATGAACACCTGTTATCACCGCCTGCATGGCCGCCATGCACGCTTTCGCGAGCTGATCGCACCGCTGGCCCGCCATGGCCTGCAACTCAAGGAACTGGAGCGTGACCACCCCGACGTGCAGAAGCGTATCGCCGTCACCGAACTGGCGGCCAAGCGCGATGAAGAACTCTGCGATGTGATCGAGGACCTGTGGTTTCGTGCTGGCGCCTGGCCGATCAAGGGCATAGAACCGAGTCGCCAGACCTTCGAAATCAATGGTGCGCTGTTTCACAGCCACGGCTACATCCCGGATCTGGATGCCTGGGTGGTGCTGGGTTTTGATCCGCGGGAAAACCCTCAGATCAGCCGGCCCAATTCAAAGCTTTCGGTGCGGGCCGAGTGGGCGGTTAAACGCACCCTGTTTCAAGCTTTCTGTCGCAAGCCATTGATATGGCTGGATAACTACGAGTCATCAAAGCGCCTTTTAAGCAGCCTGGCGGGCGACGCCAGCGCCGGGCCTGGCTTTGATTACAAGGTCAAGGGCGAGTTGGCCTCGGCGCCGCTGCTGGACAGTTTCGTCATGGCTGCCGGGTTTATCGAGAACCTCGGGCTGGATGTGCCCACGGCCGTTGGCCAAATGAGCTTCGCCAAGGACGACCCGGACCGCGGCTACTTTGAAGCCTTGAGCATTTTCTGGAAGGCGCTGGAAGATCACTTGCTCGATCAATCGCCGCCGATCATGACCTATAACCGCATGTTCTCGCTGTTCGGTGAGAACACCCCGGAAAACCTCAAACTGCTCAGCGATCCACTGCTGCGGCCGATGTCGCACCTGATGATCGACGAGTTTCAGGACGTTTCGCCGCAGATCGTCTCGTGGATTCGCGCCAGCCTGCGCGAGATCCGCAGCCGTGGCCCGGCGATGCATGTGGGGCGTGGCGCGCAACGCTCGTCCTTGCTGTGCGTGGGCGATGACTGGCAGTCGATCTATGGCTGGCGCGGCAGTTCACCCCAGTACTTCATGGCGTTCAACCAGGAATTCCCGTCGCCCGGCACCACCCGCGTGATGCTCAGCGAGAATTACCGCAGCCACCAGCACATCATCGACGCCGCCGAACATGTGGTGCGCGCAGCCCCGGCGATCCCCGGCAAGAAGGCCAAGGCCAGTGGCGAGCCCAAGGCTTTGCAGCCCGTGGTGGTACTGGAGCGGGACGATGCCGCACTGGGGCGGCAGTTGCTGGAGCACTATCAACGCGGTAATACAGTGCTAATGCTTTATCGAAAAAGTAGCGATAAGTTATTGATACAAGAGCATATTCAGTCTGTAGTTAATGTAGATTCCAGCTTGCCGCCACAAGACCGCCGGCTCAAACAGCTGACCTATCACAGTGCCAAGGGCCTGCAAGCGGACGCTGTTTTCCTGCTTGGGGATTGCCAGCACGTCACCAGCTCGCCTTACAAAAACCAGGTTTACCGCATGGCGGGCCTGGGCAAGGACGGCGACAGCGAACCCTACGACAGCGCGCAGAAAGACGAAGTGCTGCGCCTGGCGTATGTCGGGATTACCCGCGCGGTGAGCCACTGCTATTGGTATGTGGAGAAGCCGGAAGGCCAGGGCGTGAATGTGCCAAGGGCTTCGGAGCGGGTTGATGGGCGCAAGGCGTTTTTTGATGACCGACGCAGCTAGCAGCTATACACAATTCCCAATGTGGGAGCGGGCTTGCTCGCGAAAGCGGAGTATCAGTGACAGATGTATCAACTGACAAAACGCCTTCGCGAGCAAGCCCGCTCCCACATTAGATAGTCATCGCCTTATAAATGAGCGTTAGGCCCGCAACGACAGCGGCGGCACAAAACACTCCAGCTCATCCTCCACCGCTTCGATAATGCGCTCCACATCCGCCGCATTCATCACCGTGGCGCAAGGAATGCCGGCAATCGCGATCAACGTCTCGCCGCTGGCCCGGTCGAACAGGCGGGCGACCATGCTGCCGGGCGCGTCCATGCTCCCCTCGAAGCCCATCGGATGAAAGTGCCAGCGCATCAGTTGGCAGGCATTGGGAAATGTCACTTTGTTCATGTTGCCCACCTTGTTCATTGAGCGCTTCCTTTAGCTCGCGGCAGGGGGCCATGACCTTCACTGGTCGTGGCATCAAGAAGTTCAAAATAGCATTCGTTCGCAAGCGCGCGGTGACTTTTTAGGGGCCGTTCGGCAGTTCTTTCGCGATTATATGACATGGGTCATGTCTTACTCATGACTAGGCAAAAGGCCACTAGTCAGAAGTTCCAATTGACCATTGAATGCCGCCGGCAAATTCGGCAATCTCCCAGGCATTCCCGCCGCAGAGCCTTCCATGCCGCCCGTCTTGAGTGAAGAGTGCGAACAAACCCAAGCCACCGGCGATCTGGTGTTGCGCCATCACCTGTGCTGGCGCCATCGCGACCTGGATGGCGTGATGTCCTACTACCACCCCGACATTCAGTACCACGACTTCTTCCAAAACCGCGTGATAGGTCAGGCCGAGTTGCGCGAGTACCTGCAAGCCAGCATGCCGCGTGGCGCCGACGAGGCGATCGAGCACATCGACCGTATTCGCGCCGACGGCGACACCGCGTTTATCCAGTACCGCATTACGCTGCGCGGCGGCCAGGGCCTGGTGTCATTTCGCACCAGTGAGGCAATCACCGTGCGCGATGGGCTGATCTGGCGCGTCAACGAGTACGCCTCCCTGGTGCATGAGCAGCCGACCCAAACCCTGCGCCCGACAGTCAGCCGCCTGGGCCTGTCGCCCCAACAATTGGGGCATATGGCCAACGATCTGCAGCAGTACTTCGAACTCAAGCAACCCTATCTCGACCCGGAGCTGGACCTGCAACGTGTGGCCAATGAGTGTGGCTACAGCCGCAACCAGATTTCCTACCTGCTCAACCAGGTGCTGGGGCAGAGCTTCTACCGTTACGTCAACCAGGCCCGGCTCCAACACCTGCTGGCTGCGCTGGACAAGGTTGTGCCGCCGATAAAGGTCGATGACCTGGCCTTTGCCGCCGGTTTTAATTCGCTGTCGGCGTTCTACAGCGCGTTCCGCCAGCACACCGGGCAATCGCCCAAGGCCTACGTCAAACAAATTTCTCTGCGTGCACGCGCGCAAGACAGCCCATAACGCCGCGCTCTAGGATCCAGCCTATCGAAATGAGGTTGGGGAGCTTGGCATGCCGGCATGGCGCAACATCAGTTTATGGATGGACCAGTTGGACGACCCGCTGGTGGCGCGGCCGTCCCTTGCGCACGACCTGGACGTCAATGTGGCGATTATCGGCGCCGGCTATACCGGGTTGTGGACCGCCTACTACCTCAAGCGCCAGGCCCCGGAGCTGAAGATCGCGATTATCGAAGCGCAGACCGCAGGCTTCGGTGCGTCTGGCCGCAATGGCGGCTGGCTGATGGGCAACCTGTTGGGCGAAGACCGCCTGCTGGCCGGCCTGTCACCGACACAACGGCGCGCCTCGTTTGACCTGTTGCATGGCATCCCCGACGAGGTTGCCCAAGTGCTGGCCCGTGAAGGCATCGACTGCGACTACCGCAAGGGCGGCGTGCTGTACTGCGCGGCGCGTTACCCGGAGCAGGAAGGCAGCCTGCGCCGATACCTGGACACGCTCCACGCCCAGGGCCTCACCGAAGCGGACTACCGCTGGCTGAGCCCGCAACAGCTGGCCGAGCAAATCCGCATCGCCAAGCCGTATGGCGGTATCTATGCGCCCCATGTCGCAACCATCAACCCGGCCAAACTGGTACGCGGCCTGGCGCGAGTGGTGGAGAGCATGGGCGTGACGATCTATGAGAACAGCCCCGTCACCCATTGGCAGTCCGGCAGCGTGCGCACGGCCAACGCCAGCGTGCGCGCCGCGTGGGTGGTGCCGGCGGTCGAGGGTTACGCCACCACGTTGCCGCCATTGGGGCGCTATCAATTACCCGTGCAAAGCCTGATGGTCGCCACCGAACCATTGCCGGCCAGCACCTGGGATGAGATTGGCTTGAACCGGGGCCAGGCCTTTGGCGAAAGCAGTCGCCAGGTCACCTACGGCCAGCGTTCGGCCGATGACCGCCTGATATTCGGCGCCCGCGGCGGCTATCAGTTCGCCGGCAGGCTGCGCCATAACTTCGACCTGAGCACCGACGAAGTGGAGCTGCGTCGCTACCTGTTCAGCGAACTCTTCCCACAGCTCAAACACGCAAGGATTACCCACTCCTGGGGCGGCAACCTCGGCATGTCGCGCAACTTCCGGCCGCACATGCTCTGCGATCACACCACCGGCATCGCGCTGTCCGGCGGTTATGGCGGGGAGGGCGTCGGCGCCACCAACCTCGGTGGTCGTACGTTGGCCGACATGATTCTGGGCCTCGATACGCCGCTGACCACCCAGCCCTGGGTTATCCGCGAGCGTGGCCTGGACGCGCTCAAGGCCTGGGAGCCCGAGCCCTGCCGCTGGCTGGGTTACAACGCGATCATCCGCAGTTTTGTCCATGAAGACCACGTGTTGGCCAACCCCAACAGCGCGCCGTGGCGGCGCAAATTGGCGACCGGCGTGGCCGGGTTCATGGAAGGTTTCATGCACTGAGACGTTTCACTCACACGGGAAAACCCATGAGCATCACTCACTTCAAAGACGCGCTGAATGCCCACCTGCCGGACTCCTCACCGGTGGCCGTGCCCTTGGGCGAGCCCATCGCCGTGGCCTCGACCTTAAGTGTTGAGCGCAGCGATGGCGTCGAAACCGGCATCTGGCAATGCACGCCAGGCCGCTGGCGTCGGCAGATCAAATCCCAGGAGTTTTGCCACTTCATCCAGGGCCGCTGCACCTTCACGCCGGACAACGGCGAAGTCGTTCACCTACAAGCCGGCGATGCACTGATGTTGCCGGCCAACAGCACCGGCATCTGGGACATTCAAGAAACCGTGCGCAAGACCTACGTATTGATGCTGTAACGCTTTGATCCTTGATCGCCTGCCATAAAAACAGCCCTAAAACCGCCAGGAAATCGAACCATGAAAGCCATTGCCCTGTTGCCCTTGATGTGGGTGGCCGCTATCAGCCAGGCCGCCGAGACGGTGAAGATCTACAACTGGTCGGACTACATCGCGCCGGACACCACCAAGAACTTCCAGAAAGAAACCGGTATCGGTTTCACCTACGACGTATACGACAGCAACGAAACCCTCGACGGCAAGTTGATGACCGGCAAATCCGGCTATGACGTGGTGTTCCCCTCCAACCACTTCATGGCCCGGCAGATCCAGGGCGGCGCCCTTAAAAAGCTCGATAAAAGCCAGCTGCCGAACTGGAAAAACCTCAACCCGGTGTTGCTCAAGGCCCTGCAAAACAACGACCCGGGCAACGAGCATGGTTTCCCCTACCTGTGGGGCAGCACCGGCATCGGCTACAACATCGACAAGGTCAAGGCGGTGCTCGGCGATAACGCGCCCGTCGACTCCTGGGACCTGATTTTCAAACCCGAGAACATGGCCAAGCTGCAAAAATGTGGCGTGGCGATTCTCGACAACGGCCCGGAACTGCTGCCGGCGGCGCTCAACTACCTGGGCCTGCCGCCCCACAGCAAGAAGGCCGAGGACTACAAAAAGGCTGAAGAGCTGCTGATGAAAGTGCGCCCGTATGTGGCCTACTTCCACTCCTCGAAATACACCGCTGACCTGGCCAATGGCGACATTTGCGTGGCCGTCGGCTTCTCCGGCGACATCCTGCAGGCAGAAAGCCGCGCCAAGGAAGCCAGGAACGGCGTGAACATCGGCTACAACATTCCCAAGGAAGGCGCCGCCATCTGGTTCGACATGGTCGCCATGCCCGCCGATGCCCCGAACGAAAAAGCCGGCTACGCGTTCATGAACTACCTGCTGCGCCCGGAAGTGATGGCCAGCATCACCAACTACGTGCACTACGCCAACGGCAACGCGGCGGCTGACAGCCTGGTAGACCCTGCAATCAAGGCCGACACCAAGGTGTACCCGAGCCCGGAAATGATGGGCAAGTTGTTTGCACTGGAAGCAATGCCACTGAACATCGACCGGATTCGCACGCGGGTGTGGAACACCATTCGTACCGGGCGCTAGGCGTCACACTGAGCCCCCTGTTTGATCGTTCCCACGCTCTGCGTGGGAATGCAGCCAGGGACGCTCCGCGTCCCGGTTTTCAGGGATTTTCCAGATCATGCCCCAACGACTGGATAAACAACGAAAACAGTTCCGGCTGTGACGAAATATCCAGCTTTGCGTACAGGTGTCGCCGGTGCACCTTCACGGTGTCCGGCGAGATCTTCAAACGCTCGGCCATGGCCTTGGACGAGAACCCGCGCAATACCAGGCGCGCCACTTCCAGCTCGCGTTCCGACAGCACACCGCTGCCAAAATGGCTCAGCGCATCGCGAATTTGCGTGTCCATCGCCGGTGCACGCTGGGTGCTTTGCTGCCAGTGCTGCTGCATCAGCGGCAGCACCCAGGCCGCCAGTGTGGTCATTAACCCGGTTTCTTCAAAGTTGAAGCGCCGCTGCATGCCCAGCGATAACGACAGCGTCCCCGTACCCGGCAATTGCAGAATGAATTGCACCTCGTCTTCCAGCACGTTGTCGTGGAAGTAGTTGAGGAAGTATTCACTCTGGCGAAAATGGTCCGGTGCCACTTCCTCCAGGCGATACACGCCGCTGGCATAACCTTCGCGGTAAGCCTGGTAAAACGGGTCGATCAGGTACAGGCCATTGAGGTACACCAGCATCGAGGCCGGTTTGCTGCTGGGCTGGGCGTCAAACTCTTCCAGGGCCAGGGGCGGACCATCGAGGGGATAAAAAATCGCCAGGGCGTTATCGAACGGCAGGCATTGGTGCAGCAACAGCACCAGCTGTTTCCAGAAGCGCTCGCTGCCCAGGTGTGCGACGGTGCGGCCCAGGCCAGCATGCATGCCGACCTCTCTGAACAGGCTCATAAACACGGCTCCAGCCCTCAATAGATCGGCCAAGGGTTCGGCTTTTGCCGCGTATCGTCAAGGGGAGTACGCCAATAGGGGAATTGGCCTGAATAAACACAGCGTTTACTTTTCCGTCATCCAGCGAGAAACATATCTCGCAAGCGCCTGACTTTTTTCGTTTCTGCCTCCTACCAAAAACAACGATAGAGGATAACGATATGAGTGCTTCCCCCGCGCCAGACGGCGTGCTCAAGCCAACCCTGAGTGTGTTCGATGTGGTAGCCATCACGGTTTCGGCAGTCACGCCGGCCAGCTCGGTATTCGTGATTGCACCCTTTGCCATCCAGCAGGCGGGCAGTGGTGTGTTCCTGGCGTTTGTGATGGCCGCCTTGCTCGCGCTGATGTTCGCCTTCTGTTACGCCGAACTCGGTCGCGCCCATAACAGCGCCGGTGGTGAATATGTGTATGCCAAACGAGTGTTTGGCGGCATGGCCGGTTACGCGACATTTCTTACGGTGTTGGTGATGCTGTTGTTTATCCCGCCGGTACTGGCCACCGGCGCCGCGACGTACCTGAATAATGCACTGGGCACAACATTCGATTCGCAAACCGTGGCCCTGGTCATCGTGGTGTGCAGCTACGCCCTGGGTATCCTCAATATCAAGCTCAATGCCTGGATTACCGGCACGTGCCTGCTGCTGGAAGTGGCGGCCTTGCTGGTGATCGTGTTTATCGGCTTTGGCAACCCGGCGCAGCCGGCCAGCGTGCTGTTCCAGCCGCAGATCGTCGAAAACGGCGTGCTGCACCTGGCGCCCTGGGCGTTGGTGATCGGCGCCGTGGGCATCGGCCTGTTCTCGTTCAATGGCTATGGTCCGGCGGTATTGCTGGCCGAAGACATGAAGTGCGGTGGCAAAGGCGTACACAAGGCGGTGCTGTGGTCGCTGGGGCTGGTGGTGGTGATCGAACTGGTGCCGATCACGGCGTTGTTGATCGGCGCGCCGTCGCTGAGCGCGATGATCAGCAGCCCCGACCCGATTGGCTATCTGCTGAGCAGCCACGGCAATGAAACCCTGTCACGTCTGGTCAGCGCCGGGATCTTCCTGTCGGTGTTCAACGCGATTGTCGCCATCGTCATCCAGATTGGCCGCGTGGTGTTCAGCAGCGGCCGTGATGCCCTGTGGACGCCGCGTATCAACGCGCTGTTTACACGTATCCACCCGCGCTGGGACTCTCCATGGCTGGCGACATTGTTTCTGGCCATCCCTTCGGCGCTGCTGAGTTTCAGTTCGAACCTGGCGGACCTGACGTCCTTCAGTGTATTGCTGATCATCCTGGTGTACCTGGTGGTGGCGTTGAGCGCGCTGATGAGCCGGGTGCTGCTGCGTGATCGCGAGCATCCGTATCGCATGCCGTTATGGCCGCTGCCGGCAGTGCTGGCGGTACTGGGCGCCGGCTACCTGCTGGTGACCCTGATCGCGGCGGCGTCGGTGCGCGACATCATGATCATCATCGGCTTGTTGGCCTTGTCGGTGATTTTGTATTGCATCAGTGGCCGGACGAGTCCGGCGTATCAGAAATTGTAAGGAGTGGGTATGCGTGCACGTCAATTGGGCATTACGTTGGGGCTGGGCACGCCCGGCGAATTGAATGCCATCACCGATGTTCCCGGCGTCCGCGTGGGCCACGCCACGCTCAAGGCGAGTGTCGACGGCAAACAGGTGCGCACCGGCGTCAGCGTGATCCAGCCGCGCGCCGGGGAGGCACGCCAGCAACCGTGTTTCGCCGGCTACCACGTGCTCAACGGCAACGGCGACGCCACCGGCCTTGAGTGGATCAGCGAAGCGGGGCTGCTGACCACGCCGATCGCCATCACCAACACCCACAGCATCGGGATTGTGCGCGACAGCCTGATCGCCCTGGAGCGCGAGCGCCTGGCGGACCCGGCGGTGTACTGGTGCATGCCGGTGGTGATGGAAACCTACGACGGCCTGCTCAACGATATCTGGGGCCAGCACGTCAAGCCAGAACATGTGCGCCAGGCGCTGGAGGCGGCCGAGGGCGGGCCGGTGCAAGAGGGCGCCGTCGGCGGCGGCACCGGCATGATCTGCCATGAGTTCAAGGGCGGTATCGGCACCGCCTCCCGGCGTGTGCCAGAGGAGCAGGGCGGCTGGACCGTCGGTGTGCTGGTGCAGGCCAACCATGGCAAGCGCCAGGAGCTGCGCGTGGATGGCTACCCGGTGGGGCGCCAGTTGATGGACATACCCTCGCCGTTCGCCGAGCGCGGCACGCCGGGCATGGGTTCGATCGTGGTCATCATCGCCACCGATGCGCCGTTGTTGCCCCATCAATGCCAGCGCCTGGCGCAACGCGCGTCCATCGGTATCGCGCGCACCGGCGGCGGCACCGAGGATTCCAGTGGCGACCTGTTCCTGGCCTTCGCCACCGGTAATCACGGGTTGCCACCGGCAGATTACGGGCGCAAGGACCTGGCACTCAGCAGCGTGTTGCGCATGGTCAACAACGACCATATTTCGCCGTTGTTCAGTGCCGCTGCAGAGGCGGTGGAGGAGGCGATCATCAACGCGATCCTGGCGGGCGAGGACATGACCACTGAAGACGGCGTCACGGTGCCCGGACTTGCCGACGAAGTATTAATCGGCGCGTTAAACAAGTGCGGTTGGAGCCTGCCCCGGTAATGGGGGACATGCACTTTAATAGTGCCGGTGGTGGCTCTTTAATATTGAACTATGACACCGTGTCAATATATTGGATCCATTATTCCAGAGGGCCGCTCATCAAGAGCGGCTTTACCGCTATTTAATATTTAAATAACACTCGGCGGCGATTTGCGACGCAAGCGCAATTACCCCCAATAAACGCTGTGTGCGACTTCCTTAAGTTGAATCTACGTCACATTTTTGTTGCTGAAATATGTGTAGACGAAAGATTTCAAGTTGTGTCAGTTTCGATACGCCTTCAAAAGAGGCGAGTGATAGGACGATCCTCGCCCGCGAGGTTCCTATCGAACAAAGACTGATGCACTTGCAAACAAGGAAGTACGTTTATGTCAAAAGTAAAAGACAAAGCTATTGTATCTGCCGCGCAAGCCAGCACTGCTTACTCGCAAATCGATAGCTTCAGCCATCTTTATGACCGTGGCGGTAACCTCACGGTCAACGGCAAGCCCTCGTTCACCGTGGACCAGGCCGCCGACCACCTGCTGCGCGAGAACGCTGCGTATCGGGACATTGATGGCAACGGCAAGATCGATCTCACCTACACCTTCCTGACCTCGGCTTCCTCGGCCACCATGAACAAACATGGCATCTCCGGGTTCAGCCAGTTCAACACCCAGCAGAAAGCACAGGCCGTACTTGCCATGCAATCCTGGGCGGATGTGGCCAAGGTCACCTTCACCGAGAAAGCCTCGGGCGGTGACTTCCACATGACCTTCGGCAACTACAGCAGCGGCCAGGACGGCGCAGCGGCCTTCGCTTACCTGCCTGGCACCAATGCCAAGTACAACGAGAGCGGGCTGGACGGTACCTCCTGGTACCTGACCAACAACAGCTACACGCCGAACAAGACGCCGGACCTGAATAACTATGGCCGGCAGACCCTGACCCACGAGATCGGCCACACCCTGGGCCTGGATCACCCTGGCGACTACAACGCCGGGACCGGCAACCCTTCCTACAAAGACGCGGACTATGGACAGGACACGCGTGGCTACAGCGTCATGAGTTACTGGAGTGAGAGCAACACCAACCAGAACTTCAGTAAAGGCGGGGTCGAAGCCTATTCGTCCGGCCCGCTGATCGACGACATTGCCGCGATCCAGAAGCTCTACGGCGCTAACTACGCCACCCGCGCCGGCGACACCACCTACGGTTTCAACTCCAACACCGGGCGTGACTTCCTCAGCGCCACCTCCAATGCCGACAAGCTGGTGTTCTCGGTATGGGACGGTGGCGGCAACGACACCCTGGACTTCTCCGGTTTCACCCAAAACCAGAAGATCAACCTCAATGAGGCCTCGTTCTCCGACGTTGGCGGCCTGGTAGGCAACGTGTCCATCGCCAAGGGCGTCACCATCGAGAACGCGTTCGGCGGTTCGGGCAATGACCTGATCATCGGCAACAACGCCGTCAACGTGATCAAGGGCGGTGCCGGCAACGACATCATCTACGGCGGTGGCGGTGCGGACCAACTGTGGGGCGGCGCCGGCAATGACACCTTCGTGTACGGTGCCAGTTCCGACTCCAAGCCGGGTGCGGCGGACAAGATCTTTGACTTCACCTCCGGTTCGGACAAGATCGACCTGTCCGGCATCACCAAAGGTGCAGGCTTGAGCTACGTCAATGCATTCACCGGGCATGCCGGCGATGCTGTACTGAGCTATGCCTCGGGTACCAATCTGGGCACCTTGGCGGTGGACTTCTCCGGGCACGGCGTGGCGGATTTCCTCGTCACCACCGTCGGCCAGGCAGTCGCCAGCGACATCGTAGCTTGATGTAAAGCGCGCGGCGCCCCGGCGCCGCGCGCTCAGGATGGAGCAGCAGATGCCGCGTTTTTCTCATTTGATCGCCTGTGCTTCACAGGTGTTGTTCGTTTCGGCAGGAGCCCACGTCATGGCGAGCAGTCTTGTTTTACCCACCACCGCGCAACTGGCCGGCCATTGGGAGTTGAAGCAGCAGGATCAGGTGTGCGCACTCGATCTGTTGGACCAGCCCAATGCCCTGGCCGGTGATGTCGCCTGCGCCGAACGTTGGCTGGGGGATAAACCGATGACCTGGTCGCCGACCCCGGACGGTATCTGGCTGTTTAACACCGAGGGCAGCGGGATTATTCATCTGAACCGCGAAAACGACGGTGAATACAAAGGGCATACAGCTTCAATAGCGGAAGTTGTGCTGCAACGAACACCTTAATTAAAGCGTTATAAGCTTATAACTAGAGATTAATAGTTGGCCACCCCACTTCAGGGCTGGGGCAACTATTGCGCGTCATTTGCTTTGGGGAAGAACAGATACTATGGCGAAGTCCCACGTGGTTGCGCCTTTATTCAGGGCGCTGGGTGAATACAAGAGCATTTTGATCAGCATCGGTTGCTTTACCGCCTTGATTAACCTGTTGATGCTGGTGCCGTCGATTTACATGCTGCAAGTGTATGACCGTGTGTTGTCCTCCCAGAATGAAACCACCCTGGTGATGTTGACGCTGATGGTCGTGGGCTTCTTTGTCTTTATCGGCACCCTGGAAGTGTTGCGCAGTTTTGTCGTGATTCGCATCGGCAGCCAGTTGGAACGGCGCTTCAACTTGCGTGTGTACAAAGCCGCATTTGAACGCAACCTGCAACGCGGCCAGGGGCACGCCGGGCAGTCGCTGGGCGATTTGACCGTGATCCGCCAATTCATCACCGGGCCGGCGCTGTTCGCGTTCTTTGATGCGCCATGGTTTCCCATCTACCTGTTTGTGATTTTCCTCTTCAACGTGTGGCTGGGCGTGTTGGCCACGGCAGGCGCTGTGCTGCTGATCGCGCTGGCGTGCCTGAATGAATACCTGACCAAAAAGCCCCTGGGCGAGGCGGGGGCTTTTTCCCAGCAGTCGACCCAACTGGCCACCAGCCACCTGCACAACGCCGAGACCATCCAGGCCATGGGCATGCTCGGCGCGTTGCGCAAGCGCTGGTTCGCGGTGCATTCGCAGTTCCTCGGGTTTCAGAACAAGGCCAGCGACACCGGTTCGGTGATGACCTCGCTGAGTAAATCCCTGCGTCTGTGCCTGCAATCCCTGGTGCTGGGCCTGGGCGCCTTCCTGGTGATCAAGGGCGAGATGACGGCCGGGATGATGATCGCCGGGTCCATTCTGATGGGCCGTGTGCTCAGCCCCATCGACCAATTGATTGCGGTGTGGAAGCAGTGGAGCTCGGCCAAGCTGGCTTACCAGCGCCTTGATGACCTGCTGCGCGAGTTTCCACCCGAAGCCGAGCCCATGACCTTGCCGGCGCCCAAGGGCCAAGTGAGTTTTGAGCAGGTCAGCGCTGGCCCGCCCGGGCGGCGTGTGGCGACGTTGCAGCAGGTCAGTTTCAGCCTCGGCGCCGGTGAAGTGCTGGGCGTGCTCGGCGCCTCGGGCTCGGGCAAATCGACCCTGGCCCGCGTGCTGGTTGGCGTGTGGCCTACCCTGGCCGGCACCGTGCGCCTGGACGGTGCGGATATCCATCGCTGGAACCGCGACGACCTCGGCCCGCATATCGGCTACCTGCCCCAGGACATCGAGTTGTTCAGCGGCAGCATCGCCGACAACATTGCGCGCTTTTGTGACGCCGACCCGGAGCGGGTGGTGAAAGCCGCGCAACAGGCCGGTGTGCATGAGTTGATCCTGCGTCTGCCCCAAGGCTACGACACCGTGCTGGGCGACAACGGTGGCGGCCTCTCCGGTGGCCAGAAGCAGCGGGTGGCCCTGGCGCGTGCGCTGTACGGCGCGCCACGTTTGATCGTGCTGGATGAACCCAACTCCAACCTCGACACCGTGGGCGAGGCCGCCTTGGCCAGCGCCATCGTGCAGATGAAAGCCCAGGGCAGCAGCGTGGTGCTGGTCACCCACCGCTCCTCGGCGTTGGCCCAGGCCGACAAGTTGCTGGTGCTCAGCGAAGGCCAATTGCAGGCCTTCGGCCCCAGCCAGGAAGTGCTGCGCGCGTTGTCGGGCCAGCAACAGCAGGAAGCGCCACGGGAAAAGGCCGGTGTGAGCCTTAGCCGTCAGTACCAGACCGGAAGGAATCCAGGCGCATGAGCAGCCTTACAGTTGAGCCCCGTTTTAAAGAGCGTGATGCCGGTTTTTTCGTGAAGATGGGCTGGTTGCTGACGGTTGTCGGCGCCGGCGGGTTTTTCCTCTGGGCCAGCCTCGCGCCCTTGGACCAGGGTATCCCGGTGCAAGGCACGGTGGTGGTCTCGGGCAAGCGCAAGGCCGTGCAAACCTTCAGCCCCGGCGTGGTCAGCCGCATCCTGGTCAAGGAGGGCGAACTGGTCAAACAGGGCCAGCCGCTGTTTCGCCTCGACCAGACCCAGAACCAGGCCGACGTGCAATCGCTGCAAGCCCAGTACCGCATGGCCTGGGCCAGCGTCGCGCGCTGGCAGAGCGAGCGTGACAACCAGGCCGCGATTACCTTTCCTGCTGAGCTGAGCGCCAACCCCGATCCGGCTTTGGCGTTGGTGCTGGAGGGCCAGCGCCAATTGTTCAGCAGCCGCCGCGAAGCCTTTGCCCGCGAGCAGGCCGGAATCCGCGCCAATATCGATGGCGCCACCTCGCAACTGAGTGGCATGCGCCGCGCGCGCACCGACCTGTCCGCCCAGGCGCAATCGCTGCGTGATCAATTGGCCAACCTGCAACCCCTGGCCGACAACGGTTATATCCCGCGCAACCGCTTGCTGGACTACCAGCGCCAACTGTCCCAGGTGCAGCAGGACCTGGCCCAAAACAGCGGCGAAAGTGGCCGAGTGGAGCAGGGCATTCTCGAATCGCGCCTCAAGTTGCAGCAGCACAGCGAGGAATATCAGAAAGAAGTGCGCAGCCAGTTGGCCGACGCGCAACTGCGCAGCCTGACCCTGGAGCAGCAGCTGACCTCGGCGGGTTTTGATTTGCAGCACAGCGAAATCAATGCGCCGGCCGATGGCATTGCGGTCAACCTCAGTGTGCACACCGAGGGCGCCGTGGTGCGCGCCGGTGAAACCCTGCTGGAGATCGTGCCCCAGGGCACACGCCTGGAAGTGGAAGGGCGCCTGCCGGTGAATCTGGTCGATAAAGTAGGCACCCACCTGCCGGTCGATATCCTCTTCACTGCGTTCAACCAAAGCCGCACCCCGCGCGTGCCGGGCGAAGTCAGCCTGATCTCGGCCGACCAGATGCTCGATGAAAAGACCGGCCAGCCTTACTACGTGCTGCGCACCACGGTCAGCGAGGCGGCATTGGAAAAACTCCACGGCCTGGTGATCAAGCCGGGCATGCCCGCCGAGATGTTTGTACGCACCGGCGAACGTTCGCTGCTCAATTACCTGTTCAAGCCGCTGCTCGATCGCGCCGGTTCTGCGTTGACTGAGGAATGAGCATGCGCGTTGTGTTCATCACCTTATTGTTGAGCTGCACCAGTGCCCACGCCGCCATGGGCCCGTTTGATGTGTACGAGCAGGCATTGCGTAACGATCCGGTGTTTCTCGGCGCCATCAAGGAGCGTGACGCCGGCCTGGAAAACCGCACCATCGGCCGCGCCGGGCTGTTGCCGCGCCTGTCGTACAACTACAACAAGGGCCGCAACAATTCCGAAGCGCACCTGCCGGACGGGCGCGGCGGCAGTTACCGCGACGACCGCAACTACAACAGCTATGGCTCGACCTTCAGCCTGCAACAGCCGTTGTTCGACTACGAAGCCTACGCCAACTACCGCAAGGGCGTGGCCCAGGCGCTGTTTGCCGATGAAAGCTTTCGCGACAAGAGCCAGGCGTTGCTGGTGCGGGTGCTGAGCTATTACACCCAGGCGCTGTTTGCCCAGGACCAGATCGACATCGCGCGCGCCAAGAAAAAGGCCTACGAGCAGCAGTTCCAGCAGAACCAGCACCTGTTCCAGCAGGGCGAAGGCACACGCACCGACATTCTCGAAGCCGAGTCGCGCTATGAGCTGGCCACCGCCGAAGAGATCCAGGCGCTGGATGAGCAGGACGCGTCGTTGCGCGAGCTGGGGGCGTTGATCGGCGTGCAAAGCGTCGACATCCACGACCTGGCGCCGCTGAACCAGAGCTTTGCCGCCTTCACCCTGACCCCGGCCAACTACGACACCTGGCATGAACTGGCGCTGAGCAATAACCCCACGCTGGCGTCGCAACGCCAAGCCGTGGAAGTCGCGCGTTATGAAGTGGAGCGCAACCGCGCCGGGCATTTGCCCAAGATCACCGCGTATGCCAGCTCGCGCAAACAGGAGTCCGACAGCGGCAACACTTACAACCAGCGCTACGACACCAACACCATCGGCGTTGAAGTCAGCCTGCCGTTGTATGCCGGTGGTGGCATCTCTGCCTCCACCCGTCAGGCCAGCCGTGGCATGGAACAGGCCGAGTACGAGCTGGAAGGCAAGACCCGTGAAACCCTGATCGAACTGCGCCGCCAGTTCAGTGCGTGCCTGTCGGGCGTGAGCAAATTGCGCGCGTACCAAAAGGCGCTGACCTCGGCCGAGGCGCTGGTGGTGTCGACCAAGCAAAGCATCCTCGGCGGCGAACGAGTCAACCTCGACGCGCTGAACGCCGAGCAACAGCTGTACAGCACCCGTCGCGACCTGGCGCAGGCGCGTTACGACTACCTGATGGCCTGGACCAAATTGCACTACTACGCGGGCAACTTGCGCGACACCGACCTGGCGAAAGTCGATGAGGCTTTCGGCCCGGTGAAATGAGCATCCATAAGAAGAATAAGGAGGGGTTAGATGATCACCCATTCACCACGTTTCAAACCGTTTACCGCAGGCTCGTTACTCCTGTTGTCCGTTGCGGCACAGGCGGCCTACACCGAAACCGGCCAAGCGGGTAACCCGGCGAGTTGGCGCTCCGCCGAATTCCAGAGCGACTGGGGCCTGGGGCGCATGAAGGCCGATGAAGCCTACGCAGCCGGCATCACCGGCAACGGGGTCAAAGTCGGCGCGCTGGACTCGGGCTTTGACCCCAACCACCCCGAAGCTTCAAAAGACCGCTACCACGCGGTCAGCGCCAGCGGCACGTATGTGGATGGCAGCGCGTTCAGCACCACCGGCGCACTCAACCCCAACAACGACTCCCACGGCACCCATGTCACCGGCACCATGGGCGCGGCCCGTGATGGCGTGGGCATGCACGGCGTGGCGTATAACGCACAAATTTACGTGGGCAATACCAACGCCAACGACAGCTTCCTGTTTGGCCCGACCCCGGACCCCAAGTATTTCAAGGCGGTGTACACCGCGCTGGTGGATTCCGGCGTGCGCGCCATCAACAACAGCTGGGGCAGCCAGCCCAAGGATGTCAGCTACCAGACCCTCGGCGACCTGCATGCGGCCTATGCCCAGCATTACAACCGGGGCACCTGGCTGGATGCCGCAGCGGACGTGGCCAAAGCCGGTGTAATCAATGTGTTCAGCGCCGGCAACAGCGGTTATGCGAATGCCAGCGTGCGCTCGGCCTTGCCGTATTTCCAGCCGGAACTGGAAGGCCATTGGCTGGCAGTGTCCGGCCTGGATAAGGCCAATAACCAGAAATACAACAAGTGCGGGATTGCCAAATACTGGTGCATCTCCACGCCCGGCGCGCTGATCAACAGCACCATTCCCGACGGCGGTTATGGGGTCAAATCCGGCACCTCGATGTCGGCACCCCATGCCACCGGCGCGCTGGCGCTGGTGATGGAGCGCTACCCGTACATGACCAATGAGCAGGCGTTGCAGGTGCTGTTGACCACCGCCACGCAGCTCGACGGTTCGATCACCCAGGCGCCCAACACCACTGTGGGCTGGGGCGTGCCGGACCTCGGCCGGGCCATGCACGGGCCCGGGCAATTGCTTGGCAGCATGAACGTCAACCTCGCGGCCGGGCAGGGCGATGTGTGGAGCAACGGCATCTCGGATCAGGCCCTGGTCCAGCGCCAGGCCGAAGACCGCGCCGAGCACAGCGCGTGGCAGCAAACCCTGATCGACAAGGGCTGGCAGAACGGCGTGGGCGCGAATGCCAGCCAGCAGGACCAGACCGATTACGCCGTTGGCACTGCCCGTGATCAGGCAGCCGCCAACCGCGTGTACGAGGGCAGCCTGATCAAATCCGGCGCCGGCAGCCTGGTGCTCAGCGGCGACAGCACGTATCGCGGTGCAACCAGCGTCAATGGCGGCCTGCTGGCGGTCAACGGTTCGCTGACCTCGGCGGTGACGGTCAACAACAGCGGCACCCTCGGCGGTTCCGGGCGCATCGGCGCCTTGAGCGTCAACAGCGGCGGCACCGTGGCACCGGGCAATTCCGTGGGCACCTTGCAGGTGGCCGGTGATGTGAACCTGGGCGCGGGCTCCACCTATGCGGTGGAACTGACGCCCACCAGCAGCGACCGCATCGTCGCAGGCGGCAAAGCCGTGCTGGGCGGCGGCACCGTGACACTGGCGCTGGAAAACAGCCCGACACTGCTCAGCCAGAGCCAAGTGCAAAGCCTGATCGGCCGCCAGTACAGCATCCTGCAGGCGGCGGGCGGCATTCAGGGCCAGTTTGGCCAGGTGTTGCCCAATTACCTGTTCCTCGGCGGTACCCTCGATTACGCCGCCAACGGCGTGCAGTTGGACGTGGGGCGCAACAACGCTGCGTTCGCCAGCGTTGCCGCCACGCGCAACCAGCGCAATGTCGCGGCGGCAGCCGAGCAACTGGGCGCCGGCAACCCGGTGTATGAAAGCCTGTTGCAGTCGGACTCGGTGGCCACGGCCCGCCAGGGCTTGCAGCAACTGTCAGGTGAGATCTACCCGGCGATTGGCGCGATGCTGATCAACAACAGCCTGCAACTGCGCGATGCCGTGGGCGAACGCCTGCGCCATGTGCCGGTGAACGGCGAAAGCAACCTGTGGCTCAAGGCCCTTGGCGCCTGGGGCAAGACCGACAGCCGCAGCGAAACGGCTGGCTCGAACACCTCGATTGGCGGTTTGCTCGCCGGTGTGGACGGCGCTCTGGACGAGCAGACCCGCGTAGGTGTGGTGGCTGGCTACAGCGACAGCTCGTTGAATATGGGCAGCGGCACGCATTCATCGGCGTCCATCGACAGTTACCACTTCGGCGCGTATGCCGGGCGTGAACTGGGTGACTGGCGCGTCAGCGTGGGCGGCGCCTACAGCTGGCACCGCGGCGACGTAAAGCGTGACCTGCAATACGGCGCAGTCAGCGGCAAGCAAAAGACCAAGCTGGATGCCCGCACGGCGCAGTTGTTCACTGAAGCTGCCTACCGTATTCACCTGCAACCGCTGGCGCTGGAGCCGTTCGCCAACCTGGCCTATGTGCACCTGGACAGCGATTCCTTTCATGAAAAAGGCGCTGCGGCGGCGCTGGAGCGTGGCAGCGATCGGCGCGATGCGGTGCTCAGCACCCTCGGCGTGCGGGCCTTGAAAACCCTGGCTCTGAACGACCATCAGCAGCTGGAGCTGTCCGGCTCGCTTGGGTGGCAGCACAGCCTGACGGCGGTGGAATCCGAAGAACACTTGGCGTTTGTCGCCGGCGGGCCGTCGTTTGCCGTGCGCAGTTCGCCCTTGCTGCGTGATGCCGCGCTGGTTGGTGTGCAGGCCAGCCTGGCGCTGAGCAAGGCCACGCGGGTCAACCTGGATTACAACGGCCAATTGGGTGGGAGCGCGAAAACCCAAGGCGTGGGCCTGAGCCTCAACTGGCAGTTCTAAAAACACCGCAGCGATGATCGTTCCCACGCTCCGCGTGGGCATGCCTCGTGTGACGCTCTGCGTCACGCTTTGGACGCAGAGCGTCCTGGGCTGCATTCCCACGCGGAGCGTGGGAACGATCGGGTTGGATTTCCAAAAAAGTGCAATAAGAAAACTAAGGAAGGTCACCGTGAACAAACGCAAACCAGGGTTAATGATCGCCACTCACACAGGCCCGGGCTACCCGCTCAAGGCTTTGAGCTGCGTGCCATACGGCGCGTTGCTGTGCTGCCTGGCAAGTCTGGGGACCGCCCAGGCCGCACCCTATGTGGAAACCGGCAAACTGGGCGACGCCGCCAGTTGGCGCAGCAACGAGTTCAAGGCTGACTGGGGCCTGGGCGCCATCCACTCGGACACCGCGTATGCCGCCGGCTACACCGGCAAAGGCGTCAAACTGGGCATCTTTGACCAGCCGGTGTATGCGCAGCACCCGGAGTTCGCCAGCCCCAACAAGGTGGTGACGATTGTCACCGAAGGCATCCGCCAATACACCGACCCGTATATTCCGGTAAAGGCCGGCGATGCGTTCCGCTATGACGGCACGCCGTCCAAGGACTCCAACGGCAAGCTGGGTAACCACGGCACCCACGTCGGCGGGATTGCCGCCGGTAACCGTGACGGCGGGCCGATGCACGGCGTGGCGTTCAATGCGCAAATCCTCAGCGCCGAAAACGGCGACCCGGGCCCGGAAGACGGGATTATCCTCGGTAACGACGGCGCGGTGTACAAGGCCGGCTGGGATGGGCTGGTGGCCAGCGGCGCACGCATCATCAACAACAGCTGGGGCATCGGCATTGGCGATCAATACGCCAAGGGCGGCCGCGATCCGGCGTTCCCCAACTTCACGGTCAATGAAGCCCAGGCGCAGTTCAACAATATCCGGCCGATCCTCGGCACCATCGCCGGCGGTGCCTACCAAGGCGCAATCGATGCCGCCCGCAGCGGCGTGCTGACCATCTTTGCTGCCGGTAACGACTACAACCGTAACAACCCGGATGCGATGTCGGGCCTGGCGTACTTCGTGCCGGAGATCGCGCCGAACTGGCTGTCGGTAGCGGCCTTGCAGCAAAACCCGGACACCGCGAGTGCCAACCCGTATGTGATCAGCACCTTCTCGTCGCGCTGTGGTTATGCGGCAAGCTTCTGTGTGTCGGCGCCCGGCACCAAGATCTTCAGTTCGATCATCAACGGCACCGACCTGAGCAACCTGACCAGCGACTGGGCCAACAAAAACGGCACCTCCATGGCGGCGCCCCATGTGGCCGGCGCAGCGGCGGTGCTGATGGAGCGCTTCCCCTACATGAGCGGCGAGCAGGTCGCCACGGTGCTTAAAACCACCGCCACCGACCTTGGCGCACCGGGCATCGACGCGCTGTATGGCTGGGGCATGATCAACCTGGGCAAAGCCGTCAACGGGCCAGGGATGTTCGTCACGGCCGAGGATATTCCTGCCGAGTTCCGTATCGACGGCGCCTATGGCAGCAGCCAGTTTGTCGCCGACCTGCCAGGCATCGGTGCGGTGGTGGATGCCGGTAAACCGACTCAGCGTCTGTGCACCGACGTGCATTGCGGCCTGGATGTGTGGAGCAATGCCATTTCCGGCCATGGCGGCCTGACCAAGCAAGGCATCGGCACGCTGGTGCTGAGCGGCACCAACACCTACAGCGGGCCGACCCTGGTCAACCAGGGATTGCTGGCGATTAATGGTTCGGTCACTTCCGACGTTACCGTAAGCCAGACCGGTGTGCTCGGAGGCTCGGGCCGTATCGGCTCGTTGACCGCCAAAAGCGGCGGCACCGTGGCGCCGGGTAACTCCATCGGCACCTTGAATGTGGCGGGCAACGTGACCTTTGATGCGGGTTCGACCTACGCGGTGGAGCTGTCGCCCACCAGCAGCGACCGCATCGTTGCCGGCGGCACCGCCACGCTCAATGGCGGCACCGTGACCCTGGCGCTGGAAAACAGCCCGACACTGTTGACTAACGCCCAGGCACAAAGCCTGATCGGCCGCCAGTACAACATTCTGCAAGCCGCAGGCGGGGTGACCGGCAGCTTCGGCGCAGTGCTGCCGAACTACCTGTTTATCGGCGGCACCCTCAACTATGCCGCCAACGGCGTGCAGCTGGACGTGGCGCGCACCAACAGCTTCGCCAGTGTGGCGGTCACGCCGAACCAGCGGGCGGTCGCGGCGGCGGCGGACCAGTTGGGCGCCGGCAATGCGGTGTATGAAAGCCTGTTGCTGGCGCCGAATGCGGCCTCGGCCCAGGGCGCGTTCCAGCAGCTCTCCGGTGAAATCTACCCGGCGCTGCAAAGTGCATTGATCAACGACAGCCGTTACGTGCGCGAAGCCGTGGGCGAACGCCTGCGCCATGGCGAGATGGGCGCCAGCAGCGACACCCTCGACAGCCGTGGCAACGTGTGGGTCAAGGCCTTGGGCGCATGGGGCAAGACCGACAGCCGCAGCGACACCGCGGGCTACACCACGTCGCTGGGCGGCATGCTCGCCGGTGTGGATGGCGTGTTGGATGAGTCGACGCGTATCGGTTTGGTCGCCGGCTACAGCGACACCTCGTTGAACATGGGCAACGACACCCACTCCCGTGCCTCGGTCGACAGCTACCACTTCGGTGCCTATGCCGGGCATGAGATCGGTGCCCTGCGCCTGAGCGGTGGGGCGACCTACAGCTGGCACCGCGGCGATGTAAAGCGTGACCTGCAATACGGCGATGTGGCCGGCAAGCAGAAGGTCAAAGTCGACGCGAGCAGCACTCAGGTGTTCGGTGAAGCGGCCTATCGCGTCAACCTGCAACCGCTGGCCCTGGAGCCGTTCGCCAACCTGGCCTATGTGCATCTGAACACTGATGGGTTCACCGAAAAGGGTGACGCCGCCGCGCTCAAAGGCCACGACGATACGCGCGATGTGGTGCTGAGCACCCTGGGCGTGCGCGCCTTGAAGACCTTCAATGTGAATGATCACCAGCAACTGGAAGTGTCCGGCACCCTGGGCTGGCAGCACAACCTGAGCAGCATCGATTCCGAGCGACACCTGGCGTTTGCCTCGGGCGGCCCGGCGTTCGCAGTGGAAAGTGCGCCGATGGTGCGTGATGCGGCGTTGGTGGGTGCGCGGGTCAGCCTGGCGGTGAGCAAGGATGCGCGGGTGAACTTTGACTACAACGGCCTGCTGGCCAGCAAGGACAAGGTCCACGGGGTGGGGTTGAGCCTCGACTGGGCGTTCTAAAGGGGGACGACACTTCTTAAAGTGAGTACCGGGTTTATGTGGGAGCGGGCTTGCTCGCGAATGCGGTGGTTCAGCCAATGAATCTGTTAACTGATACACCGCTTTCGCGAGCAAGCCCGCTCCCACATTTGGATCGCGGGAGATCAGATAGAGCTGCTCCATAGCCACACGTGTTTTCGCTTTCTCTACAAATCCAACAACAGAGAGGCACTACCATGGGTATCTTTGACTATAAAAACCTCGGCACCGAGGGCTCCAAAACGCTGTTCGCCGATGCCATGGCGATCACGCTGTATTCCTACCACAACCTGGATAACGGCTTTGCCGTGGGTTACCAGCACAATGGCCTGGGGCTTGGCTTGCCGGCCACGCTGGTGGGTGCGCTGCTGGGCAGCACGGATTCACAAGGTGTGATTCCCGGCATTCCCTGGAACCCCGACTCGGAAAAAGCCGCGCTTGCAGCGGTGCAAAAAGCCGGCTGGACGCCCATCAGCGCCAGTGCCCTGGGCTATGGCGGCAAGGTCGATGCGCGCGGCACTTTCTTTGGCGAAAAGGCCGGCTACACCACGGCCCAGGTCGAGGTGCTGGGCAAGTACGATGACGCCGGCAAACTGCTCGAAATCGGCATCGGCTTTCGAGGCACCTCGGGGCCACGGGAAAGCCTGATCACCGACTCCATCGGCGACGTGATCAGCGACCTGCTGGCGGCCTTTGGCCCCAAGGATTATGCCAAGAACTACGCGGGCGAAGCCTTTGGCGGCTTGCTCAAAAATGTCGCCGACTATGCCGGCGCCCATGGCCTGAGCGGCAAGGACGTGGTGGTCAGCGGCCACAGCCTGGGCGGCCTGGCGGTCAACAGCATGGCGGATTTAAGCAACAACAAATGGTCGGGGTTCTACAAGGACGCCAACTACGTGGCCTATGCCTCACCGACCCAGAGCGCGGGCGATAAAGTGTTGAACATCGGCTACGAAAACGACCCGGTGTTCCGCGCGCTTGACGGCTCATCCTTCAACCTGTCGTCCCTGGGCGTGCACGACAAACCCCACGAGTCGACCACCGACAATATCGTCAGCTTCAACGACCACTACGCCTCGACGTTGTGGAATATCCTGCCGTTTTCGATCGTCAACCTGCCGACCTGGGTCTCGCATTTGCCCACCGGCTATGGCGACGGCATGACGCGCATCCTCGAGTCCGGCTTCTACGACCAGATGACCCGCGACTCCACGGTGATCGTCGCCAACCTGTCCGACCCGGCGCGGGCCACCACCTGGGTGCAGGACCTCAACCGCAATGCCGAACCCCACAAGGGCAACACCTTCATCATCGGCAGCCACGGCAATGACCTGATTCAGGGCGGCAAGGGCGCAGACTTTATCGAAGGCGGCAAAGGCAATGACACGATCCGCGACAACAGTGGGCATAACACCTTCCTGTTCAGCGGCCATTTTGGCAATGATCGGGTGATCGGCTACCAAACCACGGACAAGCTGGTGTTCCAGAACGTGGAAGGCAGCACCGACCTGCGTGATCATGCCAAAGTGGTCGGCGCTGACACGGTGCTGACCTTTGGCGCCGACTCGGTGACCCTGGTCGGCGTCGGGCACGGCGGCCTGTGGGCGGACGGCGTCAGCATCGGCTGATCAATGCCAATTGTGCCCCCGCCAGCCGCCACCGTAGTACGGCCGGTGGGGGTAGCCGTAGCCGTAGCTGTAAACATGATGTGGATAGTAGTAAGGCCGAGGGGCGTAACCCCAGTGCCCGTAATAAACCGGCGGCGGCGGGGGAGCGACTACGATGACCCGCGGCGGCTGACGGATGATAAGGGTGTCGGCAAACGTCGGTGCACTGGCCAGGGCCGCCAGGCTCAGGGGGATGAGTAACAGCGCGCGTATCGTCCGGGACATGAGTGCCATGGCCGTCTTTCTCCGTTCTACCGCCTTCGAAGATGAAGGCGGCTTATCGGTTAAACGCCAGGTTGGTGAAAATCCTTCGGTAAATAAATCTTCATCGATCAACGGCGCAGCGCTGCGACGGGTTGGGCGGGCCTCACACGTTTAATCACTCGTCGCGAGCTGTTTCGCGCGTCATGTGAGGAACCGAGCATGTCCCGACTTCGATTGCTGCTGTGCGCCCTGGTATTGCTGGGCCTGGGCGGGTGTGCGGTGTACCCGGCCTATCCCGGCCCATGCTGCTACCGGCCGTACTACCACTCGTACTATTACCATCCCTACTATCACCCTTATTACCACCCGTACTACCGCTAACTGATCGTTCCCACGCTCTGCGTGGGAATGCCTCTTGTGACGCTCTGCGTCACGCTTTGGGACGCGGAGCGTCCTGGGCTGCATTCCCACGCGGAGCGTGGGAACGATCAAATCAAGCAGGCAAGAAAAAGCCCCGCATTGCGGGGCTTTTTATGTTCAGGCGATTGCTTTCACTTTTCGCTGCGTACCGTGGCAACGTCATCAGCCTTGATGCGGATGTGCTTGCCGGCGATGTCGGTGAATTCATAGAACCCATCGGCTGTCTTGGTCTTGGGGGTGTCCTTGGTCAAATACTGCGTGCCATTTTGCAATGTCACTACGGTTTGCGTGGAGCAACCGGCCATCAGCAGAAAAGTGAGTGCAACCAGCGGCAGACCCAAATTCTTCATGTTCATTACCCTTACCTTTAACCCTGAAAAGTCCTGCTGAAAAGTCCCGGGCCTAAGGCCTCGAGCCACAAATGTTACGTCATCAACTGTCCTATCTGATCACTTTTATACAAAAAGTTGCGTGGGCCATTTATCTATTACTGATTGCAACAGCCCGCCACTGGCGGCACTCTGTATGCATAACCAGTATTTGATCAGTGCGCGACATGGCCAACCCCCTCGACGATCCCCTGTATTACCTGCATAACTTCCGCCAAGTACTGCTGTGGCTGGGGCAGCGCTATGCCGATTTGCTCGACCCGGACGAAATGCAGTTTATTCAGCAATTTGACAGGTTGCCGCAGCCGTCCCAGGCGTTATTGGTGCGCATGGTGATGCGCAAAGGTGTGCATTTTCGCGGGAGCAAGCTCAATTACCTGGAAATCGGCTGCACCCACACGGCCGCGCTGGCACTGGTGCAGCAGGGCTGGGTCGAAAACCTGAGCCCGTTGAGTGTTGAAGAGCTGTTCGCGCTGCTGCAAAAAAGCGAAATCCTCGCCGCCTTCGCGCCATGGATTGACCAACCCAAAGGCAAGAAGGCCGACTGGCTGGAAGGGCTGGCGGCGCAGTTCACTGAGTCACGCAGCTTTGCCCAGTGGTGCCCCGAACTGAACGACACGCTCTACAGCCTCACCGTGATGGACCTGTGCGACCGCCTGCGGCTGATGTTCTTCGGCAACCTGCACCAGGACTGGTCAGAGTTTGTGCTGGCGGACCTGGGTATCTACACCTACGAAAAAGTCGAGTTCTGCGCCGAATCCCGTGGCCTGCGTAGCCGTGACGATGTGCACGGTTTTCTGTTCCTGCACCAATGCCAGCAAGCCTTCGAAGCCGGGCAGGCGCTGGACGAGGTACTGGCGCAGATCGTGCTGCTGGCCACCGACAACCCCTGGCTGGAAAAACGCCGGGCTAAATTGCTGTTCCAGATCGGCCAGTATTGCGAGCGCAGTGCCGAGCTGGAATTGGCGGCGCAGATCTACCGTGATTGCGCCTATCCCGGTGCGCGCTCGCGCTTGATTCGCGTGCTCGAACGCCAGGAGGATTACGCGCAAGCCATGGCCCTGGCGTGTGCGGCACAACAAGCACCGCAAAGCGCTGCCGAACAGCAACACCTGCTGCGCGTGCTGCCACGCCTGCGGCGCAAGCTCGGCGAGCCGGCGCTGCCCAAGGTCAAGCCGCGTGAGGTCACGCGCCTGGACCTGGCACTGGTGCAGGCGCCGCTGATGTCGGTGGAATCCTGCGTGCAGGCGCATCTGAGTGAGCCCGATGCGCCGGTGCATTACGTCGAAAACGGGTTGATCAACTCGCTGTTCGGGCTGTTGTGCTGGGAGGCGATTTTTGCGCCGCTGCCGGGGTCGTTTTTCCACCCGTTCCAGCGCGGGCCGGTGGACCTGCACAGCGAGGACTTTCACCAACGTCGCGCAGCGTTGTTCGCCGCCTGCTTCGAACAGCTCACGGATGAGCGTTACAAAACCACTATCCGCCAGCGCTACGTGGACAAATGGGGCATCCAGTCGCCATTCGTGTTCTGGAACCTGCTCAGTGAAGAGCTGCTGGAGCAAGCCCTGACGTGCTTGCCCGCCGACCACCTGCGCTACTGGTTTGAACGCCTGCTGCTGGATATACGCGCCAACCGCGCCGGCATGCCGGACCTGATCCAGTTCTGGCCGGCGCAAAAGAGCTACCGCATGATCGAGGTCAAGGGCCCCGGCGACCGCCTGCAGGACAACCAACTGCGCTGGCTGGAGTTCTGCGGCGAGTACCAGATGCCCGTCACCGTCTGTTATGTGCGCTGGGCGCAAACCGCTTGAGCTACAACGTTGCGGTGCGCGCGCTGTGCGAGTTCACGGCCAAGGTCGGCGACCTGGACCTGCGCTTTACGCCGTCGCCCAGCGCCCAGGAAGGCATTATCGGCCATCGTACGGTCGCCTCGCGGCGCAGCGCCCATTACCAGAATGAAGTGGCCCTGGAAGGCGAGTACCAGCAGCTCAAGGTGCGGGGCAGGGCAGACGGCTACGACCCCGACAGCAATCGCCTGGAAGAAGTCAAAACCTATCGCGGCGACCTCGAGGCCCAACCCGCCAACCATCGGCAATTGCATTGGGCGCAGGTCAAGGTGTACGGCTGGCTGATGTGCCACAAGCTTGGCCTGCAAGCGATCGACCTGGCGCTGGTGTACTTCGATATTGTCGGCGAAGGCGAAACCTTGCTGAACCAGCGCTTTCAAGCGGCCGACCTTGAGCAGTTCTTCAACCAGCAATGTGCGCTGTTCCTCGGCTGGGCCCACCAGGAAATGCAGCACCGCGAGGCGCGCAACCACGCCGCCCAGGCGTTGGCGTTTCCCCATGCCGCGTTTCGCACTGGCCAGCGTGCATTGGCCGAGTCGGTGTACAAGGCCGTCAGCACCGGCCGCTGCCTGATGGCCCAGGCGCCCACCGGGATTGGCAAGACCGTCGGCACGATCTTTCCGCTGCTCAAGGCGTTGGCGCCGCAGCAGCTGGACAAGGTGTTTTTTCTCACCGCCAAGACCCCCGGCCGCAAGCTGGCCCTCGACGCCGCGCACGTGCTCTACACCAGCAGCCCCGACTTGCCGTTGCGGGTGCTTGAACTGGTGGCGCGCGACAAGGCCTGCGAGCACCTGGACAAAGCCTGCCACGGGGATTCCTGCCCGTTGGCCAAGGGCTTTTATGATCGCTTGCTGGCGGCACGCGTGGCGGCGTCCAAGGTGCGCCTGCTGGACCAGCGCAACCTGCGCGAGGTGGCCTTGGCCCATGAGGTGTGCCCGTATTACCTGAGCCAGGAAATGGCGCGCTGGGCCGACCTGGTGGTCGCCGACTACAACTACTATTTCGACTTCGGCGCCATGCTGTTCGGCCTGGCCCAGTTGAACCAATGGCGCGCCGCCGTGCTGGTGGACGAGGCCCACAACCTGGTGGAGCGCGCCCGCTCGATGTACAGCGCCAGCCTCGACCAGTACAGCCTCAAGACCCTGCGCGACAGCGCGCCGGAGCCTCTGAAAAAGCCTTTGCAGCGCCTGAATCGCGAATGGAACGCCCTGCACAAGGACCAGCTCGCACCGTACCAGGCTTACGCCGGTAAACCCGACAAATTGCTCCAGACCCTGAGCCTGTGCAGCAGCGCCATGGGCGATTATTTCAACGACCACCCCGAAGCCCTCAGCGGCGACCTGCAAGCCTTCTATTTCGAGGCGCTGCAGTTTGCCAAGGTGGCGGAGCTGTTCAATGAACACTTCATCTTCGATATCAGCAAGCGCCAGTTCGGCAAGCACAGCGCCTCGACGCTGTGCCTGCGTAACGTGGTGCCCGCCGAATTCATCCGCCCCAGGCTGACCGCCGCCCGCAGCAGTGTGCTGTTCTCCGCGACCTTAAGCCCACGCCACTATTACGCCGACTTGCTCGGCTTGCCTGGGGATACCGCGTGGATCGATGTGGAGTCGCCGTTCCAGGCCGAGCAACTGCAGGTGCGTATTATTGATGCCATCTCCACGCGTTTTGTGCATCGCCAAGCCTCCCTGGCGCCGATTGTCGAGTTGATTGCCGAGCAGTTTGCCAGGCAGCCGGGCAACTACCTGGCGTTTTTCTCAAGTTTTGATTACCTGCAACAGGTGGCGCAGTTGATGGCCGAGCGGCATCCGCAGATTGCGCTGTGGTTGCAGTCACGCGGCATGGCCGAGGCCGAGCGCCAGGGGTTTCTGGACCAGTTCACCCAGCACAGCCAAGGCATCGGCTTTGCCGTGCTGGGCGGCGCGTTTGGCGAAGGCATCGATTTGCCCGGCACGCGCTTGATCGGCGCATTTATCGCCACACTGGGCTTGCCGCAGCTCAACCCGGTCAACGAGCAGATGAAAGCGCGCATGGGCGCGATTTTCGGCGCGGGTTATGACTACACCTATTTGTATCCCGGCATTCAAAAGGTCGTGCAGGCGGCAGGGCGAGTGATCCGCAGCCAGCAGGACCGGGGCGTGGTGATGTTGATCGATGACCGCTTTGGCGAGGCGCGTGTGCGGCAGTTGTTGCCGCGCTGGTGGGCGGTGGAAGGGATGTAACGGCTGGAACATTAGTTCAGGCCGAACTCGGTGAAAAATGTGGGAGCTGGCTTGCCTGCGATGCAGACACCTCGGTGTGTCAGGTACACCGAGTTGATGCTATTGCAGGCAAGCCAGCTCCCACAGGAAAGCCAGTCAACGCGCTGATGCGCGGGTTTCCAGGGAGAACCTGAAGGTTGCGCCGTGCCCAGGCCGTTCCACCAACTGGATGCTGCGCCCATGCAATTGCAGGATGCGGTGCACGATGCGCAGGCCCAGGCCGCCATCGCGGCGTGCGCCGCCGATGGTGAACGCGCGCAGGAACAAGCCTTCGCGCAGCTCGGCGTCAATGCCCGGGCCGCTGTCGCTGACGGTGACCGCCACGGCACCGCCCTCGGGGGCCAGGATCACCTCGACCTCGCCATTCACCGGCGTATGGCGCAGCGCGTTGTCCAGCAGGTTGGTGAGCACACGCTCGATCAAACCCAGGTCGGCCAACACTGTCGGCACTTTGGGCGGTAGCGTGGCGGTGAGGGTAATGGCGCGGGCTTCCGCGGTGAGTTCGAACTTCTGGAAGATGTCCTGCACCAGATCCGGCAGCGAAAAGCCCTCAATCACGGGCTGCACAAAACCATGCTCCAGGCGCACCAGCTCCAGCAGTGACTGGGCCAGCCCGCCGACTTTGCGGCTCTGGTCCAGGGCGATGCCGAGGTAGCGCCGACGGTCTTCGGGGCTCAGGCTCGCGTCCTTGAGGGACAGGGTTTCCAGGTAGCCATGCAAGGACGCCAGGGGTGTGCGCAGGTCGTGGGAAATATTCGCGACCATCTCGCGGCGTTCCTGATCTTGATGGGTAATGGCGCGCCATTGCTCGCCCAGACGGTTTTGCATCTGCACGAAGGCGTGATCGAGCACCGCGATTTCATCGCCGCTGTCGAGTTCGGGAACCGGCGTTTCGGCGGCTTTCGGCGCGCCGTTAATGTCGAACCGGCCGACCTTGTCGGTCAGTTGACGCAGTGGTCGGGTGATCCAGGCAAAAGCGATCAGGCCAGCCATCAGGCAGAGCAGGGCAACCAGGCCGATGGACCACAGGGCGATCTTCAAGGCCATGCCGGTGGCGTCCTTGGCGTCGTACACATCATGGGCTTCGCCCAGCAGCACCACATACAGAAAGCCGGTTTGCTGGCCGTTGGCCTTGAGCGGCGCAGCGCTGAACACTTTGCGCCCGTCGACGCTGCGCGGGTCATCGCCTAGGATCGGCAGCATGGCGCCGCTGAGAAAGCGCCGAACCGGCGCAAGATCCACATGGTCACGCAGCAAATGCCCGCTGGGGGCTGCGTTACCGACCACACGGCCGTCGATATCGAGTAGGTACACCTCGACACTCGGGTTAACCAGCATCAGTTGGCTGAACAGGTTGCGCACGGCATCCGGCTTGAGGCCGTCGGCGTCCATCAGTTGGGTGTCGCGGGCAATGTGCGCCGCCAGGTCGCGGGACAGACCTTGCACCACTTCCAGTTCATGCATGTGGTTGGAGCGCACTTGCAGCCAGGCCGAGGTGCCGCTGCAGATCACCAGCAACACGGCGAACACCACCGACAAGCGTTGGGTCAGGGTCAGCTTCATGGCGCGCTCTCGGCGAATTTGTAGCCACGGCCCCACACCGTGAGGATGCGCGCCGGGTTGGCCGGGTCGACCTCGACCTTGGCGCGCAGCCGGTTGATATGGGTGTTCACGGTGTGCTCGTAGCCTTCGTGGCTGTAGCCCCACACCGCGTTGAGCAGGTCCATGCGTGAGAAGACTTTGCCGGGCTGGCGGGCAAAGAAGTACAGCAGGTCGAATTCGCGCGGCGTGAGGTCCAGGCGCTGGCCTTGCAGGGTGGCGTCACGGGTCAGCGGGTTGATGAACAACGCGCCCAGCTCAAGGCTGCCGGCGTCCATCTTCAGGTTGCGCGCCATGGCGTCGACCCGGCGCAACAGGGCCTTGACCCGTGCCACCAGCTCCGGCATCGAGAACGGCTTGGCCAAGTAGTCGTCGGCGCCCAACTCCAGTCCGAGGATGCGGTGCAGTTCGCTGGAGCGTGCGCTGGTGATGATGATCGGCGTGTAGCGCGCCATGGCGCGGGCCCGGCGGCAGATTTCCAGGCCATCGACGCCGGGCAGCATCAGGTCGAGGATCAGTGCATCCCAGCCACCTTGCTCGAGCAGGCCCAGGCCTTCGGTGCCGTCGGCGCTGTGCACCACCTCGAACTGCTCGTCGCGCAGGTGCAGGCAGATCAAGTCGGCAATATGGGCATCGTCCTCGACCACCAGGACACGTTTGGGCTGATCCATAACAGAAAACCTTCGCTTGTAGTCCGCGCATTGTGCGGCTTTTGCCAGAGTGTAGTTATCACGAATTGTTTAACTCTGCGTGAGGATTTCGCGACCGTCCAAGGCTCAGGATGGCGACATTGTTGCTGCGGATGGGTGTTATGTGGCGAGCGGGCTTGCCCCGCGTTGGGTTGCGTAGCGGCCCCAAAAAAGCGGGAGCGCTGCGCACTCCAACGCGGGGCAAGCCCGCTCGCCACAACAAGCTCGCTCGCCACAGTTGCACACCCGCCATGAATGCTTATGGGTTGAGGAGAATCGTATGTACTCACGTCGACAAATGCTGCTGGCCGGTGGTGGCCTGGGCGTCGCCGTCCTGGCCGGTGGCCTGCTGAAACAGCTCAACATGATCAGCGAAGCCGAAGCGGCCGAGACCTTTGAGGTCAACCACACCCAAGCCCAGTGGCGCAGTTTGCTGACGGCCGAGCAATTCGACGTGCTGCGTGAGGAGGGCACCGAACGCCCTTACAGCAGCACACTCAATGATGAACACCGTGCCGGCACCTTTGCCTGTGCCGGCTGCGCATTGCCGCTGTTCTCCTCGAGCACCAAGTTTGACAGCCACACCGGCTGGCCAAGCTTCTGGCAGCCGCTGGACAACGCGGTCGCCAGCCACGTCGACACCTCCTATGGCGTGGTGCGCAAGGAAATCCATTGCCGCCGTTGCGGTGGCCACCAGGGCCACGTATTTGACGACGGCCCTGCGCCTACCGGCCTGCGCTATTGCATGAATGGCGTCGCCATGACGTTCACGGCGGCTTAAGCCGATGTCTATTTTAAATTCGTATAAGGGTCGATCCCATGTGGCTGCTGGTTCTCGCGTATCTGGGCGGCGTGCTGACAATTGTCAGCCCGTGCATCCTGCCTGTTCTGCCTTTTGTCTTCGCTCGCACCGGGCAGCCGTTTATGCGCAGTGGCTTGCCGCTGTTAGCGGGGATGGCGGTGACATTCGCCCTGGTGGCCTCACTGGCTGCGGTGGGCGGCGGTTGGGTGGTGCAAGTCAATCAATACGGGCGTTGGCTCGCGTTGCTGTGCGTTGCCCTGTTCGGGCTCACGCTGTTGCTGCCGCACCTGTCGGAGCGCCTGACGCGGCCGTTGGTGGCCGCCGGCAATCGCTTGTCGGAAGCCGCCGGGGCCGATGCCAAACCGCGGCCGGGCGCGTCGTTCCTGATCGGCGTGGCCACCGGTTTGCTCTGGGCGCCTTGCGCCGGGCCCATCCTGGGGCTGGTGCTGACCGGCGCCGCGCTGCAAGGGGCCAGTATCGGCACTACCTTGCTCTTGCTGGCTTACGCCGCCGGGGCTGCCACGTCCCTGGCCCTGGCTCTGATGGTCGGCGGTAAAGTCTTTGGCTTGATGAAAAAATCCCTGGGCGCCGGTGAATGGCTGCGCCGTGGCCTGGGTGCGCTGATGCTGGCCGGTGTGGCTGCCATCGCCCTGGGCCTGGACACGGGCGTGCTGTCGCGCTTGTCGACCGCCTCAACCGGCGGCCTGGAACAAAGCCTGGTGGATCAACTGAGCGTCAAGCCTGCACAGAAGAGCGGGGCGATGATGGCCGGTGGCGCCATGATGGCGGCTGCCAACCACAGCGACACACTGCCGATCGAAGGCTCGCTGCCGCCGCTGGAGGGCGCGGTGCAATGGCTCAACAGCCCGCCGCTGACGGCTGAGGCCCTCAAGGGCAAGGTCGTGCTGGTGGATTTCTGGACCTACTCCTGCATCAACTGCCTGCGCACCTTGCCGTACGTCAAAGCCTGGGCCGAGAAATACAAAGACCAGGGTTTGGTGGTGATTGGCGTACACGCCCCGGAGTTTGCCTTTGAACGCGATGTGAACAACGTCACCAAGGCCATGAAAGACCTGGGCATCACCTACCCGGTGGCGATCGACAACAACTACAAGATCTGGCGCGCCTTCAACAACCAATACTGGCCTGCGCATTACTTTGCCGATGCCAAAGGGCAGATCCGCTATCACCACTTTGGTGAGGGCGACTACGCCGAGTCGGAGCGGGTGATTCAGCAACTGCTGCGTGAGGCCGGTGCAACCCACGTCGCCGGTGGCTTGATCGAGGCTGATGCCAAGGGTGTGCAGCAGGCGCCGGACATGAACGAAGTGCAATCGCCGGAAACCTACCTGGGCTTTCAACGTGCGGAAAATTTCGTCACGACCGGCACCTTAGGCACCGACAAAGTCGTGAATTACCCGGCGGCCGGCCACCTGGTCCTGAACAACTGGACCCTGGAAGGCCCATGGAATGTCGGCGGCCAGCAAGCCACCCTCGACCAGGCCGGCGGGCGTGTGGTTTACCGCTTTCATGCCCGTGACCTGCACCTTGTGCTGGGGCCTGGCGCCGATGGCAAGCCGGTGCGCTTCAAGGTGAAGATTGATGGCCAGGCCCCAGGCGATGCTCATGGCACCGATGTGGCGCCAGATGGCAGTGGCACGGTGACCGAGCAGCGTCTGTACCAACTGGTACGCCAGCCCGCCGGCGTTAAGGACCGCACCTTCAGCATCGAATTTCTCGACCCGCATGTGTCGGCGTATGCCTTCACCTTCGGTTGAAGTGAAAACCTGATCCATGTGGGAGCTGGCTTGCCTGCGATGGCACCGGCAGATCCAACATCATCGTCGGCAGGTACACCGCTATCGCAGGCAAGCCAGCTCCCACACTTGACCGCGTACTGGAGTGAGTTTTATGAAGCTGCTCAAATTTTTACCCGCACTGGCCTTCGCCGCTTTCGTCGGCCAAAGCTCGGCGTTCTCCTTCGGGGGTGCCGAAGACGCGGTGATGATCGCGCCACCGGCCATGGACCTGCCCGCCGAGTCCGGCAACCTGCAAACCGCAGTGGTCGCCGGTGGTTGCTTCTGGGGTGTGCAAGGCGTATTCCAGCATGTGCAAGGCGTCAAAAACGCCGTGTCCGGCTATGACGGCGGCGCGGCAAACACGGCCCAGTACGAGTCGGTCAGCGACGGCGATACCGGCCACGCCGAGTCGGTGTCGGTGACTTACGACCCGAGCAAAGTCAGCTACGGCAAGCTGTTGCAGATCTACTTCTCGGTGGCCCACAACCCCACTGAACTGAACCGTCAGGGCCCGGACAGCGGCACCCAGTACCGCTCGGAAATTTTCGCGCAAAATGCCGAACAGCAAAAAGTCGCCCAGGCCTATATCGCCCAGTTGGACGCCGCCAAAGCCTTCGACAAGCCGATCGTGACCAAGGTGGAGATGGGCAAGACGTTTTACCCGGCGGAGTCCTATCACCAGGACTTTCTGACCGAGAACCCGTCTTACCCTTACATCGTGATCAATGATTTGCCCAAGGTGGCGCAGCTCAAGAAACTGTTCCCCGACCAGTACCGTGCCGAGCCGGTATTAGTCAAAAACCAATAACCACCCGGACTCATCGTTCCCACGCTCTGCGTGGGAATGCAGCCCAGGACGCTCCGCGTCCCAAGACGTGACGCAGAGCGTCACAAGAGGCATTCCCACGCGGAGCGTGGGAACGATCGTCATCAGGATTTGGCCTTGGCCAGGAACGGCGCCAGCCGGCGGCCCATCTCTTCACCCAGTGCCTGCAACCCGCTCAAGGGGCGCACCATCACTTCAAACTCGACGATCTGCCCCTGTTCGTTGAAGCGAATCATATCAATGCCCTTGAGCTGTTTTTCACCCACGCGTGCGCTGAACTCCAGCACCACGTTGAGCCCGTCGGCACTCGCCAGTTCACGGTGATAGGCGAAATCCTCGAACACCTTGATCACGGTGTTGAGGATCATCGACACCACGGGCGCGCCGGGGTAGGGCGTGTGGGCCATGGGCGAGCGGAACACCGCGTCAGGCGCGAGCAGTTCGGGCAGGGCGGTGAGGTCGCGAGTGGCCAGCAGGGTGTGCCAGCGTTGCAGGGTGTGGGCGGCGGCGGGGTTCAGGTGGAGTTCGGACATGGGCTGTACCTGTTCTTATGTTGGGAAGGTCGTTCACCTGCCCAACATAAGAGCGGCACTCAAGCAGGGTCAATCACCCGAATTGACAGATAAGTAACCCGAATGCACTCACACCACTTCCAGGTACGAGCTGTGAATCGCCCGCGCCAGTTCGCGCACGGTGTCGATAAAGTCCGTGAGGCGGCTGTGCAAGCCGTCCTCCAGGATCTCATCGATGCCGGTATAGCGCAGGCGTGCCTCGAACTCGGCCGCCAGGCGCTGGGCCGTGCGCCCATAGCTGC
This sequence comes from Pseudomonas sp. Leaf15, assembly GCF_001421425.1. NCBI lineage: Bacteria > Pseudomonadati > Pseudomonadota > Gammaproteobacteria > Pseudomonadales > Pseudomonadaceae > Pseudomonas > Pseudomonas sp. Leaf15. The sequence continues at coordinate 193,762 of NZ_LMKI01000023.1, forward strand.
CGGGCAAGTCGGCGAGGATATGGCTCAACTCTTCGATGCACGCATGCAGTGAGCGCGGTACATCACTGCGCAACAGCAGCAATTCCGAGACCGAGCGCGCATTCAGTGCATTCGGGTACAGCTCGGTGTAAGCCTCGAATGACGACAACGCACGGAGCAGGGCGCTCCACTGGTAATAACCGCGCGCCGACAAGTCGCTGACCTCTTCGGATTCCTCGCCAAACATCTCGTAGCGCGCATCCAGCAGGCGCAAGGTGTTGTCCGCACGTTCGACAAAGGTGCCCAGGCGAATAAACCGGTAGGCGTCATTGCGCATGATGGTGCCGGAGGTGGCCCCGCGAAACAGGTGCGAGCGCTGTTTGACCCAGTCACAGAAGTGGCTGATGCCATGGCGCGCCAGGCCGCCGGCGGCGATGCTGCGCATTTCCAGCCAGGTGGCGTTGAGGTTTTCCCACATGTCGGCGGTGATGCGCCCGCGCACCGCGTGGGCATTACCACGGGCGGCGCGCAGGCAGTTGTAAATGCTGGCCGGGTTTTCTTCGTCGAGGGCGAAGAAGTGCAGCATGCGTTCGGCGTCCAGTTGTTTATGGCGCTCCAGATAACCGTCAAGGGTGCCGCTGCTGAGCAGCGACATGGCCAGTTCATCCAGCCCGTCACTGCGCCCCGCCTGGGGCATCAACGACAGCGAATAACTGACTTCCAGCATGCGCGCCAGGTTCTCGGCACGTTCCAGGTAACGGGACATCCAGTACAGATCTGCGGCGGTTCTACTCAACATACTCAGCCCTCCACCACCCAGGTGTCCTTGGTTCCGCCGCCTTGCGACGAGTTGACGATCAACGAGCCTTCCTTCAACGCCACACGGGTCAACCCGCCAGGCACCAGGCGGGTTTCCTTGCCCGAGAGCACGAACGGGCGCAGGTCGATGTGCCGGGGTGCGATGCCGTTTTCAACGAATGTAGGGCAAGTGGACAGGCTCAGGGTCGGCTGGGCGATGTAGGCGTGAGGGCGTGCCTTGATGCGTTGGCGGAAGTCCTCGATCTCGGCGGCACTCGACGCCGGGCCGACCAGCATGCCGTAGCCGCCGGAGCCCTGGGTTTCCTTGACCACCAGTTCGGGCAAATGCGCCAGCACGTGGGACAGTTCATCCGGCTTGCGGCACTGGAAGGTTGGCACGTTTTGCAGAACCGGTTCTTCGTCCAGGTAGAAGCGGATCATTTCCGGCACATAGGGGTAAATCGACTTGTCATCGGCCACGCCGGTGCCGATCGCGTTGGCCAGCACCACATTGCCCGCGCAGTAAGCGGCGACCAGGCCGGGCACGCCAAGCATGGAATCCGGGTTGAAGGCCTTGGGGTCGAGGAAGGCGTCGTCGATACGCCGGTAGATCACGTCCACCGGTTTGGGCCCGTCGGTGGTGCGCATGAACACTTTCAGGTCGTGCACGAACAGGTCGGCGCCTTCGACCAGCTCCACGCCCATTTCCCGCGCCAGGAACGCATGTTCGAAAAACGCGCTGTTAAAGCGCCCCGGCGTCAGTACGACCACGTTGGGGTTGTCGAGCCGGCTGGAACTTTTGAGGGTCTTGAGCAGCAGATTGGGGTAGTGGTCCACCGGCGCAATGCGCTGTTTGGCGAACACTTCCGGAAACAGGCGCATCATCATCTTGCGGTCTTCGAGCATATAGCTCACGCCGCTGGGGGTGCGCAGGTTGTCCTCGAGCACGTAGTAGGTGCCGTCGCCGTCGCGTACCAGGTCGACACCGGAAATATGCGAGTAGATGTCGCGGTGCAGGTCCAGCCCGACCATCGCCTTCTGATAACCCTCGTTACCCAGCACCTGGTCCGCCGGGATGATCCCGGCCTTGATGATGCGCTGGTCGTGATAGATGTCGGCAAGGAACATGTTCAGCGCATTGACGCGCTGGATGCAGCCACGTTCGATCACGGCCCATTCACTGGCGGGGATGCTGCGCGGGATGATGTCGAAGGGGATCAGGCGTTCGGTGTCTTGTTCATCGCCGTAGAGGGTGAAGGTGATCCCGGCGCGGTGGAACAGCAAATCGGCCTCGCGACGCCGTTGGGCCAACAGTTCCGGCGGCGTATTGGCCAGCCAGCGGGAGAAATCCTGATAGTGCGCACGGCAGGCGCCGTTTGCGTCATTCATTTCATCAAAGAAAGATCGAGCCATTCCAGTACCTTGTCAGTGCCCAGGGTTGCCTTGGGTGGCACTGCCGCTTAAAAAAACGCATATTTTTATGAGCCTGTGGCTGACGGTGCCAACGGGCCTGGTCCTTACTTTCTTATGGGGTCGGCTCTGGGTCGGGGGGTAACGAATGCTCCTGTATCCGGGCAGATGAATGCATTAAGCAATGCCTGTGCCGGAACGGTGTTCAGAGCAGTGATTACCTTGTGGTGAGCGAGCTTGCTCGCCATAAACGCACTCGCCACGCAAACCCGCTCACTACAAGGGTGCAGCGCATGCGTTAAATGGGTGCACGAACAAACTTGAACTTCACCCAGGCCCGATTCTTCTAACAAGTTTCGTCACCTTGTGGAGCACGTCGTGCCCAGAATCATCTCTACCAACACCCCGGCCGCTGCCGTGGACGATCACAGCGAACACAATGCCAAGATCTTCGGTTCGCCCAAGGACCGCCTTGACTTCTACCGCCGTGAAATCCAGTACGAAACCAGCATCCTGGCCAACCGCACCGACGCCTACCTCACGGCCCAGTCGTTCCTGGTGATCGCGTTTGTCTCGGGCATGGGCAACCTGAACCCGGAGTGGGGCAAGTTTTTTACCTTGATCGTGCCGGCGTTTCTGGCCGCCCTGGGCATTCTCAGCTCACTGAACGCCTGGCCGGGTATTCGTGCCGCCTACGAAATCATCGACCACTGGCACTATAAGCAGAGCGAGTTGCTGCGCAGCGAGCCGGTGATGGGCCTGGCCTATGACGATTCACCGCTGTTCTGCGAGACCGAGTCATCCCATAAGGGCTATCGCAAGTCGCTGCTGTTCTCCATGCGCGCGCCGTGGCTGTTCATGGTGTTCTGGGTGCTGCTGGGGGCCTATGCGTTTTATATCCAGGTGGATAACCCGGTGTCTTAAGCAATTTGAACTTCGTGGCGCTGCCTGGAACCTTAACGTTACGCAGTGTGCGTTTTACACAGAGGTGATTTATGAACACCAGTAACGACCCCCAAACCAGCAACCGTAACGACCCGGCCATCGATGGCGGCGAGCCGGCGCCCGGCACCGCTGCCGATGCGCCTAAAGACCCGAAGCCTGCCAGCGACCCCAAAGCGCGGGAAAACGACTACAGTCCAGACTTCAAGCCCGAGCGTGCGCCCAAGCCTGAAACCGATGCCGATATCGACACCCAAGGCGGTTAGAGGAGACAGTCATGTCCCAGGAACTCGATGATGAAGAAGAACTCAATGACCCGGGCAACGAAGACCCGGGCTCATTGATGGACGATGCAGAAGTACCGCTGAACGATCTGGATGATGCAGCGGATGTAGGCAACACCGAAAATCAGGACTGAGGGTTCACCTTTGCGCGTCGTTCATACCAGGCCAGCATCGGTTGGGTGCTCACGCCATGAACGACGATGCTCAAGGCGATCACCGAAATCGTCAGGTCGACTGCCACCGCGCTGCTGGTGCCGACCAGCCCGTGGTTGAGCGCGTAGAACAGGTAGTAAATGCTGCCGATACCGCGAATGCCGAACCAGCCCATCAAGCCGCGCTGCCGCGTGCTGATCAGGCTGCCCCACGGTATGACCAGCACGCTGAATGGCCGGATCACGCAAAACAGCAGCGCAGCCACCGGCAGCGCCCGCCAATCCCAATGGCTGGCCAGCACAATGCCCAGCACGGTCACCAGGAACACTTCCATCGAACGCTCCACCAAACTGCCAAACGACAGCATGTCGCCCATCATCACGCCGGCAGCAATTTGCGTATCTTGCAGTTCACTCACATCGCCTTGAAGGGCGCGCTCAGGTTCCACTTCCAGATGGCCCACCACCGGCAACGCCAAATGCTCCGAGGGCGTCTGCGAGTGCCCCGTGGAGCGGAACTCCGCCTGGCGCAAGCCCAGCCCGGCGGCGAACACCGACAAGAAGCCGTAACCGCCCACGGCCTCGGCGGCCACATAGGCCAGGGCAATCAACGCCAGGGTCAGGTAGTCGTTGGGTGACAAAGTGCTGTCGGCATGGGTGATGCGCAGCCACAGGGTCACACGGCCGATACCACGCCCCATCCAATAACCGATCAACAACCCGGCGGGCACCGCCCACACCAGGTTTTTCAGGACCCAGCCACCGAACCAGCCGCCATCAAACCCGCCGTGTTGCATGAACAGCAGGGCAAAGATCACAAACGGAAAGGCAGTCCCATCATTCAAACCGGCCTCACCGGACAAGCCGAACCGCAGCGCGTCATAGTCCTGGGCATTATTGACCTGGACCAGCCCGGCCAGCACCGGGTCGGTCGGTGCCAGAATCGCGCCGACCAGCAGCGACACCCCCCAGGACAACGCAAACACATAATGCAGCGCCAGGCTGACACCGAGGATGGTCAGCAGCATCACCGGTCCGGCCATGCCAAACGCTACGCGCCAGGTACGATGCTTGAGCGGCAGGCGCAGTTTCAAGCCGCTGACAAATAGAGAGAACAGCACCGCGACTTCGGTGAGGTGCTCCATCCAGCGCGCCGAGCCTTTGATATTCAAGCCCAGGAGGTCGACGCCCAGCGGGCCAATGGCGACGCCCAGCAGCAGACACACCGCCGAGGTGGTCACCGGCATCCAGCGCAGGTAGGAGGAGGTGAGGGCGAGGGTGAGCAGTACGGCGCCGAGTACGGCCATCCATAAAATAAACGTCATCGAGCATGTACCGGGCCGTGGTCTATCTCGGTTGGAGGGCCACGGCTCGGTGCAGGTTCAATCGGGTTCGATCAGGTATCGATCCAGGAATGGTCAGCCCCAACGCTCACCCTGAACTTGTAGCGCAGCGGGAAGTAATGCTCTTTGGTTTTCTGAATCTGGAGCGGCACCGTTATCGGCGGCACCAGGCCCTGGCGCGCGTAGGCCTGACTTACGCTTTCGTGAACGTTGACGACCGGACCGTGCGCCACGACCTTGCCATCGACCAACTTGGCTTCTTTGGCGAGGCTATCGAAACCCAATTCGTACATGTCGGGTCTTTTGGTCTTAAGGATGTCATTAAACATATTCGGCCCTACGGTATCGAATATTTTTGCCTCATAAGCCTTGAACTCCGGGGTGAACTGGACTTTGCCATCGGGCCCTCGAGTGACAGTCGGTCGATTATTCACAAAGTAGGATTTGTTCGTTGTAAAACGTTCATTCATCTCCTTAATTATCTCTTCAAGCACCGGGTTGCCAGGTCGAGTCGCGAAGTTGCTGGTGTTATAGAACGTTTTATAGTCGGACAGTTGATGCGTCACCGGTAAACCGAGCAGCACATCGTCGGCGCCTGCTGCTATTTGTGCGGCATCGACGTTGTTCTGGATGAGATCGTCGGTATCCAGATAGAAACCGCCGTGCTTATTCATGATCGGGTAGCGGGCTACATCCGAAGCGGCCGCCAGGTTCTTGCCTTGCCCTTGTCGGAAGTAGCTGTACATCTCGCCGTTCTTCAACTGCTTGAATGCGGCATCTTCATTGAGGTTGACCACCGTAATGCCAGGCACTTTTTCTTTCAGCCTGCTTTCTATTTGTTTGAAAACGTCGGGACTGTCAGCGTCCACGTGCAGGACTGATTTATACCCTGGGGTGCGCATGGCGTTTTGGGCGATGTTATCGACCAGGTGGGCAGGTATTTCCTGGCCCGCCCAAAAATAGTTCAGTGTTTTGGGCACGGGAGCCAGCTGTTTGGGAATGCTGGGAATCGACGAAACGTCAACAAAGTTATAGCGGTGGTCGCTGGCTTTTTTAGCCTTTCTGGATTCTTCAAGTGTTCCCCGTTGCCAGTCGCCTTTGGGCGTTCGCCAATAATAGTGATGCCCTTGTTCGTGGGGGCTTCTCCATGCGCCCGCCGTGCTATCGAACGCAACTTCCTGATCGACGTTTTTGTAATTGATCCTGAAAGGATTGCCTGACGTTTCCACGATTTTAATACCGTCCATCGGCACTACGTAGGTTCCATCCCCCAATCTGAAAGGCGTCGGTGTACTGCTTGCGCCGCCCAGCAAACGTTCGGATCGGGACAAAGGTGCCCACCCTGAAGGGCCAAGATCCTTGACCGGAATATCGGCGGCCGTGCCTTTGGGGTGGAGGATGACGCGCTGGCCGTCTTTGACCCGGGACTCAAAGAGCCTGCCATCGACCTTCACATATTCGCGATTACTGCGGCCGACAAACACATTGTTCTGCAAACCCTTGGTCGATAACTGGTCCTCAGCGATGTAGCGAGTTTCATAGCCGTGCAGGTTGTCCAGTGAGCGTACTTCCCCGCTGGCAGCAACGCGGTCAGGTTTAAAGTCTTTCAAGGGCGGGCCAATGGCGCGTTGCTTCAACGCGTCGTATTCATGCCAATTGCCTTGGAACATCACAGCCTGGCGCTGGACTGTTTCCTGCCCCACCTGGATCGTCCCGGTGGCTGCCAGGCCGTGCTGTTCGCTTGCGGTCTGGAGGGTGTCGTCGCTGGCGATTGCTCGCAAACTGTTCGAGTCGCCAGGCTTGCGCACGCCTGGGACGAAGTGCTCCAACGGTTTGCCGTAGGCCTGTTGCGTGCGTGGATCCAGGGCGTACCACTTCTGGGTTGCCTCGTCGAACTTGGCCAAAGCTTTAGTGCTGCGAGCGCTGTTGGCGGCACGGTATGTGCCTTCAGCGATATCGGCTTTTTTGGCCAACTCCAGCAGGTTGACATGGCGGTACGAACCGCGCAGGTAATTGACACCTTTATAGGCTTTGCCGGCTACAAACTTTACGCCCCTTATCGCCTCACGTGCGAGGTCATCAATACCGCCCAATGGATTGAGCGCGCCGACTGCTGCCCGTCCAACAATTTTGAACGCAATGGCAGCTTTTGACAGCAAGGAAGCACCGACAAATGAAGCTCTTGCGGCCTTGGCGGCGGAGCCGACGCCGACCATGAAACCAAAAATGTCGAACGCCAAGTCGACAACGCCGTCGCCAGTCTTGCCCTCGTTGAAATTTTTGAGGGCCGCCCTGAACGGGATCAGGCCCAGCAGGACCTCACGAATGGCTTCGGTGGTGCGGTGTTCCGTCTGAAAGGTGGTTGTTCCTCGTGAATAGGCGCCCAGCTCAGGCAACTTCATATCCTCGATCAATGCATCGGCCAGGTATTGGGTTCTGGCACTGGCAAGGCTCTTCGGTACACCTGTGGCGCCTTTGCGTTCGTCCATTATCCCGGAGGGGGACTCACCCCTGGGCGTTATCTGGTCTGCTATATAACGTGGGCCGGTGGACGCCAGGCTGGCAGGCGAGAGTGCTTCATAAAACTGGCTCCGCTGCCGGGTAATAGTGCCCTCCAGCCGGTTGATTGCATACTGCATGCTCTGGGTTTTACCGTTGACGGTGCGCCGGGTCTCGACCAGCACCACGCCTGTTTCAACACGCTTGTTATAACTGGAGCCAGGCACACGGTCGTAGCGAATGTCCTGGTGCACGACGATTTCACCGAACTCCAGATTCTGCCTGTCTTCCAGAGGCAATCTCGAAATCAGCACCTTGAGCTGCGCCGACGTGGCCTTTTTGACGGCGTCAGAGTATGTGCGAAAGTCCTGATTAAATTGCTTGATCGGATCCGGCAGGGTTTTGAGGGTTGGCAGCAGATCGCTGATATTGATTTCGTCTGATGATGAAACCCATGCCCCAGGCTTTCCGTCGTCGGAATCGGGCGGCGGGGATCTGAGTGCTCTGCCATCGATGAGCAGGTCCAACAGTGAGTAGGGGCCGGGGAATACGCGGGTGGAAGGTTGCGACGTAATGCACTTTTTCTCGAACAGCGCCGGGTCCATGTTCGGGCACGCTTGTTTCAGATACTCGATCGCAATCGCTTGGGTGGTCGGTGTCTCAAGGGGGGGCAGCGCGGCTGCTTCGCTCAGTTCTCTGACATGCTGGTCGAACGCGGTGCGTACCTCGGTCAGGGCGGTATCGGTTGTCGGATAGCCCATGCCATTGGCAAGCGCCCATGTTTTGATCGCTTCGTTCTGGGCGGCATATTCAACCTGGCGCTCCTCGTCCGAGATCGGTGCCGTGTTGGCCGCCAACATGATTTGCGCATAATTCATTCTGCTTGTTGCGCCCGGCGCTTTTGCTTCCACACGGGCAACCGCCGTGGTGAAGCTGACCCAGCTGTGGGAACCCATCGTCACTTCATTCGGGATACCCTTGACCAGGAACTGCGGTGCGCGGCTGGCGAGACTGATATAGGCCTGTACCGATGCTGCGGGCGCGGAGTCGGCGAGGCCGCCGGCGAGCAGATGCTCCTTCAGCTCCTGGACCACCGCCGAGGCCGATTTGTGGCTGTTGGTGGCTGATACCAGCGTGTAGCCTTCGATACGCCCTTGACCATCGCCGTCGCGGTGTTTCCCCACCCCCAAGGCTGCCAGCAGCCAGTCGTTGGCACTGCCTTTAACTGAGCGTGCTTCGAATGTGGCCTGAATGGCCTCGCCCAGTGCCGTGCCTCTGGGTGAGCTGACCAAACTGTCGATCAGTTGTCGCGGATTGAGCTGTTCCTCCGCGGAGATCGGTCTGCCATTGAGCAGATAGTCCAGGACATTCTTGAAGGGTTTCAAAGTGAGATCGCCGAATTTTCCCGCGCTTATCGACATCCTCAGTTGTGCCTGGTCGTCAGGCGCCAGCGGTTCGGGCCATGCTGACGCGCCCCCTAGATTGCCATGGGTGGCGGACTTTAAATTCGGCGCGAGGAGGGCGCTGGCCAGGTTCTCAAGCTGCTCGGAGTGGGTGGGAATGTCCCAGCCATGATCCTGCAGAAACTGCTGCAGGCTGACTTCAGTTGGGGCGCCACTGCCCGTTGGCCGGTAGGTACTGTCTGCGGACAGAGGGAGTGGCTGCTGAAGTTCGGTCTGGAGCTCCTCGATTTTTTTACTGCCATCTTCCAGGGCCATCGCCAGGCGTTGCAGTGCAGTGCCCGCCCGGTGCCAGTTGTGGATGTCACCGAGCGCCGCTTTCTGATGCTGAAGTGTTTCTTCGCTGCGCGCCTGGATCTTGTCCGTAAAGCGGGTTGGGTCGAGGCGCTTGAAGGTATACGTCCGGTGGCTGATTTCGTCCGCTCGCTTGAGCATGCCAGACAGCGTCAGGTTCTGTGGCTCCTGATAAAATCGGCCGACCAACTGCCAGGGTACAGGCGCGTCCGGGGTATTGACGGGAGGTGCAAAAGCTAATTCGCCCTCTATGACGCTCGCGGCCCGGAGGATAGGCCCGCTCAGAGCCGCCCACTGGCTGTCGTCCTGACCCAGCGTGTGCAACGTGCGCAGCGGGTCAATAAAGTGCTCAAGGTAAAAGGATATTCGCCCTGACTTGGCATCGATTTTTATCGAGGTGGTATCAACTCCCAGGGCTTTCATCCACTGCTGAACATCGGGCGCTTGGAAGGCATCATGCAAGTGCCGCCACCATTGGCCAAAGGTGGAGTGGGGAGGAATGTGATCGAGGTCTTTAACATGAGTACGACGGCCAGCCAGGTTCAGGGCGATGGCGTATTGCATTGCCAGTTCGCTGTCTCCATTGGCGCGTGTGGTGGCCTGCTCTTCCTGCGGGGAAGCGGTGTCACGTTTGGGCCGTGAAAGCGGCGGGAGTAGCGACATAGCTGGACCCGCTTGAGGCGCGGCGATGATCTGCCTGGAAATGCTGTTCATAGGGGGCGTCCTTTGGCGTGTGGAAACACACCCTTGGCCTGGGGTGATTACGGAGTGTTTCTCCTGCGTGACAACCGCCCCGGATTGATTCCCTCGACCCGCCGATTATGTCGTTGCTCTATATTTCTGCCCCCACAGGCCAGCCTGCTGGTCCAGTTTCAATGTGTTTCCAGCAGAGCCATACTCGGTCAAAGGTGGGAGCAGGCAAGCCAGCTCCCACAGAAAAGCAGACCTTCAGCTTATGCTCACAGACCCAGGAGAATGTTATTCACGACCTGTTCACTCGATAAACGACACCCTCTCAAACATACCCATTGAACGACTGTTCAGTTTGCACTATGTTGACCGCATCCACCCGTTTGCACACAACCGGGTTCGCGCGTTTTCTTCTTGAACGAGAGGCTCTGGCATGCGGTTTTCCCCCTTCGTCGAACGAATTGCAGGGCAGGGCGTCGCCGCCTGGGACATCCACCACGCAGCGTTCCAGGCCGCCAGCCAGGGCGAAGACATCATCATCCTCAGCGTCGGCGACCCCGATTTCGCCACGCCGTCGTTCATCACCGACGCCGCCGTCAGCGCCTTGCGCAGCGGCGACACCCACTACACCGAAATCCCCGGCCGCAGCGCCCTGCGCGAGGCCGTCGCAGCGCGCTACAGCAAGACTCTGGCGCGCTCACTGAGCGCCGAAAACGTGATCATCGTGCCCGGCGCGCAGAACGCGTTGTTCATCAGTTCCCTGTGCCTGTTGCAAGCCGGTGATGAAGTGCTGGTGCTCGACCCGATGTACGTCACCTACGAAGCTACGCTCAACGCCAGCGGCGCCAGCCTGGTGCGCGTACCGTGCTCGCCGGAGTCCGGGTTTCGCCTGGATGCACGCTTGCTCGCCGCCGCCATTACCCCGCGCAGCCGCGCCATCTTCTTCTCCAACCCCAACAACCCCACCGGCGTGGTGCTCAACCCGCAGGAACTGCAAGCGATAGCCGACCTGGCCATTGCCCACGACCTGTGGGTGGTGGTGGATGAGGTCTACGAAAGCCTGGTGTTCGACGGCCAATACCACAGCCTCGCCGCGTTACCCGGCATGGCCGAGCGTTGCATCGTGATCGGCAGCCTGTCCAAATCCCACGCCATGACCGGTTGGCGAACCGGCTGGCTGATCGCGTCGCCGGACATGATCAGCCACGCCGAAACCCTGGTGCTGAGCATGCTCTATGGTTTGCCGGGGTTTGTGATGGAAGCCGCCACGGCAGCCGTGCTGGCCCATGATGAAGTGACACTGGGCATGCTCGACATCTACCGGCGCCGCCGTGACCTGGTCGTTGCCGGCCTGAGTGCGTGCCCCGGCATCAAGGTGCAGGCGCCCCAAGCCGGGATGTTTGTGCTGGTGGACGTGCGCGGCACGGGCTTGGGTTCATTGGATTTTGCCTGGCGCTGTTCCGCGAGGCCGGCGTGTCGGTACTGGATGCCGCGGCGTTTGGCGAGCCCGCGCAAGGGTTTGTGCGGCTGTCGTTCACCTTGGGCGAAGCCCGCCTGGCTGAGGCCTGCGAGCGTATCGCCGGGTTTGTCGCCAAGCTTGCCGGTGAGCCGCGAGTGGCGCCGACGCCTAAAATCGAGGTGCTGCCGCCGGTCGAAGCGCGCAAGATGATTGAGGTGATCGACCTGCATAAGCGCTTCGGCAATATCGAAGTGCTCAAGGGCATCTCGCTCACAGCCAATGAAGGCGAGGTGATTTCGCTGATCGGCGCCAGCGGCTCGGGCAAAAGCACCTTGTTGCGCTGCATCAATATGCTTGAAGTGCCCGACCAGGGCAGCATTCATGTGGACGGTGAAAGCATCAAGCTCAATTACGGCATGCCCGGCGCGCCACTGGTGGCGGACGCCAGGCAACTGGTGCGTATCCGTTCGACCCTGGGCATGGTGTTCCAGAACTTCAACCTGTGGCCGCACCGCACCGTCCTCGAAAACCTTATCGAAGCGCCCACCCAGGTACTGCGCGAAAGCCGTGCCGAAGCCATCGAGCGCGCCGAAGCCTTGCTCGACCGCGTTGGCCTGGCCGCCAAACGCAATGAATTCCCGGCGTTCCTGTCCGGCGGCCAACAGCAGCGTGTGGCGATTGCCCGCGCGCTGGCCATGCGCCCCAAAGTCATGCTGTTCGACGAACCCACCTCAGCCCTCGACCCCGAACTGGTGGGCGAAGTGCTGCGCGTGATCCGCTCCCTGGCCGAAGAGGGCCGCACCATGATCCTGGTCACCCATGAAATGGCCTTCGCCCGGGATGTGTCCTCCAAAGTGGCTTTTCTGCACCAAGGCTTGATCGAAGAAACCGGCACGCCGGACGCGGTGTTCCTCGACCCACGCAGTGAGCGTTGCCGACAGTTCGTCAACGCGCATCAAACTCGCTAACTCCAGAAAAAGACGGGGCAAATCATGAAATGCAAACGCATGGCAACGTGGTTGGGCAGTGCAGTGTTGATGTTGACCGCAGGTTTTACCCTGGCGGCAGAAAAACCCATTGTGTTTGCGGTGGCGGCCGAACCCTATCCGCCGTTTACCGTAAAAGGTGGGAACGGCCAGTGGTCGGGCTTTGAAGTGGACCTGATCCACAAGCTGTGTGAAGGCATGAAAGCCGAGTGTCAGATCAAGGAAGTGGCGTGGGACGGCATCATTCCGTCGTTGCTGGCGAAGAAAATCGACGTGATTTTCTCTTCGATGTCGGTGACCGATGAGCGTGAAAAGCAGATCGCCTTCAGCCGCGCCTATTACGATTCACTGTTGGGCGTGGCAGGCCCCAAAGGCGCCACGGTGGACATCACCCCCGAAGGCCTCAAGGGCAAGCTGATCGGCGTGCAGATCTCCACGGTCAGCGCCAACTACCTGAAGAAGTACTACGAAAATATCGCTGACCTCAAGTACTACGACACCCAGGAATCGGCGAATGCCGACCTGATCGCCGGGCGTATCGACTACATGATGGCCGACGACACCGCCATCGCCATGATGGTCAAGACCCCCGAAGCCAGCGGCCTGGCGCATATCGCCAGCGTGCCCTACGACCCGATTATCGGGCGTGGCGTCGGCGCCGGTCTGCGCAAGGAAGACACCGCGCTCAAGGCCCGCCTGGACAAGGCCATCGGCGAGCTGCTGGTGAGCAAGGACTATGACGACTTGTCCCAGCACTACTTCGGCCTGTCGGTCAGCCCGTGCAAGCGCGGCGACACGCCGGCGTTTGTGAGCAAGACCTGTGACAGCCCCTACCAGCAAATCGCCCAGAAGACCGAATAATGCTCGATCTCCTCAGCTTTGGTGACCAAGGATGGGGCAACGCACTGCTCAAAGGGTTATGGATGACCCTGCAAATCTCCGTCGGCGCATTTGCCGTGGGCTTGCTGATCGGCCTCGTGGTGGCCTGCGCCAAGCTCAGTGCGCCGCGCCCGATTGCGCTGTTGATGCGCGGTTACACCACGGTGTTTCGCGCGGTGCCGGAACTGCTGCTGATCCTGCTGCTGTATTACGCCGGCTCCATGGGCCTCAATGCCTTGATGCTGTGGCTGGGGTTTGCCCAGGTCAACATCAGCGGGCCGTTGGTGGCGATCCTGGTATTGGGGCTGGTGCAGGGTGCCTACGCGTCGGAGATTTTCCGCGCGGCGATCCTGGCGATTCCCCACGGCCAGATCGAAGCGGCGCGGGCCTTTGGCTTGAGCGGCGTTGGCCTGTTTCGCCGGGTGACCTTGCCGATCATGGCGCCGTACGCGCTGGCGGGCATGTCCAACCTGTGGATCAACCTGATCAAGGACAGCGCCTTGATCAGCGTGGTCGGCACCAACGAGCTGCTGTACACCGCCAAGCAGGCGGCGGGTTCCACGCGTCATTATTTGCTGTTCTACCTCACGGCCGCTGCCTTGTATTACCTGGTGACGCTGGCTTCCAACTACCTGTCCGGGCGCCTGGAGCGACGTATCCGTCGCTGGATGCCGGTTGTCGAGTGAGGCACGCATGCCTGAGTGGATAAGTTACTACGCGGGGCTGATCGCCAAGGGCTTGCAGACCACCTTGTCGTTGCTGTTGATCAGCGCTGTGCTGGGTTTTGCCCTGGCGGTGCTGGTGGCGTTGGCACGGTTGTCACGCCGCAAATGGCTGGCGCGCAGTGCGCTGGCCTACACCAGTGTGCTGCGCGGTACGCCGCTGCTGATCCAGATCTACATTTTCTACTACGGCCTGGGCAGCCTGTTTGCCCAGTTCCCGATGATTCGGGGCAGCTTTGTGTGGCCGTTCCTGCGTGACGGCTACTGGTACATCGTGTTTGCCCTGGTGCTGTCAGTGGGCGCCTATGTCGGTGAAGTGATTCGCGGGGGCCTGCTGGCGGTGCCCAAGGGTGAGATGGAAGCCGCTTCGGCGTTCGGCATGACCCCGCGTCAGGCGCTGCTGCGGGTGCGCCTGCCACGGGCGATGCGCCTGCTGTTGCCGACCCTGGCCGGTGAGACGGTGATGCTGCTCAAATCCACGGCGCTGGCGTCGACCATCGCCGTGGTCGACCTGCTGGGCGCGGCTAACGTGGTGCGTGCGCAGACCTTGCAGATTTATCAACCCTTGCTGCTCGTGGCCAGTGTTTACCTGTGCCTGACCTTCCTGATCGAGGGCGTCTACGCCATCGCCGAACGGCGCGGCACGCCGTTGCGCAGGTCGACGGGATGAAACAGGACCGCGCGCTGCAGGGCATTGCCCTGTGCTCACTGGCCTACGCGTTCCTGGCGTTGCAGGACGCGGTGATCAAATGGCTGGTGGCCGATTATTCGGTGTTCAGCATTTTGTTCTGGCGCAGCCTGGTGGTGGTCGGTGCCTGTGTGATCGCCGGCCGCATGGGCCTGTTGCGCCGGGCATGGACCTCGGTGAGCCGCAAGCTGCTGATCATTCGCGGGCTGCTCTCGCTGCTGGCGTGGCTGCTGTATTACACCGCCGCCAAGGACCTGACCCTGGCGGAAATGACCACCTTGTATTTCTCCGCGCCGATCATGGTCACGCTGCTGGCTGCGCTGATCCTCAAGGAGCGTGCCAGCCGTGGGCAATGGGTGGCGTTGATCATCGGCTTTGTCGGCGTGGTAATCGCTTGTCGCCCCAGCAACATGGTCGATCCGCTGCCCATCGTGCTGACATTGGCCGCCGCGTTGTGCTGGGCGTTCACCTATATCCAGCTGCGCCAGGTCGACCCGGCAACCTCGGTGCTGGAACAGATGCTGATCACCAACGTGGTGTTCGTGATGTGCATGGCGGTGACCTTGCCCTGGACCCACACCACGGCGCCGACCCCGGCCTGGCTGGGAATGCTGGCCGCAGGTCTGGTCGGCGGCATCGGCCAGTTTTTGTTGTTTGCGAGTTTCCGTCGGGCCACGGCGACCTTGCTGGCGCCGTTCGAATACACCGGGTTGATTTGGGCGTTTTTGCTGTCGAGCCTGATCTGGGGCACGTCGATGGATGTGTCGCTGATCATCGGCGCGGTGTTGATCGCGGTCAGCGGCACCCTGGCCATGCTCAGCGCCCGCCACCCGGAATCACAGGACGTGGTCGGCGCCGAATGCGCCGTGACGCAACCCCTGTACCCAGCAGCGACAGATGTGCAGCCCGTTGGCGGGGCTGAACGTGCCGGGGTTCAGACACCCCTCGAGCCAGAGCCCGTCGAGCATCGCCGATAGGCCGATGGCCGCCAGGTGGCTGTCGTGGATCTTGAGGTTTTCGCTGCGCGCCAGGTCGTCCAACAGCTGTTGGATCAGCGCCAGGTAGGCGCGGTAGCTGTTTTCGTGGGACTGGTTTACGTGGGGCGAGTGGCGGATCAGGCTCCAGAACACCACCCACACACCGAGCAGGTCGGGGTCCATCACCCGTGGCGAAAACGATGCGCGCAGAAACGCGTCCAGACGCGCGGCGGCGCCTTCGGCCAGCTCGACTTGCGCCCATAACGCGCTGGTCAGCTCATTGGCGAGCTTGTGGTAGGTCTCGGCGATCAACGCGTCGATGCTGCCGAAATGGTGGTTGAGCAAGCCCACCGACACCCCGGCTTCGGCGGCGATGCGGCGCACCGAAATCCCGGCATGGCCGTCGCGGGCCAGGCAGGTGAGGGTAGCGGCAACCAATAAGTCACGGCGTTCATCGGGGTCGGCGCGGCGCAGTTTGGGAGGGTCGACAGTCACGGGAATGCCTTTGATGTAAGACCGGAGTGCTCAGGTTAATTGAACGTGTGTTCAATCTCTAGCGATTAAATGATCAGAGGAGGGCAAGACATGGCAAAAGACCTTTCGTGGCAGGTGCCAGGCGATGCCGGCAACACGCTGCACATCGGCGCCTGGCGCTTTGAAGGCGACGGCAGTGGCCCCAAGGTGCACCTGCAGGCTGGCGTACACGCCGATGAAATCGCCGGCATGCTGGTGCTGCACCAACTGCTGCCGCGCTTGCAGGCATGCCAGGCGCAGGGCCGTTTGCGCGGCAGCGTGACCGTGGTGCCCCAGGCCAACCCCTTTGGCATTGGCCAGTTTCGCCAGGGCAAATTGCTCGGGCGTTTCCATGAGGCCACCGGGCAAAACTTCAACCGTGCGTTCGATCATTCCCTGGCCATGGAACGCCCGGCGAGCAACCTGGCGCACTGGCAAAAAAGTTTGGTGCAGTTGGCTTCCGACGCCGACCTGGTGCTGGACTTGCACACCGACGATGAGGCCTTGCCGTACCTCTACATTCATCGCAGCTTCTGGCCCGAACACGGCCTGGCACTGGCGGCCGCGTTGCAGGTCGAGGTGGTGATTGTGTGGGATGAAGGCGGTGACGGCTCCTTTGAAGAAACCATCATCAACCACGCTGCGCCGCGCTTGGCTGCAACTGTCGAGCTGCGCGGGCAGGCGGATGTCAGTGACGCGCTCGCGCAACAAGACGCCGACGGCCTGTGGGCGTGGCTGTGCATCAATGGCGTGATTGATGAAGTCGCCCGCATCCGCGAATGGCAGGGCGAGGTGGTGGACATGGGCTGCATGGAAACCGTCCTGGCGCCCTGCGCCGGCGTGCTGGTGTTTGAAAAAGGCCTGGGTGACCCGGTTGAAGAGGGCGAGCGTTTCGCGCGCATCATCGGCCGCCCTGGCGACCCGTCTTCGGAAGTGATTTTGCGGGCCGCACAAACCGGCCGCAGGGTGACAGGCCACCGTGAACGCCTGGTGGCCCAGGGGTCGGTGGTGGCCAAATTCACCGGCACACGGTTGTCGGACAGCTACAGCGGTGGGGTGCTGGACCCTTAGGTTATATCAGCGCCATTGAGTGAGCTGCGCGTTCGAAGAGAAACGGTGTAGCCGTTACTTCAAAAGAGTATAAAAGCCTGTCACTTATCACAGGTTTTTATACCCGTCCTATCGTTTAAGTTAACAGGAGGTGGAATGGGCAGTCAGTGAATTAACAAAAGGAGATTGTTATGTATGAGATTGATAACAGCAGCTTTCGCTCGGTTGAAGGGTTCAACGGGCGTATTCGTTTTTTGGTGATGCACTATACAGCCATCGACTTTAATACCTCGGTTGCGGCTCTGACGGGGCCATCGGTCAGCGCCCATTATCTGATTCCCGATTACTCTAAGGAGGAATATACCGCCAGGTTCAATGACAAACGTATTTTCAATCTGGTCGATGAAAATCAACGCGCGTGGCATGCAGGCGTCAGTCAGTGGGCTGGACGCAATAATCTAAATGACACCTCAATCGGTATTGAAATCGTGAACCTGGCTAAAGATGACCGTGGTCTGTTTAGCTTTCCGGCTTATGACCCCACACAAATTGCCGCAGTAATAGAACTGGCAAAGGGCATCATTGACCGCCATCCGGATATCACTGCGACCAATGTTGTCGGGCACAGTGATATTGCGCTTGGCAGGAAACGTGACCCGGGGCCCGCTTTTCCGTGGAAGGCGCTCTACGCTGCGGGTGTAGGCGCCTGGTATGAAGAATCAATCATGCAAAACTATCAGGCGCAATTCGCGCAAAACCTGCCCAGTAAAGCCGACGTCATCAGTAACTTGAGCCGATATGGGTATGACACGTCAGCGTCATCCAGTGAAAGCGGTTACGCCAATTTGATTCGTGCATTTCAGTCGCACTTTCGCCCGGAAAAATACGACGGTTTTCTGGACGCAGAAACCGCGGCCGCCTTATATGCGTTGATCCATAAGTATTTCCGCTGATTGTGGTGTGGCTCACCAACCCAGAGATTTGAATAGCTCAGATATGCCGTCGAGCATCGGCAGAATCGCATCCGGAGTGTAATCGGCCAGCAATTGGCGGCCGGTGCCACGGTCGATCCATACACAACGAAAGCCAATATCCCGTGCCGCCGCGTGATCCAAGTGTGGGGTGGCGCAGATATGCACCACTTTGTGGCGAGCAGGCTTGCCCTGCGTTGGGCTGCGCAGCAGCCCCAATTAAGGCACCGCAGTTTTACCTGAAACCACTCAGCGCCTGGATTAGGGCCGCTTCGCAGCCCAACGCAGGACAAGCCTGCTCGCCACAGGGGAATACAGCCGCAGCATAGGCCTAGGGGCTCGGCATCACCAGCCGCGTTCCAGGCTGCGTTTTTCCAGGAGCAAACGCTCAAGCTCTTGCATCGGCAACGGCCTGCTGAACAAGTAGCCCTGGATTTGATCGCAGCCGGCTGCCTTCAGAAACGCCAATTGCGCCTGGGATTCGACGCCTTCGGCCACCACGCGCAATTCCAGGCTGTGGGCCAGTTCAATGATGGTGCGGGTAATGGCTGCGTCTTGCGGGTTACTGGTGACTTCGCGGATAAACGCAATGTCGATTTTCAGCGTGTCGATCGGGAAGCGCCGCAGGTAGGCCAGGCTGGAATAGCCGGTGCCGAAATCGTCGATGGAGATTTTCACGCCCATCGCGCGCAGGCGTTGCAGGCTGGCGATGGTGTGCTGGGTGTTTTCCATCAGTGAGCTTTCGGTCAGTTCCACCTCCAGCCAATGGGCCTCAACGCCGGTATTTTTCAGGCTGCTGGCGATATCGGCAATCAGGTCGCCTTCAATCAATTGATGCCCGGAGACGTTCACCGAGACCTCCACCGCACCAATATCGCTGCATTGCCACGCGGCGATCTGCCGGCACACGTTGTCGATGACCCAGCGGCCGACGGGCACAATCAGGCCCAGGGTTTCCAGCAGCGGCACAAACACTGCCGGCGACACCGCGCCGTGGCCGGGGCGGTCCCAGCGCAGCAGGGCTTCAAGGGCACACACGGCACCACTGGCCAGCTCGACCTTGGGTTGGTAATACAGGGTGAAATCGCTGCGCTCGACCGCCAGACGCAGGTCGTCTTCCAGCGCCTCGCGGGCCAGGTCATGCACGGTTTCGTGGGTCTGATCCTGCAGTTGCTGTTGGAGCATCAGGTTATGGGTTTTCAATTGATCACCGTGGGCCTTGAGTCGCAGCAGGTTGCGCACCCGCAGCCATAACTCGATGTGCTCCACCGGCTTGCTGAGGAACTCTTCGGCCCCGGTTTCCAAGCCACTGACCCGCGCCTCGGACTCGCTGAGCGCCGTGAGCATGATGATCGGGATGTTCGCAGTAGTGGCATTGCCCTTGAGTTGGCTGGCGACTTCATAGCCGTCCATGCCTGGCATCATGATGTCCAGCAGGATCAGGTCGGGCGGCTGCTGCGCCACCAATTGCAAGGCTTCTTCGCCGCTGCTGGCGGTCAGGGTCTGGTAGCCCTCATGTTGCAGCAGGGTTTCCAGCAGCTTGCGAACCTGGGGTTCGTCATCAACGATCAACAGCGTTGCGGGTGAGCTGGCCATGGAGAGGACTCATACAGAGGATGTGATGTGTGGGGGTAGCAGGGTGGCGATCACGCGGTACAGCTCTTTGTAGCTCAGGGGCTTGCTGACATACGCGTCGCAGCCGGCCTGGCGGGTTTTTTCGCTGTCTTCCTTCATGGCCATGGCGGTCAGGGCGATCACCGGGATGTGCGCCGTGTGCGGGTCTTGTTTCAACAAGCGCGTTGCCGCCAGGCCATCCATGCCGGGCAATTGGATATCCATCAGGATCAGCGCCGGTTGCTGTTCGCGGGCCAGGGTCAGGCCGGTTTCGGCGTCGGCGGCCCACAGCACGTTGTACCCGGCATTGACCAGCAACAGGCGTGCCAGGCGCATGTTCGCCTCGTTGTCTTCGACGATCAGGATGTCGGTCATTCGCTGGCCTCTCTGGCGCGATGCAATGGCAACCACACCACAAAGCGTGCGCCCAGGTCGGGTTGGCTGGCTACCGCCACGCTGCCGCCCTGCAGTTCGGTCAACTGCTTGACCATGGCCAGGCCCAGGCCGGTGCCTTCGAATTTGCGCGCCAGGCTGCTGTCGATCTGGCTGAAGGCCTTGAACAGTTTGCCCATGTTGTCCACGGCAATGCCGATACCGGTATCGCTCACGCTCAATTCAAGGAACTGCTGTTGCGCACTGGGTGACAGGGCAAAGCTGTGCACGGGCCAGTCGCCGGCAATCTGCCCGACTTGATCGCGGCTGACCTCACGCACCGCCAGGGTCACGCAGCTGCCGTGCGCGCTGAACTTCACCGCATTGGCCAGCAGGTTGTAGATGATCTGCTTGGTCTTGCGCAGGTCCAGCGCGAGGGTGCCGAAGTCACCCTGGCTGTCGAGTTTCAGCTGGATGCGTTGCTGGGCGGCTTTTTCGCGCACGATCAACAAACTGTTGGCCAGCAAGCCTGCGAGTTCAACCGGCTCCAGTTCCAGGTCCATCATCCCGGCCTCGACTTTGGACAGGTCGAGAATGTCGTTGATCAGCGACAGCAAGTGCTGGCCACTGGTGAAAATATCGCCGATGTATTCGCGCTGAATATCGCTCATGTCACCCACCAGGCCGTCCTTGAGCGCCTCGGAAAAGCCGATCACCGCGTTCAGCGGAGTGCGCAATTCGTGGGACATGGTGGCGAGGAACTCGGACTTCATATGGTTGGCGTGTTCCAGTTCCAGGTTCTTTTCTTCCAGCGCGCGTTCAAAACCCTGGCGTTCGAGTTCCTCCTGCTTGCGCGCCGTGTTGTCGGTGCCGATCAACAGGTAGCCGATGATCGTATCGTGGCGATTGCGCAAGGCTGTGACCGAGACCATGGCCGACAGGCGACTGCCGTCCTTGCGGATATAGGTCAGCTCGTAGATGTCTTCGATGCCCCGCGAGGCCTTGAATACCAGGGCTTCGAAGCCTGGGGTGATGGGCGTGTCGAGTTCCTGGCTGAGGGCGGCGGCGCGGGTGATCAGCTCGCCGGGGTCGGAGATGTCGGCGGGAGTAATGCGGTTGACCACGTCGACGGCGGCATAACCGAGCATACGTTCGGCGCCGACGTTGAAGATCTGGATCACACCTTTTTCGTCAGTGGCGATGCTGGAGAAATACGCGCTGTTGAAGATGGCGTCTTGCAGCGCGCCGGTCTTGAGCAGGGTTTTCTGGCGTTTGAATTCGACGATCTTTTCTGCGCGCGATTGCGGCGGGTCGGGTAAGGCTGAGTCCATCGCTTGACTTCCGTGACATTCGGGCCCGACACCACCACAGCGGTGTCGCAGAGCATGCTCACAGAAGATCGCGTTGAAGCGATGAGGAGGAGATGAGGTCTTTGGACAATAGCAGAGATTATGGCGATTCGAAGGCTGAAAGCGTCCCTCCGCAAATTTTCAGCCTTCAAACGGATAGATCAGTCCAAGGCTGGGCGTTGCGAGCGCAGAGGGTCGAGGCTGATTTGACAAAGTTGGCTATACCTACAGTTCAAGGTCTCGACGATGACTGCCAGGGAGTTCAATGATGAAATCAAGGCTAATGATCAGCACGCTGTGCGTTGCAATCGCAATGGTCGGCTGTGCCAGCAAGGTAACGCAACCGGACGAGTATTCAGGCTTTCTCTCGGACTACAGCCACCTCAAAGAGGCGAAGTCGCCTTCAGGGGTCGAGGTGATGCGCTGGGTTGACCCCGACCTGAAGCTGAATACCTACACGGCGGTGTTCATTGAACCGACGCAGTTCTACCCCAAGCCCCAAGCCACCGCAAAAATCCCGGAAAGCACCCTCAACGGCATCAACACCTATTACAACCAGGCGCTCAAGCGTGAGCTGGCCAAGTCGCTGCCGCTGGCCAACGCGACAGGCCCGGGTGTGATCGTGGTGCGCGCGGCCATTACCGCCGTCAGCAGCAAGACCGAAAGCCTCAAGCCCTACGAGTACGTGCCTGTGGCGCTGGTGGCAGCTGCGGTGAGCACCGGCACCGGCATTCGTGACCAGGAAACCACCCTAGGCACCGAGGCGCAGTTCCTCGACGGCGGCAGTGCAAAAGTGATTGCCCAGGTGGTGCGCAAAGGCACCGGCAAGCCGTTGTCCAACGACTCGCAGGTGATGAAGGCCGATGACGTGAAAAGCGTGATCGACGGCTGGGCGTCGGACTTGCATCAGTCGTTTGTGAAGCTCAAAAAGCCCTGAGAACTGACTGTGGCAAGGGCGCAAGCTCCCTCGCCACAGGTTTCATTCGTGAACGTGATGCTTCCTTGTCGGCCTGATGTCTTGAGGCGCGTGCCGGAGCATCACTTAAGCGGTGTCAGTGGCGGCAGCTTCCATTGACCATTGCCCACCTCAGGCTTGGGCAGGTAAATCCGCAGTACGGCGTAAAACGGACCGGGTGGGGCCGGCAACCAGTTGCTCTGTTCGGCTTTTGGCGGCTCGTGGTGCTGCAAGGCCAGGGTCAGGCCGCCGTCGGCGTCCCGCTTGAGGTTGGGCAGCATCCCTGAGTTGATCAGGTAGCGCTTCTTGAGGTTGGGCGCCAGCAGTTTGGTCTTGGCGTCGTACATGGTCAGCGACCAGAACGCTTCGGCCGGTGGCAGTTGGTCCTTGGCAAAATGCACGGTGTAGCTGTGACGCGCGCCGTTGGCCGGTTTGCCTTCGCTGTCGACGAAGTAGGTCATGTAGATGGCTTCGTCGGTGGAGTTGCCGAAAATCCCCAGGTTGGCGCCGGCGTAGCGGTACAGGTAGTTGTTTTTCAGGCGGTCACGGCTGCCGAACAGGTCGCTGCTGGTGACTTGGTGGGTATCGACCTTGTCTTTCTTGAACGCGGCAAACTCGGCGCGGCCATCGGCGATCCCTTCTTCCAGGGCTTTGCGCTGTTCAGCGGTCAGGTCCTTGACCTTGAAGGCCGCGCCAGGGGCAATACCAATCTTGGCAAAGCGCGCCATCAGGTCTTTTTCGCTGTCCTGGGGCGCGGCAAAGGCCAGCATGAAGTTCAGGTAGCGAAACAGCTGCGGGCCTTCGGTCATGGTTGCCATGGGTTTGGGCCATTCGATCTTCGCCACTTTGGCCGGCGCAGGTTGCTTCACGTAGGCACTCAGCGGCTGGACTTTGTAGCCATTCTGGATCTGCTTGACCTTGTTCAGGTCCTTTTCATCAAACAGCTGCGTGCGGTACAGCGCATAAGCGATGTTGCTTTCGCTGTAGATCACGCGGTCGACGTCGACAGGCTGCTGACCTTTCCAGTCGGGCCCGGCGATCATGTAGTGGCCACCATTGTTGCCGGTGCTGCGAGTACCCAGGTAGGCAATGTTCTGCGTGTAGAGGTCGATCAACTGCACCGAGTAGTAACGGTTGTCGTCGATTTTGGGCAGGGTCAGTACCAGCGGCTCTTTGCGCAGGTCCATCCATACGAAGGAGTAGGGCGTGTCCGCGTTCGGGGTGACGAAGGCAGTGTCCCTGGGCGTGAACACCTGGGCGGTATTGCCGATATGGTTGAACGGCGCCTTGAAGTTGGCACCGCCTTTGTCGACGGCTTGGGTGTAGAGCGTCTTGTACATCTCCACTACCGGGTAGCCGTACAGGTAGGCTTCCTTGGCAATGGCCCGGGCTTCGGTCGGGGTCGCCGTGAAGTCGGCCCAGGCGCCGGTGCTCATGAGTATCGAGAGGCTCGCCAACAGCAGGCGCGTCGGTTTTCCAATCATGTTGTTGCGTCCTTCCTGAGTGCTTTATAGAGGGCGTGGGATCAAAGCGCCGAGTTTCCTGTTTTATTGGCCGAACGTCACGTTAATCCCTGCAAACAACCTGAACTGAGCTAATCCATCGCCTTTGCGTGCCACTGTCCATTGCGGCTCGACAAGGGTGTTGACGATACAGCTGCCGGCTTTCCAGGCCTTGCATGCGCCCACGCCGATGGGAAGGTAGCAGGCGTTCAGACTCCGGCTGACCAAAGGCATTAGTGTGTGCGTGTGGGGATGCTCACGGTTTTGCGCAGGGCTAAAACGCTGCAGGTATCGGGCTCAAGCAGCGGGCAACATCGATTTGACCTTGTCACGCAGTTGGTCGATGGAGAACGGCTTGGCGATCACTTGCATGCCTGCGGGCACGTCGATGTTATCGGCATAGCCGCTGGCGAACAGGATTGGCAGGCTAGGGCGTAACTCACGTACTTTGGTCGCCAACTGTTTACCGTCCATGTCCGGCAAGCCCACATCGGTCATCATCAGGTCAATGGACTGGTCGGTATTTTCAACAATCTTGAGGGCCTCTTCGGCGTCGGCAGCTTCAACCACCGAGAACTCCAACTCTTCAAGTACATCGACGATCAGCATGCGCACGATGGCGTCGTCTTCGACTACAAGGATGGTGGAGGGGGCAGCGCTCATAAGGGGAATTCCTGAAAAATGGAAAGGCAGGTGTCTGGCGGTGAAAGGCCGTTCTCTACTGAGTCACGGCCCTCTCGGCAAGTTCCATTGGCGGGGCATTGTGAAGGGAATGGATGCAAATGTCGCCCTTCGGTAATGCCTCTGACCTCGCTATCCTGTGCTTTCCATTGCAGTTGACGGTCGCGCGGAAGGCCGACCGTCAAGTGTCCATACAGGGGGCTTACAGATCAGTCTGGAAAAATTTCATCACATCGATGTTCAACGGTGCCGTGATGTTATTCAGATCAGCGGGGTCAAATGTTGAGATTCTATACTCAGGCACGCCGGGGTTTTGCCCGACAAAGTGCGCCAGTAAGTTTTTAGTGCGACCGGTGCTAAGGGTACTCTCCAAGGCAGCGCTCATTGCCGCTTGAGTATCAAATGTAGCTTTTCCGAAGTTAGGATCGAAATAGAACCATTCCTTCCTGCCGTTGACAGTCACCACGCCGGCGGTGATGCCATGGCTGGGGCCGCTGATTAACAGCGTTTTGTCGCTGCGCGCATTAGCCAGTTCCGAGATGATGGTGGTGTAGGGCACTTGTCTGGACTGCCTTCCCAAATGGAATTGTGAGCCCAGTGCGCCTTGTAGCTGGTTGAGATTGTCTCTGAAGGCTAATTTGGCTTGTTCGATGTTCGCCTGTTGGTTTTTGCCCAACTGGCGTAACTCGGCGATCTCGCGAGCGCTGAGTTTAGGCGTCATCGCGGCGTAAAGGTTTTTAATCAATCTTTCTTGGCTTTTGTTATTGTTCTTGATGGCCGCTGCCATCACATTGGACAGCGCTGCACATTCGCCCTCCGACAGCAGGGACACTTGACTCAGATACATCCCCTGTGGCAGTGGCGTTACTTTGCCGCCAGCGGCTGTTATTTCGGCGCTGAATACCTTGAAGTTTTCCAGGCTGATGTTAATTCTTCGGGTTTCCATATATTTGACCAGTTGTCCCACCTCTTCGGCGGTTCGCCCCCGCGCCGCAACAAGTTCTGCCAGTTGATTGCTGGTCAAGGTGTCTGAGAACCCTTTGATACCTTCGGGTTTTCCGGTTTTGTATCCATTCGCATACGCTAGAGGGTCCGAAAGTTTCGCAGTGTCGCGTGCTGTATCTAATCGTAAAGGAAGGGTCTCAAGTTCATCGATGCGCTTCACCAAACTGCCAAGCTCAGCCGGTGTACGGTGTTCGGCTACGGCCAGGCGCTTTAAGTCATCAACGTTCAGCGCTGAGGAGTAGCCATAAATAGCCTCCGGCCGCCCGGTGTTTTGACCGCGGATGTAGGCGGCGCGATCGGTGAGGTTGGCGTTGGTTGTTGCCCGTATGAAATCCCTGCGAAAATGGGGATTGTTCGCGGGCGGCGCCACCACGGAGCCAATCATTTTGCCTAGCCAGCTTTCGGTGAAAGAGAGTTTGATTTCTCCCTCAAGTGCGGCGATCTGGGGCGTGAAGTCCTTGAGCGGCGGGCCATATGGACGGTCGCTAACAGGGTTGTAGCCATACCATTTGCCTTCTCGAAACACAGCCATCCCTTCAACGCTCTGCTCCGCAAGCTTGAAGGTGCCTGTTGCGACAACGCCGTGGCTTTTACTCGCGGTTTTGAGCGCGCTGATAGCATCGGCACCTTTGGACAGCAAGTAATTGCCACCTTTACCCAGTAGCTTGAGGCCTCCAACCGCCAAATCACCCAAACCACTCACGGGGTTGAGCAGGCCGAGCGTGGCGGCACCGATAATCTGGACGGCCTTTAACCCCTTGGCGCCAGTGGTAAGCGCCGAGCCACCTATCTTGATCAGTTTTCCGGCGGTGGCGGCGCCGGCACTCAGGAATCCGAAGATATCCAGTGTCAGGTCGAATATTCCATCGCCATAGTTGCCCTTTTTAAAGTTGATGACAGCCGACCTGAAAGGAATCAGATTTAACAAAAAATCACTGAGCGGTTTTGGCCCTCCCTCCAATTTATCCAGAGTGGTCTGGCCGCGCGCCTGCTCCTTTATCGCAGGGTCGTCGAGTTCAAGGTGTTCGGCGAACACTGTGCCTATGCGATAGGAACGCCCGCTATTGAAGCTATCCAAGGGGCCTTCAGTTACCGGTTGCTCCATGCTGAGACGACTGCCGGCACCCTCGAGTTTGACCTGATTGACGGTAAATACCCTGTTGGCCTGCCTGGGCTTGGGCTCCGTGATCCTGGACAGCGGCGCCCTTTCAATCGTGCCGCGGTTGAGGTCGATTTCGTAGGTGGTTATCTGCCCCTCCAGCTCAACCTTGACCAACAGTTGCGGTTTATTTTTATCCGGCGTGCTGCCCCAAAAGCCGGTCGACAACCTGGATGAACCTTCATAGAAAAACTCCAGTTTTCCGAATTGGAATTTTTTTCGATCCTCTAAGGGAAGTTGCGAGATCATGTGCTGAACAGTTGTAGCTACCGCGTCCTTTTTTTCAGCGATTGCGCGTGCAAATTGCTGATCGAACTCCTCACGGACGCCAAACCTCGGGTTACTGTTCAAGGCTTCCAGTGGGATGCGCGGGTCAGTTGACATAAAGGGGCGCGGATTCGGCATGTCCATCATGGCGATATCCAATAGCGAATGCAGGCCGCCCAGACCGACTTGACCAGGCTCCCCGCGATACTGGTCCGTACCGAGCACCTTCGCGTCGAAAAGCTCTCCCAGGTCGCCGAATCGCTCGATGAGCCTGGCCCGTGCAATACCTTCTCGCGTGGGTAATGCATCGTCCAATGTCTGGCCTGCAACCAGCCGCCTGTTTACTTGCCTGTTGAACGCAGCCTGAAGGGTATTGAGTTGTTCGGGGCTGTAGCTGTCATCTGCATTTTTGACCAGTACACCGCTGGCGACTCCCCAATCCACCAGTGCGCGGGTCTGAGCGTGCGCATTCGCAGCCGATGGTGCACATTTTTGGGCATCGCACATCACCTCGGCAAAGGTCATATTGGCGACGGTACCTGGCCGTTCGGCTTCAATAGCCGCAGCCGCGACCGTCAGGTTGAACCACGCCACGCTGCCGATCTTTACACTGTCGGGAATGTCTTTAATCAGAAACTGCGGCGCTACCCTGGACAGCAAGAGGTGGGTAGCGAGTTTGACCGTGTTGGAATTGGCGCGGCCATTTTTCTCAAGATGGCGGCTCAGACAGGCCACAACCTCTGAGGGTGGCTGCCCCCAGTGATCAGGGTCATGCAGAGGCCATTCGGCGATCTTGTTGCGCTCAGGTGACTTGAGTGACTCTGGGTCGAGCCCCAGGTGAATCGCTGCTAAAACGTAGTCGTAAAGGCTGGTATCCGTGGCCGTGCCCTGCAGGTGGTCCTGCAAAGCCTGGCCGAGTGCTCGGGCCTTGGGTGAGTCGAGCAGCTTTTGTACCGCCACGGTCGGGTTCTGCAAGTCGCTTTGGCTGACCGAGCTGCCGCTCAGCAGATACGTCAGTACGCCGTTGCCATGGGGTGGCAACGGCAAACCTGGCAACCCTGTTGTGTCGGATTTGAGGAAGGCGCGCAGGCTGTGCTGGTCCGCCGGCGCCATGGGAATTGGCCAGGTGAGGGCGCCCCCGAAATCACCCAGGGGATGCTGTGAGGCCTTTTGTTCCAATTTCTGCGCGAGTGCCGCCACTTCTTCGACGGTGCGCGGCAGTTCAAAACCCAGGTGCGTGATGACGGTCGCCAGGGTTTGCGCTGTGGGCTGCACGTGGGCGTACGCCGAGTCTTTCTGGGCCGTCAGAAGATTATTGTTCAGCCCTGACAAGACGGCGTCCGGGGTAACGGGCTTGCCATGCGCCCGGGTATCAATGCCGCGCAGTTGCGCGGCCAGGTTGCGCAGGTTTTGCTGGTCTGCCTGTTGTGTGCGCAAGGCGTCGGGAGCAGGTGTTTGAACCGAGTGCTGGGCGTCTGAGGCGTTCGTAGTGGAAGTGCTTGAGGCGCCTTGCGCAACAGCTACGGGAGTTTCGACGACAAAAGGGCTGGGGTTGTCTGCAAGTGTACGGGGAGGGGTGGTTATGCTCATTGGGGTTACCTTGGTGGGTCAATAAAGACGCCTTCCAAAAGATCTTCCGTGTTCCTGAGGCGCTGTCCTGAGTGCCGCAACCCTTCCTCTACGTTCCGCCGCATCTGTGTGCATGTGTGTATGTGGCCTGACGAAACCGGCCCGGATTGGCGCGAAACTCACTTGCAGCCTGTAGGCAAGCACTTCAAAACAACGCACAAACATAGCCTTGGCCACTGCTATTCGGGCAAACTCCCCCTTTTTCCGCACTTGGCCAAGGCATGCCCATGACTCCCGCGTCGTCCGTCGATGAAAAGAGCTTCCGTACCCTGCTGAGCCGAAACGTCGCGTTACCTTTGGGCGTCGGCGTACTCAGCGCGGTGTTTTTCGTCTGCCTGATCACTTATTTGCTGTCGGTAATCCAGTGGGTGGAGCACACCGACCGGGTTATCAATAACCTCAATGAGTCGTCCAAGCTCACGGTGGACCTGGAAACCGGCCTGCGCGGCTACCTGATCACCGGCGACGAGCATTTCCTCGACCCTTACGAAGTCGCCAAGCCGCGCATCATTGGTGACCTGCGCAACCTGCAGGAACTGGTGGCGGACAACCCGCAGCAGGTCGATCGCCTCAAGCGCCTGGAGTCGATGCAGTACGAGTGGAACAAGTACGCCCAGTCGATGATCGACTTGCAGCGCAACAGCGGCGATTACCGAGGGGCGGTGAAGGCCGGACGCGGCAAGAGCCTGACCGACGCGATTCGCAATGAATACGCGGATGCGGTGGCGATGGAGCAGGCATTTCGTGTCAGCCGCAATGCCGATGTGACCCGCACCACGATTATCAGCGTGACCTTGTACCTGGCTTTTGTGCTCGGGTTGAGCGGGTTCCTGGCCTATATCGGCAGGAAAAATCTAGTCGCACTTTCAGAGAGTTACAGCGCAAACCTCGCGTCACAACAGAAGATTGCCCGGCGCCTGGAGCAACAGGCCTGGCTGCGTAACGGCCAGACCGAACTGGCCGAACAGGTGCTCGGCCAACTGACCCTGAACATGCTTGGGCGCAATATCCTGCAGTTTTTTGCCCAATACATGGGCTCGGCGGTTGCAGCGCTCTACGTGCGCGAAGAGCACGGCAGCCTCAAGCGCGTGGCCACCTACGGGTTTTCCCGCGAGCAGGAGCAAAAAGAACAGGCGATCTACAGCGACGAAGGCATTGTCGGCCAGGCCGCCCAGCTGGATCGCCTGATTCGCCTGGACGATGTGCCGGTGGATTACTTCAAGGTCAGCTCCGGCCTGGGCGAAGGTGCGACCCGCAGTGTACTGGTGGTGCCCACCAGTGATGATGACCGCGTCAATGGTGTGATCGAGCTGGGGTTCCTGCGCCCACTGGATGAACGTGACGTTGAGTTGCTGGAACTGATTGCCGGCAATATCGGCACCTCCATCGAAGCCGCGCGCTATCGCCAGCGCCTGCAGGAAGTGCTGGCCGAGACCCAGCAACTCAATGAAGAGCTGCAAGTGCAGCAGGAAGAGCTCAAGACCGCCAACGAAGAACTCGAAGAACAGTCGCGCATCCTCAAGGAGTCCCAGGCCCACCTGGAAACCCAACAGGCGGAGCTTGAGCAGACCAACGAGCAACTCGCCGAACAGACGCAAATCCTGTCCGATCAGCGCGATGCCATGGACCGCAAGAACGTCGAGCTGAACCAGGCCCAATTGGAGCTCGAAGACCGTGCCGACGAGCTGCAGCGCTCCAGCAAGTACAAGTCCGAGTTCCTTGCCAACATGTCCCATGAGCTGCGCACGCCGCTCAACAGCTCGTTGATTCTGGCCAAATTGCTGGCCGAGAACCCGCAGGAAAACCTCAGCGCCGAGCAGGTCAAGTTTGCCGAGTCGATTTATTCGGCGGGCAATGACCTGCTGAACCTGATCAACGACATCCTGGATATTTCCAAGGTCGAAGCCGGCAAGCTGGAAATGCGCCCGGAAAACTCCAGCGTGGCGCGCCTGGTCGATGGCCTGCGCGGGATGTTCGAACCCTTGGCCGCAGATCGCAAGCTGGGTTTCCAGGTGGACATTCAAGCGGACGCGCCGCCGATGCTGTTCACCGACCGCCAGCGCCTGGAGCAGATCCTCAAAAATCTGCTGTCCAACGCGGTCAAGTTCACCGAGCAGGGCGATGTCAGCCTGTCGGTGTCCCGTGCGCCAGGGGAGGGCGTTGCCTTCACCGTGCGCGACTCGGGCATCGGCATCGCGCTGGACCAGCAGGAAAGCATCTTCGAAGCCTTCCGCCAGGCCGATGGCACCACCAACCGCCGTTACGGCGGCACTGGCCTGGGCCTGTCGATCTCCCGTGACCTGGCGAGCTTGCTCGGCGGCTATATCAGCGTGACCAGCGAGCCGGGCAAGGGCAGCGTGTTCACCCTGGTACTGCCGGAGCATTATGTAGAGCGCGAGGAAGGTGCCGCGCCGATCGAGGCGCCACGCCAGGTGGTGGCGGCGCCGGCGCCCAAGCCCATGGCGATCTCACCGCTGCCGGTGGTGGATGCCAAACAGATTCCGCGCTTTGCCGACGACCGCGACAAGGCACCGTTCGCCACCCGCTGCATCCTGGTGGTGGAAGACGAACCCAACTTTGCCCGCATCCTTTTCGACCTGGCCCACGAACTGGGCTACCACTGCCTGGTTGCCCACGGCGCAGACGAAGGCTACAGCCTGGCCGAGGAGTACATCCCGGACGCGATCCTGCTGGACATGCGCCTGCCTGACCATTCCGGCTTGACCGTGCTGCAACGCCTCAAGGAACACGCCAATACCCGCCACATTCCCGTGCACGTGATCTCCGTTGAAGACCGCGTCGAAGCCGCCATGCACATGGGCGCCATCGGTTATGCGGTGAAGCCGACCACCCGCGAAGAGCTCAAGGACGTGTTTGCGCGCCTGGAAGCCAAGCTGACCCAGAAGGTCAAGCGCGTGCTGCTGGTGGAGGACGATGACCTGCAGCGCGACAGCATTGCCCGCCTGATCGGCGACGATGACATTGAAATCACCGACGTCGGCTACGCCCAAGCGGCCCTGGACCTGCTGCGCACCAACATCTACGACTGTATGATCATCGACCTGAAGCTGCCGGACATGCTCGGCAACGAGCTGCTCAAGCGCATGGCCACCGAAGATATCTGCTCGTTCCCGCCGGTGATCGTGTACACCGGGCGTAACCTGACCCGTGACGAAGAAGCCGAGCTGCGCAAGTATTCGCGCTCGATCATCATCAAGGGCGCACGCTCACCTGAACGCTTGCTGGACGAAGTGACGCTGTTTCTGCACAAAGTCGAATCCCAGCTGTCCCATGACCGCCAGAAGATGCTCAAGACCGCCCGCAGCCGCGACAAGGTCTTCGAGGGGCGCAAGATCCTGCTGGTAGACGACGATGTGCGTAACATCTTCGCCCTGACCAGTGCCCTGGAGCACAAAGGCGCGGTGGTGGTGATCGGGCGTAATGGCTATGAAGCCATCGACAAACTCAATGAAGTCGAGGACATCGACCTGGTGCTGATGGACGTGATGATGCCGGAGATGGACGGTTACGAGGCGACGGCCTTGATCCGCCAGGACCCGCGCTGGAAGAAACTGCCGATTATTGCGGTGACGGCCAAGGCTATGAAAGACGATCAGGAACGCTGCCTGGCGGCAGGCTCCAACGATTACCTGGCCAAGCCGATTGACCTGGACCGGCTGTTCTCGCTGATTCGCGTATGGCTGCCGAAGATGGAACGCATTTAAGTGGAGCACGTTTTCTTGGAAAAAAGCAGCGACATTGAGCTGCGCCTGCTGATTGAGGCGATTTACCTCAAGTACAGCTATGACTTTCGCGACTATTCCGGCGCGTCCGTCAAGCGCCGCGTGGCCCACGCACTGCGCCAGTTCGATTGCGCCACCATTTCGGCGCTGCAGGAGCGGGTGTTGCACGACCCGGCCGCGTTCATGCAGTTGCTGCAGTTTCTGACGATCCCGGTGAGCGAGATGTTTCGCGACCCGTCGCACTTTCTGGCGATTCGCCGGGAAGTGGTGCCGCTGCTCAAGACCTACCCCTCGATCAAAATCTGGATCGCCGGGTGCAGCACGGGCGAAGAGGTGTACTCCATGGCGATCCTGCTGCGCGAAGAGGGCTTGCTGGAACGCACCATCATTTACGCCACCGACATTAACCCGGCGTCCCTGGACAAAGCCAAGCAGGGGATTTTCTCTTTGGAGAACGTGCGTGCCTACACCGCCAATTATCAGCAGGCGGGCGGCCAACGTTCATTTGCCGACTACTACACAGCGGCTTACGATTACGCGATCTTCGACAAGACGCTGCGCGAGAACGTGACCTTTGCCGATCACAGCCTGGCAACCGATAGCGTCTTTTCAGAAACTCAATTAATTTCATGTCGCAACGTATTGATTTATTTCAATAAAAAGTTGCAGGATCGAGCGTTCGGATTGTTTCATGAGTCGCTGTGCCATCGCGGCTTTCTGGTGCTGGGCAGTAAGGAAACCCTGGATTTCTCCGCCTACAGCAAGCAATTCGAACCCTTGGTCAAACAGGAACGGATCTACCGAAAATCATGAGCGACGCCGCAACTAACCCGCCACGCGGGATTGAAGCCATCGTCGTCGGCGCTTCCGCCGGCGGTGTTGAGGCGTTGCTGACGATTTTTGGTACGTTGCCTGACACCTTCGGCTTACCGATCATTGCCGTGCTGCACCTGCCGGATGAGCGTCGCAGCCAGTTGGCCGAAGTCTTTGCGCGGCGCCTGAGCATTCCGGTGCAAGAAGCACGCGACAAGGAAACGATTACGCCAGGCACCCTGTATTTCGCCGGCCCCGGCTATCACCTGTCGGTAGAAAGCGACCGCAGCCTGTCGATGAGCCAGGAAGACCGCGTGCATCATTCGCGGCCGGCCATCGATTACCTGTTTGCCTCGGCTGCCGACACCTACGGCAACAGCCTGCTGGCGATTCTGCTGACCGGCGCCAACCAGGATGGCGCGCGTGGCCTTGCCCACGTCAAAGACTCGGGTGGCACCACCATCGTCCAAGAGCCCACAGAAGCGCGTATCGCCGTGATGCCCCTGGCGGCGCTGGCCTTGCACACACCTGATCATATTCTCACCTTGAGCCGGATTGGTTCACTGCTGGCTTCCCTGGAATCTTCCCCATGTTAAGTACTGTCCAGGCCAAACTGCTGATCGTCGACGATCTGCCGGAAAACCTGCTGGCCCTTGAAGCGCTGATCAAGCGCGAAGATCGCCAGGTCTTCAAGGCATTGAGCGCTGACGAGGCCTTGTCACTGTTGCTGGAGCATGAGTTCGCCATGGCGATTCTCGATGTGCAGATGCCCGGCATGAACGGTTTCGAGCTGGCCGAACTGATGCGCGGCACCGAAAAGACCAAGAACATCCCGATTGTGTTCGTCAGCGCCGCCGGCCGCGAACTCAACTATGCCTTCAAAGGCTATGAAAGCGGCGCGGTGGATTTTTTGCACAAGCCGCTGGATATCCACGCGGTGAAGAGCAAGGTCAATGTGTTCGTTGACCTGTACCGCCAGAGCAAGGCGATGAAACAGCAGGTCGAAGCCCTGGAGCGCAGCCGCCGCGAGCAGGAACTGCTGCTGACGCGCCTGCAGGCCACCCAGGCGGAGCTTGAACAGGCTGTGCGCATGCGTGACGACTTCATGTCGATCGTCGCCCACGAAGTGCGCACGCCGCTTAACGGGCTGATCCTCGAGACCCAGCTGCGCAAGATGCACCTGGCGCGGGATAATGCCGCCGCGTTCACCCTGGACAAGATGCACGCCATGGTCGACCGCGACGAGCGCCAGATCCAGAGCCTTATCCGCCTGATCGAGGACATGCTCGACGTGTCGCGTATCCGCACCGGCAAACTGTCGATTCGTCCGGCGCGCTTCGACCTGGCGCAACTGGTGCGCAACCTGGTGAAAAACTTCGCCCCGCAAGTGGCATCCGCCGGTTCTTCAATGCACCTGGTTGCCGATGAGCCGGTGGAGGGCAATTGGGATGAGTTCCGTATTGAACAAGTGGTCACCAACCTGCTGACCAACGCCCTGCGTTACGGTGCCAAAAGCCCGGTGGATGTGCGTGTGTACACCGAGCACGGTGAGGCGCGCGTCGAGGTGCGTGACCGTGGCATCGGCATCAGCGCAGACAACCAGAAGCGTATTTTCCAGCAATTCGAACGCGTTTCGGCCAGCCATGTCGCGGCAGGCCTGGGCCTGGGGCTGTTTATTTCCGAGCAGATCGTGACGGCCCATGGCGGCACCATCGAGGTCGAGAGCCAGATAGGCGAGGGCGCGCTGTTCCGGGTGTGCCTGCCACTTGGCGAGCCGCAATGAAATCAATCGTCAGCTCGACGCAACCTCTGCGTGACCCCATGGTCGTACTTGCAGCAACTGACCGGACGAAGGCTTCCCATGAGTGAAGATGCACAAGATGTCGTACTGATCGTCGAAGACGACGAATCCATTATGTTTGTGCTGGGTGAATACCTGGCAGGCCTGGGCTACCGGGTACTGAAGGCGATCGATGGGGAGCAGGCCTTCGAGATTCTGGCCACCAAGCCGCACCTGGACCTGATGGTCACGGATTACCGCCTGCCGGGCGGGATTTCCGGCGTGCAGATCGCTGAGCCTGCGATCAAGCTGCGACCTGAATTGAAAGTGATCTTTATCAGCGGTTACCCGCAGGAGATCCTCGACTGCAACAGCCCGATCACACGCAATGCGCCGATTCTGGCCAAGCCTTTTGATCTGGATACCTTGCAAGAGCATATCCAGCGCCTGCTGGCCTGAAGCAACAGGGCTGCCTCGCAGCAGCCCTATTGCTTGATCATCTCCCGCACCTTCGCCGTCAACAAATCGAAGGTGAACGGCTTGGTGATCAACTGCATTCCCGGGTCCAGGAACCCCCCGCGCACCGCCGCATGCTCGGCGTAGCCAGTGATAAACAATACCTTGAGTTCCGGGCGCAATTGCCGCCCGATTTCTGCCAGTTGCCGCCCGTTCATGCCAGGCAAGCCCACATCACTGATCAACAGGTCAATACGCTGGTCGGATTGGATGATCGGCACGGCGGTATTGGCATCCCCAGCCTCGACAAAGGCATAGCCCAATTCCTTGAGCACAGCGCTGACCAACAGACGCACGGCGGCGTCGTCTTCGACGATCAGTACGGTTTCGCCGGCATTGGCGAAAGGCAGCAGCGCCGGGTTGACGACCGCGTCCGCGACACGCTCACCGATAAAGCGCGGCAGGAACAGGCTGACCGTCGTGCCCTTGCCGACTTCACTGTGGATGGTCACATGGCCATGGGATTGCCGGGCAAAGCCGTAGATCATCGACAAGCCGAGGCCGGTGCCCTGGCCGATCGGCTTGGTCGTAAAGAACGGGTCGAAGACCCGGCCCAACAGGCTTTCGGGAATACCACAGCCGGTGTCGCTGACGCTCAGTTCCACGTAATCGCCTGGCAGCAAGGTGCCATAGGCGGCCGTGAACACATTGTCGAGGTGGCGGTTGGTGGTCTCTACAGTCAGGCTACCGCCGCTGGGCATGGCATCGCGCGCATTGATCACCAGGTTGAGCAGGGCGCTTTCCAGCTGATTGGGGTCGGCCTCGGCGGTCCACAGTTCATCGCTCAGACGCATGTCCAAAGCGATGCTTTCGTTGATACTGCGTTGCAGCAATTCGCCCATGGAACTGACCAGCTGGTTGATCTCCACGGGTTTGGAGTCCAGCGATTGGCGGCGTGAAAACGCCAGCAAACGGTGGGTCAGGCCGGCAGCGCGGTTGGCCGAGGTCACGCCCAGGTCGATCAAGCTGTCGAGGTCGTCCAGTTTGCCGCGGGCCACCCGCCGGCGCAGCAGCTCCAGGCTGCCGATAATGCCGGTGAGCATATTGTTGAAGTCATGGGCGATGCCGCCGGTCAACTGGCCGACGGCCTCCATTTTCTGTGACTGGCGCAACGCTTCTTCGTTGTTGCGCAGTTGCGCCGTGCGTTCTTCAACCTGCTGCTCAAGGGTTTCCAGGGTGCGTTGCAGGCGCAGCTCGCTCTCGCTCAGGTCGATCAGGCGGTCACGCGCTTCGTATTGCCGGCGCCGCCCGCGCAGCGCTGCGCTCACCAGGCTGATCAGGGTCACCGGATGGAAAGGGCGCTCCAGGAAGGTCACGTTGCCCAGCAAACCGCTCAGGTGCGATGAGCCGTTCTGTTCACTGCCGCCATGGTGGGTCAGCAGCACGATGGGCAAGTCGGACCAGGCCGGTTGCTCATGCAGGTAGGTCAGCAGCGGCTCCAGGTCGACACCGCGCAGAGCTTCAGCGGCAATAACCAACATACCGACGCCGTGCTCAAGTGCTTCGCAGAGTGCGGTCAGGTTGGCGGCAACCATGCCGTTGTAGCCGGCTTCCTTGAGCATCATCAGC
Organism: Pseudomonas sp. Leaf15; assembly: GCF_001421425.1. Taxonomy (NCBI): domain Bacteria; kingdom Pseudomonadati; phylum Pseudomonadota; class Gammaproteobacteria; order Pseudomonadales; family Pseudomonadaceae; genus Pseudomonas; species Pseudomonas sp. Leaf15. The sequence goes on from NZ_LMKI01000023.1 coordinate 230,812, forward strand.
GCCAGGGAGCCGTCACGGCCCAGTGGCGCGAGGATAATTGCGCGCTCGGAGACGGGAGAAAGACCGGTCACACGCCCTCTTCCTTGAGCAGTGGGGAACCGGCGCCCATATATGTCGGGATACCGCGCAGTACGCCCTGGAAGTTGTCCAGAGGCTCGCCCACCGTCAAACCATTGCTGGCGATACGATATTCGCGAATGGTCGATTCGTGGGTGCCGGTGCGCTTCTTGATGATCGAAATAGCCCGGCGGACCTTGCCGAGGGCTTCGAAGTAACGCAACAGGATCACGGTATCAGCCAGGTAAGTAATGTCGACGGGCGCCTGCATGTCGCCCACCAACCCATGTTGAGCCACCGTCATGAACGTCGCCGCGCCGCGACGGTTCAGGTACAGCAGCAACTCGTGCATATGCAGGATCAGAGAGTTTTCCTCAGGCATCGCCGCCTGGTAGCCGTTGATACTGTCGATGACCACAGTCTTGATCCCACGTTCATCGACGCAACGCCTGACTCGGTGGGAGAACTCGCCAGGCGACAGCTCTGCCGCGTCCACCTGCTCGATCAGCAGGTTGCCGGTGTCTTGCAGCGCGGCCAGGTCAATGCCCATGTTTTTCATGCGCTCGAACAACAGGCCCAGCTCTTCATCGAAAATGAACAGCGCGGCTTTTTCGCCGCGCGACACGGCAGCGGCGGCGAAGATCATCGAGATCAAGGATTTGCCGGTACCGGCCGGGCCGAGGATCAGCGTGCTGGAGCCGGTTTCTACGCCGCCGCCCATCAAGGCGTCCATTTCACGGATGCCACTGCTCAAGGTCTGACGCACGTAACCACCACGATGCTCGGCGGCCACCAGGCGAGGGAACACGTGGATGCCGTCTTGCATAATGGTGAAGTCGTGAAAGCCACCCCGGTATTTCTGACCACGGTACTTCACCACGCGGATGCGGCGGCGTTCAGCGCCGTAAGTGGGCGTCAGCTCTTCCAGACGAATTACGCCGTGGGCCACGCTGTGCACGGTTTTATCCAGGGACTCGGTGGTCAGGTCGTCAAGCAGCAGCACGGTGGCGTCATAGCGCACAAAATAGTGTTTGATCGCCAGGATCTGGCGTCGATAGCGCAGCGAGCTTTGCGCCAGCAGGCGGATTTCCGAAAGACTGTCGAGCACCACGCGGGTGGGTTTGACCCGTTCCACCACTTCAAAAATCTGCCGGGTGGCCTCACCCAGTTCCAGGTCGGAGGAATACAGCAGGCTTTGCTGGTGCTCGGCGTTGAGCAGGCTTTCCGGGGGGGTCAACTCGAAGATATGAATGTTGTCGTCCATGTCCCAGCCGTGGGACTTGGCACCTTGGCGCAATTCGCGCTCGGTTTCCGACAGGGTGATGTACAAGGATCGCTCACCGTTTTTTGCGCCGGCTTGCAGGAAGTGCAGCGCTACGGTGGTTTTCCCGGTGCCGGGTTCGCCTTCCAGCAGGAACAGGTGGCTGCGTGATAGCCCCCCGGAAAGAATGTCATCAAGACCTTCGATGCCGGTGGCCGCCTTTTCACTGAACAGCTCTTTGGATGTAGACAAGAAGTGCCCTCGGGTCACGTACATGTAATGGGGGCGCGCCACCTTGGGCGCGCCATATTTACTTGACCGTAGCGGTTTGTGGCGGTTCAACCTGTCGTATAAATCGTAGTGGATTTGTGACCTGCGCCAAAGCGCTGCTTTTGTGTGGGAGCTGGCTTGCCTGCGATAGCATCACCTCGGTTTATCTGTCAGACCGAGGTGTCTGCATCGCAGGCAAGCCAGCTCCCACATAGCGCGCGAAACTAAAGCCCCTGCTGCAACGCCGGATCATCCGGGTTCTGCTGCTCCAGCTGCGCCAATAACACCTGCACATTCTGCAACTGCCCGGTTTCTTTCCAATAGTTGACCAGCAACACACGCGCCTTGCGATTGGCGGGGTGGCGCTGGACGATTTCTTCCAGCTGACGCTGGGCGGCGTCCACTTCTTCCTGGGCGTGCAGGGTGGTGGCGAGGTCGAAGCGGTAATCCTGATTGTCGGGCTCAAGCTCCACGGCTTTGGACAGGCCAAGCAACGCGTACGGCCGCTCCCCATGGTGCAACAGCCACATGCCCAGAGCGTGTTGCAGGTAGGCCGACTCCGGGTGCGCCGCCAATTGCCGCGCCAGTAACTGACGGGACTCGTCGGTTTTGCCCTGTTTATCGAGCAATTCGATCTGCGCCACCACGGCTTGCAGGTTGTCCGGCTGCAAGCGCATGGCCTGCTCGAGGGCATGTTGTGCGTCCGGCAGCAGGGCGCTGTGGATGTACAAGCGTGCGAGCTGGATCCAGCCCTCGGCGGTTTCGGGCTCAGCCTTGAGCTTTTTCACAAATTCATCGAGCACTTGCTGCAAAGGCCCGAAATACAGGCCCAGGGTATCCGGCGACAGGCCGAGCAGGGCGTTGGCGGCGGCAAAACGCACGGCTTGTTCAGGGTCGTCCAGGGCCGGGCCAAGCAGCAAGGTGCGCTGGCCGCTGGGTACCAGGCCGACAATGCTGTGAATCGCCGCTTCGCGAACCAACGGCGACTCATCGGCCAGGTCTTTATCCGCCAGCTTCAACGCCTGAGGGCTTGGGTAGTTGGGCAGTTCAGCGTGTAACGCCGCGCGGCGTTCAGGTGACAGGTCCGGGCGACCCAGCTGTTGATACAGCACACGGGCGGCGCCGGGTTCGCCGTTGCGCGCCTGTTTCAACGCCTTGGCGTAACCATGGGCAATCGCCGGCGGTACGACCACCGGGGTGGAGCGGGAGAAATACCAGGTGACCAACACAAGCAACAACAGGGCGCACAGGCCGAGGATGGAATAACGGCGTGACTTTGACATGCAGGCGTCCAAAAGCTGGGGGCAGCTAATCGCAAAGCCTCAAGCTTCGGCCAGACCACGACGAGTGTCAAACCCGTATCAGCCGAGCACGTAATCCACCGGTTCCAGGGCAGGGGGCAGGTCGATCTCGCCCAGGGCTTTGATAATCTCGCGCTCCAGGGTGCGCACTATCGCATTGCAGGGCAGGTCGTTTTCATCGAAACCGAACGGGTCTTCCAGATCATCACCGATTTCATCCAAACCAAAAAACGTGTAGCTGACGATGGCGGTGAACACCGGCGTCAACCACCCCAATGGCTCGGCCATGGCGAACGGCAGCAAAATGCAGAACAGGTAAATGGTGCGGTGCAACAGCAAGGTGTACGGGAAGGGCAGCGGCGTGTTTTTGATCCGCTCGCAGGCGGCCTGCACCAGGCTGAGGCTGACCAGCCGGGTTTCCAGCTGGGTGTAGCGCCATTCACTGATCACGCCCTGTTCGGCCAGTCGCGAAAAGCGCGCGCCCAGTTGCTGCAGCACGTGGTCGGGGAGGTTGGGATGCGCCGGGTCGACAGCCATCCAGGGCGTGATGACGCGGGCTTGTTCTTCACCGCGCAGGTGCGCGACCAGGCCGTGGGCAAACCCGCACAGCCCACGCAGCAGGCTGGCGCGTTCAGGTGAGTCGCCCAGCACCTGGGTTTCGCGAATCAGCGAGCGCACCTCAATGACCATCTGCCCCAGCTGCTTGCGGCCCTCCCACCAACGGTCGTAGCAGGCGTTGTTGCGAAAGCTCATGAAGATCGACAACGACAACCCGAGCAAGGTAAACGGCGTGGCATTGACCTTGGAGAAGTAGGCCGGGTGCAGGGTCTCCACCAGCACGATCACCGACGCCAGCAACGTGACCATCAGGCTGCGCAAGGCAATGCGCTTGGCAATCGAACCTTTAAGGGAAAACAGGATACCCATGAGGTTGGGTTTGGGACGGACGATCATCGGGACACGGCTTCTTTGGCGGCGCAGGCCTGGAGATTAGGAGGTTGCGCCCAAAGCGTCCAATCACTGCGGCTGACCGGCTGATAGGCCGGATCAATGATTAGCCAAACCAGTCAGCCAAGTTGAAGGCTTTGACCATTGCCGCCACCGCGCGCCAGGGCGATTATTTCCACGATTCTCGTCGTGAAAATGTCCTGAAAATAAAAACACACAAGGATTTGGAACCATGCGTGAGTATTTGGCTGCCACCACCGCATTCGATTACCAGCACACCGTTGACGCCGCCCTGTCCGGCAACCTGCAAGCCTTGAATGCCTGCGTGGAGTGTTGCGACCGCCACGCGCTGCCGGGGCGCATTGCGTTGTTTTGGGAAGGCAAGGATGGGCTTAGCGCCAGCGTGACCTTCACCCAATTGCAGGACCAGGCGGCGCGCTTTGCCAATTTCCTCCTGGCCCAAGGCGTGCAACGCGGTGACAAGGTGGCGGGGCTGCTGCCACGCACGGCAGAGTTATTGGTGGTGGTGTTCGCCACGTGGCGTATCGGCGCGGTGTATCAGCCACTGTTTACCGCCTTCGGGCCCAAGGCCATCGAGCATCGGCTGAACAGCTCCGGCGCCGCATTGGTGGTGACCGATGCGGTTAACCGCCCCAAGCTGGCAGACGTCGAGGGCTGCCCGACCATCGTCACGGTGGCTGGGGACAAGGGCGAAGGCATTGTGCGCGGCGACTACAGCTTCTGGGCTGAGCTGCCGAATTATTCGAATACCTGCGAGCCGGTGCTGCTGGGCGCAGAAGACCCGTTCCTGTTGATGTTCACCTCAGGCACCACCGGCCCGTCAAAAGCACTGTCGGTGCCGCTCAAGGCCATCGTCGCGTTCCAGAGCTACACCCGCGACGCGGTGGATTTGCGCCCCGAAGACGCGTTCTGGAACGTCGCTGACCCGGGCTGGGCCTACGGCATCTATTTTGGCGTGACCGGGCCGTTGTCCATGGGCCACCCGATTACCTTCTACGATGGGCCGTTCACCCTGGAAAGCACCTGCCGGGTGATCAATAAGTACGGGATTACCAACCTCACCGGCTCGCCCACCGCTTACCGCCTGCTGATCGCCGGCGGCGAACAGTTCGCGCGCTCGATCAAGGGCAAGCTGCGTATCGTCAGCAGTGCCGGCGAGCCGCTTAACCCGGAAGTGATCCGCTGGTTTGCCGACAACCTGGGCGTGACCATCCATGACCATTACGGCCAGACCGAACTGGGCATGGTGCTGTGCAACCACCATGGCCTGGAGCACCCCGTGCACGTTGGCTCGGCGGGCTTTGCCTCACCGGGCCACCGCATTGTGGTGCTCGATGATGAGTACCAGGAACTGCCGGCGGGCCAGCCGGGCATCCTCGCCATCGACCGTGAACAGTCGCCGATGTGCTGGTTCGCCGGCTACGACGGGGTAAAGACCAAGGCATTTGTCGGCAAGTATTACCTCAGTGGCGACACCGTGGAGCTCAACCCCGATGGCAGCATCAGCTTTGTCGGGCGCAGTGATGATGTGATCACCACGTCCGGCTACCGCGTAGGGCCATTCGACGTCGAAAGCGCACTGGTCGAACACCCGGCCGTGGTCGAAGCCGCCGTCGTCGGCAAACCCTGCCCGGAGCGCACCGAACTGGTCAAAGCCTTTGTGGTGCTCAACGAACAGTACCGCGCCACGCCGGAGCTGGCCGAGGAGCTGCGCCTGCACGTGCGCAAGCGCCTCGCGGCCCACGCCTACCCACGGGAAATCGAATTTGTCAGCGACTTGCCCAAGACCCCGAGCGGCAAGCTGCAACGCTTTATTTTGCGTAATCAGGAAATCGCGAAGGCACAGGCCATCGCCTGATCCACTTTTAAGGAAACAATGATGCAGATTGAAAACAAGGTATTCCTGGTCAGCGGCGGTGCTTCGGGCCTCGGCGCGGCCACCGCTGAAATGTTGATTGCCGCCGGTGCCAAGGTGATGCTGGTCGACCTGAACGCTGACGCCGTAGCCGCCAAAGCCAGGCAACTGGGCGACAACGCCCGCAGCGCCGTGGCCGATATCAGCCAGGAAGCCGCCGCCGAAGCGGCCGTACACGCCGCCGTTGCAGCCTTTGGCGGCCTGCATGGGCTGGTGAACTGCGCCGGCGTGGTACGTGGCGAGAAGATCCTCGGCAAGAACGGCCCGCACGCGTTGGCCAGCTTTGCCCAGGTGATCAACGTCAACCTGATCGGCAGCTTCAACCTGCTGCGCCTGGCGGCTGCTGCCATCGCTGAAACCGAGGCGAACGCCGACGGTGAGCGTGGCGTGATCATCAACACCGCCTCGGTGGCCGCGTTTGACGGTCAGATCGGCCAGGCGGCGTATGCCGCCTCCAAAGGCGCCATCGCCAGCCTGACCTTGCCCGCCGCCCGCGAACTGGCGCGCTTTGGCATTCGCGTGATGACTATTGCCCCGGGCATTTTCGAAACCCCGATGATGGCCGGCATGACCGCCGAAGTGCGCGATTCCCTGGCCGCGGGTGTGCCATTCCCGCCGCGTTTGGGCAAACCGTCCGAGTACGCCGCGCTGGTACGCCACATCATCGAAAACAGCATGCTCAATGGCGAGGTGATCCGTCTCGACGGCGCCTTGCGCATGGCCGCCAAGTAAGGAGAACACCGCATGAACGATCCGATTGTCATTGTCAGCGCCGTGCGCACGCCCATGGGCGGTTTCCAGGGCGACCTCAAAGGCCTGACCGCGCCGCAACTGGGCGCTGCCGCGATCCGCGCCGCCGTCGAACGGGCCGGGATTGCCCCGGATGCGGTGGACGAAGTGCTGTTCGGCTGCGTACTGCCCGCAGGCCTTGGCCAGGCGCCTGCGCGTCAGGCCGCTTTGGGCGCCGGGCTGGACAAGGCCACGCGCTGCACCACCTTGAACAAGATGTGCGGCTCGGGCATGGAAGCGACCATCCTCGCCCACGACTCGCTGCTGGCCGGCAGTGTCGACGTGGTGGTCGCCGGCGGCATGGAAAGCATGTCCAACGCGCCGTACCTGCTCGACCGCGCGCGCAGCGGCTACCGCATGGGCCACGGCAAGGTGCTCGACCATATGTTCCTTGACGGCCTCGAAGACGCCTATGACAAGGGCCGCCTGATGGGCACCTTTGCCGAAGACTGCGCCGAGCACAACGGCTTCACCCGTGAAGCCCAGGACGCCTTCGCCATTGCCTCGCTGACCCGCGCGCAAGAGGCCATCACCCACGGCAGCTTTGCCGCCGAAATCGTTCCGGTGCAGGTCACCGTCGGCAAAGAGCAAAAGACCATCCTGCATGACGAGCAACCGCCCAAGGCCAAGCTGGACAAGATCGCCAGCCTGAAACCGGCGTTCCGCGAGGGCGGCACGGTGACGGCGGCCAACTCCAGCTCGATTTCCGATGGGGCGGCGGCGTTGTTGCTGATGCGTCAGTCCGAGGCGCAACGGCGTGGCCTCAAGCCCTTGGCGGTGATCCACGGGCACGCGGCGTTTGCCGATGAACCCGGGTTGTTCCCGGTGGCGCCCGTGGGCGCGATTCGCAAGCTGATGAGCAAGACCGGCTGGACGCTCGGCGACGTTGACCTGTTTGAAATCAACGAAGCCTTTGCGGTGGTCAGCCTGGTGACCATGAGCAAGCTGGAAATCCCCCACAGCAAGGTCAATATTCACGGCGGCGCCTGTGCCCTGGGCCATCCGATTGGTGCTTCCGGTGCGCGCATCCTGGTGACGTTGCTTTCGGCCCTGCGCCAGAAAGGCCTCAAGCGCGGGGTTGCCGCCATCTGCATCGGCGGCGGTGAAGCCACGGCCATGGCCGTCGAATGCCTGTATTAAGGACTCAACATGCTGCCCAATGACGAACAACTGCAAATCAGCGAAGCGGCCCGGCAATTTGCCCAGGAACGCCTGAAACCCTTCGCCGCCGAGTGGGACCGCGAGCACCGTTTCCCCAAGGAAGCCATCGGCGAAATGGCCGAGCTGGGCTTTTTCGGCATGCTGGTGCCGGAACAGTGGGGCGGTTGCGACACCGGCTACCTGGCCTACGCCATGGCCCTGGAAGAAATCGCCGCCGGCGATGGCGCGTGCTCGACCATCATGAGCGTGCACAACTCGGTGGGGTGCGTGCCGATCCTCAAATTCGGCAACGACCAGCAGAAACACCAGTTCCTCACGCCGCTGGCCAGCGGCGCCATGCTCGGTGCCTTCGCGTTGACCGAACCCCAGGCCGGTTCCGATGCCAGCAGCCTGAAAACCCGCGCCCGCCTTGAGGGCGACCATTACGTGCTCAATGGCTGCAAACAGTTCATCACCTCCGGGCAGAACGCCGGGATCGTGATTGTGTTTGCGGTCACCGACCCGGCCGCAGGCAAGCGCGGGATCAGCGCGTTCATCGTGCCCACCGACTCGCCGGGCTACACGGTGGCGCGAGTGGAAGACAAACTCGGCCAACATGCGTCCGACACCTGTCAGATCCTCTTCGAAGACGTAAAAGTGCCGGTGGCCAACCGTTTGGGCGAGGAGGGCGAAGGCTACAGGATCGCCCTGGCCAACCTCGAAGGCGGCCGCGTCGGCATCGCCTCACAATCGGTGGGCATGGCCCGCGCCGCCTTCGAAGCCGCCCGTGACTATGCCCGCGAGCGCGAAAGTTTTGGCAAGGCGTTGATCGAACACCAGGCCGTGGCCTTCCGGTTGGCCGACATGGCGACCCAAATCGCGGTGGCCCGGCAAATGGTGCATTACGCCGCGGCCCTGCGTGACAGCGGCAAGCCGGCCTTGGTCGAAGCGTCAATGGCCAAGCTGTTTGCTTCGGAAATGGCCGAGAGAGTCTGCTCGGCCGCCTTGCAAACCCTGGGCGGTTACGGTTACCTGAGCGACTTTCCACTGGAGCGGATCTACCGCGATGTGCGGGTCTGCCAGATTTACGAAGGCACCAGCGATATTCAACGCATGGTCATCTCACGCAACCTTTAAGGAGCCGATACATGAGTTACGAAACCCTTTTGCTTGAAGTCCAGGGCCGCGTCGGGCTGATTACCCTCAATCGCCCGCAAGCCCTGAACGCCTTGAACGCCCAGTTGGTCAGCGAGTTGAACCAGGCGCTGGACGGCCTGGAAGCCGACCCGCAGATTGGCTGCATCGTGCTGACCGGCTCGAAAAAAGCCTTCGCCGCCGGCGCCGACATCAAAGAGATGGCCGAGCTGACCTACCCGCAGATCTACCTCGACGACCTGTTCAGCGACAGTGACCGCGTGGCCAACCGCCGCAAGCCGATCATTGCTGCCGTCAACGGTTTCGCTCTGGGCGGCGGTTGTGAACTGGCCTTGATGTGCGACTTTATCCTGGCCGGTGACGGCGCCAAATTCGGCCAGCCGGAAATCAACCTCGGCGTACTTCCGGGCATGGGCGGCACCCAGCGCCTGACCCGCGCCGTGGGCAAGGCCAAGGCCATGGAAATGTGCCTGACCGGGCGCTTTATCGACGCCGTCGAAGCGGAGCGCTGCGGGATTGTGGCGCGTATCGTGCCGGCCGATGACCTGCTTGAAGAGGCGCTGAAAACCGCGACCTTGATTGCCGGCAAGTCCGTGCCCATCAGCATGATGGTCAAGGAAAGCGTGAACCGTGCGTTTGAGGTGAGCCTGTCTGAAGGCGTGCGCTTTGAGCGCCGAGTGTTCCATGCCGCGTTTGCCACCCAGGACCAGAAGGAAGGCATGGCGGCATTTGTGGCCAAGCGCGCGCCTGAGTTCAAGGACCAGTAACCCGAAAACCTTGAAGATGCTCGTTCCCACGCTCTGCGTGGGAATGCCGCCCTTGACGCTCTGCGTCAGCTCTTGAGGCGTGACGCGGAGCGTCACCGGATGCATTCCCACGCAGAGCGTGGGAACGAGCAACTGGCAGTCAGAGCTGGTAGTTCTTCAGCTCCCTGGCAATCACCATCCGCTGAATCTCGCTGGTGCCTTCGTAAATCTGCGTAATCCGCGCATCCCGGTAGTAACGCTCTACCGGGTAATCCTCAAGGTACCCATACCCGCCATGGATCTGCATCGCCGAGGAGCAGACCTTTTCGGCCATCTCCGAGGCGAACAGCTTGGCCTGGGAGGCTTCCGACAGGCACGGCTTGCCGGCACTGCGCAGGCGTGCGGCGTGCAGGATCAGCAAGCGGGCGGCATTGAGCTGGGTCTGCATGTCGGCCAGCAGGTTGGCAATGCTTTGGTGCTCGATAATCGCCTTGTTGAATTGCACGCGATCACGCGCATACGCCAGCGCCGCCTCAAACGCCGCACGGGCGATGCCCAAGGCTTGCGCGGCGATGCCGATACGCCCGCCTTCGAGGTTGGACAGGGCAATGGCCAGCCCTTTACCGCGTTCACCCAACAGGTTGGCTTCGGGTACTGTGCACTGGTTGAGCGTGACGGCGCAGGTGTCCGAAGCGCGAATGCCCATCTTGTGTTCGGTGCGGTCGACCACAAAGCCCGGCGTGTCGGTGGGTACCAGGAAGGCCGAGATACCTTTCTTGCCCAGCTCCGGGTCCGTCACCGCAAACACAATGGCCAACTTGGCGCGCTTGCCGTTGCTGACAAACTGCTTGGCGCCGGTGATTACCCACTGGCCATCGCGTAATTCGGCGCGGGTGCGCAGGTTATGGGCTTCGGAACCGGCCTGGGGCTCGGTGAGGCAGAAGCAGCCAATCGCCTGGCCGCTGGCCAGTTCGGCCAGCCAGGTGTGTTTTTGTGCATCGGTGCCGTAGTTGAGGATTGGCCCGCAACCGACTGAATTATGGATACTCATGAGTGCGCCGGTAGCGCCATCACCGGCGGAAATTTCCTCGACGGCCAGGGCATATGCCACGTAGTCGACATAGGTGCCGCCCCATTCTTCAGGCACCACCATGCCCAGCAGGCCGAGTTCGCCCATCTTCGCGACCAGGGCGTCATCGATCCAGCCGGCTTTTTCCCAGGCTTGCGCATGCGGGGCGATTTCGCCACGGGCAAAGTCGCGGGCCATGTCGCGAATCATCACTTGTTCTTCAGTGTATTCAATATCTTGCATGGCTTATTTCTCGCTCTGCGTGAAGTTGCTGAAGAAGCTCTCGACATGGCTGGCATCCAGCTCATGGACCGTCGCGGGGTTCCAGTGCGGGGTTTTATCCTTGTCGATAATCAACGCGCGAACCCCTTCGATCAGGTCTCCGCGTTCGAACCACTGGCGATCCAGGTGAAGCTCCAACGCGAAACATTGTTCCAGCGAAAGGCGGCGGCCACGGCGCAGCATCTGCAGGGTCACGGCCATCGCCAGCGGCGAGCGGGTCCGCATCAGGCTGGCGGTGGTGAGCGCCCATTCGTGGCTGTCGGCAACGGTGACTTGCTGCAGTTGCTCGACCATGCTCGGCACATCCGGCAACGCGAAGAAGTGGTCGATCGCCGGGCGCAGCGCGGCCAGTGGGGCGTCAGGCAATTGTTGAACCGCAAGCTTGGCCAGTACGCCTTGCAGGTCCTTGAGCGGCGAATCCTGCCATTGCAGGCGGTCGAGCTTCTGGTCGAGTTCGGCGAGTTTGGCGCTGTCGATACACCAGTCGGCCAGCCCGCAATACAGCGCATCGGCGGCGCGAATCTGCACGCCGGTGACGCCAAGGTAAACCCCCAGCTCGCCAGGGATGCGCGAGAGGAAATAGCTGCCGCCCACGTCCGGGAAATAACCGATGGCCACTTCCGGCATCGCCAGGCGGCTGCGCTCGGTCACCACACGCAAGTCGGCGCCTTGCACCAGGCCCATGCCGCCGCCGAGAACAAACCCGTCCATCAGCGCCAGCACGGGTTTGCGGTAATGATGAATCGCCAGGTCGAGGGCGTATTCCTCGACGAAGAAATCCTGGTGCAGGCTGTCGCCCTGCTTGAAGCTGTCGTAGAGGGAGCGAATATCGCCACCGGCGCAGAACGCCTTGTCACCGGCACCGCGCAGGACCACGGCATACACCTGCGGGTCATCCGCCCAGGTCTGCAACTGCGTGGTCAGACTGCGGACCATGTCCAGGGTGATGGCATTCAAACCGGCGGGGCGGTTGAGGGTGAGGTGGCCGATATGGTTGCGGACTTCAGCCAGTACCTCGTCTTGAAGAATTCCGGCCTGGCTTGCTTCGGATGAAACCTGAGCAGTCATCACTAACTCCCTGCTTTTATTGTTCTTTATCAAGATGTTCGCGCACGAACTATCTCGCGATCGTACCAGTGCAAATTTGCCCAGTACAACCCGGAATCATGCAGGTCGTTTTTGCATTTATGCAGCGCTGCGGCTACCCAGCACTTCAGCGATGCTGCGGCGCCGGGCATGGCCTTCCGCTGCGTGGATCAATTGCTCCAGCTCGGTCGGCTCCACATCAAAGAACTGCTCCATGTCGGCCAGAGCGAGCTTCAGATCGGCTGCCGTGATGGCCGCGTCGGTCACCGGCGCGGTGTTGCCCAGCACGATGGCCGGCGGCTCGACTGCGCCCTTGGGGTAACGCGTGCGTGTCGCGTTGTTATAGGCCAGCGCACAGGCCAGCAGCGCGCCTGCGCCGAGCATCACCGGTGCCACTTCCTGCCAACCCAAGGCGATGGAGGCCGGGTCTGCGAGTACCAGGGTCATGGCCAGGCCACCGGCGGGTGGGTGCAGGCAGCGCAGCCAGCAAATCAGCACCACCGTCATGCCCGCCGCCAGGCAAGCACTGCCCAGGGTGCGGCCGAGTACCCGCGCCACCAGCAAGGCCACGACGGCGGCGCACAAGTAGCTGCCGATAATCGACCAGGGCTGAGCCAGCGCACCGGACGACACGGCAAACAGCAAAACCGCCGATGCACCGAGCGGTCCGAGCAGGTGCAAGGCGACTTCCATACCGAATACCTGGGCACACACCCAGACGCTCAATAGCGTGCCCAGGGCCATGCCAATGGCGGCGCGGCTCCATTCAGCGGGGCGGGTATTGATTGCAGCGGGTAACCAGCGAGCGAGCATCGACACGATCCATAAAGCAGCAGGCGAAAAAAAAGGCTCGCCTGGTTGCCCGGATAAGCCCTTTGAACGTTCCAACAGTTGGGGGAGGAACCTGTGCAGTGTGCCGAGCTTGCTGCCCTGGCGCCAATGCATATTAATGAAGATTAAATGCAAAAATAATGCAGTTAATGGCCCTCGTTATAGACGATGCGATGCGTCGGTTGCGGCAGTGGCGTGCAGATGCGCCCGAGTACACGACTGTCCGTCTCTTCATTGAACAGCTGTCTTTGCAGGTTCTCCTGCAGTGCAGGGTCGTCAGCCAGCGGCCCCTTCAGTGCTACCAGGGCGTCGCGCAACGCCATCAATCGATCCAGCCTCGGCGCAGGGATAAGCAACAGGTCTTCTGGCACGGCATTGCCCTTTTGATCAAGCAGGTCTGTGTGCGTGGAAGGCTGACTGCGCCCGGTAGTAGATAGTTAACGCACATGACAAAGGAGTCTACATTTGGGTTCCGGGCATCGGAAGGCAAAGTGCGCCAGCGTTTACGCATAGCTATGTAGGCGCTTTCCGGGCGGTTATAACGAAAAACGCCCACTCTCGAAGGAGTGGGCGCCGTTTCCGTCAGACCGCTGTCAGCGTATTTACGGCGCGCTGACTTTCTCCAGGTGGAGCAACACATACGGGTCTTTGTCGAATTCCCCGGTGAGCGTCGGCGTGATCGAACGCAAGCGCGGATCCTGCAGTTTTTCGAAGTCCTGGGCACTCATCACCAGCCACGCCGGGCCTTGCAGCGGCGCCAGGTCTGCCGCCGACTGGGTAAACAGCGGCACCTTATCGCAGTTGAAGTTGACCATAAACTTGATGGCTTTCGCATCCTTGCCCAAACCATGCAGCACCACCGGTGCCGGTTGCTGCATGATCTGCGCCTTGACGCCAAGGCTGAAGGTGCGGGTGTCGTAGAGGGTACGCTCCAACGGCTCGACCACCACAATGTAGGTCGACCACAGCGCCAGTACCGCCGCCAGTGCCGACCCCAGCGGGCGTAGACGCGCCTTGAGCAGTGACAGCAGCGCCACGGCTTGCAGCACGCCAAGCAGGCCGAAGACCAGCCCCAGGCTGTCCAACTGCGCCGGGTAACGCTTGCGCGCCACCACCAGCCCGACCACCAGCAGCGCCGGCAGCAGCGTCCAGATGCCCAGCATCAAGCCGCGCAGCCAGGCGAACAAGCGCCCTTGGCTGACCTGGAACGGATAGGCCGCAATGATCGCCGCCATGGGCAGCATCGGCAGGATGTAGCGTGCCTTCTTGGCCTGAGGGACCGACAGGCCGAGCATCACCAGCAAGCCCGCCGCGGCGCAATACAACACCAGCTTCAGTGCCGGGTCGGGTGCCCGACGACCACTGATGGCGACCGCCAGCAACACCAGCAACGCCAGCGGATAGGCCAGCGCGTAGTTGCCCATGGAACTGGTGAAGTAATACAAAACACCGCTGGAACCTTCGGTGCCGTCCATGCGCCCCAGGAACTGCATGCGGATCACGTCCTGCATGAAGTCCTCGCCACCACTGAGCTTGGCCAACAGCAACAACAGGCCGACACACGCCGCCAGCACGGCCAGGGCGATAAAGCCAAAGGTGAACAGTTGGCGCCATTGACGGTTGATCAGGTAGTAGCTGCACAGCACGCCGGTGGGGATCACCAGGCCGATTGGCCCACGCACCGCAAAGCCCAGGATCAGCAGCAGGAACAGCCAATGCAAGCGTTTGGCCGCGCCGAAGTGATCATGGGCATAGCCCAGGTAGAACACCGTCAAGGCGATGGCCGCGAGCATCTGGTCCAGCGACACCGCGCGGGTTTCACTGATAAAGGTGCTGCTGAGCAGCAACATCGCGATACTGAGCAGGCCCCAGCGCGTGGAGTAGGGCGCCGTGAGGCGATACACCAGCACCACGATCAGCGCCGAGGCGATGGACGTGGGCAACCACGCCGTCAGGCTGCTGACCTCGCCAAACGGCAAGGACAACAGCCAGGTCAGCAGGGTCGAGGTCGCCAGGTAGTCAGCGTAAGGCTGGCCATAGGTGGTGGGGAAAAAACTCGGCCCATGGCGCAGCATTTCCTGGGCAAACACCACAAAGCGCGAGTCAAAGCCGATGATTGCCTGGTGCCAGTTGCCGACAATAAACAGCACCAGCGCCAGGAGCCCAAGCCCCAGCGACTGGTTGCGCAGCGTTGCTGTAAGCAGCGGCGGTTGAGCTTTGTTCACGTCTTTAGGCTTCCTTGGCTGGCGCGACCCAGTTTTGCTGGGGAATCGGCAGCTCGCAGGAGTCGCCACGGCCCATCGGGAAATACTTGAAGCCTTTGCGCGCCAGGCGCTCGCCGTCGTACAGGTTGCGACCGTCGAAGATCACCGGGTTTTTCAGGCGGGCGTGGATCAGTTCGAAGTCCGGCGCCTTGAATTGCTGCCATTCGGTGCAGACGATCAACGCGTCGGCGCCGCTCAAGGCCGACTCCGGCGTGCCCAGCAGGGTCAGGCGCGACTCGTCACCGTAGATGCGCTGGGTTTCCTGCATGGCTTCGGGGTCGAACGCACGGACATTGGCGCCGGCCGCCCAGAGGGCTTCCATCAGCACGCGGCTTGGGGCATCGCGCATGTCATCGGTGTTGGGCTTGAACGCCAGGCCCCACAAGGCGAAGGTTTTGCCTTGCAGCTCGCCCTTGAAGTAAGCGTTGATGCGTTCGAACAGCTTGCTCTTCTGGCGCTGGTTGATCGCTTCAACGGCTTCGAGCAGGTCGCTGGAGCAGTTGGCTTCCTTGGCGCTGTGGATCAGGGCGCGCATGTCTTTAGGGAAGCACGAACCGCCGTAGCCGCAGCCTGGGTAGATAAAGTGGTAGCCGATGCGCGAATCGGCGCCGATGCCCAAACGCACGGCTTCGATGTCGGCGCCCAAGTGTTCGGCCAGCTCGGCGATCTGGTTGATGAAGCTGATCTTGGTGGCCAGCATGCAGTTGGCGGCGTACTTGGTCAGTTCGGCGCTGCGCAGGTCCATGAAGATGATGCGGTCATGGTTGCGGTTGAACGGCGCGTAGAGGTCGCGCATGACTTCACGCACTTCTTCGCGCTCGCAGCCGATGATGATGCGGTCCGGGCGGCGGCAGTCGGCAACGGCCGAGCCTTCCTTGAGAAATTCGGGGTTGGAGACGATATCGAACGCCAGGTGGCGACCGGCGATGTGCAGGTTTTTTTCGATATGGGCGCGCAGGGTATCGCCAGTGCCGACCGGCACGGTGGATTTTTCCACCAGGATCACCGGCTCCACGCGATGGCGGGACACGGCATCGCCCACCGACAGCACGTATTTGAGGTCGGCCGAACCGTCTTCGTCCGATGGCGTGCCCACGGCAATAAACAGTACTTCACCGTGTTCTACGGCGAGTTTTTCATCATAGGTAAAGTGCAGGCGCCCGCTTTCCAGGTTTTCCTTGACCATGGCCGCCAGGCCCGGCTCGAAAATGGTCACGTGGCCTTTTTGCAGCGACTCGACTTTGCTCTTGTCCACGTCCATGCAGATCACATCGTGACCGACTTCGGCCAATACGGTGGCCTGTACCAGACCGACGTAACCGCTACCAAATACACTGATTTTCATGGGGCATTCCTGGGGCTTGCAACGCTAGCACGACGAGAGTTAATAACCAGAACACCGAGAATGACCAAGGCCACCCCCAGGGTTTTTGAAAGCGAAAAATGTTCGTTGAACATCGGCAGGCTGGCCGCCAGCAGGTACACCAGCGCGTAGCTGATGCTCAGCAATGAATAGGCGCGGCCCAGGGGCAGGTGTTTGAGCGCGCCAAGCCAGCACAGCATCGACAGCGCATAGGCGATGATCGCCAGCACCACCACGCCCAGGGCGCCCATATCAATGGCGTTGCTGTTGAACGCATTCAACCATTCGGTCGGCAATGGCAGGCGCGTCATGCTCCAGCGCATGCCCAACTGGGCGGCGCTGACCAGGCCGACACTGCCCAAAGCCAGGGCAAACCCTTGCGCGCGGCTCATACGTGACGCCCCAGCAGTACTACGCCACCGATCACCAGGGCGACACCCAGCCAGTGACGGCCATCGATGTGTTCATGGAAGACAAACCGTGCCATCAGCGTGACCAGCACAAAATTGAGGCTGAGCATGGGGTAGGCGATGCCCACTTCCAGGCGCTGCAACACCAGCAGCCATACCAGCAGGCCAAGGCCCAGGCACACCAGCGCCGACCACAGCCACGGCGAGCGCAATTTGGGCGCCCAACCGTCGGGCTGGTCACGCCAGCTTTCCACCGCAAACTTTTGCGAAACCTGGCCCATGCAGGTGAGCAGACAGGCGCCCAACAGGAGAAGCAAAGTGATCATTGCGCAGCCTGTGGGAAAATCAGGATGACGATATTGCCTTGCTCATAGCGCTTGCCGTCTTGAGGCAGCAGGTTCACTTCGGCCACTTCATCGTCGCCCTTGACCCGCATGACCACACCAACCGAGCCTTTTTTACGCGCTTCGCTCATCCATTGTTGAACGTCAGCGGTGCCGACCTTGCGATAGGCGGTGTCCGGATAGGCAATGCCGTATTTCACCTCACCGATCGTGTTGTACAGTGCGACGTCCGGGCGACCCAGGCGCCATGACAGCGCCGATGCAGCGCCAAGGTCATTGCTGAGCAGGGCGGTGGTCGGTTGCAGTTCGGGCAAGTGGTCGATGATGAACTGGTCCGGGGTTTTGTTATAAACCACCGAATGGGGCAGGGCGGCGGGCACCAGGGCCACCAGCAACCAGCTGCCGATGACCGGCGCAGCCCACAGTTTCAATGGGCGCGCAGCTTGCAGCAGGTTGACCACGATCCAGCCGAACAGGAAGGTAAACACCAGCACCAGGCTGAAGGTTTCCTGACCCGGTTCATACACCGGCTTCTTCAATTGGAACCAACTGATGGCCAGCAACGCCACGACCCCAATAACCAGGTTCAACCAGCCATTGATGCGCAAGGCGCGGCCATGCCCCTTGGCCAGCTTGTCGCTGAGCGTAGAGCCCATCAACAACGCCAGGGGCAGCAGGCACGGCATGACGTAGGACGGCAGCTTGCCTTTGGCCAGGCTGAAGAACGCCAGGGGCATCAACAGCCACAGCAGCAGGAACGCAGTCTTGGGCAGGCGCTTTTCCAGCCAGGCCTGTTTGACCGTGGACGGCAGCAGGGCGATCCATGGCAACGAGAACGCGACCATCAGCGGCAGGTAGAACCAGAACGGCTCGGCATGCTGGGCGTCATCGCCAGCAAAGCGCTGGATGTGTTCGTGCCAGAAGAAGAAGTTCCAATAGTCCGGCTCTTGCAGGTGCACGGCGAGTGCCCAGGGCAGGCTGACGACAATGGCGACGACCACGGCAACCACGCCATAGCCCAGCAATTCACGAAAGCGTTTCTGCCAGATCGCGTAGGGCAGGGCGATCAGCACCGGCAGCAGCCAGGCCAGGAAGCCTTTGGTCATAAAGCCCATGCCGCAGGCAAAACCGAGCAAGGC
Organism: Pseudomonas sp. Leaf15; assembly: GCF_001421425.1. Classification (NCBI taxonomy): domain Bacteria; kingdom Pseudomonadati; phylum Pseudomonadota; class Gammaproteobacteria; order Pseudomonadales; family Pseudomonadaceae; genus Pseudomonas; species Pseudomonas sp. Leaf15. The sequence goes on from NZ_LMKI01000023.1 coordinate 249,203, forward strand.
CCAGGCCCCCAGGCGGCCGTTGCGCGTGGTGCTGTCGAAACAAAACCACAAGGCCACGCCCGTCAGGTTGACCCAGAAAGTGAATTGCGGGTCCAGGTTGGCGTAACCGCCGAGCAAGGCCACGCTGACAAAGCTCATGTACAGCACGCTGCTGACCAGGCTTTTTTGCGGGTCGTTCCACAACCGGCGCGAGACCAGATAGACCAGCAGGATGCTCAGCCCGGTGCTCAAGGCCGACGCAAAGCGCACGCCGAACAGGTTCTGCCCGAAAATCGCCTGGCCCAGCGCGATCATCCAGTAGCCCGCAGCGGGTTTCTCGAAGTAGCGGATGCCCATGAAGTGTGGCGAGGCCCACTTGCCGGTCAGCAGCATTTCCTGGCTGATCTGCGCATAGCGGGTTTCATCCGGGATCCACAGGCCATGGCTGGCCAGGGGCAACAGGTAAAACACGCCAAACGCCAACAGGAGCAGGGGCAATGCCCAGCGCCGGATCATGCCTTTTGCACTCCGAGCCAACCCTCACGGCCGCTGAGCGCGCCGCGCACCAGCTGTTGCTGGGGCAGGGTGGTCACATCCGCGGGCAACAAGTCGCCCAAGGGTTTGAAGTCGATGCCGCGCTGCCCGGCCTGGGCGAGCAGTTGGCGAAAATCGTCAGCCATCAGAATCCCTTCTACTTCTGCGTGGATCGTATAGACGTTCAGCTTCGACTCGGCGAACCGGTCAAGAATGAAGCCGTTGAAATCTTTGGCAGCCACTACCGGGCCGACGACTTCGTCGAAGGTCGGCAGGTCTACCGGAATTTGTGGGGTGCCCGCGCTGCCATCGGCCAGGGTCGGTCGAAACAGGCTGGTGCCCCGGCAATCGCTGTTATAGCGAAAGTTGAAACCTTGTTTGGCTTGCACCACGCGCTCATCGGCACGCCAGCCGGCGGCGGCTGAACAGTCGATGCGTTCACCCAGGATGTCGCTCAGGGTGTCCACGCCTCGACGGATCTGCTCGACCAGCTGTGCGTCGCTCCAGCGCCCGGTGTTGGCTTGCCAACCGTGATGGTCCCATGCGTGCAGGCCGACTTCATGGCCGGCAGCCTTGGCCTGGCGCATCAAGTGCCCCAGGTCACGGCCGATCGGCTTGCCTGGCCAGGCGGTGCCGGCCAGGAGAATATCTAGGCCATACAAACCGACGGCATTGGAACGCAGCATCTTCCACAGAAACTGCGGGCGGATCAGGCGCCACAAGTGGCGCCCCATGTTGTCCGGCCCGACACTGAAGAAGAACGTCGCCTTAACCCCGGCTTCATCCAGGGATTCAAGCAACCGCGGCACACCTTCACGGGTGCCACGATAGGTGTCGACGTCGATTCGCAAGCCTGCCTGCATTACTTCTTGTCCGCGATTTCGAGCATGGCTTCTTTCAAGAAGAAGTCCAACGTGTTGCCGATGGTTTCGCTCATCTCAACGGTCGGCTCCCAGTTCAGCAGGCGCTTGGCGTTTTCGATGCTTGGCTTGCGGTGTGCCACGTCCTGGTAACCGGTGCCGTAGAACGCCTTGCTTTCTACGTCGCGGAAACCGGCGAACGGAGGGAAGTTGCTGCGCAGCGGGTGAGCTTCGAACTGACGCAGCAGTTCTTCGCCCAGCTGACGGATGCTGGCTTCGTTTTCCGGGTTGCCGATGTTGATGATCTGGCCGTTGCAGACATCGTTGTCGTTATCAATGATGCGGGCCAGGGCTTCGATGCCGTCGGCGATGTCGGTGAAGCAACGCTTCTGCTCACCACCGTCGAACAGGCGGATTGGCGTACCTTCCACCAGGTTGAGGATCAACTGGGTGATGGCACGGGAGCTGCCGATACGCGCCGAATCCAGGCGGTCGAGGCGTGGGCCCATCCAGTTGAACGGACGGAACAGGGTGAAGTTCAGGCCCTTGTCGCCGTAGGCCCAGATCACGCGGTCCAGCAGTTGCTTGGAAACCGAGTAGATCCAGCGCTGCTTGTTGACCGGGCCGACCACCAGGTTGGAGGTGTCTTCGTCGAAGTACTGGTCCTGGCACATGCCATAGACTTCGGAGGTCGATGGGAAGATCACGCGCTTGTTGTACTTGACGCAGTAGCGAACCAGTTTCAGGTTTTCTTCGAAGTCGAGTTCGAATACGCGCAGCGGGTTACGGGTGTACTCGATTGGCGTAGCGATGGCCACCAGCGGCAGGACCACGTCGCACTTCTTGATGTGGTACTCGATCCACTCGGAGTGGATGCTGATGTCGCCTTCCACGTAGTGGAAGTTCGGGTGGCTGCGCAGGCGCTCGATGGCGTCGGAACCGATGTCCAGGCCGTAGATTTCGTAACGGTCGTCACGCAGCAGGCGCTCGGACAGGTGGTTACCGATAAAGCCGTTAACACCCAGGATCAGTACACGGGTGCGACGTGGCTTGCGGCCGGACTCGGCGCCGCGCAGTACGGAACCGTCGACCAGGCCCAGTTCGTCAGCCAGGGAAGGACCGGCCAGGTACAGGCCGTTTTCGTTGCGCTGGCCGAACTTGACCACCAGGGAATCTTCACCGCAGGCGATGCGCAGCGGGTTGACGCTGATCACACGGCCTGGGGCCAGGCCTTCGTTGCCCTTGACCACTTCAGCTTGCCAAACGATGAGTTTGTGCTCGCCGACAGCGCAGAATGCGCCCGGGTACGGTTGGGTCACGGCACGAACCAGGTTGAACAGCTCTTCAGCCGGCTTTTTCCAGTCCAGCTTGCCATCAGCCACGGTGCGGCGGCCGAAGTAGGTGGCCTGGCTTTCGTTCTGGGCGGTTTCGGCCAGTTTGCCTTGGGCCAGTTGTGGCAGGGCATCACGCAGCAGGTGGGTGGCCGCGTCACGCAGTTTGGCGTGCAGGGTCAGGCCGGTGTCGGTGCGGTCGATGATGACTTTTTGCTGGGCCAGGATCGCGCCGGCGTCGGCACGCTTGACCATGCGGTGCAGGGTCACGCCGGTTTCGGTTTCGCCGTTGACCAGCACCCAGTTGGCCGGAGCGCGGCCACGGTACTTAGGCAGCAAGGAACCGTGCAGGTTGAACGCGCCTTTCTTGGCGGTGGCCAGCAGGGCTTCGCTCAGCAGGTTGCGGTAGTAGAACGAGAAGATGAAATCCGGGTTCAGCTTGGCAATACGCTCGATCCACAGCGGGTGGTTGGCGTCTTCCGGTGCGTGCACCGGGATACCGTTACGGGCGCAGAGTTGGGCGACGGAGCCGTAGAAATTGTTTTCCTTGGGGTCGTCGGCATGGGTGAACACGGCAGCAATGTCGTAGCCGGCAGTCAGCAGGGCTTCAATACCTGCACAGCCAATATCGTGATAAGCGAAGACAACAGCTTTTGAATTCATGACGAAACCTGATCGGAAGGAGAAGTAGGAGAGTGGGAAGTTGCCAGGCCGTCGACGACGACGACCGGAGCCGGTTCTGCGGGTTGGTTACGCAGCACCTTTTCAATAAAGAACCGTGGACGGGCACGCACGTCACTGTACATGCGCCCCAGGTATTCACCCAAGAGGCCCATGCCGATGAATTGGCCGCCGGTGAACACAAACAGCACCGCGAACAGCACGAACATGCCTGAACCGGCCCATTCGGCGCCGAACACCAAGCGCAGGAACACCAGCGCAAAGGCAAACAGCATGCCCAGTGCCGCCAGGCTGAAGCCAACGATGCTCAGCAGGCGCAGCGGGGTGGTGGTCATGCAGGTGAGCAGGTCGAACATCAGGCTGATCAGGCGCATGGCGCTGTATTTGGACTCGCCATGCTCACGCTCGGCGTGGTGCACCAGGATCTCGGTGGTGTGGCGGGCAAAGCCGTTGGCCAGGATCGGGATGAAGGTGCTGCGCTCACGGCAGGCCAGCATCGCGTCGACGATGGTGCGGCGGTAAGCGCGCAGCATGCAGCCGTAGTCGGTCATGGCCACGCCGGTGGAGCGTTGCACGGCCAGGTTGATCAGGCGCGAAGGCCAGCGGCGGAAGGCCGAATCCTGGCGGTTGTTACGCACGGTGGCGACGACGTCGTAGCCCAGGGCGGCTTGCTCGACCAGGCGCGGGATTTCTTCGGGCGGGTTCTGCAGGTCGGCGTCGAGGGTGATGATCACCTCGCCACGGCATTGCTCGAAGCCGGCCATGATCGCCGCGTGCTGGCCGTAGTTGCGGTTGAGGATCACCGCCACGACGTTGCTGCCGTCTTCTGCGGCGGCGTCTTCCAGCAATTGGGCGGAATTGTCGCGGCTACCGTCATCCACCAGGATGATTTCGTATTCGTAAGCCAGTTGCTTGCAAGCTGCGGTGGTGCGACGCAGCAATTCAGGCAGGCTCTCTTGTTCGTTGTAGACCGGGATAACGATCGACACGCAATGAATAGGGTAGGGTTTCAAAGATTCATGACCTCGGGGCTAGAACAATTGGAGCGTGAAAACAGCAGTAATCCATCGATAAACAACGCCGAAAGATTAAACAACGTAGCGTGGGTATGCGGCATTCATTCGACTTTCCTGAGGACGGGCAACGGTTTCTTCCATGGGCTAGCAGATTAAAGACGAAAACTATTAAAGGTAAAGCGTAATCAACAGGTTAGTCGGGGAAGACGCGGTTCGTTCTCAAGTCCTGGGGCCAAGATTAAGCGGAAAATTGTTGAACGAATATGAAAGGCGGATGAAAAACTCGTTTATTTGACAGGTAGACAGGTAGGGTTCAGCTAAACCGCTGAGGCGCCTGGGGATTGGTTCTGCGGGCAAAACCCCGATGGATTCTGCAGCGTTGCGCTGCTGCGCAGGCTAATTCAACAAACTTCTCTGCATTGGCCCTCAAGTGCCGGTAAAGTAAGCCATCTCTTGCCAGGGTAGTCGGATGAATAGTGTGCGGATTTTGCGCGGCCAGTTGCGGCCTGCATTGATGGGCGTGTTGATGGCGGTGGCCTGTGTCACCACCGTTCGAGCCGACGATGGCGTGGCGCTTACCAGCGTCGAGCAGGTGCCGGACGGCGTGGAAGTGCGTGGCAAACAGGTCGCGGCCTATACCTGGGACGACCACCAGGGCAAGAACTTGCTGGTACTCGCCGAGCAGGTCAGTGAACGCGATGATGACGGCACCCAATCGGCATTTGTGTACGCGGCCCAGTATTTGCTCGGCGGCGAGCGTCCCAGGCGGGTCTGGATGCTCTATGACGATGTGCAGCATTGCGAATTCGACGCAGGGCTGCGTTTTGATATGGCGGCAACCAAGGTCACTGACCTTGCCGGCGATGGCATTACCCAGGCCACGGTGGGCTATTCGCGCACCTGCACCAGTGATGTCAGCCCGCGCGAGTTCAAGCTGATCATGCATGTGGGCAAGTCGCAGAAGTACCGTCTGCGCGGTGTCGATCGCGTCGGCGCAAGCTGGTGGGACGAGGATGCCGGTGCCCTGCGGGGTATGCCGCTGCCGACCGACTGCAGCGTTGCCGCGCAGCAGGCACTGGTCAGCCAGTACAAGGAGCAGGGCACCGAGCTGCCGCTGCCGGGCTGTTACGGCGATGAAAGCGACTTTGCCAAAGCGCCGGACAGCTACCTGGCGTTCATGCGTCAGCACTGGTTTGCACTAATGCAGAAACAGGACGCCGACTGGAGCCAATCCCAGGCGCAGCCTCAGGGTGAAAACCCGACCGAGGACGACGAATCGGCGCCGTGATTTTGTGCCAGGCCTGCTGCCGGGTTAGACTCGGCCTTCGCCAATTCACTAAATACCTCGATTAAACAATGGCTTGAACGAGGTATTTAATCCAAAGGCTGATCTACCTTGACTGAGTCTATCCGCAACCCACTGACCCTTTACCTCACCCGCTTGGCGCCCTCCAGCCAACTGACCATGCGCTACGTGCTGCAAGATGCCGCCGACCGCCTGGGCTACGAAGATATCAACCTGGAAGAGATCGACTGGCACCTGCTGCAACCCGAACAGGTGATTGCCCTGGTCGGCGCCTTGCGCGAGGACGGTTGTGCGCCGAACACATCATCGCTGTATGTGAATGCGGTCCGCGGGGTGATGAACGAGGCCTGGCGGATGAGCCTGATCAGCCAGGACCATCTGTTGAAAATGCGCTCGGTCAAGGCCACTCCGGGCACGCGGCTTAGCCAGGGGCGTAACCTGCGCCGCAGCCTGATCCGCGAAATGATGGAAGTCTGTGCCGCCGACCCACGCCCACAAGGCCTGCGGGATGCCGCCGTGATCGGCATTTTGTATGGTTCAGGCATGCGCAAGTCGGAGTCGGTGAATCTGGATCTGGCCCAGATCAATTTCGATGAACGCAGCTTGCGTGTGATTGGCAAAGGCAACAAAGAGCTGATCAAGTACGCCCCGGCCTGGGCGTTTGACAAGCTGCAGGCCTGGCTGGCGTTTCGCCGCGAGCAACTCAAGGACGGCGAGCAGGACGATAGTTTCCTGTTCAACCGTATCCGCCGTGGCAGCCATATCACCCGTGAACGCATCACCAAGCACGCGATTTACTACATCGCCCGTCAACGCGGTGAGCAGGTGGGCGTGAAGATCATGCCCCATGACTTTCGGCGCTCGTTTATCACGCGGGTGATTGAAGAACATGATCTATCGATTGCGCAGAAACTGGCGCATCACACCAATATCCAGACCACCGCCAGTTATGACGTGCGCGATGACAACGAGCGGCGGCGGGCGGTGGACCGGTTTGATTTGTAGTTCTGAAACATAGCAAAGATTTTGGAGCCCCTCTGTGGCGAGCAGGCTTGCCCTGCGTTGGACTGCGAAGCAGTCCCAGTAAAGGTACTGAATTTCTCCTGAAAGAACTCAGTCTCTGAGTTTGGGGCTGCTTCGCATCCCAACGCAGGGCAAGCCTGCTCGCCACAAGAGTGCCGTTGCCACACAGTCGCAACGAGTTAGAGAATCGGTTTGCCGCCAGTGACCGCGTAGCGCGAACCGGAGATATAGCTGGCTTCGTCCGAGGCCAGCAGCACATAGATCGGTGCCACCTCCACAGGCTGGCCTGGCCGGCCGAGCGGTGTTTCGCTGCCAAAGCTCTGCACATCCTTGTCGGGCATGGTCGCTACAATCAGCGGCGTCCAGATCGGCCCAGGTGCCACACTGTTGACGCGAATACCCTTGTCACCCAGCAACTGCGCCAGGCCACCGGTGAAGTTGGCGATCGCGCCTTTGGTGGCGGCGTAGGCCAGCAGGGTTGGCTTGGGCATATCGGAATTGACCGAACTGGTGTTGATGATCGAACTGCCGGCTTTCATATGCGGCAAGGCTGCCTTGCAGATGCGAAACATCGCGGTGATGTTGATATCGAAGGTCTTGACCCATTCTTCATCCTCGATTTCTTCAAAGGTTTCGTGGGTCATTTGAAATGCGGCGTTGTTGACCAGCACATCGATGCGACCAAACTGCTCGACGGTCTTGTCCACCAGCGCCTGGCAGTTGGTTTTTTGCGCGATATCGCCCGGCAACAACAGGCATTGACGGCCCGCTTCTTCGACCCAGCGTGCGGTTTCCTGGGCGTCTTCATGCTCATCCAGGTACGCGATGGCCACGTCGGCGCCTTCACGGGCGAAGGCGATGGCCACCGCACGGCCAATACCGCTGTCGGCGCCGGTGATCAGGGCGATCTTGTTGGCCAGCCGGCCGGAGCCTTTGTAGCTCTTCTCGCCGCAGTCGGGGTACGGGTCCATTTTCTTCTGGGTGCCTGGCACGGACTGGGCTTGAGGCGCGAAGGGTGGGCGAGGGTAGTCGGTCATGTCTAACTCCATAGATCGTCAAAGGTGCTATGGAGTTAGTTGTTTTGCCGCCCGCGATAGTTGTAATGGATGGGCCACGGCCCGACGAATGGTGTCAATCACGCGCCAAGTGAGCGGGCAAACGGCGCAAGGTCCACAAGGTCACCAGCATCGCCGCCACCGCGCACAGCGCAATGCCGACCAGCATGGGCGCAGGCGTATGGTCGGCAAACACGCCCACCAGCGTCATCGACACGGCCGCCGTGATCATCTGGATAGCCCCCAGCAGCGCCGACGCAGAACCTGCGACTGCGCCGTGATCCTCCATGGACAACACCCCGGCGGCCGGCAGCAGAAGGCCGAGGAAACCGAAACCGATAAACAGCAGCGCCATCATCAAGGCGAGGTTGTCGCTCCACAAGGTGGTGACGGCCAGCGCACTCATGACCACCGCCACACAGATCACCGACCCGCGAATCAGCGGCGCCAGGCCAAAACGCGCACTCAGGCGTGCGGTCAGCTGGCTCATGGCGAAGAACGACGCGGCGTTGACTGCAAAACACAGGCTGAATTGCGTGGGCGTGAGGCCGAAATACTCGATGTACACGAACGGCGCGCTGCCGATAAACACAAAGAACGTCGCCAGGCCAAACCCGCACACCACCGACAGGCCGGTGAATACCGGGTCGCGCAGCAAGGCGCCGTAGCTGCCGATCGCACTGCCCAGGGTCTTGCCCAGGCGGCGTTCGGCAGGATGGGTTTCGGGCAGTTGCACAAAGGTCATCACCAGGCACAACAGCGAAACCACCGCGAGCACCACGAACACTTCACGCCAACTCCAGAGTGAAATCACCACGCTGCCGGCCAGGGGCGCGAGGATCGGCGAAACACTCATCACCAGCATCAGCAAGGCCATCAGGCGCGCCGCTTCGTGGCCGGTGTACAGGTCACGCACCACCGCCCGCGGGATCACCATACCGGCGCAGGCGCCGAAGGCTTGCAGGGCGCGAAACCCAATCAGCACTTCAATCGTCGGCGCAAGCGCACAGCCGACGCTGGCCACCGCGAAAATCGCCAGGCCCGCGTAGATCGGGGGCTTGCGCCCGTACACATCACTGATAGGCCCGTAGAACAACTGGCACACGCCAATGATCATGAAGAACACCGTCAGGCTCATCTGCACGGCCGCCGGCGACGCCTGCAGGCTGGCACCCAGGGTGGGCAGTGCAGGCAGATAGCTGTCAATGGCGAACGGGCCAATGGCGGTGATCAACCCCAGCAACAAGGCGAGGTGGGCAATACTTCGAGACATGGGGGTTCCGGGTGTAAGCAAAAGATCGGCCAGCTTAGTGAGCTGTACCTGGGCACACAAGGTGATGCTTACACAGACGCTACATTTTCCTGCGGCTTGGCGGATCTTCATAAAATAAAGATTGAATAATCACACTTAATGTTATTTAAATAACAAAACAAGAGCGCTACGACCTGCCTGGTCGTGCCGCAACAAGGTGAGATAGCAATGGGCAAGATCGCAGTCATCGGCAGCAATATGGTGGATTTGATTACTTACATCGACCGCATGCCGGACCAGGGCGAAACCCTGGAAGCGCCGGGCTTTGCCCTGGGGTGTGGCGGCAAAGGCGCCAACCAGGCGGTGGCGGCGGCCAAGCTTGGTGCGGATGTGCTGATGCTGAGTAAAGTCGGTGACGACATGTTTGCCGACAACACCCTGGCCAACTTCCAGCGGTTTGGTATCGACACCCGCTACGTCCAACGGGTGCGGGGCGTTTCCAGTGGCGTGGCGCCGATTTTCGTGCGCGCCGATTCCCATAACAGCATTTTGATCGTCAAAGGCGCCAATGCGCATTTGTTGCCGGCGGACATCGAGGCAGCGGCTGCCGACCTGCGTGAATGCACGCTGATCGTGCTGCAACTGGAGATCAACCTGGACACGGTCTACTACGCCATCGAATTCGCCCGTCGCCATGGCATTGCAGTGCTGCTTAATCCGGCGCCAGCCCTGGCCAACTTGAGCGCTGAACATCTGGCGCAGCTGGATTTCCTGATTCCCAACGAATCGGAGCTGGCGTTGATCACCGGCCGGTTCGTGGATTCGCCGGACTCGGCCCGCAGCGCCGCACAGTCACTGGTCGCCAGCGGCATTCGCCACGTGATCGTCACCCTCGGCGAGCACGGCGCGCTGTACGTGGGCGCGGAGGGCGAGTTCCAGGTGCCTGGCCAGCGGGTAGTTGCCCGTGACACCACCGGCGCCGGTGACGCCTTTATCGGTTGTTTCATCCAGCACTGGAGCCGCGACGGCGCTATTCGCCAGGCCATGGAGCAGGCAGTGGCGTATTCGGCCTGTTCGGTCACAGCGCTGGGTACGCAGACCTCCTATCCCGACGCCGAAGCGTTCGCCCGTTTCCAGCAACAGCGCTAAGACCCTCAACCCAGCCGGAGAACAATAATGAACAAACCTGCGCTGCAACAGACACCCGATGGCTTCTATCTGAACCGCACACCCTGGTTCGCGTTTATCCTGCTGTGCAGCATCTTTGCGCTGTGGGCCGCAGCGGCGAGCATGAACGACGTGTTGATCGCGCACTTCAAGAAAGCCTTTTTGCTCAGCGATTTCCAGACCGCCTTTGTGCAGTCGGCGTTTTACCTGGGGTACTTTTTCGTGGCGATTCCGGCCGCGATGGTGGTGCGCCGCTTGAGCTACAAAAGCACGATTCTGATCGGCCTGCTGCTGTACATGCTGGGCTGCCTGCTGTTCTTCCCAGCCGCGTCCACCGCCAAATACGGCATGTTCCTGCTGGCCCTGTTTGTGATCGCGGCGGGCCTGTCGTTCCTGGAAACCGCGTGCAACACCTATTCAACCCTGATGGGCCCACGGGAAACCGGGACGCGGCGCTTGAACATCTCGCAAACTTTTCACCCGTTTGGCGCCATGGCCGGGGTGTACGTGGGCAGCTTTGTGATGTTCAAGGACACCGATGCCACCACCGAGCAACTGACGCAAATGAGCGCCTCCGAGGCGGCGGTGCAGCAGTTGCAGATGATCCAGTCCACGCTGTTGCCCTACAAGTGGATGATCGCCGTACTGGTGCTGATGTTTATCCTGATCGCCATTACCAGGTTCCCGGCCTGCAAGGGCAATAAGCCCGTCGACAATAAATCCGGCAGCCTGCGCCAAAGCCTGGGCCGACTGTGGCGCAACCCGCGCTTTACCTTTGGTGTACTCGCGCAGTTTCTGTATGTGGGCGCGCAGGTCGGTGTGTGGAGTTTCACCATTCGCCTGGCCATGCAAATGGGCGGCATGAATGAGCGCAGCGCTTCGTGGTTCCTGTTGACGACCTTTGCCGCCTACTTTGTCGGCAAGATGATCGCCAACCTGCTGATGCGCCGCCTGCACCCGGCCCGGGTATTGGCGATATACGGCGTGCTGTGCATTGTGCTGCTGGCTTATACCATCCTGGTGCCGAATATTTCCGCAGTGTATGCGGCAGTTGGCGTGAGCATTTTTCTTGGCCCGTGCTGGCCGACCATCTACGGCCTGACCATCGATGGCCTGGGTGAAGACACCGGTGTCGGCGGTTCACTGCTGGTGATGAGCATTGTCGGTGGCGGGGTGATTCCGATCTTCCAGGGCCTGTTGTCCGACGCCAGCGGTGGCAACATGCAGTTGGCCTACAGCGTGCCGTTGCTGTGCTTTATCGTGATCGTGATGTATGCGCTCAAGTGCATGCGCCAATCGGACAGCGTGCCGTCGGGTGCAGCGGCGGTGGCCTCATGAACGCGCGTATCCCGCTGTATCCGGTGCTGTTCAGCGAGCAGGAAAAGGTCCTGCTGCAATCCGACGACTTCAAGGTCAGCGCCTGGGTTTACCCGTCCGGCGTGCTGGCCGTGAGCCTGGAGAACAGCCGTGGACGCCTGGTGGTGTTGCCTTATCAGGGGCAGATGATCTGGTCAGCCGTGTTCGACGGCTGCGACCTGACCATGACCCATCTCTTCGAGCAGCCAAGGCCCAGCCCGACGATAATCGACACTTACGGCTGCTTCATGTTTCACAGTGGCTTGCTGCGCAACGGCTGCCCGGCGCCGGATGACACCCATGCCTTGCACGGCGAAATGCCCTGCGCGCCGATGGACACGGCCTGGCTGGAAACAGGCGAGGGCGTCGTGCGCCTGGGTGGCACCTACCAATATGCCAAGGGCTTTGGCGATCGCTACAGGGCAACCCCAAGCGTGACTCTACGCGCCGATTCGGCGCTGTTCGATATCGACCTGGACGTCACCAATCTGGCCGGCAAGCCCATGGAACTGATGTATATGGCCCACATGAATTACGCCTATGTGGCCGGCGCGCAGTTTGTCGAGCCGCTGGGCATGCAGCGCCTGCGCCTGCGCACCAGCGTGCCGGACCACGTCAAGCCCACGCCGGACTGGAGCGCCTATATGGCGCAACTGGCCGAGCATCCGGCGCAGTTGGCGTGTCTCGACACACCGGCGTTGTACGACCCTGAAATCGTGTTTTTCTTCGACGACGTGGGTGCAGATGCGACTGGCCATGCGCATTTTCTGCTGGACCACCCGAATGGTGCGGCGTTTTATACCCGTTATCGCCCCAAGGAGTTCGAGCACGCCGCACGTTGGATCCTGCACTCACCGGACCAGCAAGTGGCGGCGTTCGTACTGCCGTCAACCTGTGAACCCGAAGGTTATAACGCCGAAAAAGCCAAAGGCCACGTGCGGGTGCTGGCGGCCGGGGCCAGCGCTTCGTTCAGCGTCACCACCGGCTATTTGAATGCGCGGGAGCGCCAGATGTTGTTGGGTTAAACCAGCAGTTGCGCGCCGCTGGCCTGGATGGCGTCTTTGTAGGCCTGGGGGATTTTCTTGTCGCTGACCACGTAATGAAAGTCTGCAAGGCTGGCGAAGTGCGCCGTGCGCACCGTGTCGAACTTGCTGAAGTCCGCCAGCAACAAGCGCTGCTGGGCTTGGCGCAGGACCTTTTGCTTGACCTCGACTTCATTGAAATTGAAGCAGGTCACGCCAAATTCCTGGCTGACGCCCGCCGCCGTCACAAACGCCCACGTGAGGCGCACGCTGTCGAGAATGCTGCTTTCGGCGCCGCTTTCAAACACCTGGTTCTTGCGGTGAAAGGTGCCACCGCACAGCACGATATGGCAGTTGGGCTTGTTCTGCAGCTTGAGCAACACGTTCAACGAGCTGCACACCGCGGTGAATTCCAGCTCGTCGGGGATGAAATCAATCACAAACGGCGAGGTGGTGCCGCAGTCGAAAAATACCGTGTCACCGGGCTGTATCAACCGCGCAGCGAGTTTGCCGATGCGGCGTTTTTCTTCGACGTGACGCGTGCCTTGGTCAGCGACCCGGTAATCGCCAGCCTCACTGCCGACCCGTGTGATGTAGCCACCGAGCAGGCGCAAATGCTCGCTGAAGTGGCTGAGGTCGCGGCGCAGGGTCATCTCGGAAACATCCAGCAGCGCCGCCATTTCCCGCAGGTGAATGGCGCTCTGGTCCTGCAGGGCTTGCTGGATAAGCTTGAGTCGCTCGGCTTTTTTACTGTCCACGGGCATTCCAGGGCTTGATTGTTTGTGTTAACTAAGTAACATTAATTGTGAATATTGTAACGCTTAATGTGAGCGCCGCAACACGCGGTACACCACCATTGGCAACATACAGGCAAGGGCACGTTATATGAATACGCTTCAACCCGCAGCATTGGCCAAGTACATCGATCACACCTTGCTGGCCCCCGATGCTACCCGTGAACAGATTCGCACCCTGTGCGAGGAAGCGCAGGCGCACGGCTTTTATTCCGTGTGCCTGAACTCGGGGCAGGTGCCTTACGCCGCGTCCTGCCTGAGCGATGATCGCGTGGTGATCTGTGCGGTGGTGGGCTTCCCACTGGGCGCCGGCCTGAGCGACACCAAGGCCTTCGAAGCCGAACGGGCGATAGCCGCCGGGGCAGGGGAGATCGACATGGTGCTTAATATCGGTTGGCTGAAGGAAGGGCTGCTTGAGGCCGTGCGTGAAGACATTGCCCTGGTGCATAAAGCCTGCGGCGCCGTGCCGTTGAAGGTGATCCTGGAAACCTGCCTGCTCAGCGACGAACAGAAGGTCCAGGCCTGCGAAATCTGCCGGGATTTGGGCGTGGCATTCGTCAAGACGTCCACGGGGTTCAGCCGCAGTGGCGCCACGCTTGAAGACGTGGCCTTGATGCGCAAGACAGTAGGCGCTGGGGTTGGGGTCAAGGCGTCCGGCGGCGTACGTGATTATGCGACGGCGGTGAAGATGATTGAGGCCGGGGCTACGCGCTTGGGCAGCAGCTCGGGGGTTGCGATTGTGGGTGGGGAAATGGCGGCGGTGGGTGGTTATTGAAACGATGCTTATATAACTCAACTAAATAGATATTTAGTTGAGTTATATTTAATCGTTATTATAAAGAGGAGGGTAGTTCAACTGATGAACTAGAGGCCATTATCAATCACTAGTATAAGAACTGCCTCTAGCGAAACCGATTTTTTTCTGAAAGGACATCAGATTCATTTGAGAAAGCATATTAAGGCTGCCGCATTACTATTGGCGCACTGTCAGTGCCTGTCGGCGCAGTCATGACCAGCGAAACATTGCCCAGCAGCACAGCTCACTATGAAAAAACAGATCTGTACGGCGTCTGGTACATCAACCTCAATGAGGCAAACTCCAAAGGTGTGGCGTTACTGGTCCTGGATCAAGATGGCACAGCAACGAACGGTCCCTTCAAAGCCATCAATAAACCTCAGCAATAAGGCTAGGGAGTTTTCGTTATAAGCTGGAGGAATATAGCGATTCGTTTGCTCGTATATTATTGAGGACTTTAAAAAACTAGTACTTCTAACAGGTGTAAATTTGCTTGAGAAAGTAAAGCATCTCCCTATTGGTATGCATTGGGCATATCCACGGCAGGAGCTTTATCATGGCAATAAATAAAGATGACCTCATCAACGCGCTCGCCAGAGGATGAAAAGCCTGGAGACGCTGACTCAAAATCTGACGCGTACTGCTCCTGATTACGTAACATCGTGTTACGCATAATGTATATTATGTTAAATTATGTATCACACACTGGCGATGGTAAGTCAGCACCGCCACGCGCTCAGTTTGCAGCCCGCCCCGATCCAAGGCCGGCCCACGGTTCGCCAATCCCCCACGACGAACCCTATTCCGATTGGGTTACAGCGTATAAGAGATCCCCACTTGCACCGTACGCGGCTCACCGGGATAAGCGTAGAAGTTCAGGAACGAGCCTTCGTCGTACTCACGGTTGAACAGGTTCTTCACGTCGAGGTTGAGTCTGACCTTTTCGTTTACCTTGTAATAACTGAGCAAGTCGACGACGGTGTAAGCCCCCATCGAGAACGTGTCATTGGCGGTCTGCCCGGCACGTTCGGCTACGTACTTCCCACCTGCGCCAAGGCCAAACCCTTTGAGCGCGCCATCCTGAAACTCGTACACGTTGAGCAGGCTGAAGCTATTGCGCGGAATATTCGCCAGACGTGTTCCGGAGCGCACGGTCGTGTCTCTGGTCACTGCGGCATCCACATAACCATAGCCACCGATCATGCGCCATTCGGGCGTCAGGTTACCGGCCACGTTCAGATCGAAGCCGCGGCTGCGAACTTGACCTGTCGCGACATTGAAGGCCGAGTCAACCGGGTCGACACCCTGGACATTTTTCTTCTCGATCTGATAGATCGCCGCGTCAACGCTCAACTGACGGTCCAGCGCTTCCCACTTAACGCCCACTTCGTAGGACTTGCCCTTCTCCGGCTCGAACCCGCCGCCTTGACGACTGGCACCCGTGTTGGGCTTGAACGAGCGCGCGGCGTCCGCGTAGATCGCAACCGTGTCAGTGAGGTCATACATCACCCCGATGCGCGGCGTGACGGCGTTGTCGGCGGCGTTCCAGTTTCTCACACCGGGCACGTAGGATTCGTACTGGTGCTCGAAGCGCTCAAAGCGCGCACCGGCGAGCACCTTTAAACGCTCGGTCAGCGCCACTTGATCCTGGACGAAGGCGGCGTAAGTCTTGAGGTTTTCTTTATCGTGGGTCGGCGTACGCGTCAGCGCCGGACGTGGCTGGCCATAGACCGGGTTGAAGATATCGATTGGGAAAGCTCCCGCCGCGCCGCTGGAGCGTTGGATGATCGACTTGTAGTCGTAGTCCTCGTACTCGATGCCGGTCAGCAACGTGTGATCAAGGCCGCCCGTGGAAAAGCGCCCGGTCAGGTTCAGTTGATAGTCCTGGTCGGTCCAGTCCAGCTTGCGGTAGTTGAAGTTGCGCTGGAGGGTTCGGCCATCGGCGTTGAGGCTGGTGGCATTGTTTGCCTCAACACCATTGCCCTTCATCGTACCGTCCAACCACTGCACACCACCGCCCAGTGTCCAGTTGTCGTTGAGTAGATGCTCGAAGCGCAACTGAGCCATGTTGTTATCGTTGTGCAGGTTACCGGCGTACTTTTCACCCCAGAAGGTCTCACGGGACGGCGTGCCACCCTGGTTGGCGAAGCGGGTCAGGCCTCGATCCAGCGGATGATTGTTACGCATGAAGTCGCCTTCGAAAATTACCTTGGTGTCGTCATTGACCTGCCAGCTCAGTACCGGCGTGACCCCATAGCGTTCGGTCGAGACATGGTCGCGGAAGGTGTCGCCGCCCTCTCCCACCACGTTGAGGCGATAGGCCAGGCGGCCTTGCTCATCCAGCGGGCCGGAGGCATCGAGGGTGCCGCGCTTCATACCCTGATCATCCACCTGGCTACCCAATGTGACCGTACGTTCAGGCAAAGGCTGTTTGGAGACCACGTTGAAGGTACCGCCGGGATCGCCGCGCCCATAGAGCATCGTCGCTGGCCCGCGAAGCACTTCAAGGCGCTCAATGCTGTTGGCGTCCGGCATGCTGGGATAGCCCCGGTTGATCGGAAAACCGTTGCGGTAGAACTCTGCAGTTGTAAACCCACGCACCGTGAAGCTGGTAAGCCCTTGGCCACCGAAGTTGTTCGCTCGGCCGACGCCGCCGGCATAGTCCAGGGCCTCCTGCAGGCGCGTCGCACCAATGTCCTCGACCACGTCCTTGGGCACTACGGTGATGGACTGTGGCGTCTCATGAATTGAGGTGTCTGTGCGCGTGGCACTGGCAGAGCGTGTGGCGCGATACCCTTTGACAGGCCCCTGAGCCGTCTCGGCGTCTACGTCTCCCGTGACATTGATGGCTTGCAACTCAAGGCTGGCATTTTCGCTGCCGGCCACCTGCGCCCAGGCAACAGGGGCAACCGCCTGAAGTACGCAGAGAGAAATCAGGGTATGACGCATGGATTTTGGACCTAATGGATGAGCGGACGGGAAGGTAAACCTGCCTGGAATTCGGGGGGCATGATATACCAGCAAATCTCATTTGCCACTCATTCTCATTTGTCTTTTTTCGAGTATCGGCTTTGTACCTATGCCATCCCAGGGCCGGGATGGCAGGGGCAATTTCTCTAACCTGCTTCGACTGCCTTAAGGACGCCGTAAATCTCGGAAACCACCTGCCCTGTTGCCTGTTCAATCGCCCCTTCATTACGGCACAAAACCCAACCCTGATCTTGCGCCGCTCGCACGAACGCCTGGGTACATTCGACATGCTCCTGCAGCGTATGGATCAACGTACTGCCCAACCCGCGCCGTCGCTGCGCGGCCCTCGACCATGAAATCTCGGGGTCGGTGATAACGCCCACATGCAGGTCCGGCACTTGCACGTGTCGGTCCAGGTTTAACTGCAGTATGTCTACGAACGGGACTGTGCGGCGAAACGCGGCATCTGAAGGGTACCAACGGTCTATCAGGATAATGCTGTCAGGTGGCTGTTTAGTCAGCACGTGCCGGGAAATCCAGAGCCGGCTATCCGCAAAGCGCTCACACACTCTCCACTCCGAATCATCGGTGGGGTTTCTGGCGTGTGCGTTGACCAGGGCCATGGTTTCAGCCCTGTAGGGATCGCTTTTTCTCTCGCAAAGACGGATCACCTTTTTGTTGTCTGCCCGCAGTGCTTGGGTAACGGCTTCCAACAGCGTGGTTTTCCCTGTGCCTTTAGGCCCATCCAGGGAGACAAATAATGGACGATTCATGCTTCACGTAATGATGGATAAGTGATGAGCACCTTAACGTAGTTTGGGGCCGATGACGCTTGGCAATGCTATGGCTCACGCAGCAAAAAAGACGTGCCCCATGCCAACGGCTCCAACCCCAGGTGCACCGCCAGGCTCTGGCCGATATCGGCAAAACTGGCTCGCTCGCCCAACCACCCCGCCGCCACGCCTGCACCATAAGCCAGTACGGGCACATGCTCACGAGTATGGTCGCTGCCCGGGCGCGAGGGATCGCAGCCGTGGTCGGCGCTGATGATCAGCAATGTCTGCGGGTCCATCAACGCCAATAACTCCGGCAGCCTGCGGTCGAAGGCTTCCAGCGCGGCAGCGTAGCCGGCCAGGTCTCGGCGGTGCCCGTAGAGCATGTCGAAGTCGACGAAGTTGGCAAACACCAGGCTGTTGTCGGGTGCTTCCCGGTAGGCCTTGAGCGTGGCATCGAACAGCGCGTCGTTGCCATCGGCCTTGTACAACCGGCTGATGCCTCGGTGAGCGAAAATATCGCCAATCTTGCCCACCGCGTGCACGGTGCCGCCGGCGTCGCAGAGGCGATCAAGCAGCGTCGCTGACGGTGGCGGCACGGTGTAGTCGCGGCGATTGCCGGTGCGGCGGAACTGGCCCGCGTGCTCGCCGGTGAACGGTCGGGCAATGACCCTGCCGACCGTGTATTCATCACACAAGGTGCGCGCGATTTCACACACTCGGTACAGTGCTTCAAGGCCGAAATGGCTTTCATGGGCGGCGATCTGCATCACGCTGTCGGCCGAGGTGTAGCAAATCGGCTGCCGGCTGCGGATGTGCAATTCCCCCAAATCGTCCAGCACCGTGGTGCCCGAGGCATGGCAATTGCCCAGGATGCCCGGCAACCCTGCCCGCTCGATCAGGTCGGCCAGCAGTTGGGGTGGAAAGGACTCGGTCGGCTGCTCGAAATAACCCCAGTCAAACAACACTGGCACGCCCATCATTTCCCAATGCCCGGACGGCGTGTCCTTGCCGGATGATTGCTCGCGCGCATGGCCAAAGGCGCCGATCGGTGTCGCGTCGCCCCAGTTGCCTGGCAGCGGGCCATTGCCACTGGCCGCCGCTGCGGCGCCCAATCCCAGCTGGCCCAGGTTCGGCAGGGTCAAAGGTCCGCGTCGCAATGGCCCATCGGCCTCACCACGGGCGCAGGCTTCGGCGATATGGCGCAAGGTGTCGGCGCCGGTATCGCCAAACAGCGCGGCGTCGGCACTCGCGCCGATGCCCAATGAGTCCAGCACTAATACGATGGCCTTGCTCATAGGATTGCCTGGATCAATTCGCGCGCGGCCGGGCTTTCACCGCCCAGCCGATACGCTGCGCGCAAGGCGGATGCGCCCTGCCCGGCCTGCTCTTGGGTGCGCGCGTGTACCCAGCCCAGAGGCCGTGTTGCATTCACCTGTTCGCCGACGAAGGCCAACTCGCTGAAACCCACGGACAGGTCCAGCACGTCGTCCGGATGGCTGCGTCCACCGCCCAAGGTCACCACCGCCAACCCCACGGCGCGGGTGTCGATCTCGGTGACACAACCCTCCTCCTCGGCCCACACCGGCACCGACACGGCAGCCTTGGGTAAATGTTCATCTGGTTTGTCGGTAAAACCCTGCGGACCGCCCAGCGCAACCACCATCTGTTCAAAGCGCTGCAAGGCCGCGCCGCTCTGCCAGGCTTGAAGCAATTGATCACGGGCCTGGGCCTCGTCCCTCGCCAGGCCGGCCATCGTCAGTGCCTGGGTGGCCAGCGCCAACGTCACCGCCCACAGGCGCTCGCTGCGCACTTCGCCCTTGAGCAAAGCGACCGCTTCAGCCACTTCCAGGGCATTGCCGGCACTGCGGGCCAGCGGCTGGTCCATGTCGGTGATCAGGGCGCGGATGTTGACTCCGGCACCGTTGGCCACTGCGACGATACTGGCGGCGAGTGCTCGCGCCTGCTCAGGCTCAGCCATAAAGGCGCCGTTGCCGGTCTTCACATCCATGATCAACACATCGAGGCCGGCGGCGAGTTTCTTGCCGAGGATCGACGCGGTGATCAGGTCTATCGACTCCACCGAACCTGTTACATCACGGATCACGTACAAGCGCTTGTCCGCCGGCGCGAGGTTGGCGGTCTGGCCGATGATCGCGCAGCCGACTTCAGCCACCACCGCACGCAGGCGTTCGGTGCTGGGGTGGCAGTCGTAGCCGGGGATGCTTTCGAGCTTGTCCAGGGTGCCGCCGGTATGCCCCAGGCCGCGCCCGGAGATCATCGGCACATAACAACCGCAGGCCGCCAGTAAGGGCGCGAGCAACAAGCTGATCATGTCGCCGACGCCGCCGGTGGAATGCTTGTCGACTATAGGCCCCGGCAGTTCCCACTTCAGTGTCTGGCCGGAGTCGCGCATTGCCTCGGTCAAGGCAATGCGTTCGCTCACGTCCATGCCCTTGATGAACACCGCCATGGCGAACGCCGCCACTTGCCCATCGCTGAGGCTACCGTCGGCAATGCCGGCGACGAACCGTTGAATGTCGATAGCGGCCAGGGCATGCCCGTCGCGCTTACGGCGAATCACTTCTTGTGGCAACCACATACTGCGCTCCTTACAGCGAAATGAAAAAGCCGACAATCGCCGCGCTCATCAGGTTGGAAAGCGTGCCGCCGATCATGGCCCGCAGGCCCAGCCGTGCCAGTTCCTGACGCCGTTGCGGGGCGATGCCCGTGAGGCCGCCCAGTTGGATCGCAATCGAGGACAGGTTGGCAAAGCCGCACAGGGCGAAGGTGACGATCACCTGGGTGTGTGCCGACAACAGCGGCACTCCGGCTGCGGCGGCCTTGTCTGCGGTCAGGTAATTGGCCAGGTCGGCATAGGCGACGAACTCGTTGAGCACCAGTTTTTCCCCGATAAAGCCGCCGGCCAGCACCGCCTCATGCCACGGCACCCCGAGCAGAAACGCGATGGGCGCCAACACGTGCCCGAGCACCAGTTGCAAGGTCAACTGCGGGTAGCCGAACCAGTTGCCCGCCCAGCCGAGCAGCCCGTTGAACAAGGCGATCAACGCGATAAACGAAAGCAGCATCGCGCCCACCGCCAAGGCCAGGCGCAAGCCGACCTGTGCGCCCTCGGCAGCCGCGTCGATGATATTGGTCGGCCGATTCTCGGCCTGCCCCAGCTCTTCAATCACCTCGTCGGTGCGCGCCGCTTCGGTTTCCGGCTCCATAAGCTTGGCCATCAACAACGCCCCCGGCGCCGACATGAAACATGCGGCGATCAGGTACTTGAGTTCCACCCCGAGCCCGGCGTAACCCAGCAGCACCGAACCTGCCACCGCGGCAAAACCACCGACCATCACCGCGAACAACTCAGAGCGCGTCAGCTTGGCAATGAACGGCCGCACCACCAGCGGCACCTCCGACTGGCCGATGAAAATCGCCGACGTCACCACCATCGACTCGACCCGACTGGTGCCCAGCAACAGGCGCAGGCCGCCGCCCACCAGCCGGATAATCCAGCCCATCACGCCGATGTAATACAGCACCGAGATAAAGCTGCCGAAGAACACAATCATCGGCAACACCCGGATAGCGAATACAAACCCGCCATTGCCGAACACTTCAAACATGTGCGGCGAACTCAAACCGCCGAACAGAAACTCGATGCCTTTGTTGGCATAAAGCTGCAGGGAGGCTACCGCGCCCGACAGCGCGGCGAGCACCGTCTGGCCCCAGGGCACGTACAGCGCAAAAGCGCCGATCAACACCTGAATCACAAAGGCCACCGAAACGGTGCGCCAGTTGATCGAGCGTCGCTGGTGGGATAAAGCAATGGCAATGACAATAAGGGTCGCTATTCCGACAAGACTGATCATGCAGGCGTCTCAACAAGGGACCAAGCGGACGCAGGCCGATTGGCCTGCCCAGGATTAGAAAGCGTCGAAGGCGCCCGGCAACAATTGCGCCAGGGTCCAGATACGCGTGGCAGCAGGGTCACTGCCCTGGCAAATCACCACTGCATCCTTGGCCATCAACTCCAGCATCACCTGGCGGCAGGCACCGCAAGGGCTTATCAGTGAAACGTTGGGTGCGTAAACCGCGATGGCCCTGAAACTGCCCGGCGCATGGCCCTGGCTGATGGCACTGAACAAAGCGCTGCGTTCGGCACAATTGGTCAGCCCGTAGGAGATATTCTCCACGTTGCAGCCCAATACGACCTCACCGTCGGCGGTCAGCAACGCTGCGCCGACCGGAAATTTGGAATAAGGCGAATACGTACGCTCGGCCGCCCGCTTGGCCTGTTCCATCAAACGCTGTTCAATTGTCATTTACAGGGGCATCCCATTTTCTTGCGAGCACGTCCAGGGAGGTCGTGACGCTCTTATGGGTGTTATTAAAATAACATTTGATGTGAATACTCAATCTTTATTTTTGCGCGTGGGCAAAAGCGGGGGATGTACTTTCACAAGTAATTTCCTTTGCCTCTAGGTATGCTCCGCGTTTATTGCCTATCACTGCCACCGGGATGCCAGCCCACGCCTCTGCTGCCCAGGCGCAGCTTATGGAGCCGTATCCTCAAGGACGTTTGAACGATGAGTACCCCCGCGCTGGACATCAGCAGCCTGTCCCCTCTGCCTTACCACCAGCAGGTGGTCGGCTACCTGAAAACCAGTGAACCTGCCGTGTGGAACTGGGCCTCGTCCCTGGGCGTTCAGCAGGAACATGCCCAGGATGTGCGCGCGCAATTGTTGCGCGACACCTATCGCCTGAAC
This sequence comes from Pseudomonas sp. Leaf15, assembly GCF_001421425.1. Taxonomy (NCBI): domain Bacteria; kingdom Pseudomonadati; phylum Pseudomonadota; class Gammaproteobacteria; order Pseudomonadales; family Pseudomonadaceae; genus Pseudomonas; species Pseudomonas sp. Leaf15. The sequence goes on from NZ_LMKI01000023.1 coordinate 271,893, forward strand.
CCCGAGACTCATCCGCAGGCCTATCAAGCCTGTGCCACAGCGTTGCAGCACTTGCAGATCGAGGCTCCCGCCACCCTTTACCAAGCCGGCGATGGCGCGATGAATGCCAGCCTGTATTACCTGGCCGGTGAAGTGCATGTGGTGTTCTATGGCCCCATTCTTGAACGACTGGACGCCCAGGAACTGTTGGCGTTGCTGGGGCATGAACTGGCCCATTACCGTTTATGGTCAGAGCACGACGGTGACTACCTGACCGCCGAGCGCATTCTCAATCACGCAATGGCGGATGCGAATACGCCACCGAGCCTGGAACAGACTGCGCGTTTATACAGCCTGCACACCGAGATCTACGCCGACCGTGGTGCGGCCCTGGTTGCCGGCGGCCCCGAAGCGTCCATTACTTCGCTGGTCAAGATCCATACCGGGATTGTCAGTGTCGACGCAGCCAGTTATTTGCAACAGGCCCGCGAGCTGGACGGCAAGGACGCGCAACTGTCTCAGGGCGTTTCGCATCCAGAGACGTTTTTACGCTCCCAGGCGGTTGAGAGTTGGTGGCGTCAGTTGCCGGAGACAGACGCCTGGTTGCACAGGCGGTTACGCGGGCCATTATCGCTCAACCGCCTGGATGTGACCGACCAGATCGAGCTGACCGCCCTCACCCGTGGGTTCATTGCCAACTTTACGGGCGCCAGCGTGTTGCAGTCGCAGGTTGTGCTCAATCAGGTCCGTGGCTTCTTCCCCGACTGGAAAGACAATGAAGCACCGCTGGACCTGGCCACCCTGAATGCCGAGCGTATCGACGCGAGCATCCACGAATACCTGCACTTCATCATGCTCGACCTGAGCCTGGTGGACCGCGACCTGCGTGACGAAGCCTTGCTGCATGCTGCGCGTACCGCGAAGAAGCTCGGCAGCGCCGACGACTTTATCAGCGTACTCAAGCGCGACATCAAATTACCCAAACGTGAGCTCGACCCGATCGTTCGCGCACTCAAAGCGGAGGTCGACACATGGACCCAGTAAACCCACCCGTCACATTCACTCAGGTGCTACAGGCCCACGATGGCGCCGCCGTGCCCATCGACGACGTGCTGTTCCTGGCCTTGCCGCTGCTGCGTCAGGTGGCGCAGTTGCATGAACTCGGGCGTGTCGCCCAGCTCAGTTACCTGGATGTAATACAAGGGCCAGAGCGCACGCTGCAACTGCGCAACCCCGAGGGCGTGCTGCCACGCCTGGCTCTGGAAGCGATCAAACAGGTACAGCCCAATCCGGAGTCGGCACTCAATATCGTCGGCAAGGTACGCCTGACCCGGGATTCAGCCAGTGGTGTGACGATTACCGACCTGCAAGTCCAGGAAGACCTCCACCAAGCCATCGACCACCCGGTGTTCCTGACGGGGTTGCACAGCTGGGAGCATAACGTCGGGCATCACGACGAGATCACAGATATCTTCCAACTCGGCCAGGTGTTGGCGTGCCTGGCCTGCGGTTTGGATTTTGCCGACATCAACGACCTGAAGACGTTTGCCCTGCACCGGCGCAACCTGTTCCAGCTCAATAGCCGGCTCAATCCGGTGCTGGCCAACCTGATCGTCGAGATGACTGAGCTTAACCGTCATGAACGCGCCACCGCTGTCGACTCGCTGATGCGGCGCCTGGAGTCCTGGCGCGAGCAGCCGGCGAGCCTGGATGTCGAACGCGTACTGGCCCAGGCTGAAGGCCCGGCCTCAAGACGGACTGTCGTGCTGGAGCATCTGCGCAACCGGCTGTTTGACCTGTCGCGGCGTAATCGCCTGCTGTACTTCCGGCCGACTCAGGCCAACGTCAATTTGACCGTGGCCAGCGTGCCGCTGGTGATGCGTATCGAAAGTATCCGTCCCGAGGCGTTGTGTACCTGGCAGCCTGCCTTCGGTGGTTTCTCGGAACAGATACTCAGTGGCAAGGCTGTGGGTCTACAACAATGGCTGCGGTTCGAGGACCAGACGTGGCTGCAGGCGTCACTGGAACGCATCATCCAGGAAACCCGCCGTGACCGCGCCGAATTCGGTTTCAGCAACCTGCGCCTGGTCGCCGCGTTCATGCGCTGGCACAACCTCAAGGACACGCCAGAAGAACGCATCGTCACTCCGTTGCTATGGCTGCCGGTGGAACTGAGCCGCAAAAAGGGCGTACGCGACCAGTTCATGTTGCAGTGCGATGAAACCGAGGCCGAGTTCAACCCGGTCCTGCGTCATCAATTGCGTCAGCTCTACGATATCCAATTGCCGGAAACCGTCGACCTGCAGAAGATTTCTCTGGAAGACATTCACGCCGATATTGCCCGTCAGATCAAACTGACCGAGCCCGGCGTCGAATTGCGCCTGCAAAGCAAACCGCAAATCGAGCTGATCCACCAGAAGGCGGTGCAGCACCTGCACCACTTCCAGCGCCGCCGCGCCCGTCAGCGCTCGGCCATGCCCTTGGTCAAACCGGACTTCAGCTACGACCGCGAAGACTATCGACCGCTGGGCCTGCAATTGTTCCAGCAAAAGGTGCTGCCCAGTGAGTTGCCGTTGCGTCTGGCGGTAGGCGCCAAACCGTCACTGCGCAGCCAACACCCGCAGATGGTCGCCAGCAGTACCGAAAACAGCACGTTCGCCCTGCCCGACAATCAGGGGCACAGATATGCCTGGGACATCGACCTGACCCAGGTGACCTTGGCCAACTTTAACTATCGCAAGATGTCGCTGGTGCGCGACTACGCGCAGTTGATCGACGAGCCCGCCCGCAACGAAGCGTTTGACCGCATGTTCTCCATCGAGCCGCGGGAGGTTGAAGTCCAGACCCCGGACCCGATTCCGTTGCCCGAACAATGGAATGTGGTGGCAGGTGATGCAACGCAAAATGCGGCTGTCAGCCTGGCCCGTACCGGGCGTAACTTCATCATCCAAGGCCCGCCTGGCACCGGTAAGTCCCAGACCATTACCAATCTGATCGCTGACTACGCCGGTCGTGGCCTGCGGGTACTGTTTGTGTGCGAAAAGCGCGCGGCGCTGGATGTGGTATTCCACCGCCTGCAACAGAGTGAACTGGGCGATTTGTGCTGCCTGATCCACGACTCCCAGACCGACAAAAAGGCCTTCGTGGGCAACCTGCGCGAGTGTTATGAGCGCTGGATCGCCGGTGATGCGCAATCGCAGCAACTGCAAGCCCGGCGCAGCGCCACAGTTGCTTCCCTGAGCCAACAATTGGGTCTGATCGAGCGTTTTGAACAGGCCATGACCGAGGTGCCTGAACCCCTTGCCTGTTCGGTACGTGAACTGGTGCGTCACCTCATCGAACTGCCGGCCGTCACGGCCGAGCTGCCTCCCGAAGCCTTGGAGCGCCTGCCGCAGTGGCGTCACTGGCAGGCACACAGTGAGCTGACCGGCCGCGTGTACCAGGCAATCAATGAGCGTTTCGGCCTCGACAGTTTTGCGCGCCACCCTTTCAGCCATTTGGCCTCCGGCCTCATCACCCACGAGCACGCCTACGGCCAGCTCAAGGCATTCCTGGATGAAGCCAGTGGGTTGATGGACAGCGTCGAGGAGCTGCTGGAGTCACCTGTGAGCCTGCTGTCCAGTGACACCAGCCTGACTGACGCGTGCCTGCTGACCCAGGCAGCCGAGCAACTGACCAGCGCCAATCTGGCCGAGCACCTCGACTTGCTGGAGCCAGGCTCTCCCGGTTCCCAGGCGCTTAGCACCGAACAAGCGGCGTTGCAGGCACTGACCGTGCAGCAACACAACGCCTGTGAGGCCACTCGCCATTGGCGCGACAAGCTCGCGCCCCAGGACACCCAAGCCGCCCAGGATCTGGTGCAACGCCTGGAAGGTTCGGTGCTGCGTTGGCTGCAACCGTCGTGGTGGCGTCTGCGTGGCGAACTGCAACGGCGCTACGACTTCAGCCAACACGCGGTCCAGCCCAGCTATCGCAGCGTGCTCGACAACCTGGCTGCCGAACACCGCGCCACCACCGAGTTGCAGGCCGAACAGCAGCGTCTGCAAAGTCGCTACGGTATAGCGGACATCAATGTATTCGTGCAAAACCTGCAAGACCTGCTCCACCAACTGAGTGCGTCACCGTTGCTGCGTCAGTGGGTCGACGGCCTGCGCGGCAACGTGAATTCCCTGCCCGGCGTGCGTCAGGAAGCCAGCCTGCGCCAACCAGTGGCGCGCCTGGCCGAATCGGTGGCGCAGTATTGTGTGTTTGAAGCCGCACCGAGCCTGGGGGCGTTGGCCGAATACCTGCGTGACCTGCGTGAAGAACTCGAAGAATTGCCCGACACCCTGCCGCTGCTCAATGAGCTGCACCAGGCTGACCCCGCTTGCCTGTCGGCCATGCAACAGCACGCCCTGACGCAGCCGGCACTGGAAGGCTTGATTGCCCAGGAAAACCTCACCCGGCTGTATCGCGCGAATCCGCAACTGGCGCGTTTTGACGGCCCGGCCTTGAGCCTGGCAGCGCGTCAAGTCAGCCAGGCGCAAAGTAACCTGCTCAAGCACAATGCCCACGTGCTCAGTGCCTCACTGCACCAGCGTTTTCTCGAGCATGTGAAGCAGTCGGCGATGTCGGTGACCCAGCTGGACGCTCAGGCCCGCGAGTTCAAAAAAGTCTATGCCAAAGGCCGCCGCGAACTGGAGCACGAACTGGGCAAGACCATGCGCTATCGTTCCATCCGCGAGATGGCAAGTGGCGACAGTGGTCGAGTGATCAATGACCTCAAGCCCATCTGGCTGATGAGCCCGCTGTCGGTGTCCGACACGTTGCCATTGATTCCGGACCTGTTCGACGTGGTGATTTTCGACGAAGCCAGCCAGATCCCCAGCGAAGAAGCCGTACCGGCATTGAGCCGTGCACAGCAGGTGATTGTGGTGGGTGACGAAATGCAGTTACCACCGACCAACTTCTTCTCCAGCGCCGATGACCAGGACGACAGCGAACTGATTGCCATGGAAGACGGCGAACAGATTGCAATCAATCTCGATGCCGACAGCCTGCTGAGCCAGGCCGCGCGTAATCTGCCGGCGACCCTGCTGGCCTGGCACTACCGCAGCCGTCACGAAGCGTTAATCAGCTTCTCCAATGCGGCGTTCTACGAAGGGCGACTGATCACCATTCCCGACCGCCGGATCGAGCGCCCTGCCCCGGCCCAGGCCGCCCTTGACTCCACGGATGCCCAGGCAGTGGCGCAAGGCGCAGACACCTTGCTGAACAGCCCCATCAGCTTCTTGAAGATGAGCGATGGCGTGTATCTCAGCCGCAGTAACCTGGCCGAAGCGCGGTATATCGCCAACCTGGTGCGTGAACTGCTGCAGCGCGAGACAGGTTTGAGCCTTGGCATCGTCGCCTTCTCCGAGGCCCAGCAAGGCGCCATCGAGCAGGCGCTGGAGGACTTGGCCGCCAGTGACTCGGCCTTCGCCACGCGCCTGGAGCGCGAGTACGTGCGGGAAGACGCCGGGCAGTTCAATGGTTTGTTTGTCAAAAACCTGGAAAACGTTCAGGGCGATGAACGCGATGTGATCATCTTGAGCATCTGCTACGCGCCAGGTCCTAACGGCAAGATGCTGATGAACTTCGGCCCGATCAACCAGCGCGGCGGGGAAAAACGCCTCAATGTGATCTTCAGTCGCGCGCGCAAACGCATGGCGATTGTCTCCAGCATCGAGGCGGACGCTATCACCAACACCCACAACGATGGTGCTGCTGCGCTGCGCGCCTTCCTGCAGTTCGCCCAGGCCAGCGCCAGTGGCGATGCACCGCGCTCCCAGGGCATTCTCGCTAACCTCAACCCCGGCGCCAAGCAATCCTTCGCCGTCGATTTACCCAAGGACAGCCTGCGCAGCGCCCTCGCCAGCGCGCTGCGCAAACGTGGGCACAAGGTGCAGGAATATGTGGGGCGTTCGCAGTTTCGCTGCGATCTGGCAATCAGCGACGCCAATGGTGAGCACTTCAGCCTCGGCGTGTTGCTGGACAGCGATACGGCCGCTACCGCTGACGTGCGTGAACGCTATATCTTTCGCCCAACCGTGTTGCGCAGTTTTGGCTGGAAGATTATCGATATACCCAGCCAGGACTGGCTACGGAACCCGGAAGATGTGCTCGATGGCATCGAGGCGCTGCTGAGGGGTGACGAAGTTAGCGCCCTGCCGGAACCTGAAGAGACCGTCGAGCCGGAGGCGGTCGAGGCCCATTTACCGCCACCCCTGGAAGCGACGCCAACCCTGCGCGAGTTCACGTTCGGTGAAGGCAACTCGAACAAGTTCTGGCGTATCGGCGTCACCGGGGCGGACGTAGTGGTGAGCTTTGGCCGCATCGGAACGAAGGGCCAGACGTTGATCAAGTCGCTGGAAAGCCCCGACCGTGCACTACGCGAGGCAGAAAAACTGATCGCAGAGAAGTTGCGTAAAGGCTATCAAGAGCAGGTATGACGACACCAAGGCGCCCACATCGGGCGCCGCCACACATCACTGGCCCGTGTATCAACGCCTCGGAATCTTAAGCCCGAGGCTTTCGCGTAACGTCGTGCCTTCATACGCCGTGCGGTACACACCGCGTTCCTGTAACAACGGTATGACTTCCTGCGTAAACCGCGTGAACTGCCCCGGATGCCCAATATAAATATTGAACCCATCCACCGCCCGCGCCTCCAGCCAATCCGCCATTTTCTGCGCGACAGTATCCGCCGTGCCCACAAACGCCCCCGGCCGCAGTTGCCGGCCAAATTCAACCGTCTGACGCAAGGTAAACCCCTTCTCCCGCGCCTGATCGGCAATGCGCTTGGCATTGGTAAAAAAGCTGCTGCGTGCAGCTTCCAGGCTCTCCTGCGGAAACGGCGCATCCAGGTCGTATTGGCTGAAATCATGCCAGCCGAAATTACGCCCGAACTCCTTCAGTGCCAGCTCAAAACTATGGTCGGCCTGATGGTAATACTGCTCGATTTCACGCGCCTGTTCGTCGGTGTCGCCCACATAGATTTCCGCGCCGGGCATCACCAGCAATTGCTCCGGATCGCGCCCGTGTTGCAGCGCCCTGCCCTTTATGTCCCGGTAAAACGCCTGGCCCTGCTCGATGCTGGCGGCGTGGGTGAAGATCACATCCGCCGTGGCGGCGCCGAGGTCGCGGCCTTGTTCGGAGTCACCGGCCTGGAAGATCACCGGCTGGCCCTGGGGCGAGCGTTGGATATTCAGCGGGCCGACCACCGAAAAGTGCTCGCCCTTGTGGTTCAGGCTGTGCAGTTTGCTCGGGTCGAGGAACTGGCCTGTCGCACGGTCGCGCACGAAGGCGTCGTCTTCATAGGAATTCCACAAGCCCTGCACCACCTGGACGTGTTCGGCGGCGCGGCCGTAGCGGGTGTCATAGTCGTAATGCTCGTCACGGCTGTAATTGCCGGCCGTGCCGGCATCGCCGCTGGTGACCACGTTCCAGCCGGCGCGGCCCTTGCTGATCAGGTCCAGAGAGGCCAAACGCCGTGCCACGTTGTACGGCGAGTTATAGGACGTTGTCAGCGTGCCGACCAAACCGATATGGCGGGTGCTCACGGCCAACGCCGATAACAGGGTCAGCGGCTCCAGTCGGTTTAGGTAATGGGACGGCGAGCCGGGCGTGATGAACTGACTGTCGACGATAAACATCAAGTCGAACAACGCGGCCTCGGCCTGGCGGGCAATGTCGATGTACCAGTCGACGTTGACGCTGGCATCGGCCGGTAACTCGGGATCAAGCCACAGGTTGTGGCGGCCGGGGCCACCGCAGCCCATCGTCAGGGCGCCAAGTTTCAGCTGTCTTTTAGTCATTGATTAAGTGTTCCTTGAAGCGTTTTGGCCACGGCGGGTTGCAAGGCGGCCGCGAATGAGTCGTCGAACAGGCTGGCCGCCGAATAGGATTTGACCAGGCCCTGGCTGGCAAAAAAGTCCACGGTCTTTTGCGCTTCCACCGGCGACTGGGCCGTGACCGGCTCGACCGTGGTGCGCGCACGGGCAAACCAGGCGCGGGCGATGTCGGCATCGGCGCGGGTGCGTTTGGCCCAGGCATCGGCATACGCATCGGCATTGGCCGGGCTTTGGCGGGTCCAGTCCCGGGCCTTTTTCAGGCGCTGGAGAAAATCAGTGATTGGCGCACGCTTGGCCTCGATAGCCTTGGCGTTGGCGGCGATGAAACTCTGGGCCGGGATCAGTCCTTCCGCCGTCGCCAATACCCGTGCGCCCTGGCGTTCCTGCTGGGTAACGTAGGGTTCCCAGGTGGCGATCACATCGACCGAGCCGCCTTCCAGCGCATGGGAAGCATCCAGCGCGCTGAGGTAGCGCAGTTCCAGTGAGTCACGTGGCACATCCGCTTTGTCCAGCGCCGTCATCAGCAGCTGCTGGCTCCAGGAGCCTTTCCAGACGGCCGCGCGCTTGCCGGCAAGGTCCGCAAGGCTGTGGATCGAGGAGTCTTTTCTGACCAGAATCGCCACGCCTTCGAGGTTCTGTCGGCTGATGCCAATTACCTTGATCGGCGCGCCGAGTGCGCCCAGGAACAGCACCGGCGCATCCCCCAGCAGGCCGATGTCCAGGCTGTTGGCATTCAGCGCTTCGGCGACGGGCGAACCGGCGGTGAATTGCTTCCATTCCAGCGTGTAAGGCAGATCGTTAAGCACGCCCGCAGCTTCCATCACGGCCTGGGCGTTGTAGCTTTGATCGCCAACCACCAGCGTTTGCGCGTGCGCAGTCAGGCATAGCAAGGCGGCCGTCATGCCGGCCGCCAGTGTTGTCAGGTAACGCACGTTTTTCTCCAAATGCCTGTTTATAAGGAGAGAGAAGATGAGGGACTGACCACGCGGTGTAAAATACTGAAAATGCATATCCTAATTCTATAAAAATGCGGAATATGCATTTTATAGACTTCATTGCGTGCGCAGCTCAGGGGCCGGTATTGCCTGGTGCCCGGCACCACCGACACTGGCTTGAGTCCACCCATCCCCAGATGCACCTGCTCGCGACGCCGAACAACCGGGCCCCGTGCCCGTGGCGGTGCCAGGCCACAGCCGGTAACCTGAGCGCTCACCCACGCTGACCACCGAGGCGGCACTTGGATTATTTCGCTGCGCTCACCGCCTTCGTCGAAGCCGCCGAAGGCAATAACTTCTCCCGGGCGGCTGAGCGACTGGGCATCAAGGCATCCACGGTCTCGCGCTACGTGAAGGATCTTGAGCAGGATTTGGGCATCGCCCTGTTCAATCGCTCGACACGCACGCTGCACCTGACCGAAGGCGGCCAGACGTTTCTGCTGCACGCCCGCCGTGTGCTGGATGAGCTTGAGCAAGCCAAGGCCGCGACCTCGGCGCTCAACCAGCAACCGCGTGGGGTGCTCAAACTCAATTTGCCGCCGGCGTTTGCCCGACACCATATCCTGCCGGTGTTGAACCTGTTCCTGGCGCGCTACCCGCAAATCAAGCTGGAATTGGTGCTGGATAACGCCCAGGTCAACCTGATCCATTCAGGCGTTGACCTGGCGATTCGGATTGGCGCCCTGCCCGACTCCACGCTCAAGGCGCGCAAGATCTGCGCGGGAAAGTACCTGCTGGTGGCCAGCCCGGGGTTTTGTGCGCAGCACGCGGCCCCGGCGACTCCGGCGGACCTGGCCGGCCTGCCCGCCATCCTGAGCACGCATGATGTTGCCTTCGAGGCCGGTGGTGAAGTCCTGCCGCTGGTATACGGCGACTGTATCCGCATCAACGACCTGGACGCGCAGTTGCTCGCTGCACGCCAAGGCCTGGGCTTTGCCTTGCTGCCTGATTGGCTGGTGAGCAAAAGCGTTGAGGCGGGTGAGTTGCAGGTCTGGTTGCCGCACTGGAACATCCTAGGGGCTGAACAGGCGTTTGCGGTGTGGTTTGTCTACCCGCCCAAGCGCATCGTGTCGTCCAAGGTGCGCTGTTTTATCGATTTTGTCGTCGAACAGCTGGGTGAAACACCGTATTGGAAATAAGGCCGACCTGAGCGGCTGGCACTAAGGCAAAACCTGTGGGAGCAGGCAAGCCAGCTCCCACATTTTGACCGAGTACTGTCAGCTGAAGCGAATATCCAGCGCCCGCAGGTAGGTTTGCAGCCCGGCGTCCTGAATCGGGATCAGGAATGCCTCGGTGTCCGACTCGTTGAAGTGCGCATGCCAATAACCCGGTGGCGTGACGAACGCCAGGCCTGGCGACCAGTCGACCCGCACCGGGTTGCGGATCTGGCCGTCGGCGTCCAGCTCCGTGCCCACCAGTGAATAACAGCCCTTGGGGCAGTCGATAATGAAGTCCAGTGCAATCGACTGGTGCCGGTGCGGCTTCTGGATCGAGCCCGGTGGCAGGATGCCGTACATGGCCCAAAGCACATGCGTGACGGTTCGGGTCTGGGGGAAATTGCGGTTGCCGAGCAAAATGCTGATGCGGCTGCGGTCCTGGGCACGGGGGTCATCCGCGGCTTCCCGCAGCTTCTGGTTGGCCAGCGCGGCGGGGTACAGCGTCGGCACGAAGCGGTCGCTGCTACGCGTCACACCCAGGTAGCGCAACAGCGGTTCGTCATGCACGTAGTACAGGCGAGCATCCTGTGACGCACTGAAACGCGCGGGCTGCAGGCCAGGCAGCGCGATAAAGCAACCGCTCGACCATGGGATATCATGCTCGCCCTGTACCACCCGGCCCTCGCCTGCGATGACATAAAACACCTGTGAGGTCGCATTGGGGTGCAGGTCCAGGGCATCACCGGCGTTCAAGCGAATAAAGTTGGCACACAACCCCGGCCCGGTCGCCGGGCCTTCACAGCCCAACGCGTCACTGAGGTCCAGCGCGACCACCCGCGAGGCGCCGCTGTCGTACAGCGAGGCCGGGAAGCTGTGGTAGGGAATGCGGGTAATCAGGTTGGCACTGATCGGGTTGGCCGCCTTACTGTATTCGAAGTACTCGGCGTCCACTTGCTCGTTTGGCACTGCATCGGTCAGGTCGGGTTTGAATTCGCGGTTCATCAATCACCTCAGGCTTGGGCGGGTTTGAATCCACTATAGGCATCGCGTTTGTAGAGATTAAGCACTCCGTCGGCACAGCAGTTGTGCAGGATGGGGCGGCTCTGCCCTGTGACGGTGCAATCAGCCTGTCCAGCGCCTGAGTGTGAACCGATGATCCATGTGTTCGGCGTGTATCTCATGCTCAAACGTCATAATCCCCGGTTCCTCTGCGTGGTAATCTTGGCGCCACCACGAATAGACATTGATCGTCACATGACGATGACCAAAGCCAGGAAAGAACATGCCAAAGATTTCTCACTCAGCGTTGCGCCGCAACTTCCGTGAACTGCTTGCAAAACACATCTGCGTTGAAACCGCCTCCGTCTTCGACCCCATGTCCGCGCGCATCGCCGCCGACCTGGGTTTTGAAGTCGGCATCCTCGGTGGTTCGGTCGCCTCGTTGCAGGTACTGGCAGCCCCCGATTTTGCGTTGATCACACTGAGTGAGTTCGTTGAACAGGCCACCCGCATCGGCCGCGTCGCCCAACTGCCGTTTATTGCCGACGCCGACCATGGTTACGGCAATGCGCTGAACGTGATGCGCACGGTCGAAGAGCTTGAGCGTGCCGGTGTGGCCGCGTTGACCATTGAAGACACGCTGTTGCCAGCGCAGTTCGGGCGCAAATCCACCGATTTGATTTCCGTCGAGGAAGGCATCGGCAAAGTCAAGGCGGCGCTGGAAGCGCGCGTTGACCCGGAGCTGTCGATCATTGCGCGCACCAATGCCGGCGTGCTGCCCACCGAAGATGTCATCGCACGCACCAAGGCCTACGAGAAAGCCGGCGCGGACGGCATCTGCATGGTTGGCGTCAAAGACTTCGACCACCTTGAGCAGATCGCCGCCAACCTGACGGTGCCGTTGATGCTGGTGACCTACGGCAACCCGCAGCTCAATGACAGCGAGCGCCTGGCGGCCCTGGGCGTGCGCATTGTGGTGGCCGGCCACGGCGCCTACTTTGCGTCGATCAAAGCCACTTACGACAGCCTGCGCGCCCAGCGCAAGCTGACCAGCAGCACCTCCAACCTCAGCGCTACGGAGCTGACCCATACCTACACGTTGCCGGAAAGCTACGTGGCCTGGGCTGAAGAGTTCATGGACGTTAAAGAGTAATTGTCGCTGATCGGTTTTAGGTGGGAGGGGCTTGCTCCCACATCTGACCGCAGCCAGGCAAATGCAACAGTGTTGTTACAAGCCCGAATTAAAGTGTGCACATTCATATAGCCATTACTGATAAAACGATGGCGATGATGAATATTTATATAAGTGCGTTTAATTTAGTTAAAAAATCCGCCGCAGAGACTGCGGCGGCAAACCAAAGGTTTTTGTCGAAGCAGAGCGGCTAAGACCCGACGAACGCTACACCTTTAAAAAATTAAACGAGGTGAAGTTTAATTAATCCAGTTTAATCCGCGCCACCGCTGCACCCCTCGAAAAATATGATAAAAATCAGCTTCGACAACTACGTCGAGCACAATAAAAACAGCATTACGCTCACCTGAAACATCTGCCATACAACCTTAAGCGCTATCCAAGCATGCGGTGTTTCTGTGCACGCGTTAATTATTCCGGGGAAGTAACAACATGATCAAACAGTGGAGCCTGTTAACGCTGGCGGTGTGCGCCAGTATCAGCCAAGCGGCCCTCGCCGAGTCGGTCAGCGACCAGGCCGATTCCAAAGGTTTTATCGACGGCAGTAGCATTACCGGGTTGTTGCGCAACTATTACTTCGACCGCGACCGTCAAAGTGGCAAGGCCGACAACCGCGACTGGACCCAAGGCGCGATGCTCAACTACGCCTCGGGCTTTACCCAGGGCACCATCGGCTTTGGTGTGGATGCCTACGCCTACGGCGCGATGAAACTCGACGCCACCCACGCCGATGCCGGCACCGGTGAACTGCCGACCAACCGCAATGGCGATCCGGAGAATGGCTATGGTTCGGTGGGCGCTGCGGTAAAGATCAAGGTCTCCAAGACCCAACTCAAATTCGGTGACATGCAACCCACCGCGCCGGTATTCGCCACCGGCGGTACGCGCATTCTGCCGCAAACCGCCACCGGCTTTGACCTCACCAGCAGCGAAATCGCAGGCCTGGACCTGGAAGCCGGGCACTTCACCAGCACCAACAGCGGCATGACCAGCAACCATGACCACGACATCTACGCGACCTACGCCAACGTGGCGGCCAACAGCGCAAGTTTTGTCGGCGGCAAATACACCTTCACGCCATCGTTGAGTGCGACCCTGTATGCCGGCGAGCTGGAAGACATCTGGCGCCAGTACTACACCAACCTCAACTACGTGATCGCGCTGGGGCATGACCAGTCACTGGCGCTGGACGGCAACCTGTACCGCACTCTCGACACCGGCAGCGCCAAGGCCGGGGCCATCAACAACACCACCTACTCGGTGGCGGCGGCCTACTCGTTCCTGGCGGCGCACACCCTGACGCTGTCGTTCCAGAAAGTCCACGGCGACACGCCGTTCGACTACATCGGCACCGGCAACAATGGCGCGGGCGAAGGCGGTGATTCGGTGTTCCTCGCCAACTCGATCCAGTGGGGTGACTTCAACGGGCCGGGCGAACAGTCGTGGGGCATTCGTTATGACCTGAACATGGCCAGCTACGGCGTACCGGGCCTGAGCTTCATGACCCGCTACGTCAACGGCTCGGACATCAACGGCACCCACACACCCACCAACAGTGCCTACGCCGGCGACTATGGCGCCGACGGCGACCACCACGAGACCGATGTGGAAGCCAAATACGTGCTGCAAAGCGGCCCGGCGAAAAACCTGTCGTTTCGCCTGCGTGACGCCATGGTTTCATCCAATGCAGACCAGCGCGACGGCAAGTTGAATGAACTGCGGGTGATCGTCGACTATCCGTTTACCCTGCTGTAATCAATCCAGGCTCAGCCGCTCGCGCATGCCTGCGCTGGCGGCTGGACCGGCCTGCACCACGCAGCCTTCCCACCCCACCACCACGCCTTCGGCGGTTGCCATCATCGGCTCCAGCAACTGGCCGGTCTCGCGCTCCACCACCTCCACGCTGCGGCCTTCTTCGGCGTAATGCCGATTGCCCCACGCCACCAACGCCATCAGCACCATGCGAAAGTCTTCGCCCTTGGCTGTCGGCACGTATTCGTAACGTGGCGGCCGCTCGCTGTAGGCGCGGCGCTCGAGCATGCCGGCCTCCACCAAACCATTCAGGCGGCGCGTCAGCATGTTCGGCGCGATGCCCAGGCTGCGCGAGAACTCATCAAAACGTCGCAAGCCGTGCAGCGCGTCACGCATGATCAACATGCTCCACCACTCCCCTACCCGTTCAAGGCTGCGGGCGATGGGGCATTCGTCGCTGACAAGGGATTTGCGTTGCATGGAGGTTCCTGTGTGCGGGTGCAAAAGTGTGTGACGCCATGTTACTTTCATCATGATAGTGACGTCCACAGCTGTGTATCCCTCAAGCAACAGGAGTCGATTGATCATGAGTAAACGTATCGTCGTGACAGGCATGGGCGCGCTGACGCCGCTGGGGTCGAGTGTGGAATCCACCTGGCAGCGCTTGTTGAACGGGCAATCGGGCATTCGTCGCCTGCCGCAAGACTTGGTCGGCGACCTGGCCGTCAGCATCGGTGGCCAGGTGCAAACTGTGCTGCAAGACCCCGAAGCCGGGTTTGATCCCGATCGGCTGCTGGCCGCCAAGGAACAGCGCAAGATGGACCGCTTTATCCTGTTCGCCCTGGCCGCTGCGGATGAAGCCCTGAAGCAAGCCGGTTGGGCGCCAGAAACGCCGCAAGAGCAGGAACGCACGGCCACCATCATTGCCTCCGGCGTCGGCGGTTTCCCGGCGATTGCCGAGGCGGTGCGCACCACCGACAGCAAAGGCCCACGGCGGTTGTCGCCGTTTACCATTCCATCGTTTCTGAGCAACATGGCGGCCGGGCATGTGTCGATCAACTATGGCTTGAAAGGCCCATTGGGCGCGCCGGTGACCGCCTGCGCGGCAGGTGTACAGGCGATTGGCGATGCGGCGCGAATGATCCGCGCCGGGGAAATCGATGTGGCGGTGTGCGGCGGCGCGGAAGCGGCGATTCATCGGGTCAGCCTCGCCGGCTTTGCTGCCGCACGGGCGTTGTCCAGCGACTTAAACGACACGCCGGAACTCGCTTCGCGGCCGTTCGATCAGGCGCGTGATGGTTTTGTGATGGGCGAAGGTGCGGGGATCCTGGTGATCGAAACGCTTGAGCACGCCCTGGCACGCGGCGCGCAACCCATCGCCGAACTGGTCGGGTATGGCACCAGCGCCGATGCCTATCACATGACCGCAGGCCCGGAAGACGGCGATGGCGCGCGGCGGGCAATGACGCAAGCGTTGCGTCAAGCCGGTATCGAGGCGTCCCAGGTGCAGTATCTGAATGCGCATGCAACGTCGACACCCGTGGGTGACAAAGGCGAACTGGCAGCCATCAAGACCGTGTTCGGCGCCAGTGGCCACCCGGCCATCAGCTCGACCAAATCCGCCACCGGCCACCTGTTGGGCGCCGCCGGCGGTATTGAAGCGATCTTCACCGTCCTCGCCCTGCGCGATCAGATGGCCCCGATGACCCTCAACCTCGACAACCCGGATGCGCTGGCGGACGGCCTGGACATGGTGCGCGGTGAGGCGCGGCCCATGCCGATTGAATACGCGCTGTCCAATGGCTTCGGTTTTGGCGGGGTGAATGCCAGCGTGCTGTTCCGGCGCTGGGTGTAGTTTGCCCCTGCCGTAGATTTCGGGGACCATGGGCGCCTTTCTGCAACTGCCAACAAGAGGCGCCCATGGCCAACCACGACCTTTCCTTCACCCCCGACCCGGATGCCGACTCCATCTCCAGCGACGTCATCGGTTTCAATGGCATCCTGGTCTCCACCCAAATCCCCACGCACGCCGACGGCAGCCTGGAACTGGGCGATATCACCCTGCAAAGCGAATGCACCCTGCAAGCGCTGAAGGTCGCGCTGGAGAAGGCCGGCAGCTCCATGGACCGGGTGATGCACCTGACCATCTACCTCACCGACATGGCTGATCGCGCGGCATTCAACGACGTCTACAAGCGCTTTTTCGCCAAGCCCTGGCCCGTTCGCGCCGCCGTTGGCGTGGCTGCGTTGGCGGTAGAAGGCATGCGCGTGGAAGTCACCGCGATGGCCGCCAAAGCCTGAGTTCCAAGCCACAACACCCATCCACTGTGGGAGCTGGCTTGCCTGCGATTGCATCACCTCGGTGTGCCTGATGTACCGAGTTACCCACATCGCAAGCAAGCCAGCTCCCACACGACGCCCTGCGGTAGATGCCGGTCAGGCATTTCACAGCTACAATGCGCGCCTCAACCGTGACAAGCCTGACTAAAAAAACTATGTCCTTGCCCAAGCACCACCTGGAATTGCTCAGCCCGGCCCGTGATGTCGCCATTGCGCGCGAGGCTATCTTGCATGGCGCCGACGCCATCTACATCGGCGGCCCAAGCTTCGGCGCACGCCATAATGCGTGCAACGAGGTGAGCGATATCGCTCAACTGGTCGAATTCGCCCGCCGTTACCACGCCCGCGTGTTCACCACCATCAACACCATCCTGCATGACAACGAGCTGGAGCCTGCGCGCAAGCTGATCCATCAGCTCTACGACGCCGGTGTCGATGCCTTGATCGTGCAAGACCTGGGCGTGATGGAGCTGGATATTCCGCCCATCGAGCTGCACGCCAGCACCCAGACCGATATCCGCACCCTGGCCCGCGCCAAGTTTCTCGACCAGGCCGGTTTTTCGCAGTTGGTATTGGCCCGCGAGCTGAACCTGCAGGAAATCCGCACCATCGCCGACGAGACCGACGCGGCCGTCGAGTTCTTCATCCACGGCGCCCTGTGCGTGGCGTTCTCCGGGCAGTGCAATATCTCCCACGCACAAAATGGCCGCAGCGCCAACCGTGGCGACTGCTCCCAGGCCTGCCGCCTGCCCTACACATTGAAAGATGACCAGGGCCGCGTCGTGGCCTTTGAAAAGCACCTGCTGTCGATGAAAGACAACAACCAGAGCGCCAACATCCGCGCCCTGGTCGAGGCTGGCGTGCGCTCGTTCAAGATCGAAGGCCGTTACAAGGACATGGGCTATGTGAAGAACATCACCGCCTATTACCGCCAGCGCCTTGATGACGTGCTCGAAGACCGCACGGACCTGGCCCGCGCCTCCAGCGGCCGTACTGCGCACTTCTTCCTGCCCGACCCGGAAAAAACCTTCCACCGGGGCAGCACCGACTATTTTGTCACCGACCGCAAGGTCGACATCGGCGCTTTCGATACCCCGACCTTTACCGGCTTGCCGGTGGGTGTAGTGGAAAAGGCCGGCAAACGCGACCTGCAGGTGGTCACCCATGAGCCACTCTCCAATGGCGATGGCCTCAATGTGCTGGTCAAGCGCGAGGTCGTGGGGTTCCGCGCCAACATCGCCGAGCCTAAAGGCGAATTTGAGGAAGACGGTGAGAAGCGCTATCGCTACCGCGTTGAGCCGAACGAAATGCCGGCCGGCCTGCATCAGCTGCGCCCGAACCATCCGCTGAACCGCAACCTCGACCATAACTGGCAACAAGCGCTGCTCAAAACCTCCGCCGAGCGCCGCATTGGCCTGGCCTGGGTGGCACGTCTGCGTGAAGACCAGCTTGAAGTCACCGCCACCAGCGAAGAAGGCATCAGCGCCAGCGTCACCCTGCCCGGCCCGTTTGGCGTGGCCAACAAGCCGGAACAGGCGCTCGACACCCTGCGCGACCTTCTCGGCCAACTCGGCACCACCGAATACCACGCCACGCACATCGAGCTGGATGCACCGCAGGCGTTCTTCATCCCCAACTCGCAGCTCAAGGCCTTACGCCGTGAAGTGATCGAAGCACTGACTGCCGCACGCGTTGCCGCGCACCCGCGTGGTGGGCGTAAAGCTGAAACCTCACCGCCACCGGTCTACCCGGAAGCGCACCTGTCATTCCTGGCCAACGTCTACAACCAGAAGGCCCGTGATTTTTATCACCGTCACGGCGTCAAGCTGATCGACGCCGCCTTCGAAGCCCACGAAGAAACCGGCGAAGTGCCGGTGATGATCACCAAACACTGCCTGCGTTTCTCGTTCAACCTGTGCCCCAAACAGGCCAAGGGTGTGACCGGTGTGAAAACCAAGGTGGCGCCGATGCAGTTGATTCACGGCGATGAAGTGCTGACCCTCAAGTTCGACTGCAAACCGTGCGAGATGCACGTGGTGGGCAAGATCAAGGGGCATATCCTTGGGCTGCCGCAGCCGGGCAGTAAGGTGGAGCACTTCAACCCGGAAAACATCATCTTTCAGGGCACGCACTAGCCCTTGAGGCGCGGGGCCACCACCAGCCCCGCTGCAATCCCGCTGCCGCCAGCAGGATTGCGGCCACACCCAGCCATTGCAGCCAACCCAGGCGATGGCCGAACGCAATCCAGTCAACAAAAATCGCCGCAATCGGATAGATAAACGACAGTGCCCCGGTGATGGCGGTGGGCAGTTTCTGGATCGCACCGTACAACAACACGTACATCAAACCGGTGTGCACCACGCCCAGCGTGACCAGTGCGGCCCAGGCAGTTGGCGCTGTCGGCAGGCTGTTCCAGGGCACCAACGGCGCGAGTAACAGTGCGCCGGTTGTCACCTGGATCAACGCCATCAGATGCGGCGGCACTTCCTTCAGGCGCTTGATGATCAGTGCGGCAACCGCATATAAAAACGCCGCGCCCAGGGCCAAAGCGATACCCGCCAGGTAATCAGCGCCACCGCTTTGCTGCTCGCCATGGGCGGTGACAATCGCCAACATGCCGAGAAACGCGACGCTCAACCACGCCAGTTTCTGCACGGTAATTTTCTCACCGAGAAATACTGCTGCCAGCATCACCAACATAAACGGCTGCACGTTGTAGACCGCCGTGCTGATGGCGATTGACGCGTGGGAATAGGATTCGAACAACAGCAGCCAGTTGCCGACGATGGCCACGCCACTGAGCATCGCCAGGCCGAACTTGGCCCAGGTAAGCAATTCCAGTCGCAAGTAACCCAGCAGTGCGCAGACCAGCAATAGGGCCAGTGCGCCGATGACGCAACGCCAGAACACCACTTCGATCACCGACACGCCCGACACCAGCACAAACCAGCCGATAGTGCCCGAGATCAGCATGGCGGCGACCATTTCCCACGACCCGCGACGGATAGATGTGTCCACGATGAAAGCTCCTCAAGTGAGGCGCAATTATGGCAATCTGCTGGTCAGCGGCTCCAGCGACTAAAAAAGGCAAAAACCTTTATTCACCTTTTGTTATTAGGCGGACAGCATGATTGACACCATCGACCAGCAACTGATCAGCGCCTTGATGGACGACTCGCGCCTGTCGCTCAAGGCCTTGGCGGGCATTACCGGGCTGTCCTCGCCCAGCGTCGGCGAACGCTTGCGGCGCCTTGAAGAGCGCGGCGTACTCACCCACTACACGGTTGATATCGACCCCAGGCATTTTGGCTACCTACTGCAAGCCATCGTGCGCATTCGCCCCCTGCCCGGCAAGTTGCAGGAGGTGGAGCGCCAGATCCAGTCGATACCTGAATTCACCGAGTGCGACAAGGTCACCGGTGACGACTGCTTTATCGCACGCTTGCATGTGCGCACCATGGACCAGCTCGACAGCCTGCTCGACCGCCTCAACGCCTATGCCGAAACCAATACGGCCATCGTCAAGAAAACCCCGGTAAAACGCCGTTTGCCACCGCTGGCTGATTAGTGATTTTGCGTCACTAACGCAGTGACGCAATCGCTATTCTGTCATCACTGGCCGATCTTTATGCTGGGCTCCACTGATTGGAACCCACAGGTATAAAGCTCATGTACGTGATTACTGGCATTACAGGCAAAGTCGGCGGCGCCCTGGCGCGCAACCTCATCAAGGCCGGCCAACCGGTGCGCGCGGTGATGCGCGATGCCGGCAAGGCGGCCTACTGGGCCGATCAAGGTTGCGACGTAGTCTTTGCACAGATGGACGACGCACAGGCATTAGCCGAGGCGTTCAAGGGCGCAACCGGCGTGTTTATCCTGCCGCCTCCCGGGTTTGATCCGCAGCCGGGTTTTCCTGAAGCCCGTGCAGTGATTGCCGCAGTCAGCCAGGCGCTGCAGGCGGCCACGCCGAAAAAGGTGCTGTGCCTGTCGACCATCGGCGCCCAGGCCACAGAGGTCAACCTGCTGACCCAACGCACCCTGATGGAACAGGCCCTTAGCGCCCTGGACATACCGGTCACCTTCCTGCGCCCTGCCTGGTTTATGGAGAACGCGCTGTACGACCTGATCGCCGCGCGTGAAACCGGTGTGATCCACAGCTTTCTGCAACCTCTGGACAAGGCGGTGCCCATGATCGCCACGGCGGATATCGGCACCCTCGCCGCGCAACTGCTGCAACAAGAGTGGGCCGGCCATCGGGTGGTTGAACTGGAAGGCCAGTGGGTCAGCCCCAACGACATCGCCCAAGGTTTGTCGCAAGTACTCGACCGCGACGTGCGCGCCGAAGCGGTGGCGCGTGAGACGTGGGAAGCCTTGTTGCGTGCCCAGGGCGCCCAGAACCCATTGCCACGTATGCGCATGGTCGATGGGTTCAATGAAGGTTGGATCTGTTTTGAGCAGGAGCAGGTGCTTAAAGGGCAAACATCGTTGCTGACGGTGCTGCGCGAACTGGCCGACAACACCCGCTGAGTGTTGCAAACAGACTCCCTGTGGCGAGCAGGCTTGTTGTGGCGAGCAGGCTTGCCCTGCGCTGGGCTGCGCAGCAGCCCCAAAACAGTCACCGCGTATTTCCAGGTGTATTGCGTCTTCAGGTATAGGGGCCGCTTCGCAGCCCAACGCAGGGCAAGCCTGCTCGCCACAACAAACCTGCTCACCACAACAAGCCTGCTCACCACAGGAAGGCGATTCAACACAGGGGACGGGTGTAGAAATATCGGGACACGCAAGTCTCCCTGGCTGGGACGATTGCACTGCTAGCGTCAAAGTCTCTTATCCATGCAAGGAACAACGGCGTGTCTCCTCAACCCAACTCCCATCTGTTACGTCGTGGCCGCTATTCAGAAAATGGTCGAGCGTATTTGGTCACTGCCGTGGTGCATCAGCGTCTGCCCTTGTTTCGGGACTTTCAGCTGGGCCGTTTGTTGGTCGCAGAATTTAAACGAACTCACGAAGCGGGCCTCGTCAACTCACTGGCGTGGGTGGTGATGCCGGATCATTTTCATTGGTTGTTCGACCTGAACAACTCAACACTGCGCGATGTGATGCGCCAGACCAAGTCGCGCAGCACGCTCAGTATCAATCGAGCCCGAAGCAGCCGAGAAAGATTCTGGCAGCGTGGTTACCACGACCGCGCCGTTCGAGCCGATGAAGATGTTCTGAAAATGGCCCGCTACATCATCGCCAACCCTCTGCGAGCCGGGCTGGTCGAGCACATTGGTGATTACCCGTTATGGGATGCGGCCTGGTTATAAAAAGCTTACGGGATGCACCGAGCTGTTCCAGCAAACAGGCTCCCTGTGGCGAGCAGGCTTGCCCTGCGCTGGGCTGCGCAGCAGCCCCAAACCAGCCACCGCGTATTTCCAGGTGTATTGCGTCTTCAGGTATAGGGGCCGCTTCGCGCCCCAACGCAGGGCAAGCCTGCTCGCCACAATTTTAGTCGTGCAGCGCTTTTGCAGCAGTCAGCAAGCCTTGGAATTTGCAATACCGGGCCTTCAGCGTCGTTTGTTGCCGGGCATCCGGCCTGTAGCGCATCTTCACCTTCATCCCCGCCGCCAACAGGTCGATGCCGATCGCCATAAACCCCAACTTCGCCGCCCCCACACACGCGCTCAATTCACTGCCGTGCAGCGTGAAGATCTCTCGCTGCAGAATGTTGGCCAGCAACTGCGCCCAATACTCACTCCGGGCCCCGCCGCCGACCAAGGCGCAGGCGGTCACGTCGGCACCGGTCGATTGCACCGCACGCAGCGCATCGAGCAGGCCGAAACCTACGCCCTCCATCACCGCATAACCGAGCATCGCCGGGGTGCAGTCATGGCCCAGGTTCATAAACCCACCGCGCAATAACGGGTCGTTGTGCGGGGTGCGCTCACCGGCCAGGTACGGCAGAAACAACGGCGTTGACAGCGGCACCGGCTGCTCGATGGGCAACTGCGCCTGCACCTGATCCAGCAATGCTTGTTCATCCGGCTGGCCTGTCAAGCGCGTCACCCAGCGCAAACAACTGGCCCCGGCGAGCATGGCGCCCATGGTGTACCAGCGGTTGGGCAAGGCGTGGCAGAAGCTGTGCACGGCACTGGCCGGGTTGCCGGCGGCGTGGTCGGTGATGGCGACGATGGCCGCGCTGGTGCCCAGGGTGATAAAGCCGTCACCGGTATTGACCGCACCGATACCCACCGCCGCCACCGGGTTATCGCCGCCGCCTCCGGCAATCACCACCTCGGGCGACAGGCCCAACCCGCTGACATTCAGTACACCACTCGCTGCACCGCCTTCTACCAGCCTGGGCATGTGGGCCAATGTCAGGCCGGTGGCGTGCAGCATCGGCGCAAACCATTCACGCTGCGCGACGTCCAGCCACAGCGTGCCAGCGGCATCCGACATATCGCTGATGCGCTCGCCCGTCAGGCATAACCGCAGGTAATCCTTGGGTGACAGCACACACTCAATCGCCTTGAAGACTTCGGGTTCGTGCTGCTGCAACCACAGCAGTTTGGGCGCCGTGAGCCCGGCCATCGGCAGGCTGCCGGTGGTGTCGGCAAAGCCGCTGCCCAGTTGCGCGGCCTGGGCCACTGCGCGCGCGTCATCCCACAGGATGGCCGGGTACAGCACACGATTATCCTTACCCAGCAGCACCGCGCCATGCATCTGCCCGGACAGGCCGATGCACGCCACACGCGCAAACGCCGCGTGCTCGCGTAACTGCGCCAGCGCCTGCAAACAGGCCTGCCACCAGTCTTCGGGGGCCTGCTCGGACCAGCCGCTGTGGCGTCGCGACACACTCAGGCGCACACCGGCGTGGGCCAGCACGCTACCGTCGACGTCCATCAAAATCGCCTTGAGCTCTGAAGTGCCGAGGTCTATGCCGAGGGAAACAGGGTTGCGCATACGTCAGTTATTCCACTTCAATACAACCACAGGAGTCACGCCGTTGCAGGCTCGGCGCCAGGCGCACGCTTTGGGTGGGTGCGCCGGGCGTGGCCATGCGTTGCAGCAGCATATGCACCGCGCGGGCGCCCAGTTCCTTGACCGGCTGGGCGATCAGGGTGAGGCGTGGCACGAAGAAATCCGCCCAGTCAAAATCATCAAAGCCCACCAGGGCCATCTGGCCTGGCACCTCGATGCGCGCGTCACGCAGAGCGTGCATGGCGCCCAGCGTCATCAGGTTATTGCCGGCCATGATTGCCGTGGGTGGCACCGGTAACGCCAGCAACTGCGCGGTTGCTTGCCGCGCAGGCTCGCTGTTGGAACCACCGTTGACCAGTAACTGTGGGTCGAACAGCAACCCGGCGGCCTGCAACGCCGCACGGTAACCGGCCACGCGTTCATCGGTAGTGCTCAGCCCTTCGCGCCCGGCAATAAAGCCGATGCGCCGGTGCCCATGTTCAATCAAGTGTGCGACCAGCGCCTGGGTGGACTGGGTGTTCTCCACCCCGACCTGATCAAACTGCGCGCTCATCATGCGGTCCACCAGCACCGTCGGCATCTCGTTGGCCTGCAGATATTCCAACGCGCTGGAGCCGGTCGACGGCGCCAATAAAATCCCGTCGACCCGCCGGTGATGCAGCGCCGTGACCACCCGCAGCTCCTGCTCCGGGTCATCGTGCGGGTCGGCAAACAGCATCATGTAGCCGTGGCGGACGCACTCGGTTTCAATCGCTTGCACGGTTTCGCTGAAGTAATGGTTGGACAACGCCGAGATCGCCACGCCAATGGTATTGGTGCTCGAACGCGCCAGCGAGCGCGCCAGGGTGTTGGGGATATAGCCCAACGCCTGAATCGCGCGCTGCACCGCCTGCACCGTGGCCGGGCTGACCTTGCGGGTGCCGTTCAATACGTGGGACACGGTCGAGGTGGACACCCCGGCCCGGCTTGCCACGTCATCCATGGTGACCACGACGCTTTCCCCTTTAACTCAATGTTTGCTCGACCAGCCGCTGTACGTCGCAACGTTGTCGCGGGTGATCAGTTTTGGCGTGAGCAGGGTTACCGCTTCGGCCGGGGCTTTGTCATTGAGAATGTCATTGCCGACGTTGACGGCAGTCTGGGCCATCGCCCAAGGGTCCTGGCTGGCAGAGGCCTGGATTTGGGTGTCGGTCTTCAGCGCGTTTTCGATATCCGGCGCGCCGTCCACCGAGGTAATAATGATGCCGCTGCGCTTGAGCTGTTTGGCCGCCAGGTCGCTGCCGATGGCTTGCGGGTCATTGATCGCGAACAAGCCGTCGATTTTCGGGAAGCGCGTGAGGTAACCCTGCATCACATTCAAGCCCCCTTCCCGTGAGCCTTTGCCGTCCTGATCATCGGACAGCACCTTGATATCCGGTGCACCGGCCAATGCGGCCTTGCAGCCTTTGACGCGGTCGGTCACAGCGGTCACTTGCGGGCCGTTCTGGATAATCACATTGCCCTTGCCCGCCAGCTTGTCCACCAGGAACTGGCAGGCCAGCTTGCCGGCTTCGACGTTGTCGGTTTGCACCGTGGCGTTTACGCCTTTGGCGTCCACATCCACCGCCACCACCACAATGCCGGCATCCCTGGCTTTCTTGATCGCCGAGGCCATGGCCGATGGGTCGACGGCGTTGAGCAGAATCAGGTCAACCTTGGATGAAATGAAGTTGTCGATCTGGGAAAACTGCTTGCTCAAGTCATAGTCGGCCGACACCGAGGTGACCTTCACAGCAGGGTTCAGCTCTTTGGCCCGTGCAGTGGCGCCGTCGGCCAGGGTCACGAAATACGGGTTGCCCAGCGAGCCCATGCTGATGCCCAGGGCTTTGAGTTCGCGGGCTTCGACGCCATGGGACATCAGGGCAGCCAAGGCCATAACGGGAAAGATACGTTTGAAGTTCATACCGGTCTCTCTTGTGATTGTTGTTGAGGTGAATCAGGTACGTGCGCCGGACTGGCGATAGCGATCCAGCGCCACTGCGCCGATGATCACGATGCCCTTGATGATGTACTGCCAGATATCCGATACCCCCAGCAGCACCAGGCCGTTGGTAAGCACCGCGATAATCAGTGCGCCGATCAGCGTGCCGCCGATGGTGCCCACGCCGCCGGTAAAACTGGTGCCACCCAGGATCACCGCAGCAATTGCATCCAGCTCATAGGATTGCCCCAGTTGCAGGCCATTGGCGGCGAACAGGCGCGAAGCACTCATCACGGCGCCAAGCCCGGCCAGCGCGCCGGACATGGCGTAGACAAACAGCAGCACTTTCCACACCTTGATGCCCGATAGCCGCGCCGCTTCCGGGTTGCCGCCCACTGAATAGATCTGCACGCCCATCACCGTGCGGCGCAATATGAACCACGACAGCAGCACCACGGCCACGGCGATGATCACCAGCCATGGCACGCCGAGCACGGAGTCATTGCCGATAAACGCAAACGGCAGGTCGGGGTTGAACACGGTTTTATCATCGGCCAGCAAACGCGCCAGGCCACGCATGGCAGTCAGCGCCCCCAGGGTGACGATAAACGGCGGCAGCCGCATAAAAGCGATCAGCCCGCCGTTGACCAGGCCCAGCAACAGACCAAAACCAATGCCCGCCGCAATCCCGAACATGCCGAACTGCGGCGACATCGATGCCTGCAAGGCCACCACCGCAGACGCCGCCAGAATCGCGCCCACTGACAGGTCAATGCCCGCCGTCAGAATCACAAAGGTCATGCCCGCCGCCAGCACCACATTGACCGAGGCTTGCTGGGTGATGATCGACAGGTTCTGCACCGTGAGGAAGTTCTCGCTGGCCAGGGCAAAGCCCACCAGCAGCAAGACCAGCACGGGCAGCATGCCGACGGTGCGCATCAGCTCACGCACGCGTTCGGCCTTGCCGGTTGTTGCAATCATTGAATCAGCCATGGGCAGCCACCTGATCGCCACCAGTGGCGAGGTCGATAATTCGTTCCTGGGAAATGACGTGGCCCGAAGCCCCGCCGACTTCGGCCACTAACTGGCCTTCGCGCATGATCAGCACACGGTCGCAGGTGCCGATGATTTCCGGCAGCTCGCTGGAGATCACCACAATGCCCACACCGGCCAGCGCCAGTTGATTGATGATGCGGTAGATCTCGGACTTGGAGCCGATGTCCACGCCACGGGTGGGTTCGTCGAGGATCAGCACATGCGGCTTGACCTCCAGCAGCCGCGCCAACAGCACCTTTTGCTGATTGCCACCGGACAGCGCGCCAACATTGACCTTGCCCGACGCCACGCGAATCGACAGCGACCTGATCGCATCGTTAGCGCGTTGCGCCGCGTGCCCACGGTCCAGCACGCCACCGGCATGTGCATCCGGTACACAGGCGCACACGTTGATGTTGTCGGCCACGCTCATGTCCAGGAACAGGCCTTGAGCCTTGCGGTCTTCGGTGAGGTACACGACCCCTGCGCGAATCGCATCCGCCGGGTTTCGCAGTTGGGTGACGCTCTTGCCGACCACTTCCAGGGTGCCGGAGGTGCGCGGGTCGGCGCCGAAAATCAGGCGTGCCAGTTCGGTGCGCCCTGCCCCGACCAGCCCGGCAATGCCCAGCACTTCACCGGCGTGCAGGTCGAAACTGCAATTGCGCACGCGTTTGCCGTCAGCCATATCGCGCACGCGCATCACCACGTTGCCGGGGTTGTACGCGGCGTGTTCCTTCTTGTAGAAGCCTGACAGGTCGCGGCCGACCATCATTTTTACCAGCACTTCGGCCGACAGCGCATCGCGAGTCAGTTCGCCGATGTACTGGCCGTCGCGCAGCACCGAGACCCGGTCCGACAACTCGTAGATCTCGGCCATGCGGTGGCTGATATAGATGATCGCCAGGCCCTGGCTGCGCAGTTGTTTGATCAAGGCAAACAGGCGGTCGGTTTCACGCGATGACAGCGGCGTGGTCGGCTCGTCCATCACCAGAATGCGTGCATGGGCATGCAGGGCGCGGGCGATTTCGACCAATTGGCGCTCGGCAATCGACAGGCTGCTGACGGGCGTGGCGGGTTTGAACTCGGCGCCCAGGCGTTGCAGCACTTCGACGCAGCCTTCTTGCATGCCCTTGCGGTCGATGGTCCAGCCACGCCGCAGTTCACGGCCCAGGTAGATGTTCTCGGCCACGCTGAGGTTCGGGCACAGGCTCAGTTCCTGGTAGATCACGGCGATGCCGAGGGTCTTGGCAGTGGCAGGGTCAAAGGTGGCGACGGGCTGGCCGTCGATGCGGATTTCGCCGCCGGGATCGGCCTGGTAAGCGCCGGAGAGGATTTTCATCAAGGTTGACTTGCCGGCGCCGTTCTCACCCATCAAGGCGTGGATTTCACCGGGGTAAACCTTCAGGCCGACATTCTTGAGCACGCGCAAACCGTTGAAGGTTTTGCTGATGCCCTGCATCTCAAGCAAGGGTTCAAGGCTCATGGATGAGCTCCTGGATTTATTATTTTTGTAATCGAGTGTTGCCGACTCTATGCCAGATGCATTTGCGTACGCAAGCGCTTGCGTAGGCATTTTTTCGTTTGATTAAACGTTTCATCACGCGCAGAACGGCGAAATTCGCCCTGCGCGCCCGAAAATGAAATGAATGTTAAAGCCCCTCGAATGACAAACCTGCCCTGCCCGTCCTGCCCACTGGCACTCGATCACGCCGGCGTCCCACGCCGACACTTGACCGAGTCCAGCCAATCGCTTTCAGCCGCGCTCACGCGGGATCAGACTCTGCAGTTGCGTGGCCAGGAAGTTGGCATCGAAGGCAAAGGTGTCCGGGTCTTTCAAGCCGTTGGTTTTCTTCCACAGCCAATCGTTTTTATCGGCCGGCAGCACCAGCGACACACTGCCATGCCGCGCAGCGGTAAGGCCGATCACCGACACCGAGACCGAACCACCGGCCCCCATCACTTCCGGCACGAACTCCACGGCCTTGCCGGTGATCTGCACGGTGAGTTTTTCGGTCTTGAAGGTCGAACTCTCGGCTGGCAGGCCCGGGCCGCTGGCGACGTAGGCTTCGCGCTGAACCTCGAGCAAACCGACGCGTTTTACCGGCTCCAGCCACTGTTCGATCTGCCCGAACACCTCACCGAGCTTTTGTGCCCAGCGCGCTGACTGCAGGTCAAATTGCTGTTTTTTATGCGCTTCGCTGTCGGCGTAATGGCGAAGCATCTCGCCCAGTTGCTGTACATCGTCCATTGCCATTTTCCTTGGGTGAGCCAGGTTGCGAGCAACGATCATGGCAGATGCGGCGGCTGACCGTATGATTAACGCCTGCGCAACTGCACCGGTGATTTCGCCGGCAACTGCGTATGACTAATCCATGGCCGGTGGGTAAGGTGAGGCAACATTTCTGTTCCGGAGCATCGCATGCGCACCATCGGCCTTATCGGCGGCATGAGCTGGGAGTCCAGCGCCGAGTATTACCGCATCATCAACCAGCGCGTGCGCGACCAGCTCGGGCCGCTGCGCTCGGCGCAACTGTTGATGTACAGCGTGGACTTCGGCCCGGTGGAACAAGCCCAGCATGCCGGGCGTTGGGGTGACACCGCGCTGATCCTCGAAGACGCCGCGCGCCGCCTGCAAGCGGGTGGCGCCGACTGTGTGGTGCTGTGTACCAACACCATGCATTTGGTGGCGCCGCGTATCGAGGCGGCGGTGTCGATTCCGTTCCTGCATATTGCGGATGCGGCGGGAGCGGCAGCGGTCGAAGCCGGCACCTTGACCGTCGGCCTGCTGGGCACCGCGTTCACCATGGAGCAGGACTTTCTCAAGGCACGCCTGACCGCACAGGGCTTGACCGTACTCGTGCCCGACGCGCACGAGCGCGAGGCCGTGCACAGGATCATTTATGAGGAGTTGTGTGTCGGGGTGATCAGCGAGGCTTCGCGCCAGGTTTATCAACGCGTGATCGAGTCATTGGCGGCACGGGGTGCCCAAGCGATCATTCTTGGCTGCACGGAAATCGGCCTGCTGATCAAGCCACAGCACAGCCACCTGCCGCTGCTGGACACCACCGAGCTGCATGCGCAGGCTGCGGTGGCGTTTGCACTGGCCGATTAGGCCGGTTGGCGCAGGCGCGCCATGCTGACGGTGTCGACAAACTTGCCATCACGCAAGGCGTAATCGCGCAACAGGCCTTCGACTTCGAAGCCGAACTTTCGGTACAGGCCTTGCGCGGCTTCATTGTCGGCATACACCGTGAGTTCCACGCGGTGCAGGTTCATCCAGTTGTCCGCCACGTCCAGCGCGGCCGTCAACAACCGGGAACCCACGCCCTTGCCCTGCCAGGCCGTGGCCACGCCCATGCCGAACGAGCCAACATGGCTGCGCCGCACTCGCAGGGTCTGCTCCAGGCCAAGTTGGCCGATGACCTCGCCGCCATGCACCGCCACCAGCTGTAGCCGCCGCTCGTTATCCAACGCCAGCTTGTTGCGCCAGGCCTCCACCGATTGATAAGGCATTTGCAGCACCTGACGGCATACGGCCGGTTCGTTATAGAGCGCAGCGACGCCTTCGAGGTGGGCTTCGGTAAAGCGCTGGATCACGATATGGGGTTCAGGTGTGTGCATTGCGTTTCATCCTATGAAAGACAAGTGGCCGGCCAGTGTAGGCGGCAAGGCTGCATCCTGGCTAGGGTGGGAGCCGGGCTTGCTCGCGAATGCGGTGGGCCAGTTACAGATTAATTGACTGACACACCGCATTCGCGGGCAAGCCCGCTCCCACAGTTGACCGCATGCAGTTTTGAATATGAGGTCGGCTGCGGATTTGCATGCACTGAAGATATGCCTTTCTGTGGGAGCTGCCTTGTTAACTGCGCTGGCCGAGCGCTGTGCGCCATACCCGCGCAATGTCCGCCGCGCGCTCACGCAACAAACGCGGCGCGTCCTGGCAAGCCTGCTCCAGGCTCATCGGGCCTGATGGCAAGGCGAACGCGGCGGCCACACCGTGGGCGTACATGTGCTCATAGCCTTCGCCCAAGGTGCCGGCGATCACGATGACCGGCACGCCATGACGTTGAGCAATCCGCGCCACACCAAAAGGGGTTTTGCCACGCAGGGTCTGGGCATCAAAGCGGCCTTCGCCGGTGATCACCAGGTCCGCGCCACGCACGGCCGCGTCCAGGCCCACCAACTCGGCGACCACCTCCACGCCCGCACGGAACTGCGCCCCGAGAAAGGCCTTGGCGGCAAACCCCAGGCCGCCGGCCGCGCCGCTGCCCGGTTCATCGCGCACGTCTTTGGGTAAAACCTTGGCACAGTGATCAGCAAAGTGCCCAAGCGCGGCGTCAAGCTGTTCGACTTGTTGCGGATTGGCGCCTTTTTGCGGGCCAAAAATGGCGGACGCGCCGTGCGGCCCGCACAGCGGGTTATTCACGTCGGCCGCGATTTCAAAACGCACCTGGGCCAGGCGCGGGTCCAGGTGCTCCAGGCTCATGCGCGTCAACCCTGCCAAGGCCAGGCCGCCCGGTGCAAGGGCCTGGTCCTGGGCGTTGAACAACTGCACGCCGAGCGCCTGCATCGCGCCTGCCCCGCCGTCATTGGTGGCGCTGCCGCCAATGGCCAGGATGATGCGCTGCGCACCGGCATCCAGCGCCGCGCGGATCAGCTCGCCGGTGCCGAATGTGCTGCTGATGCACGCATCACGCTGGCCAGTCGGTACGCGTTGCAAGCCGCTGGCTTCAGCCATTTCGATCATCGCGGTGTGGCTGTCTGCAAGCCAGCCCCAGCGTGCTTCGACGGCCTCCCCCAAGGGCCCGCGCACCGTTGCGCGGCGCAGTTCGCCGTTGCAGGCGGCGAGTACCGCATCCACCGTGCCCTCACCGCCGTCGGCCATTGGGCACTGGATTATCTGTGCATCCGGCCATACCTGAACGAGCCCGTCGGCAATCGCCTGGGCAACGCCTTCGGCACTCAGGCTGTCCTTGAATGAGTCGGGGGCGATGATGATTTTCATGGGCTTTCTCCGGTTTTTATAACGCCCATGCTGCCAGTTGCCATCGGCAATGACGCCGGTCCGATGCACAAGTGCCGGTGAGGTTTGTTGTTCATTCCGACAAAGCCTGAGGCAATAGCTGTACGCCGAGGTACAGCGCGAGCATGCCGTCGAGGGTCAGCGGGTCGACACCACTGAGTTCGGCAATGCGTTCCATGCGGTAACGCAGGCTGTTGCGGTGAATGCCCAGGGCATCGGCGCAGGCCTGGCTTTGGCCGTCGTGTTCACACCAACTGCGCAAAGTAGCCAATAACTGGCCGTTGCTGTCCTTGGCCAGGACGTTGCGCAAGGGGTTGAGCAATTCGTCCAGGGCGTCGTCATTGCGGTGGCGCCAGAGCATCACCGGCAGGCGATAGCGATTAAGGGTCAACAGCTGCGATTGCGGCAGGATATCGCGACCATAGGCCAGCAAGTCTGTGACACGCCGATAACAACGGCGCAACCCGGCCAGGCCATCGGCCTGCCCGCCAACCGCCACACGCAAGACCTTCCAGCCCAGGCCCTGAAGTTTTTCCAGCAGTTTTGGATTATCCACCTGGGTCGCCGCAGGCCTGCACCACAGCAAGGAAAACTGTGCGGAACTGACGCACCAACTGTCCGGGAATCGGCTGCTCAGCCAGGCACTCAAGGCCTCCGCTGATTGGCCTGCACCCAGTTCGAACAGGTAGGGCGTGCGGGCCAGCTGGGGTTTGAGCCCCAACTGCCGGGCTTCATCGACCAGGCGCGGTGAGTCACCGCTGTCGGCCAGCAATAAGGCCAGCAGGTCATCACAGCGTTGGCGCCGCCACTGCTGCTCGGCTTGTTGATGGCGATGGCTGACCAGCATTTCGGCAGTCATGCGCACCAGTTGCGCGTAGGTGCGCAACAACTCAGGCTCGCCGGTGATGCCCAGCACGCCGATCAGGCGTTGGTCGTGCATCAACGGCAAATTGATGCCGGGCTGCACGCCCTTCAGGTGTTTGGCGGTCTGGCCATCGATTTCCACAACTCTGCCGTTGGCCAACACCAACTGCGCGCCTTCATGCCGGGTGTTGATTCGCTCCGGTTCGCCACTGCCGAGAATCAGGCCCTGGCTGTCCATGACATTGACGTTATAGGGCAGTATCGCCATGGTGCGATTGACGATGTCCTGCGCCAGGTCATGATCCAGCTCAAACATGGGGCTAAGTTCCTTTAAAGGCGTGGTTGTTCATGTTGTTGTTCATGCCGTTGTTCATGTTGTTGTTCAGAGGCACAGCGCAAAGCCCGCTTGACAGTGCACAGGCACAAAGACAGCACCCAACAAGGTGGCCGAGACTCTTTGGGCGATCAACGTTACCCTCGCATCGCGAAAAAATCATAATAAAGAGAGACTGCCATGTCACAGAGCGCCGCTGCCACACTGGCCACCGATGACGATAAAAACGCCATCTACAAGCGCATTACCCTGCGCCTGATCCCCTTCATTTTTATCTGCTACTTGTTCAACTACCTTGACCGGGTGAACGTTGGCTTTGCCAAGTTGCAGATGCTCGATGCATTGAAATTCAGCGAAACGGTATACGGCCTTGGTGCCGGGATCTTCTTTATCGGCTACGTGCTGTGCGGCGTGCCGAGCAACCTGGCGCTGACCAAATTCGGCCCACGGCGCTGGATTGCGCTGATGATGATTGTCTGGGGCACGCTTTCCACGTGCCTGCTGTTCGTCACCACCCCCAGCCACTTCTACGGCTTGCGCCTGCTGACCGGCGCCGCTGAAGCCGGGTTCTTCCCCGGCGTGGTGCTGTACCTCTCGCAGTGGTTCCCGACCTTTCGCCGTGGGCGGATCATGGCGTTGTTCATGTCGGCAATTCCGGTGTCCGGCCTGCTGGGCAGCCCGTTTTCCGGCTGGATCCTCAACCACTTCGCCCCAGGCCAAGGCGGCCTTGCAGGCTGGCAGTGGATGTTCCTGCTGCAAGGTATCCCCACCGTGATACTCGGCGCCCTCGCCTACTTCCTGCTCAGCGACAGCTTTGCCAACGCCAAGTGGCTCACGCCCCATGAGCGTGCGGTGCTGGAAGCCGATCAGGCGACGGATTTGGCCAACAAGCCGAAAACCACCACCGATTCGCTCGGCGAGGTGTTCAAGAACCCGGCGATCTGGGCGTTCGGGCTGATCTACTTCTGCATCCAGAGCGGCGTGTACGCCATCAACTTCTGGCTGCCATCGATCATCAAGAACCTGGGCTTCAGCGATAACCTGGTGATTGGCTGGCTGAGTGCGATCCCTTACCTGTTGGCCGCCGTGTTCATGCTGCTGGTGGGCCGCTCCGCCGATTTGCGCAAGGAACGTCGCTGGCACCTGGTGGTACCGATGTTGATGGGCGCGATTGGCCTGGTGATCGCGGTGAACTTCGCCACCACCCCGGCCCTTGCGATTCTCGGCCTGACCATCGCCACCATGGGCGCCCTTACCGGCCTGCCGATGTTCTGGCCGGTGCCCACCGCCCTGCTCAGTACGGGTGCGGCGGCTGGCGGGTTGGCGCTGATCAACTCCATGGGCCAGATGGCGGGGTTCTTGAGCCCGTACATCGTCGGCTTTGTGAAGGATGCCACCGGGTCCACAGACATGGCGTTGTATCTGCTGGCGGCGGTGATTGTGGCCGGCAGTGTGTTGGCGTTGCGCATGACGCGCACCTTGAAGGTATAGCGCGGCCTCTGTGGGAGCTGGCCTCTTCTGTAGGAGCTGGCTTGCCTGCGATGCAGACACCTCGGTTTATCAGGTACACCGAGTTGATGCCATCGCAGGCAAGCCAGCTCCCACATAAGCAGCTACCCCATTTTTACTCGGCGTTTACAACAGGCCGCCGCCGTCGATATCCAACACGGCGCCGGTTATAAAGCCATTTTCCATGGCCAGCACATACCCTGCCGCGACCTCCTCTGCTTGCCCCACTCGCCCCACCGGCAACGCCCCTCCGGCCTTGGCGAACATCGCCAAGCGTTGCTCTTCTGCCAGCCCCGCATACGCCGGCGTGTCGATCACGCCGGGGCTGATCACGTTGACGCGCCGTGGTGCCAGTTCTTTTGCCAACTGCTTGCCGAGCGCTTCAGTCGCAGCATTGATACCCGTCTTGATGAACTGACCCGCCATCAACTTACGGCCCAGTTGGCCCGAGGTCAGGCTGATGCTGCCATGCTCTGCCAAAAACGGCAGCGCTTGCTGAATCGCGCGCAATGCGCCCCAGAGTTTCACGTTGAAATTGTCCTGGGCCTCGTCCAGGTCTGTCTCGACCAGCGGTTTGGCCTGCACCGACGGGCCTGAGGTGTACACCAAATGGTCAAAGCGCCCGACCGTTTCGAACAACCGTTGCAACGAAGCGCTGTCTGTTACGTCGACCGGTTCGCTGCGTACGCCATTGTCCGCCCCGGAGGTCAAACGGCGCCCGGCCAGCACCACCTGTGCGCCACGGGCGGTGGCGGCCTTGGCCACGGCGGCACCGATGCCGCTGCTGCCGCCGATCACGATGACGGTTTTACCGCTGAGGGAAGATGTCATGGGGTTGCTACCTGGCTAAGAAAGTGAGCGTTGATCTTCTCAGCTTGGCAATCGGTGAAAAATCCCGGTAAAACGACAAGATCTTTAAAGGATTTTTACAAATGAGCTCGACCCTGGACCTTGAAGTGTTCGTGCGTACCGCCGACACCGGCAGCCTGTCTGCCGCCGCGCGCAGCCTCAACCTCACCCCGGCGGCGGCAAGTATTGCGCTCAAGCGCCTGGAAACACGGCTGGGCATCCGCTTGCTCGCCCGCTCGACGCGCAGCATGCGCCTGACCGAAGAAGGCCGACGCTATCTGGACAGCGTGCGGGTGGCCCTCGAAGCGCTGGCCGAAGGTGAACAGGCGATCAAGCAACAAGGCCAGAGCTTGAGTGGGTTATTGCAACTGGCGGCACCTTCGGACTTTGGCCGTAACGTACTGCTGGGTTGGCTGGATGAGTTCAAGCTCGAACACCCGACTATCCGCCTGCAGTTGCTGCTCAACGACAGCAACGCGGATCTGTTTCGTGACACCGTCGACATCGCCCTGCGCTTTGGTGTGCCAAGGGATTCCAGCCTGGTGGCGCTGCCGGTGGTGCCTGGCCACCATCGCATCCCCTGCGCCAGCCCCGACTACCTGGCGCGTCATGGCACACCCCGCACGCCAGCTGACCTGGCGCAGCACAGCACGCTGCGCTACATGCGCCGTGGGCAGGCGAATAGCACCTGGTACTTTCGCCAGGGCGCCTTGCTGCAAGAGGTCGAGGTGTCGGGCGACTACCTGAGCGATGACGGTGAAATCGTGCGGCGCTGGGCGCTGGCAGGCCACGGCATCGCTTATAAGGCCAACCTCGATATTGCCGGCGATATCAAGGCCGGGCGGCTGGTGCCGTTGCTGCCCGACTGGCAAGGCGAGCCCACGCCGTTCAACCTGATGTGCCCACACCGCCTGCAAGTGTCGGAACGGGTGAAAGTGCTGCATGGTTTTTTACAGCAGCGTTGCCAGGCCTTGCTGAATCCATGAAGAAACACGCGCAGGGCTTGTTCCAGAGCTGCCGAGTCTGGTATTGCATGGGTAACGTTTCCCTGCCATGAGGAGCTTTGCATGATTTACCGCACATTGGGCCAGTCCGGGTTGAAGGTCAGCGCACTGACCCTGGGCACCATGATGTTTGGCGAGCAGACCAACACGGAAGACTCGCTGCGCATCATCGACAAGGCCTGGGACCAGGGCATCAATTTTATCGACACGGCCGACGTCTACACCGGCGGGCGCTCCGAGGAAATCGTCGGCGAGGCCATTGCCCGCCACCGTTCGGATTGGGTGCTGGCCACCAAAGTCGGCTTCGGCCCGGCGGACGGCCTGCCCAACCGCAGCGGCTTGAGCCGCAAGCGCATGTTCAATGCATTGGAAGCCAGCCTGAAGCGTCTGGACACCGACTACCTGGACATCTATTACCTGCACCGTGAGGACCACGACACGCCGCTGGAGGTGACCGTGTCGGCGATTGGCGACCTGATCCGCCAGGGCAAGATCCGCTACTGGGGCCTGTCCAACTACCGGGGTTGGCGTATCGCCGAAGTGATTCGCGTGGCCGAGCGCCTTGGCGTCGACCAGCCGATCATCAGCCAGCCGCTGTACAACATCGTCAACCGCCAGGCCGAGGTCGAGCAACTCACCGCCGCAGCCGCCTATGGCCTGGGCGCGGTGCCTTACAGCCCACTGGCCCGCGGCGTGCTCAGCGGCAAATACGCCCCCGACGTGACGCCCGAAGCCGGCAGCCGTGCGGCGCGCCAGGACAAACGCATCCTGGAAACCGAATGGCGGGTGGAGTCATTGCGGATCGCCCAGCAGATTCAGCAGTACACCCAGGGGCGGGGCGTGGGAATGGTCGAGTTTGCGATTGCCTGGGTGCTGAACAACTCGGCGGTCAGCTCGGCGATTGTCGGGCCGCGTACCGAGGCGCAGTGGGATGCGTACACCGGGGCGCTGGCGGTGAAGATCACGGCGGATGACGAGGCGTTTATTGACTCGCTGGTGACGCCGGGGCATTCGTCTACGCCGGGGTTTAATGATGTGGGCCATTTTGTGTCGGGCCGCATTGCGCGCTCGTAGCAGATAAAAACCGTTCACCCTCCCCTTGTGGCGAGCAGGCTTGCCTGCTCGCCAGCTGTTTCAAGCGACGCCCTGCTCGTGAGTAATTTTCTGCAAAACGCCCCTAAACAGTGCGACCGACCCTCTCCAAAAGCACCATAATCACCTTCTGAAATCCCCCTTCTTTTTGTATCAGACAGTTTTCGCGAGGACAGTGTGTCTAAAGGTGTTGTTTTATCGGTCTTGGCCTCGGTGTTGTTTGCCGTGATGTATTACTTTACCTCGCTGCTCACGCCCTTGAGCGGCCTGGAGATTTTTGGTTGGCGCATGCTGCTGACCGTGCCGTGCATGACGGTGTTCATGATGGTCAGCGGTGAATGGCGGCGGGTGTGGGAGTTACTGCGCAGGCTGGCGGCCAGCCCACGGCTGATCGGCGGCGTGGTGTTGTCGTCTGCCCTGCTGGGCGTGCAACTGTGGCTGTTCATGTGGGCGCCGCTGAACGGGCGCAGCCTGGATGTGTCGGTGGGCTATTTCCTGTTGCCGCTGACCATGGTGCTGACCGGGCGCCTGGTGTACGGCGAACGCTTGTCGCGCTTGCAGCAGATCGCGGTATTTTTTGCCGCGCTCGGGGTGCTCAATGAGCTGTACCAGGCCGGTGGTTTTTCCTGGGCCACTCTGGTAGTGATCATCGGTTACCCGGTTTACTTCGTGGTGCGCAAATACCTGAGCACCGATCACCTGGGTGGCTTGTGGCTGGACATGGCGCTGATGCTGCCGGTGGCCTGGTGGTTTGTGCAGCATGGCGAACAAGGTTTTGCCGTGCTGGATGTGCACCCCAAGCTCTATGCCTTGATTCCGATGCTGGGTTTGATCAGTGCTTCGGCGCTGGTGAGCTACATCATCGCCAGCCGTTTATTGGCCTTTAGCCTGTTCGGGTTGCTCAGCTATGTGGAGCCGGTGTTGCTACTCTTTGTGGCCTTGTTGTTGGGCGAAGGCATCAAGGGCGGCCAGTGGCTGACGTATATCCCGATCTGGCTGGCCGTGATGGTGCTGGTGTATGAAGGCTTCAAACATTTGGTGCGTCAGCGCAAAGCTTAAAATGTGCAGGCACTAAAAAGCCCGGCTGAGAACCTTCTCTGCCGGGCTTTTTTGTTGCTGATGCTTAGTCGGTGGTCAGTACACCGCGACGTACCTGGTCACGCTCGATCGACTCGAACAGTGCCTTGAAGTTGCCCTCGCCAAACCCATCGTCGCCTTTGCGCTGGATGAATTCGAAGAACACCGGGCCCATCAGGGTTTCCGAGAAGATCTGCAGCAGCAGGCGCTTGTCGCCCTCGATCGAGGAGCCGTCCAGCAAAATACCGCGCGCCTGCAGTTGGTCCACCGGCTCGCCGTGGTTGGGCAGGCGGCCTTCGAGCATTTCGTAGTAGGTGTCCGGCGGCGCGGTCATGAAGCGCATGCCGATCTTCTTCAACGCATCCCAGGTCTTGACCAGGTCTTCGGTGAGGAACGCCACGTGCTGGATGCCCTCGCCGTTGAACTGCATCAGGAACTCTTCGATCTGACCGGCGCCCTTGGACGATTCCTCGTTCAGCGGGATGCGGATCATGCCGTCCGGGGCACTCATGGCCTTGGACGTAAGGCCGGTGTATTCGCCCTTGATATCGAAGTAGCGCGCTTCACGGAAGTTGAACAGCTTCTCGTAGAAGTTCGCCCAGTAGACCATGCGGCCGCGGTACACGTTGTGGGTCAAGTGGTCGATGACCTTGAGGCCCGCACCTACCGGGTTGCGGTCGACACCTTCGAGGTACACGAAGTCGATGTCATAAATCGAGCTGCC
The DNA here is from genome assembly GCF_001421425.1 of Pseudomonas sp. Leaf15. Lineage (NCBI taxonomy): Bacteria > Pseudomonadati > Pseudomonadota > Gammaproteobacteria > Pseudomonadales > Pseudomonadaceae > Pseudomonas > Pseudomonas sp. Leaf15. The sequence continues at coordinate 310,612 of NZ_LMKI01000023.1, forward strand.
TTCACCGAAGCGATCGATCAGGTACAGCGGCGCACCGCCAATGCCCTTGATGGCCGGCAGGTTGAGTTCCATCGGGCCGGTTTCGATATGGATCGGTTGAGCACCCAGCTCCAAAGCGCGGTTGTAAGCCTGCTGCGAGTCTTTGACCCGGAACGCCATGCCGCACACCGACGGGCCGTGTTCGGCGGCAAAGTACGAGGCCAGGCTGTCGGGCTGGTTGTTGAGGATCAGGTTAATCTCGCCCTGGCGATACAGGTGCACGTTCTTGGAGCGGTGGGTCGCGACTTTGGTGAAACCCATGATCTCGAAGATCGGCTCTAAAGTGCCTGGAGTCGGCGATGCGAATTCAATAAATTCAAAGCCCATCAGGCCCATTGGGTTTTCGTATTGGTCGGCCATTTCGGCACCTCATCATTCTTGTAAGTAGCAAGCAGTCAATTACAGGCAAGGATGAGGTTGCAGGGTGGCGCACACGAGAGACCCCGCACGCTGCGGGCGAGGAAGTCACCAAAGATCAGGGGGGAGCCGAGTAGCTTCATGATTACATCAGTCTCTGACGGCCGAGGCTTGCGTGAGCGCAAGTCCATATTCTTGTATGCGTAAATCGATTCTACACAGCGTAACAGTATTTGTCCGCACTCTCATCAAATCCCTATTGCCCTGGGCTGCGCAAGGGGTTTGTTGCACAGATAGATGCCCAGCAGGATCACCGCGCCGCCCAGCGCCATGGGCAACGTCAGTTGTTCGCCGAGCAGCAGCGCGCCGCAGACCACCGCCGTCAGCGGGTTCAGCGCGATGAATACGCCTGCGCGGGTTGCGCCGATACGCCGGATGCCATCGTAATAGCCGATGTATGCCAGCGCGGAGCCGAGCACGCCCAAATACAACAGGCTCACAACCTGCGGCAACTGCAGGCTGCCAAGCCCGGCAAGCGTGAAGCGCCCGGTGAGCGCGGTGACAACCGTCAGCATCAGGGTGCCCAGCAGCACTGACCAGGTGACGGTTTGCAACGGCCCCAGGCTTTGATTCAACCCGCGGGAAAACAACGAGTAAATCCCCCACCCCAGCACACAGCCAAACACCAGCACGTCGCCCTGCCAGGTACTCGATGCACCGTGCAGCAACTGCGGGTTGCGACTGACGATCACCGCCGCAGCGCCGGCCAGGCACAAGGCGATGCCCAGCACCTTGGCAGCGCCGAGGCGCTCTTTGAGCAACCACCAGGAAGCCAGGCCGATCACCGCCGGATTCAACGCCACGATCAACGAAGCGCGCGAGGCGTTGATGTAATGCAGGCCGTAGAAAAAGCACAGGTTGTAAAAAAAGATCCCGAAAAACCCCAGCACCGCCAGACGCAGCAGTTGCCGGGGACGTGGCCGCGCCAGCGGGATGCGTGCACACAGCATAAACAGCAGCAGCGCCAGGCTAGCCAGGATAAACCGCAGGCTGGCGGCCAGCAGCGGGTCGACTTGATTGGCCAGGTAACGCCCGGCGACAAAAGTGCCGCCCCAGATCATGGTCACAGCGGCGAGCTTCAGGTAGGTGAGGCGATCAGACGGAGGTTGCAATAGCAGTTGCTCGACAGGCGACAGGATGGGCATATTCTTCGACTAATGATCAGTAATCGTAAAATGAGCCTTTACTCATGACCTTGACCCAGCTGGAAATTTTTTCTCTGGTGGCCGAGCTGCAAGGTTTCACCAGTGCGGCGCACCGCCTGGGCATCAGCCAGTCGGCGGTGTCCCATGCCGTCAAGGCGTTGGAACAGGAACTGGGCGTGGAATTGTTCCGGCGCCACCAGACGCTGGTGGAGTTGAGCGACATCGGCGCGCAATTACTCGGGCGCGCCCGCGCCATGCTCGGTCTGGCCGCGACCTTGCAGCAGGAAGCCGCCGATGCCCGCGGCATGAAGCGTGGCACGCTGCGCATCGGCTCCTTCGGGCCCACCGCGTCGGTGCGCCTGTTGCCGGCAATCCTCAGCCACTTCCGGCGGGCCTACCCCGGCATTGAAGTGCATGTGGACGAAGGGCCGGACCGGCAAGTCATCCAGTGGCTGGACGAGCGGCGCGTCGACGTGGGTTTTGTGGTGCTTGCCGACACGCCTACAGACAGTGAACGTTTCGACACCGTGGCGTTGTTCGAGGATCAGTTGGTCGCGTTGTTGCCGGCCACCCATGCGCTGGTTGCCGGCGCGTCGGTGCCATTACAGGCATTGTGCAAGGACCCGTTCATCCTCACCGAAGCCGGCTCATCGGAGCTGGTGATGCGCTTGTTCAGCGTCGCCGGTCTGCGGCCCAACGTGCGGTATCGTTGCGCGCAATTGCTCAGCACGCTGGCGGCCGTCAGCCGTGGCGACGGCGTGAGCATCGTGGCGCAGGCATCGCTGCCCGAACACGCCGACGGCCGTTATGTCGAGCGGCCGTTATCGCCGCCCGTGCCGCGCCGCATCGGCCTGGCGGTGCTGGATCGCCGCCAGGCCTCGCCTGCCACACTGGCTTTTCTCGCGCTTGCGCAGAAGTGGGTCACCGATAGACCAGGGTAAATGTCGCCAGGCCATTGGCCGTGCCGGGTTCAATTGTCGCGGCCGTCTGGATGTAGTGAGCCGTCAACGGCACTTGGAAAGTGCCATTGGCGCGAGCGCGGCCCAGGGGTTGATCGTCCGTACGAGTGCCCGCAGGAGGGCCATAAGTGATCACGCGACCACCAAACACTACCTGCAAGGCCACGCCCTTGGCGGTGGAGTTGGCGGTCAGCGACAGCCGGTCACTGCGGTTGGCCGGTTGCGTCTGGTCGACCAATGTCACCCGCACATACTGCTCCGGGCTGCCGACGGGGCATTGCAAAGTGATCGTACCGCTGCCATTGCCGGCGACGCTGTTGATGCCCTTGAAGGCTCGGCTTTCCACGGCCCCCAAGGCAATCGCCACGGTGGAGGTCGACACACTGCAGGTGGGCCGGCTGGGTTCGCCGATTTCAATGCTGCCGAAGTTAAAGGCGTGGTACGTAGGGTTGGTGTACAGGTTAAGGCCCGAGAAGGTTCGCGGCGTGACAGCGCCGCCCTGGATCGCGCCGGTCACCACAAAAAACAGGCGCCCGCGCATGCCCCAAGTGGAAAGGCCGGGATGCAGGGGGCCACGCAGTACGGCGACACCCGTCGACACAATCTTCATCGGGCCGCCGTCACGGTCTTGGGCCATAAATGCAAAGCCGACCCCCGGCACGCCGGTTTCATACACCGGCATGGCCAGCGATGAATGCCCGAAATAGCGCCCGGTCCAGCGAATATCGCGGGAGATGCCGATGCTCGACCAGTATTGGATGACCAGGTTGGAATAGGTGCAGCTCAGCCCGTGCGGCGCCTCAATGGGGTAGCCGTCCGGGTCGCCCAGGACCTGGCCCACCGCCGGGTTGGCGGGCACAGTGATACGCGGCAGCGAAAACACTGTGGGCGCGCCGGGCTCGCACCGGGCATTGGCCTGGGTGTTTGCCGTGACCAATAGTGCAAGGCAGGCCAGTGCAACAAGCAGGGCCGGCCGTTGGCAGCGCGTGCGGTTCATCAGCTGTTTTCCTCGTGTGCAGCGGTGTCGGGCGAGCACTGGCTGGCCAGTTGGTCGGCGTTTTGCTGGCGCTCGTCGGGGGCGCGGGGCGGCAAACGGTAATGGATAAAACACCGCTCACCCGCCGCCTCAGCCCACTGCACGGTCAGCCTGCCGTGGTCGGCAACTCCGCGTACAAAGGCCTTGCCCGCCTGGCCGACCACCCCGACTTCGTGACCTTGTGCGTCAAATACCTGGGCTGCGAACGGCAGGGGCTTGCCGTTCGGGTGAGTGGCCTTGATCACCACCGCCCGGCCACTGACGGTCTCGAACTTGACCAGCGATATTGCGCCCAGGGTCGGCACCACGGAACGGTTCGACTCCTTTAATTCCACGTCCATGGGCATGCCCTGCGGGTCGATGTCCACGGCGTTGGGCTGGTACGCCCGCAAAGAAGACATGACCCCATAACCCTGCTTGTTGATACGCACCCCGGAACCGCCGAGCTGCGCGCCCTGGGCGCCCGGCGCATGCACCAGCGCCGACGCTTCACCGAGGTTTTGCGCCAGGGTGACGCCACCGCTGTGGGCGATCAGGCCGCCGTCGGCGCTCATGGACACTTGTGCATTGCGCTGGCTCTGACCATAACCGCCGCGCAGGTTGGCGGCGTGACTGCGATAACCTGCGTAAGCGTTGAAACTGGAGCCGCCGTGATCGCCGCTGCCGCGACTGCCGACCAAGCCGTAATGGGTGTGCGCCGCCTCCCCCAGCAAGCCATTGATGCCGAGTTGTTGCTGACTGCCGCGCGAATCCCCCGCATCCCGCGACAGTGAACTGCTCAGGGTCGGAGCGCGCGTGCCCTCGCCCAAAGGCATGGAGAGGCTCAGTACCCAGTGATTCTCCACGCGTTCGGTGCGCGCCGAGCGGCCGAAAAAAACATCCTCGGCGCGTTCACGGTCGCTCGCCCGATACAGCTCGCTGATCCTCGAGCGCTGCGCCGAGAGGTTCCAGCTCAGTGACTTCCAGTTGGCCCCATAACTGGCAGTGAACGACGTTTGGCGCCCTTGCTGCCCGGCCCAGTAGTCAGTAGAGCTGCCATACACACTCAGGGTGCCCTCCCCCAACTGCTGGCTGATCGTCAGGTCCAGGCGGCTTTTTTGCCGGGCATAGCTGTCCAGGTTCCCGCCGTGACGGCCCAGATCGCGCACATTCAAGGCGTCCGGCAGGTTCAGGTAGCCAGCGGTCGAGAAGCGATAGGCGCCGAGCGCAAAATGCGTTCCCGAAAACGGCAGGTTCTTGTTATAGGCCAGGCCAAGGCTTTGTCCGCGCGCCACTGCCTGCCCTTGCACCTGCGTGCGCGAGTGGGTGGTGTCCAGGGCGAACGCGCCGACCGCTGTACTGATCGCCAGGCCCGTCTTGCCTTGGCTATAGCCCTGGGAAAGGGTGGCGCCCCCATAAACGGTGAGGCTATCGATCAGCCCATGTTGCAGCGTGCCTTGAAACACCGAGGCGTTGGCATCGCTGACGCCATGCTGCTGCACCTGCCCCACCGTTGCGCTGTAGTGCGTGGCGCCGTAACGCAAGAGCTGCGGGGCCACCGAATAAGGCACGACAAAGGTGCTGCGCCGCCCATCTACCTCGGCGACACTGACGTCGAGGTCGCCACCGTAGCCCGTGGGGTAGAGATCATCGATCACAAAAGGCCCGGGCGCCACCGTGGTTTCGTAAAGGGTGTAGCCGTTCTGGCGCACCGTCACCGTGGCATTGCTGTCGGCAACACCGCGCACCTGGGGTGCATAACCTTGTTGCGACGGCGCCAGCATCCGGTTATCAGTGGCCAGGGTAATGCCGCGCACGCGCACGCCGTCGAGGATCTGGCCGCTGCTGAAACTGTCGCCCATGGTCAGTTGCGACTGCCAGGCGGAAACGGCGCGTTGCAGGTAGGTAGCCGTGGCTTGATAAGGCAAGTGGCCGCTTCGTGAAGCCCAGGCTTGCCCGCCCTGGTGGCGCAGCCGCCAGTCACCCAGGTTGACCCCGCCATCCAGGCCCAGGTAACCGCGATCTTCACCCGCACCCGAGGTCACCGCCGCGGCGCTGAAGGTGTAATTGAGCAGCGCGGCATCAATGCCAGCGTCCCATTGGGCGGGGTCAACGTAGTCGCGTGCGGAGCGATTGATGTAGACCTGCGGGATACTCACGTCCAGGGTCAGGGACTCGACATCGACATGGCTGCCGGCCATGGGAATCCATGCGGCGAAATCGCGACAATCCTCCTCGGCGGCTGCCTCGGCGTTGCGCAGTACCACCCCGAGTTCGGCCAATTGTTGCGCGCTCACACAGGGTTGCGCAGCGTCCTGTTTTTCCAGGTTTACGAAGGTGATCGGGCGACGGCCCAGTGATTGCCCGTTGAGTATCACGTCAACGCGGTAAACCCCAGGCGTTAACACATTGCTGGTAGTGAAGCGCGACAGATCTGCCGGGCTGGACACACCGCTGGTAAAGGCCTCCAGATCAAACAACAACGGGGCCGCCTCGGCCGATAACACAAGCGTGCTCAGCAAGCCGAACAGCCACAGCAGTCGAGGGTGGGAAAGCAGCCAGGCAGCGCCTTGGCAGAATGTGAGTGGCAACAAGGCAGGCATAGTCAGAACTTCAGAGGAGCACGCTGCGGCGCGGAAAACGTGCCGTAGTCATTGATGAATTTGAAATGCACCTGGGCATCCGCGGGGATGGCCTGCACGGCCTCGTGCACCGTCAGGGTCAAGTTGCCGCCTGGCGGCACCATGCCCTCTTGCGCCTGCAGCAGTGGCGCGTCTTTTTGCGCGCCCATGGCCAACGCCACCTCGTTGAATGTCACGTGATAGGCCGATGGGTTGTGTACCTCCAGCAGCGTCCCCTGGGCACTGCGGCGCAAGGTCCAGCGTAATTGCGTGGGCGCTTCGTTCGGGCTGCCGGGCAGATCGGCGGGGCGAAAAAACACTTTGGTACGGATACGAAAGGCAAACTGCAGGTGGTTGGCCGGGGCATCATCGGCATCGGCCTCCGTGTTGACCTTCGGCGGGATCTCCAGCGCATTCAGCCAGAACAGCGATTCCCGATCCGCCGGCAGTGGCTCTTGGGTGTAGACCAGGCGCACGGCCTGGCTTTTCTGCGGGTTCAGGCGAAACACCGGCGGCGAAAGGCTGAAAGGCACCTCGCTGCCAGAGGGGTCTGAGGCTGGGTCTCCCTTATCCAGCCACACCTGAACCAGGCGCGGAGCGCGTTCGTCGTCGTTCGTCAGGCGCAAGGTGATTTCGCGGCGCTGCTGCGGGTAAATGTGCCGCGTGCCGTCGATCACTACGCCGGCATGGACAACGGATGGCCATCCGCTGCACACCGAAATGGCGAGCAGCAGGGCAATTGCGAACAGGAGTCGGGCAAGCATGGGGCGGTCCTCCAAGGCGCTGTCCGGAGCCTGGCGAACCGCCAGGCTCCGGGCCCTGATCAGGGGAACGTGACGGAGTACAGCACCTGCGTGCTCACCGGGCCTGGGGTTGCGGCGCCGGTGGCGAAGTACTGCGCGGCAAACGGCAGCGACACCTCACCCTTGTCGGGGACTTTTGCGCTGCTCGAATTGAGCGCCAGGCGCAGGTCCATAGGCTTTTGGGTGGTGCCGTCGACAATCTGCACCTCAACGAGGCTGGCAGGCACGGGTTTGGCCGGCGCTTGATTCTTCAAGTTGCCGGTAGCCGGGTTGATCGCCGGGCTGCTGCTCTCGAACAACACCGCCACCGTCGTGTCCTTGGGGCACGCCCCCACACGCACAACAAAAGGGGTGGTGCCGGCCGTCTGGCCTTTTGCCTTGAGTGCGCTGGCCTGAACCTTGTTGAGCACCACGGCGAAGTTCGGGCTGGCGCCAGGCGCCGAGCCTGCCCCGCCGCTGATACTGCAGGTGGTGCCGGTGATTTCACCGGTCAGGCTGATGGTACCGTCTGCGGCAAAAGCAGGCAGCGCGGCGACGCCGGTAGCGGCCAGGAAGGCAGCGGCCAGTCGGAGGTTTTTCATTGCAGGTAGTTCCTTATCAAGTCGCGTTAACGGGTTACGAAACGAATTTCAACAATTGAAAGACGAGGGTCGACCGTCCCGCCAGAAGTGGGCTGAAACGGCTGAGAGAGAGGCTGGAAGGGTCGGTGTTCCGAAGTCTCTTACTTTTTGCAACGATGTTTATCTTGCCAAGCTGAGACAATCGCAACAACTGACCGAACGGCTAGGTCAAGTCGCGCCAAACAAGTGAGCGGCACTGCGCAATGCCAACTATCATCGGCACACACCCGTCTTTTTATTCCGTTATTGGCTGCCTCTATGCCCCTCACCGCCAAAGGCCCCCGAAGCCGAACCGCACGCGCGCTCATCAGCACTGCCTGCGGCCTGATTCCCGTTTTATTGGGGGTTGTGATTCTTCATTGGCAAGCCGAACGCACCCTTGAGCAAAGCACCGCCCAAACCGCGCAGGAGGCTGTGCGCCAGTTCGATTTAATGCTCGACAACACCGCCCTCGCCGCCCGGACATTACTGCCGCTGGCCGGCCAACCGTGCGACAACGGCGCGCAACTGGCACTGCGCGAGCAGGTCACGCGGCGCCCTTTTGTGCGGGCAACCACCTTGTCCTGGCAAAAAAACATCTATTGCAGCTCGTTGTTCGGCGACAACTACCAGTCACCGGTCAACCCGGACGACTACGTAGCGGGCACGCTGTGGTTGATGAACGGCAACCCGGTCACACCCGATACCGCATTGTTGGTTTACCGCCTGGTCGATGGCGATAAAGCCGCATTTGCCTCGGTTGACGGCTACCACCTGACCAACGCCTTGCGCCTGATCAGCCGCTACGCGCACCTGATCCTGCAAGTGGGGCCCAACTGGCTGGACGCCGACGGCAAGGTGCACACCACGGCGATGCCGCAGTTTGCGGTGGCCCATCAGCACCTGGCCTCTGAGCGTTACCCGTACAGTGTCGATGCCGGCATGCCCGTCGGTGAGGTGTGGCGGTACATGGAGGCGCGTTACCCGGCGCTGTTCAGTCTGTTGGTGTTCTTTGGGGTGCTGGCCGGCGTGTTGGCCCACTGGCTGCAGAAGCGCTCGTCCGCGCCGACCCATGAGTTGCAGCGGGCATTGGGGGCGAATGAATTCATTCCGTATTTCCAGCCCGTGGTGCGTGGCGACACCCGCGAATGGGCCGGCTGTGAAGTGTTGATGCGCTGGCGGCACCCGAAGGAAGGCCTGGTTCGCCCTGACCTGTTTATCCCGCTGGCCGAACACTCGGGCCTGATCGTGCCGATGACCCGCTCGTTGCTACGCCAGACCGCCGCACAACTGGCCCCGCATGCCGGACGCTTCAGCCCGGGTTTCCATATCGGCGTGAACATCACCGCCCGTCACTGCCAGGACCTGGACCTGGTGCAGGACTGTCGGGAATTTCTCGCTGCGTTCGCCCCTGGCCAGGTGACGCTGGTACTGGAGTTGACCGAACGTGAGCTGATTCAGCCGACCGACACCACCGCCCGCCTGTTCGATGCCCTGCATCAACTGGGGGTGATGATCGCGATTGATGACTTCGGCACCGGCCATTCCAGCCTGGGTTACTTGCGCAACTTCAATGTCGACTACTTGAAAATCGATCAAAGCTTTGTCGCCATGATCGGCGCCGATGCACTCTCACGGCATATTCTGGACAGCATCATAGAACTCAGCGGCAAGCTGGACCTGGGTATTGTGGCCGAGGGCGTGGAAACAGCAGAGCAATGCGAATACCTCGCGGCCCAAGGTGTGGATTTCCTGCAGGGCTACCTGTTCGGTCGGCCGTTACCCTGTGAAGAATTCATTAAGTCGCTGGCCAGCCATTGAATAGCCATCTAGTCCGTTGGATGAAATAATCTTATTCAGGTAACGCCGTGATTTACTCGTGCGGCATTAACTACTACAATTTTTCCTGCCTGTGCTGAACTCGCAGAAAGGCCTCTTTCTTTGAGTTACCTTAAAGCTCTTGGCTTACACGCTTTATCTGCAGTTGATATCAGCCAACTACACTATTGGAGTAAAGATTTTGTCCAGACTCGCCGAATTTCGCGCAGCAGAAAAAGCCCTTCAAGAGCAGCTGGCTCAGCTGGAATCCTTGAAGAACGACGCCGGCCTGAAAAAAGAAATCGAATTCGAAGAAAAGCTGCAAGGCCTGATGAAGCACTACGGCAAAGGCCTGCGCGACATCATCTCGATCCTTGATCCTAACCCTGGCAAAGCCAGCACTGCCGCCGCCGCACCAAAACAGCGCCGCGCACGTGTGGTCAAGGTTTACCACAACCCGCACACCGGCGAACTGATCGAAACCAAAGGCGGCAACCACCGCGGCCTGAAAGCCTGGAAAGAACAGTATGGCGCTGCCACTGTAGATTCCTGGTTGCGCGGCTGATCGAAAGGCGCGTACAAAAAACCCCGCGGATGCGGGGTTTTTTTTGCTTCGAAAACGAACTTGATTAACCGATCACTGTGTTCAAAAACCAGCGAGATAACCCGCTCAAAGTTTAAGGCTATCACGCACCGAATTGACTTCGTCCTTACTGGCTTCATAGGCTTGGGCCTGGCCGGCGAAGGAAAAGACATAGGCTTTATCGGTATCAACTGCGCCGACCAATGTTTGTGACAATATGTGCCGGCCGTTCTCGGTAATCACGCAAGTAGTTTCCAGCGCTTCAAGACGGCTCAATGTGCTGGTGTGCATTTTGGTGCACACGCTTTGATAACCACTGCCGGCAAAATCCTTCTGGATGGATTTGCGCATTTCCAGCAGTACACCTTCAAGATTAACTTTATGACCTGCCTCAATCGGTGTGCCGGTCAACTCCATGACCATCAGGGTGTTACCGTTTTCATCATTCTTGATGGCGCGCTGACGGGACACCGCCTGAGGTTTTACCGGCGCGTCGTCGTCGGGCACGACCTCCTCGACTTGCCAGCCACTGGGCCAATGAATTTCCGGATCGGCCGCCAACACAAAGGGGCTGCTCAGCAACATACACACAGCGCTCAACAGCGGTTTACGAAATTCAATCATCAAGACAAACACCCAAGGTTCAAGCGTCGAAGTTTGAGCCTGGCACCCTTGACTCGCAAGGGCTGAGTGACCTTTTTCATTTGGCTCGGCCGGTCACGCTTGCGTATCATGACGGTGCGGCACGGATGCCGGCCGCAAGCCAAGGGACCACTCAAGTCACGAGTCGCGTTTGCCCCATTTTTTCTGGAGGGCCCATGAGCCTGCACGATCTGAACACTTTCCCGGGCGTCACTGCCCAACCTGACACCGCCACTTCGAACTTCGTGTTCAACCACACCATGCTGCGGGTCAAGGACATCACCAAATCGCTGGACTTCTACACCCGCGTCCTGGGCTTTTCCCTGGTTGAAAAACGCGACTTCCCTGAAGCCGAATTCAGCCTGTACTTCCTCGCCCTGGTGGACAAGGCCCAGATCCCGGCCGACGCCGCTGCGCGCACGCAGTGGATGAAGTCGATCCCAGGCATCCTGGAACTGACCCACAACCACGGCACCGAAAACGATGCCGACTTCGCTTACCACAACGGCAATACCGACCCGCGCGGCTTTGGCCATATCTGCATCTCGGTGCCGGATATCGTCGCGGCCTGCGAGCGTTTTGAAGCGCTGGGCTGTGATTTCCAGAAGCGCCTGAGCGATGGCCGCATGAAAAGCCTGGCGTTCATCAAAGACCCGGATGCGTACTGGGTTGAGATTATTCAGCCAGCGCCGCTGTAAGCGTTCTGCGTGACGCGGAGCGTCACCGGATGCATTCCCACGTAGAACGTGGGAACGAGAAAACCCCATGATCACTCATGGGGTTTTTTATTTTCGGTACCTGATTTTATGCCGGTGCCGAAGTGCGGATCAGGTGATCAAAAGCACTCAGCGAAGCCTTCGCGCCCTCGCCTACCGCAATCACGATCTGCTTGTACGGCACGGTCGTTACGTCACCGGCGGCAAACACGCCCGGCAGCGAGGTCTCGCCACGCGCATCGACGATAATCTCGCCGCGCGGGGTCAATTCCACCGTGCCTTTGAGCCAGTCGGTGTTGGGCAACAAGCCGATCTGAACAAAGATGCCTTCCAGGTCGATGGTCTTGAACTCGCCGCTGTCACGATCCTTGTACGCCAGGCCGGTGACCTTCTGGCCATCGCCTTTGACTTCACTGGTCAGCGCACTGGTGATCACGTCCACGTTCGGCAGGCTGTGGAGCTTGCGCTGCAACACCGCATCGGCACGCAATTTGCTGTCGAACTCGAGCAAGGTAACGTGACTGACGATACCAGCCAGGTCAATGGCCGCTTCAACGCCGGAATTACCGCCGCCGATCACTGCCACACGCTTGCCCTTGAACAACGGGCCGTCGCAATGCGGGCAGAAGCACACGCCACGGGCCTTGTATTCCTGCTCGCCCGGCACACCCATTTCGCGCCAGCGGGCGCCGGTGGCCAGAATCACGGTTTTGGACTTGAGGGTCGCACCGCTTTCAAAGCGAATTTCGTGCAAGTCACCGGCGTTTTTGGCCGGCACCAGGCTGCTGGCACGTTGCAGGTTCATGATGTCCACGTCGTACTGACGCACATGGGCTTCCAACGCGCTGGCCAGTTTCGGCCCTTCGGTCTCCTGCACCGAGATAAAGTTTTCGATGGACATGGTGTCCAGCACCTGGCCGCCGAAGCGCTCAGCTGCAACGCCGGTGCGAATACCTTTACGTGCAGCGTAAATCGCAGCAGCAGAACCGGCCGGGCCACCGCCTACAACCAGCACATCAAAGGCATCTTTGGCGCTGATTTTCTCGGCAGCCTTTTCGATACCGCTGGTGTCGAGTTTGGCGAGGATTTCTTCCAGGCCCATGCGGCCCTGACCGAAGTTCACGCCATTGAGGTACACGCTGGGCACTGCCATGACCTGGCGCTCATCGACTTCAGCCTGGAACAGCGCGCCGTCGATGGCGACGTGGCGGATGTTCGGGTTAAGCACGGCCATCAGGTTCAGCGCCTGAACCACGTCAGGGCAGTTCTGGCACGACAGCGAAAAGTAGGTCTCGAAGCTGAACTCGCCTTTCAGGGCACGAATCTGTTCAATCACTTCGACACTGGCCTTCGACGGGTGGCCACCGACTTGCAGCAGGGCCAGCACCAGCGAAGTGAATTCATGGCCCATGGGGATGCCGGCAAAACGCAGGCTGATATCGGCACCCGGGCGGTTGATGGAGAACGACGGCTTGCGCGCATCATTGCCATCGGTGTTGAGGGTAATCAGCGTGGTGAGGCTGGTTACGTCCTGCAAAAGGGCAAGCATTTCCTGGGATTTCGCACCGTCGTCGAGGGAGGCGATGATCTCGATCGGCTGGGTGACCCGTTCCAGGTATGACTTCAACTGAGCTTTAAGATTGGCATCCAACATACGGGCGATTTCCTGTTAATTCGGTTTATTGCAGACAAAAAAACGCCCGAGCGAATCTCGCCCGGGCGTTTTGAGGGCGGTGCAGCTTACTTAAGGTGCGGCAATCCGCCCTTGATGTTTCACAGACTTAGATCTTGCCGACCAGGTCCAGGGACGGAGCCAGAGTAGCCTCGCCTTCTTTCCACTTGGCTGGGCAAACTTCGCCTGGGTGAGCAGCGACGTATTGAGCGGCTTTGATTTTGCGCAGCAGCTCGGAAGCGTCACGGCCAACGCCGCCGTCGTTCAGTTCAACGATCTTGATCTGACCTTCCGGGTTGATCACGAAAGTACCGCGGTCTGCCAGGCCAGCTTCTTCGATCAGTACGTCGAAGTTGCGGGAGATGGTCAGGGTTGGGTCGCCGATCATGGTGTACTGGATTTTGCCGATGGCTGGCGAAGTGTTGTGCCAGGCAGCGTGGGCAAAATGGGTGTCGGTGGAAACGCTGTAGATCTCGACGCCCAGTTTCTGGAATTCGGCGTAGTTGTCAGCCAGGTCTTCCAGTTCGGTTGGGCAAACGAAGGTGAAGTCGGCTGGGTAGAAGAAAACTACCGACCATTTGCCTTTCAGGTCAGCGTCAGTCACATCTACGAAGTTGCCGTTTTTGTAGGCGGTCGCTTTGAACGGTTTTACTTGGCTGTTGATGATAGGCATCGGTGACTCTCCGTCAGTGGTTGAGAAGTTGATGAGATGAATCCTACTCACTCTTTGCGTCGATGGCTCATTGGCAAACCTGATGCTGACGATTGGTTTTCCCTATCAGGTCTCTGTATTAATAGAAGAAATCTCAAAGCAGCGGTTGGGTCGCCAGGGTCATGCCCAAAAAGGGTGTCGCTTCAACATAGCGCATGGCGGATTTCATGTCGCTCCAGCCGACGTAACTCATCAGCGACTTCAAATCCCAGCCACTGCGGTGGGCCCATGTGGCAAAGCCACGGCGCAGTGAGTGGCTGGTGTATTGATCCGCAGGGATGCCCGCGCGCTCCAGGGCCTGGCGCAGCAGCGGGATCACGCTGTTGGGGTGCAAGCCCTCCTCGCCCAGGTTGCCCCAGCGGTCTACGCCACGGAACACCGGGCCGCGCACCAAGGCTGAGACGCTGAGCCATTCACTGTAAGCCTGCACGGGGCACAGGCGCAGCAGTGCCGGGGTCTGGTAGGTCTTGCCGAGGTTGTCGCGGTCACTTTTGCTGCGCGGCAGGTACAGGCTGATGCCAGCGCCGGGCACCGCTTGCACGTGTTCGATGTTCAGGCGGCACAGCTCGTCGCTGCGAAAGCCGCGCCAGAAGCCCAGCAGGATCAACGCGGTGTCGCGCTTGGCGCGCAGCAATCGCGGCTGATCCTGCGCCTCAATGGCCTGCCTGGCTTCAACCTCAAGGGAGGCCACCACTTGCTCAAGGTGCTTGAGCTGCAAAGGCTCGGCCTGCTTTTCCTGCGCCGGATGCACCGCCCGGATGCCCTTGAGCACCTTGCGCACCACCGGCGCCTTGGTCGGGTCCGGAAAACCCTGGCTGGTGTGCCACTGCGCCAGCGCCGAGAGCCGCAACTTCAAGGTGTTGACCGCCAGCACCCCGGCATGGGCCACCAGGTAGCGCGCCACGCTGTCGCTGGTGGCCGGCAGGAACCCGCCCCAGCTCACTTCAAAATGCTCGATCGCCGCGCGATAGCTGCGCCGCGTGTTGTCGCGGGTAGCGACGTTGAGGTAACGGTCCAGGTCGCTCATAAAAGGCCTATTCGTACTGCTGGCGGGTGCATTGACGGTTAATACCGCTATGACACGGGATAATACGCCAATATCCCATCTGTTAAATCATGAATTTAAACGGTATTTTATTCGTGATACAGTATGTATATACATACCACGTACCACAGTACCAAATCGACGGAGACCCCATGGCGCGCGGCGGCATAAACAAAGCAGTGGTTCAAACGGCACGCCTGGCGATCCTGGCCCGTGGCGAAAACCCCAGCATCGATGCGGTACGCATCGAGATGGGCAATACCGGCTCGAAAACCACGATTCATCGCTATTTGAAGGAGCTGGATGACAACGAAACCCGGCTGACGATCACCCAGGCGCCCATCGACGACGAGCTGGGCGAGTTGGTAGCGCGGCTGGCCCAACGCCTTAAAGACAAGGCCCAGGAGCCGATTGACTTGGCGCTGGCGCAATTCGAACAGCAAAAAGCCGCCCTGCTCGCCCAGGTGCAAGCGCTTGAAGAAGCCCACGGCCAGCTCAAGCAGCAATTTGATATCCAGGCCGCCGCACTCGCCGACGAAAGCGCCGCCTTGCAGACCGCCAGCACCAGCCTGCAAACCGAGCAAACCCGCAATGCGGGGCTCAGCCAGGCGTGCAGCGATTACGAGTTGCGCATCAACGACAAGGACGAGCAGATTCGCTCGCTGGAAGACAAGCACCTGCACGCCCGCGACGCACTTGAGCACTACCGCAATGCGGTCAAGGAGCAGCGCGAGCAGGAGCAACGGCGCCATGAAGGCCAGTTGCAGCAGGTGCAGGCCGAGCTGCGCCAGGCGCAACAAAGCGCCATGGTGCGTCAGGATGAGATCACTCAGCTGCATCGCGACAATGAACGACTGTTGATCGAGCACCGCGTGACCAGCAAGGAATTGACCGCCTTGCAGGAGCAATCACGCAAGGACCAGGCGCAACAGCAAACACTCAGCGAACAGCTTGGGCGGATAGACAGCGAACGCACCCTGCTTCAGGAGCGTTTGCGGGTTGCGGTCGAGGAAAGTCAAGCGCGCCAGGCGGCGCTGAGTGAGCAACAGCAGCTCAGCAAAACCCAGGAGCTGGACCTGATCAAGGCCCAGGCCAGTATCGAGGCATTGCGCCTGGCGGCCGTCGTTGCAACGCCGCCAGAGGCAACAACCGGCGCCTGATCAGCCCGCCACAGGCGTGCGCATGGTGACGAACTCTTCCGCCGCCGTAGGGTGCACGCCGATGGTTTCATCGAAATGCTGCTTGGTCGCGCCCGCCTTGAGCGCGATCGCCAAGCCCTGGACGATCTCACCCGCATCCGGCCCGACCATGTGGCAACCCAGGACTTTGTCGGTGTCGGCGTCGACCACCAGCTTCATCAAGGTTTTTTCCTGGCAATCGGTCAACGTCAGCTTCATCGGCCGGAAGCGGCTTTCGAAGATCTGCACGTTATGGCCGTTTTTCTTCGCGTCTTCTTCGCTCAGGCCCACGGTGCCGATATTCGGCAGGCTGAACACCGCGGTCGGGATCATCGCGTAATCCACCGGGCGGTATTGCTCAGGCTTGAACAGCCGACGCGCAACCGCCATGCCTTCGGCCAGCGCGACGGGCGTCAATTGCACCCGCCCGATCACATCACCAATCGCCAGGATCGAGGCTTCGGCGGTCTGGTACAGGTCGTCGACTTCGACAAAGCCACGCTCATCCAATTTGACGCCGGTGTTTTCCAGCCCCAGGTTGTCGAGCATCGGGCGGCGACCGGTGGCGTAGAACACGCAGTCGGCTTCGAGCACGCGACCGTCTTTGAGGGTGGCCTTGAGGCTGCCGTCGGCCTGCTTGTCGATGCGCTCGATATCGGCATTGAATTGCAGGTCGAGGCCGCGTTTGGTCAGCTCTTCCTTCAGGTGCGTGCGCACCGCGCCGTCAAACCCGCGCAGGAACAGGTCGCCGCGATACAGCAAGGTTGTCTGTGCGCCCAGGCCATGGAAGATGCCCGCAAACTCGACGGCGATGTAGCCACCGCCGACTACCAGCACACGCTTGGGCAGCTCTTTGAGGAAGAACGCCTCGTTGGAGCCTATGGCATGCTCACGCCCCGGGATCTCAGGGATCTGCGGCCAGCCGCCCGTCGCGATCAGGATGTGTTTGGCCGTAAAGCGCTCGCCATTGATCTCCACCTGGTGCGGATCAACCAAACGCGCGTGCCCTTCATGCAAGGTCACGCCGCTGTTGACCAGCAGGTTGCGGTAGATGCCATTGAGGCGGTTGATTTCGCGGTCTTTATTGGCGATCAGGGTCGCCCAGTCAAAGTTCGCCTCACCCAGTGACCAGCCGAAACCGCTGGCCTGCTCAAAGTCTTCGGCGAAATGCGCGCCGTACACCAGCAGTTTTTTCGGCACGCAGCCAACGTTCACGCATGTACCACCCAGGTAACGGCTTTCAGCTACCGCCACTTTTGCGCCAAAGCCTGCGGCAAAGCGCGCCGCGCGAACACCGCCGGAACCGGCGCCAATTACATACAGATCAAAATCGTAGGCCATTTCACTCTCCTCGGCAGCTCATCAGCATACCGACTTACATGGGGCTGAAAAACGAAAAAGCCACCCGAAGGTGGCTTTTTGGGCGAGCTACTGTGAATCAGTAAGCCTTACCGGTCTTGTAGAAGTGTTCGTAGCAGAAGTTGGTGGCCTCAATGTAGCCTTCAGCGCCACCGCAGTCGAAGCGACGGCCTTTGAATTTGTAGGCAATCACGCAGCCATCTTTGGCTTGCTTCAACAGGGCGTCGGTGATTTGAATCTCGCCGCCTTTGCCTGGCTCGGTTTCTTCGATCAGCTTGAAGATGTCCGGCGTCAGGATGTAACGACCGATGATCGCCAGGTTCGAAGGCGCATCTTCCGGCGCCGGTTTTTCAACCATGTCACGCACGCGAATCAGGCCATCACCGATGTCGTCGCCGGCGATCACGCCGTACTTGTTGGTTTCCTGAGGGTCGACCTCTTGAACCGCAACGATGGTGCAACGGTATTTCTGGTACAGCTTGACCATTTGGGTCAGTACGCCGTCGCCTTCCAGGTTGACGCACAGGTCGTCCGCCAGGACCACGGCGAACGGTTCGTCACCGATCAGCGGGCGGCCGGTGAGGATGGCGTGGCCAAGGCCTTTCATCTGGGTTTGACGGGTGTAGGAGAACGAGCACTCGTCGAGCAGTTTACGGATGCCGACCAGGTACTTTTCTTTGTCGGTGCCCTTGATCTGGTTTTCCAGCTCGTAGCTGATGTCGAAGTGGTCTTCCAGCGCGCGCTTACCACGGCCGGTAACGATGGAGATTTCGTTCAGGCCGGCATCCAGTGCCTCTTCGACGCCGTACTGAATCAGTGGCTTGTTCACCACCGGCAGCATCTCTTTGGGCATGGCTTTGGTCGCTGGCAAGAAGCGAGTGCCGTAACCGGCTGCTGGGAACAAGCATTTCTTGATCATATAAGTCCTTACAAAGGGCTGTGCGTACGGAATTCGGCGCAGTCTAATCAGGCCGCAGTCACCTTACAATGGGTCCTGCTGGCGTTGCGATGTCAACATAGAGAAAAAATGTGCGCGTAAGTTCCGCTGATCCTACGAAGAGCATTTACTCAGGACGCGACATAACCCGCCATCGCCCCTTTGCTTACGAGCGCCTCAATGGTTTTAGCACGCTTTTCGCCGCACGGCACTGACCTGCAACAACTTGCGCGCCCCAGGGCCAATTGGCGCTATCATTGCTCGCCTGAACCACACCACGAGATTGATAGATGTCAGAACCCAAAGGCGTAAACGGCTACCTGATCACCAAGCGAGCGGACGGCTGGCACCTGATCAACTTCCACGGCGACAGCGTCGCCGGGGTATTCGCGAGCGAAAGCATGGCCGTTGCGGTGGCTGAAGTGTTTGTGGATGAAGCCGGCCACGCGTCGAGCAAGCGCCCAAAAGATAAAAAGTAAGCGTCATTGCTTGCGCACAAAGCCCCGGTCGACGGGGCTTTTTTGTGTTTGTCTGTACCTTGATGGCCGTTCGCTATAATCTTGCTGAAAACGCCCCACGACAGTGTCTGCGCCCCACCTACACCCTCAACGACGACCCAACTCATGAACAAGATTCTGGCACTGACTGCGGCCCTGGCGCTGATGACCGGCTGCACCACCACGTCCGACACCTACCTGAAAAACGGTGAGCAAGGCCTGACCATCGACTGCTCGGGCGAGGCCAATTCGTGGGCCAGTTGCTACGAAAAAGCTGACGCTTCGTGTGCAGGCACCGGCTACCGCATCGTCGGCACCGAAGGCACGCCGGCACTCAAGGAAAGCGACAAGACCCTGGGTAAAGACGTGGGCAACTTCAAAAGCCGCAGCGTCGTGGTGGTGTGCAAGTAACCCTGCGCGCTACAGATGAACTTCGGCGAACTTGATCCCCAGGCCGCGCAAGGTCTCGATCAGGTCGTCCAGGCGCGGAAATGACTCAACCTCGTCCTGATCGTCAACCAGGAAGTAACTGCGACCGCCGCTCTTCTTGAAAAATACGATCCACTCGCCCAGGTCGGCGGGGTTCTGGATAACATGGGTGGCCGAAATATGGCCTTCGGCATGTCGGGCTTTGACGTGTTCTCGTTTCATGACGGGCTTTCCAGGAAGGACAAATGCCGCGCAAACCTAGGGTTTGAGCGGCATCTTTGCATTGAATGGCGCATTGAATGGCCGACAGTTTAACGGATGCCCTGCCCGATCAGCACGCCCTCTACCGTCTGACCGTAAAGATTGACCCCGTCATTGGCGTGGAACTTGACCCGGGTCTTCTCTATGGAGCCTTCAACCAGGCGTGGGTCCTGCGGTCGTTCGTGGCTGTTGACGTAGGCCGCCACATCCCACGCCTGCTGATCACTCAGGCTGCCACCCTTGCCCAGCGGCATATTGTGCTTGATGAACGAGGCAGCCGTGTTGATTCGGTGCATGCCGGCGCCCCAGTTGTAGGAATCCTTGCCCCACAGCGGCGGCATCACATAGCTGTCACCGACCTTTTGCCCCTGCCCTTCGCCGCCGTGGCACACCGCGCACTGGCCCTTATACACCTCGGCGCCCTGGGCCAGGTTGTAACCCTCGGCCGGTTGCGCCACGTCCGGGTAGCCGCGCCCCGCGAGCTCCACGCCCAGTGGCGCCTTGCTTGCCAACCAGTAGGAATAGACTGACAGTGCGGTAATCTCCGGGCTGTCGGCGGCCGGTGGCGTGCCGCCATTCATGCTGAACTGAAAGCAGCCCTGCAGGCGTTCGGCGAAGGTGTTGACCTTGTCGTTCTTCTTTCGATACGCCGGGTACATCGGGTACGCGCCCCACAGCGGCGCCGAGTTGGCCAGGCGGCCTTGATCCAGGTGGCAATTGCTGCAGTTGAGCCCGTTGCCGACAAACTGTGGCGCCAGGCGTTTGGTGTCGACGAACAAGGCGTAGCCCTGGCGCACCAGCTTGCCGTAGGCATTGTCGGGCAGCTCGCTTTCCTGTGGCGGCTGGAAGAGGTCGGCCGCCGCGGGCTTGGCCGATGGTTGCAATTGGGACTGGTCTTCCATGGCAATCGGTGCCGCGTGGGCAGGCAGTGCAACCAGCAAGCCGAGTACAGCCGCTAACGTGAAGGGCTTCATGGCTTGGCCTCCTGCTTCAACCCTGCGAAATACTGAGCCACGCCCTGCACTTCTTCTGCTGTCAGGGACTTGGCGATATGGCCCATCAAGTCGCTGGGGTCATTGTGACGGCTGCCGTTCTGCCAGGCCATCAACTGCGCCGCCAGGTACGCGGCTGGCTGGCCCGCCAGCGGTGGGAACGCATCACCTACACCGACACCGGCAGGCCCATGGCAGCTGACGCACGCGGGAATCTGACGTTCCCAGGCGCCCTGCAGTGCAAGCTTTTGCGCGGCACCTACAGGCATATCGCTGCGATACGCCGTCGCCACGCCCGGAAACGGCATCGCCGCCACCGCCTCACTGACCGCCGTCACTTCATCTTCAGTCAGCGCCTTGGCCAACGGTTGCATTACCGGATTACTGCGCGCCCCACTGCTGAAGTCCGCCAACTGTTTGCGCACATACTCGGCCGGCAACCCTGCCAGCCTGGGGAAACCGGCGGCAGCCAGGCCCAGCCCATCGGCACCGTGGCACGCCACACAGGGCATGGCGCCCGGCTGTGAACCGCCTTCGGTAAAGACCTTTTTTCCCTCCAGCGCGTGGGCATTGCCCACTAGCAATAGCAACGCGCTGCCTATCAACAGTCGCTCCAGAAACATCATCACGGCTCCTTCCTTATAGTTATATGCTTAGACTACAAACGCATAAGCCTACAAATAGTAGGGCAATGATCCTCAGGCGACAACACTTCAATAGACGCAAAAAAAAGCCTGACGCTGCAACGGCAGGGTCAGGCTTTTTTATCGGGTTCAGTACGCGGATAAACCAGAGGCTCAGCCGGAGATGCAATCCTCCCCGGCTTTCTTGATGTCGCCTGGGCGAATCGGCACATTTGACATGCTTTCATAGAGCTTGATACTGCTGCCGCTGGAGCGATCTTCGATCTCGAAGATCGCCGAAGGGTCGGCCGAGAATTTCTGCGGCACAATGACCTGTACACCGTCCTTATGCGGCTCAATCTGCGGCGGCCGGCGCGTCGCTTCCAGTTTTCGGACCACACACGCGGCATATTCAGGCGGTTTTTTGCCTGAAATAACCACTAGGGTTGGCGGGGTCTGCTTGATATCTGCAACCGAAGCACATCCACCCAACGCCAAGGCCAGAACCAACACACTCCACTTCATACTTAAACCTCCGATAAAGACCCTACGACAGCGTAGAGAGAAAATTTCTCCCGCCAATGTAGGATTTATCTCTGAAAACTCGGGAAATAACTGTTTTAAATTGTCGAAGTCGTCGACGACGACCCGATAATAATCGCGTCAGGGCTGATAAACTCTATCTTAACCTACGTATCATTCTGATTTTTCAGAAAAAGCCCTTCTGGAGACACCCCCATGAAATTCATCCACCAGCGCGAGCACCTCAACGAGGGCGACATCGTTGTCATCGAATGCTCGCAGACCTGCAACATTCGCCTGATGAGCGATGCCAATTTCCGCAGTTTCAAGAACGGCGGCCGCCACACTTACCATGGCGGCGCGTTTGACAAATTCCCGGCGAAAATCACCGCACCCAGCACCGGGTTCTGGAACATTACCCTGGATGTGGTCACGCGCCGCGCCATCAGCGTGACCCGCAAACCTGCGTTGTCCCACAAGATTCGCATCGTTCGCCGCACCAGCACCAAACTGAGCTGAGCCGAACCCTCGACAGGAAAACCGCTGTGACTAAATACGTTATGAAGTACAAGCTCAATGGCGAACGTCGCTTTGAATTCGCCCTGCTGCCATCGGGAAGCGTTGAAGAAGCCAAGGAAGCCCTGGCAAAAATCCACGATGCCACCGATGAAATCACCGACATCACCGTGAGCAAGGCGCTGTAACCCATGCCAGGCCCGACGGCTGACCTGTTCGCTGAGGATGCCTTGCAGCAACCGGCGGGGCGCGAGCAAATTGGTGACGAGTCCTACGTACTCAGGGGCTTCGCCCTGCCCTGGATTGACCGCCTGCTGCCCGAGTTGCGACGGGTGTTGGCCCAATCGCCGTTCCGGCAAATGGTCACGCCCGGCGGCTTCACCATGTCGGCAGCGCTGAGCAGCTGCGGCGCATTGGGTTGGACCACCGACAGCGCCGGCTACCGCTACAGCCCGATTGACCCACGCAGCCAGCAGCCCTGGCCGGCCATGCCCGAGACCTTGCGTGAACTGGCCACGCTTGCCGCAGCCGAAGCCGGCTTCAGCGCGTTTGCCCCGGACGCCTGCCTGATCAACCGCTATGTGCCAGGCGCCAAGATGTCCCTGCATCAGGATAAAAACGAACGTGTCTATAACGCCCCTGTGGTTTCAATCTCCCTGGGTTTGCCGGCTATATTCCTGTTTGGCGGCCACGAGCGCAGCGACAAAACCCAGAAAGTTTCACTGTTCCACGGCGACGTGGTGGTCTGGGGTGGCGTCGATCGCTTGCGTTTTCATGGGGTGATGCCCATCAAGGAAGGCGTGCATGCGGTCATGGGCCCGCAACGCATCAACCTGACCTTTCGCACCGCCGGCTAATTTGACCGCAAGCTTCAGAGTGTCGGCCATCAGCAACGCGGTTAATCTGGCTTTGATCCGTCAAGAGTGCAGGCCATGACCACCGAACAAGACCCACGCTGGGCCGCTATCGTCGCCCGCGATGCCAAGGCCGACGCCTTGTTTGTCTACGGCGTTAAAACCACCGGCGTGTATGGCCGCCCCAGCAGCGCCTCGCGGTTGCCACGCCCGGAAAACATCGAGTTCTTCGACACCCCG
This sequence comes from Pseudomonas sp. Leaf15, assembly GCF_001421425.1. NCBI lineage: Bacteria > Pseudomonadati > Pseudomonadota > Gammaproteobacteria > Pseudomonadales > Pseudomonadaceae > Pseudomonas > Pseudomonas sp. Leaf15. The sequence continues at coordinate 333,806 of NZ_LMKI01000023.1, forward strand.
GCACAAGCTGAAGCGGCGGGTTATCGCCCGAGCAAGCGCGCGGCCGGCGACCAGACGCAATTGGCGGCCCACCACGCCCAACGGGTGGCCGAGGCGTGCCGGCAGATTGAGCAAGCCGAAACCCCGCCCAGCCTGGAAGCACTCGCCCATGGCGCCGGGCTAAGCGCATTCCATTTTCACCGCGTATTCAAAGCGGTGACCGGGCTGACACCCAAGGCCTACGCCAGCGCCTTGCGTTCGCGCAAAGTCCGCCACAGCCTCAAGGGCGAGCATTCGGTGACGGATGCGTTGTATGACGCGGGTTTTAATTCCAACAGCCGCTTTTATGAATCCGCCAATCAACTGCTCGGCATGAAGCCCAGCGACTACAAAGCCGGCGGCACCAACAGCACGATTTTGTTTGCCGTGGGCCAATGCTCGCTGGGGGCGATTCTGGTGGCGCAAAGCCAACGAGGTGTGTGTGCGATTTTATTGGGCGATGACCCGGACGCCCTGCTGCGCGACCTGCAAGACCAGTTCCCCAAAGCCGAACTGGTCGGCGCAGATCATGAATTCGAACAGTTGATCGCCCAGGTCGTGGGCTTTATCGAAGCCCCTGCCCTGGGTTTGAATTTACCCCTGGATTTGCGCGGCACCGCCTTTCAGGAACGGGTGTGGCAAGCACTGCGCGACATCCCGGTGGGCAGCACCGCCAGCTACGCGCAGATAGCTGCGCAGATCGGCGCGCCCAAGTCGTTTCGCGCGGTGGCCCAGGCCTGTGGCGCCAACAGCCTGGCGGTGGCGATACCCTGCCACCGCGTGGTGCGCAGTGATGGAGAGCTGTCGGGCTACCGCTGGGGCGTAGAGCGCAAACGGCAACTGCTGGAGCGCGAACAGTCGGTGAAACCCTAGGGAATACCGGTATAGACACCGGCTGTTATCTGATCGCTTGCAGCGCCCTTGCCGTTAAAGCCCCAGTTTTCGTTTACGGAATTCGGCCACCTTATGCCGATTGCCACACAAGGCCATGCTGCACCAGCGGCGCTTGTGAGCCTTGGTCCGGTCGTAAAACCACAGGATGCATTCCGGATGCTCGCAGCGGCGAATCAGGTTGAAGTCGCCGGCCACCAATAAATTAGCCGCGGCTTCGGCAATCGGCGACAAAAATTGCTCGGCGGTCTGCACTTTGCGTTGGCGCTCCAATTGCGGCGCGCCGGTTGCCGGCCAAAGCAACTGCGGGTGGCTCACCGCCTTGCGCAAAAAGCCATTGAGGGCCGCCGGGTTGCCCGCCTGGCCCTGCTTGCGTGCGGCGACCAATTCACGAATCACCTCACGCAGCTCCCGCGCGGCGCGCAGCAACGCGCCGTCATCAAATACCGGAATGCCGCCCGCCTCGGCCCACTGCAAACGCACCAGCCAACGCTGCACGTCCGCGTCCGCCTGCCAGAAATCCCACGGCACGCCGTCGATAGTCGCCAGGGTATTGAGCATGTCCAACACCGGCTCATCGGCCAGGACATAAGGTTCGAGTGGTGCAACTGAGGGCGTAGAGATGGCCATGGTGAATCCTCTTGATCACGACACAATCGTAACCGTTATTTCCATTTCTGTGTAGTTACACCAGGCAGATTTATAACCGGTATAAATCATTTGACAGGTTACTTTTTTGAGCGCAGCTTTTTAGAGGATGTAACCCCTAAACTAAACCAAACAAGTTACAAAAGGCGTACTGATCATGTCTATCCAAGCCCCTGTCGTTCGCTACCACCACGTCGATGCCGACGGCGTGCGCATGTTCTACCGTGAAGCCGGCGACCCGGCGGCCCCGGTGATGTTGCTGCTGCACGGCTTCCCGAGTTCTTCGCACATGTACCGCGACCTGATCCCGCTGCTGGCCACGCGGTTTCGGGTGATCGCGCCGGACTTGCCAGGTTTCGGCTTTACCGAAGTGCCCGCAGAACGCGACTACCGCTACAGCTTCGACAACCTGGCAACCACCGTGGGGCATTTTGTCGACGCACTGAAACTCACGCGCTACGCCCTGTACGTCTTCGATTACGGCGCACCGGTTGGCCTGAGGCTGGCGGTGGCGCACCCACAACGGGTCAGCGCGCTGGTCTCGCAAAATGGCAACGCTTACCTGGAAGGCCTCGGCGATGCCTGGGCACCGATTCGTGCCTATTGGGCCGAGCCCAGCCAGGCCAACCGCGAAGTGATCCGCAACGCGGTGATCAGCCTGGAAGGCACGCGCTACCAGTACCTGCACGGCGTAAGTACACCTGAGTTGATCGCGCCGGAGTCCTACATGCTTGATGCGTTGTTGATGCAGCGCCCGGGCAATGACGAGATCCAGTTGGACCTGTTTCTCGACTACCGCAACAACCTCACCCTGTACCCGCAATTCCAGGCATTTTTCAAAGCCACGCAGGTGCCAACGCTAGTGATCTGGGGCGAGCACGACCCGTTCTTCATTCCACCCGGCGCCCACGCCTACAGGGGCGACAATGCCAATGCCGTGGTCGAGTTGCTGGACACCGGCCACTTCGCCCTGGAAACCCACGCCGCGCATATCGCCGAACGCATTCATACGGTATTGGGGCATGCCATCGACTGACGCAAAATCACGAAACCGCTACCTTGTCCAGTGAATAAAACAGACTGGCCGGGTGCCAATGGCCCTGCTAAAACAGCGCAAAGTCTTACTCACGCTGGAGACGCCCCATGAGCACCTGGCCAGACACCCGTATTCTCGACCTGCTGGGCATCGACGTGCCCATCATCCAGGCGCCGATGGCCGGCGCCACCACCGCCGCGATGGTCATCGCCGCCAATCAGGCCGGCGCCTTGGGCTCAATGCCCGCCGCCGCGCTGAGCATTGAGCAACTGCGCGAAGCCTTGAGCACCATTCGCCAAGCCAGCAAAGGCCCGATCAACGTCAATTTCTTCTGCCATCAACCGCCAGCTGCGGATCAAGCGCGTGACCAGCGCTGGAAGGCGTTGCTGGAACCCTACTACCGCGAGCTGGGCGCCGATTTTGATGCACCCACCCCGGTGTCCAACCGTGCGCCGTTCAACGAAGCCGCCTGCAACGTCGTCGAAGAGTTTCGCCCCGAGGTGGTGAGCTTTCACTTTGGGCTACCCGAGAAAGCCTTGCTCGATCGGGTTAAAGCCACCGGTGCCAAGGTGCTGTCCTCGGCGACCACGGTTGAAGAAGCCGTTTGGCTCGAACAGCATGGCTGCGATGCAATCATTGCGATGGGCTTTGAAGCCGGTGGCCACCGGGGGATTTTCCTCAGTGACGACCTCAACACCCAAATCGGCTTGATGGCGCTGGTGCCGCAAATGGTCGACGCGGTGAAGGTGCCGGTGATCGCCGCAGGCGGCATTGGCGATGCACGCGGCATCGTCGCGGCATTGGCCCTGGGTGCCTCGGCGGTGCAAATCGGCACTGCGTACCTGTTCACCCCTGAAGCCACCGTCAGCGGGTCACACCACTATGCCTTGCGCCATGCCCAGGCCAGCGAAACCGCGCTGACCAACCTGTTCACCGGCCGCCCGGCGCGCGGCATCGTCAATCGGGTGATGCGTGAACTGGGCGCGATCAACCCAACGGCACCGGCATTCCCCACCGCTGGCGGCGCCCTGATGCCACTCAAGGCCAGGGATGAAGCCGGCTTCAGCAACCTGTGGGCAGGCCAGGCACTGCGTCTGGGTAAAGATATTTCCAGCTATGACCTGACCCGTCAGTTGGCCGAACAGGCACTGGCCAAGCTCAAGCGCGACTGACACTTGGGGCAACTTTGCACTGTACCGGCAATGGCCAACCGCTATATATTCCCATACATAGCGGTAAAGCCTTCTACCTATAACAAGCCGTACAACCCCCAAGGAGCTGCTTCATGATGATCCGCGCTTCACACCTGGCCACCCTTATTGCCGCCTTTGCCTTCGGCACTGCCCACGCCGATGAAGTCCAGGTCGCAGTAGCTGCCAACTTCACCGCGCCGATCCAGGCGATTGCCGCCGATTTCGAAAAAGACACCGGCCACACACTGGTCGCCGCCTACGGCGCTACTGGCCAGTTCTATACCCAGATCAAAAATGGCGCGCCGTTCGAAGTGTTCCTCAGCGCCGATGACACCACCCCGCAAAAGCTCGAAACCGAAGGCGACACGGTCAAAGGTTCACGCTTCACTTACGCGGTCGGCACCCTGGCGCTGTGGTCGGCCAAAGAAGGTTATGTGGATGCCAAGGGCGACGTGCTGAAGAAAAACGACTTCAAACACCTGTCCATCGCCAACCCGAAAGCGGCGCCTTATGGCCTGGCGGCCACTCAAGTGCTGGCTAAAGAAGGCCTCACCGAGAAGGTCAAGGACAAGCTGGTCGAAGGCCAGAACATCACCCAGGCCTACCAGTTCGTGTCCACCGGCAACGCCGAGTTGGGTTTTGTCGCGCTGTCGCAGATCTACAAGGACGGCAAGGTCACCAGCGGCTCGGCGTGGATCGTCCCGGCGGCCATGCATGACCCGATCAAGCAAGACGCGGTGATCCTCAATAAAGGCAAGGACAGCGCGGCGGCCAAAGCCCTGGTTGAATACCTCAAGGGGCCAAAAGCCGCTGCGGTGATCAAGTCCTACGGTTACGAACTGGCCAACTGACTATGCCGCTGTCGAGTGCCGATTTTTCCGCCATCTGGTTGACCATCAAACTGGCGTCGCTGACGACTGTGATCCTGCTGATCATCGGCACTCCGATCGCCCTGTGGCTGTCGCGCACCCGCTCCTGGTGGCGCGGCCCCATAGGCGCGGTTGTCGCGTTGCCGTTGGTGTTGCCACCGACGGTCATCGGCTTTTACCTGCTGTTGACCATGGGGCCCAACGGTTATTTCGGCCAGTTCACCCAATGGCTGGGCCTGGGCACCCTGACGTTCAGTTTCGCCGGGCTGGTGATCGGCTCGGTGATCTATTCCATGCCGTTTGTGGTGCAGCCGTTGCAAAACGCCTTCTCTGCCATTGGCACGCGCCCACTGGAAGTGGCGGCGACGTTGCGCGCCAACCCTTGGGACACGTTTTTCACGGTGATCCTGCCCCTGGCCCGTCCGGGGTTTATCACTGCCTCGATTCTGGGCTTCGCGCACACCGTGGGTGAGTTCGGCGTGGTGCTGATGATCGGCGGCAATATCCCCAACAAGACCCGCGTGGTCTCAGTGCAGATCTACGACCACGTCGAAGCCATGGAGTATGCCCAGGCCCACTGGCTGGCCGGCTCCATGGTGGTGTTCGCTTTTCTCGTATTGCTGGCGCTCTATTCCAGCCGTAAAACCAGGATGGGCTGGAGCTGACCGCCATGATTGATGTACGCCTGAACCTGAAGTACCCAGGTTTTGCCCTGGACGTAGACCTGCACCTGCCCGGCCGTGGCGTGACCGCGCTGTACGGGCATTCCGGCTCCGGCAAGACCACATGCCTGCGCTGTATCGCCGGGCTTGAGCGGGCTGAAGACGGGTTTATCCAGATCAACCAAGAGGTCTGGCAAGACAGCCGCAACGGTGTGTTTGTACCGCCGCATAAGCGCGCATTGGGTTATGTGTTCCAGGAGGCAAGCCTGTTTGCGCATTTGTCGGTGCGCGCCAATCTGGAATTCGGCCTCAAGCGTATTGCACGCTCGCTTCGCCGCGTGGACCTGGCCCAGGCCGCCGAACTGCTGGGCATTGGCCACTTGCTTGAACGCCACCCGCAGCACTTGTCCGGCGGCGAACGCCAACGCGTCGGCATCGCCCGCGCGCTGCTTACCAGCCCGCAGCTGTTGTTGATGGATGAACCCCTTGCAGCTCTGGACAGCAAGCGCAAAAGCGAGATTCTGCCCTACCTCGAACGTCTGCACGATGAGTTGGATATTCCGGTGCTGTACGTCAGCCATGCCCAGGACGAAGTCGCGCGGCTGGCCGATCACATCGTGCTATTAAGCGACGGCAAGGCCCTGGCCAGCGGCCCCATCGGCGAAACCCTGGCACGCCTGGACTTGCCGATGGCACTCGGCGATGACGCCGGTGTGGTCATCAATGGCAGCGTGATTGCCTACGATGAACACTATCAACTGCTCACCCTGCAATTGCCCGACAGCCCGTTGCAAATGCGCGTGGCTCATGCACCACTGGCGTTGGGCAAACCGTTGCGGGTCAAGGTGCAGGCACGCGACGTCAGCCTCAGCCTGCACGCCGAAGAAGCCAGCAGCATCCTCAACCGCTTGCCGGTGACGGTCACCCAGGAAATAGCGGCGGACAACAGCGCCCACGTGCTGGTGCGCCTGGATGCCGGAGGTACGCCACTGCTGGCAAGGATTACCCGCTTTTCCCGCGACCAACTGCACCTGCATCCGGGCCAGACGTTGTGGGCGCAAATCAAGGCGGTGGCGGTGTTGGCGTAAGTATTTGGCACCCGCGCAAAACCCTGTGGTCAATCAGGTATACCGGCCTGATCTGTTGCCAAGGAACCTGCACCATGCCCGACTCTGCGCTGCCTGCCGACCTGCCCCGCGACCTGCATTATGTTGACGACACCCAACCTGGCATCCGCCGCAAAAAGCTGCGTGGCAAGTTTCAGTATGTCGACCCCAAAGGCCAGCGCATCACCGATGCCGATGAAATCAAGCGTCTGAATGCGTTGGCCGTGCCGCCGGCCTACACCGATGTGTGGATCTGCGCCGACCCGCGCGGCCACCTGCAAGCCACCGGCCGTGATGCCCGAGGCCGCAAGCAGTACCGCTATCACAGCCGCTGGCGCGAAGTGCGCGACACCGACAAATACTCACGCCTGCAAGAGTTCGGCAAGGCCTTGCCCAAATTACGCAAACAATTGGAAGCGCAAATCGCCGCGCCGGGGTTCACCCGTGAAAAAGTCCTGGCCACCGTGGTGATGTTGCTGGACGCCACATTGATCCGCGTCGGCAACACCCAATATGCCCGCGACAACAAATCCTACGGGCTGACCACCCTGCGCAACCGCCATGTGGACATCAAGGGCAGCGAAATCCAGTTTCAGTTTCGCGGCAAGAGTGGCGTCGAGCACCAGGTCAGCGTCAAGGACCGACGTCTGGCCACGGTGGTCAAGCGTTGCCTGGAGTTGCCAGGGCAGAATCTGTTTCAGTACCTGGACGAAGACGGCGAGCGCCACACCGTCAGTTCCCACGACGTGAATGCCTATTTGCACAGCCTCACCGGCGCCGATTTCACCGCCAAGGATTACCGCACCTGGGCCGGCACCGCCATGGCGCTGGCGGTGTTGCGCGAATTGCAGTGGCAGCCTGAATCCGATGCCAAGCGCCACGTGGTGGCGATGGTCAAGGACGTCGCCAAACAGTTGGGCAATACGCCAGCGGTGTGCCGCAAGTGCTATATCCACCCTGCCGTGCTGGAGCATTTCAGCCTGGGCGAGCTGTCCAAGTTGCCCAAGCCACGGGTGCGCAAGGGCCTCAAAGCCGAAGAAGTCGCGCTGGCGATGTTCCTCGAGCAATTGGCCACCGACTTGCCCAAGGGCGCCAAGCCGGGTTAGCCTGCGGGTCCCTTCTGACTCACGGGATGAGCGCCGACGTGAACCACTAAGCCTTCCAAAATGTACCTGCAACGAGCCGCCTGGCGCGCTTGTTGGCCTGTTCGACATTTTTTTGGAGGTGCTGATGACTGACGTCAAACGCCTGCCCGTATTGGTTTCCCTGCAACACGTGTGCTTCCAGTTCGCCAATGGCGAAACCTTGCTGGACGACCTCACCCTGTCCATTGATTACACACCCACCGGGATTGTCGGCCGTAATGGTCGTGGCAAAAGTATCCTGGCGAAGCTGCTTGCCGGGGTGCTTGCGCCCTCTTCCGGTACGCTGGACGGCAAGGCCCGCGTAGCTTACGTCGCACAGAGCCTGACGCTGCAAGCTGGACAAAGCCTTGCGCAGATCACCGGCACTGCCCAGGCCTTGGCCGCGCTTGAGCGCATGGCCCGAGGCGAGGCCCGGTCCGGTGACCTTGAGCTGATTGACGATCGCTGGGACCTTGCCGAACGCCTGCGTGCCGCACTCGATGACGCGGGTTTACACGCGCTCGGCTTTGACGCGCCAGCCCATCAACTGAGTGGCGGCCAACTGGCCAGGGTTGCCGTCATCGGTGCGCTATTGGCGGCGCCGGACCTGCTGGTGCTGGATGAGCCCACCAACCACCTCGACAGCCATGGGCGCGAGTGGCTGCTGCGGGTTTTGCGCGAGTGGCGCGGCGGTTTGGTGGTGGTCAGCCATGATCGACAGCTGCTCAATACCCTGACGCGCATCGTCGAGCTGTCGCCCCTTGGCATGCGTGTGTATGGCGGCAATTACGACGCCTATCGCCAGCAACGCGATACCGAACAGTACGCTGCCGCCATGGCGCTTGAGCATGCTCGCCTGCAACGCAGCCGCGAACGCAAGCGCCTGCAAAAAGATCACGACAGCCTGCAACGCAATGCCGCCCGCTCACGCAAGCATGCCGAAACCGCCAACGTTGATCGCTTTACCAAAGCCCGCTGGAAAGGCGCCGCCAAGGAAGTCGTCAGCACGGCGCGCAGCGCTCACCACGCCTACAAGCATGAGCTGGATGGCCAGGTGCGCAAGGCTTATGCGCGTGTCGTCGATGAAACCCCGACCTTGCTCGCCCTGCCCGGCTCGGCCTTGCCCAACGGCCGACACGTACTCACCCTGGAGCACGCCCAACTGCCGTGGATCGACCCGCACCAGCCGGCGACTTACCTCACGCTCAACCTGATCGGCCCGGTACGCGTGGCCGTGCGTGGGCCGAACGGTTGCGGCAAGTCCACCCTGCTCAAGCTGCTGGCAGGCCAATGGCAAGCGGTCAGCGGCGCCTGCACGGTGTCGATACCCGCCGCGTATATCGATCAGCACCTGGCGCTGCTGACGGATGAGCGTTCCATCGTCGAACAACTCAACCTGCTCGACACGCCCCTGGCCGAAGCCGAGCTGCGCACGCGCCTGGCCTTGTTGCAACTGGACGCCCTGCGCGTTACCCAGCCCACCGGCCAACTGAGCGGCGGCGAACGCTTGAAAGCTGCGATGGCGATTGCCTTGTGGCGCGATTCGCCGGCGCAACTGTTATTGCTGGACGAGCCCACCAACCATCTGGACCTGGAATCGGTACTGGCCTTCGAGCAGGCGCTGCGCGGGTTTACCGGGGCCATTGTCGTGGTGTCCCATGACGAGGCGTTCATCCAGGCGATCCGGCCGACCCACCATTTGATCTGGCAGCCCAACGGCTGGCGACTGGAAAGTGTCTGAGGTCATTGCATGCACCGCCAAAGCGTCCTACGGTAGTGGCCGAATAATCTCACTGCGGAGCCCGCTCCTATGTTGCCTTCGTCCCAAAGGCCTTACGCCAATGCAGCGCTTGCCCATCGCCAACGCTGGCGCGGGCGGGTCGGCTTGATGCTGGTGGCCAGCCTGTCGGTGCTGGCGGGCATGACCGATGCGATTGGCTTTATGGCCAGCGGGGATTTTGTCTCATTCATGAGCGGCAACACCACGCGCCTGGCGGTGGCAATCAGCGCCGGTGACCTGGGCCTGACCGGGCGCCTGCTGTTGCTGGTGGCGATGTTTGTGCTGGGCAACGCACTGGGCGTGGTGGTCAGCCGCTTCAGCCGCCGGCATGCGCTGCCTTTGCTGCTGTGCATCGCCGCCTTGTTGTGCGGCGCCGCGCTGTGGCCCTTCGACGATACGTTGCCGGCGCTGCTGGCGGCGATTCTGGCGATGGGCATGCTCAATGCTGCCGTGGAAGAGGTCAACGGTTTGCCGGTGGGCCTGACCTATGTGACCGGCGCGCTCTCACGTTTTGGCCGCGGGTTGGGGCGCTGGATACTGGGGGAGCGGCGTAATGGTTGGCGGGTGCAACTGGTGCCGTGGGTTGGCATGTTCGTGGGCGCCGTGATTGGCGCGGTGCTGGAGCACCAGCTCGGGCTCAAGGCGCTGCTGGTCAGTGGCGCATTGGCCGCCGTGCTGGGGATGGTGTCACTGAAGATCCCCCGGCGCTGGCACTTGGGCTACATGCCGCGCTAGGAAGAAAACGAGGCCCGCTCGACGATAAGGCCTCGACGTCCGTGTACTGGTAAAGAGCCATCACGTCGAGCGAGCGGGAGGAATGATAATTCAATGTCCAGCGCCTGTCCCGCCGGGCATTTCCGAAAAATGCTAAGGAGACAGCCTACAGACAGGTTGCCAGTGCGGCCAACCGACGCTTGGCCGGCATCGTGTCCTGGGCGGCATAGTAGCTGATGCTGGAGCCGCCACCGGCTACGCGCACATCGGCAAAGTAGTCAGCGCCCGTGGTGTAGACGGTAAAACCACCGGCTTCGAGCGGCTCTTTGAAGCCACCGGCGTCAACGCCGAACACCGCCTCGTCCTGCCAGCCGAACTGGATGCATTGGGCTACCACCAATGCGGCCTTGTCCGACGCCAGGGTTTTGTAGGGCTGACCGCTGCGCGCTTCCTTCATCTTCGAGCCTGCACAGCCGGACAGTGCGGCCACTGCCAATGCGCCAATTACCAGCTTTCGCATGCCATTGCTTCCTTTGGAAAAAACGCGACTTTACCACTCTCCGCTGATTGTCTGATGCGTGCATGAACTTTGTTTCACTGTGAAGGGTGCGCCTGGCCCCTATAGTCAGCAGGCTCATTTTTAAGAAGTATCCCTTCTGCCCGCTCTCCCGCGGGCTTTTTTTTGCCTGCGATTTCAGGGCGAGATGCGGTCAACCTGTGGGAGCTGGCTTGCCTGCGATGGCATCACCACGGTGTTTCTGAATACATCGAGGTAACGCCATCGCCGGCAACCCCGGCAGTAAAAGCAACACCAGGGCGTGCCCCTCAAAACCACCAGCGAAACAAATAAAACAACCCCATGCTCAACAGCACCGTAATCAACACGCTACGCGTCCAAAACATCAACGCCACCGCACAGACGCCCGCCAGCAAATAAGGATTGCCCGGGCTCAGATTCAACTTATGGTCAGCAAGAAAAATGATCGGCCCGCAAATCGCCGTCAGCATCCCAGGCACTGCAAACCCCAGAAATTCCCGCGCCCCACGGTTAAGCCGCACCGGCAAACGCGGCTCGATAAACAAGTAACGATTAAGAAAAACCACCAGCCCCATGGCCACAATCATGATGTAGATCACTTCTGCCCTACCCCCAGCCGCTTGCAGGCAAACCCCGCACTCATGCCCAACACCCCGGACACCACCACCGCCGACTCCCAGTGCAAAAAGCTCAGCCACACCGAAAACAGCAATGACACCGCCACGCACACCACCGTCGGCACATCACGCACCACCGGCGTAATCAACGCGATAAAGGTCGCAGCAATTGAAAACTCCAACCCCAACTGGTCAAGCCCGGGAATGCTTTTGCCAAGCACAATGCCGGCCAGGGTAAAGAGGTTCCAGGCGATGTAGAACGTCAGCCCCACCCCCAACGCATACCAGCGATTGAACGTCTCGCGGTCATAGTGGTTGACCAGCGCGAAGAACTCATCGGTCAGCAGAAAACCCAGGCTCATGCGCCAGCGGGCGTTAAGTGACGAGAGTGTCGGGCGCATGTGCATGCCATACAGCAAATGCTGGGAAGTCAGCAGCAAGGTGGTCAACACAATCGAGATCAGGCTGGCGCCGCTCTTGAGCATGCCGATGGCCACCAACTGCGCAGCACCGGCAAACACGATGGCGGATAAGCCCTGGGCCTGCAGCGGGGTAAATTGCGCGTCAATGGCCATGGAGCCGGCGAGCAGCCCCCACGGCGCACAGGCCAGGGATAACGGAATAACGGCGATGGCGCCGCGGGCGAAGGCGTAATGCGGTAAGGCAGCAGGCATGGAGACGGCTCATCGACAGACAGTCGACAAGCATGCCAGCGTTTAAAGCGGGTTGTCTTGAACGATCTTGCGCACTCAGGCGAGCTTGACCGACACCTGCTCCACCGAGTCGCGCGCCTCACGCAGTTCATGGGCGTCCTGATTGAGCCGGTGAATGGTATTGAGCAGGCGTTGGCGCAGCACTTCATCGCCGAGTTTTTCGACGGCGCGCATCAGGTCAAACGCCGCGGTTTCGTTATTGTCCGCGACGGAATCGAGGGTCTTGCGCAGGTTGCGAGTGGCACGGGTCACGCGGGTTCATCCTTCATCAGCAATGGGCAGGCACTTTAGGACATTCGTGTTTCATTTTAATTTCAGTCACTTGTGGTTGATTGGGCGGGGTTTGATCCATATCAATCGAATACAGGATTTGACCTACATATATGGACATACGTATATTCGTATAAACATATATGAAAAAGACTTTCATCATGTCAGACCCCTTCTCACCGCCCACCCTGTTCAAATGCCTGGCCGACGCCACCCGCGCCCGCTTGACGTTATTGATCCTGCGCGAAGGCGAACTTTGCGTGTGCGAACTGATCCATGCTCTGGACGACAGCCAGCCAAAGATCTCCCGTCACCTGGCGCAACTGCGCAGTTGCGGGTTGCTGCTGGACCGTCGTCAGGGCCAATGGATCTACTACCGCATCAACCCGGCACTGCCCGCATGGGTCACTCAAGTGCTGGACACCACCTTGCAAGCCAACCAGCCCTGGTTGCACCACGACGCGCAGCGTCTTGCTGCCATGGGCGACCGACCACAACGGGCCAGCACCTGCTGCTGAGCCATCGGAGCGTTAATTCATGCTTGTCGCAATTGGCATTTTTATCTTCACCATCGTTCTGGTCATCTGGCAGCCCAAAGGCCTCGGAGTCGGCTGGAGTGCAAGCATGGGCGCCATTCTGGCCCTGGCCTGCGGGGTCATCAGCCTGGCGGACATCCCCGTGGTGTGGCACATCATCTGGAACGCCACCGGCACCTTTGTTGCACTGATCGTCATCAGCCTGTTGCTCGACGAGGCCGGCTTCTTTGCCTGGACCGCCCTGCATGTGGCGCGTTGGGGCCGTGGGCGTGGCCGGCGGCTGTTTGCCTATATGGTGCTGCTGGGCGCGCTGGTTTCGGCGCTGTTCGCCAATGACGGAGCCGCGTTGATCCTCACGCCCATCGTCATGTCGATGCTGCTGGCCTTGCGCTTTTCTCCGGCAGCGACCCTGGCGTTTGTGATGGGCGCGGGGTTCATCGCGGATACCGCGAGCCTGCCGCTGGTGGTGTCGAACCTGGTGAATATCGTCTCGGCGGATTACTTCAAGATCGGCTTCAACGAGTACGCGGCGGTGATGGTGCCGGTGAACTTCGTCAGTGTCGCCGCCACCCTTGCGGTCCTGCTGTGGTTCTTTCGCCGCGATATTCCCGAGGCCTACGACCCGGCCGACCTCGAAGACCCCGACAGCGCCATTCATGATCGTGCGACCTTTCGCGCCGGCTGGTGGGTGCTGGGTATCTTGCTGGTGGGCTGTTTCGCGTTAGAGCCGCTGGGCATTCCCATCAGTGCGATTTCCGCCGTGTGCGCTGTGTTGCTGCTGGTGATCGCCGCCAAGGGCCACAAGATCTCCACACGCAAAGTGTTGAAAGAAGCGCCGTGGCAGATCGTGGTGTTTTCCCTGGGCATGTACCTGGTGGTCTACGGCCTGCGTAACGCCGGCCTGACCACCTACCTCGCCACCTGGCTCGACACCTTTGCCACCTACGGCGTGTGGGGCGCTGCCATGGGCACCGGCGTGCTGACGGCGCTGTTGTCGTCGGCGATGAACAACCTGCCGACGGTGCTGATCGGCGCGCTGTCGATCGAGTCCAGCCATGCCGTGGGCGTGGTCAAGGACGCGATGATCTACGCCAACGTGATCGGCAGCGACCTGGGCCCCAAAATCACCCCGATCGGCAGCCTGGCCACCTTGTTGTGGCTGCATATCCTGGCGCGCAAAGGCATCACCATCACCTGGGGTTACTACTTCAAGGTCGGCATCGTGCTGACCTTGCCGGTGCTGTTGATCACCCTCGCCGCCCTCGCCTTGCGCCTGAGTTTTTGAAGGAGATACTGCAATGAAAGTCCTGTTCATGTGTACCGCCAACAGCTGCCGCAGCATCTTGTCCGAGGCGATGTTCAACCACCTCGCGCCGCCAGGTTTCGAGGCGATCAGCTCCGGCAGCTTCCCCAAGGGCCAGGTGCTGCCGCGCAGCCTGAGCACGTTGCAGGCCGCAGGCATCAGCACCGAAGGTCTGCACAGCAAGGGCAATGACGCCTTTGAGGGCAGCCCGCCGGATGTGGTGATTACCGTGTGCGACAAAGCTGCGGGTGAGGCCTGCCCGGTGTATTTCGGGCCGGCGGTGAAGGCGCATTGGGGGTTGGAAGACCCGTCGGATGTTCAGGGTGACGAGGCCAGTGTGGACGCAGCCTTCAAGGCCACGCTCAGCACCATAGAAAGGCGTTGCAAGGCGTTCCTGGCCTTGCCCTTCGCCCAACTCAGCCCTGCCGAGTTGAAGGCAGAACTGGCCCGCATCGCAGCGCTTTAACCCGAGGACATAATGACCACGCTGCCCAACCTCAACAGCACCCTCGCAGGCCCGCTGCCCGTCGGGCCAGGCCACCCGCCGCGCATCCTGCTGCTTTACGGCTCCACACGCCCGCGCTCGTTCAGCCGTTTGCTGGTGGAAGAAGCCGCGCGGCTGTTGCGCCACTTCGGAGCCGACACGCGGATTTTCAATCCTTCGGGCCTGCCGCTCCCCGACGATGCGCCCAATGATCACCCTAAAGTCCAGGAGCTGCTGGACCTGATGCAGTGGTCTGAAGGCCAGGTGTGGTGCTCGCCCGAGCGCCACGGTTCGATGTCGGCAGTGTTCAAGGCCCAGCTCGATTGGGTGCCGCTGGCCCTCGGTACGGTTCGCCCGACCCAGGGCAAAACACTGGCGGTGATGCAGGTGTCCGGGGGCTCGCAATCGTTCAACACGGTCAACCAACTGCGCGTGCTGGGGCGCTGGATGCGCATGTTCACGATCCCCAACCAATCCTCGGTACCCAAGGCATTCATGGAGTTCGATGACCAGGACCGTATGAAGCCGTCGGCGCTCTACGATCGCGTGGTCGATGTGATGGAGGAACTGGTGAAGTTCACCGTATTACTGCGTGATCGCCCAGACCTGGTGGACCGCTATTCGGAGCGCAAGGAAAGCGCCGATGAGCTGTCGCAGCGTGTGAACCAACGGTCGATTTGAGCGGCCCTGCTGGCGTATGCTCATGCCAACCGCATTCTGAGCTGAATCATGAGCACTCTGCACCACGCCTGGCTGGGCAACTACGAAGTCAGCAGCACCGCCTGCACCGGCCTGACCTTTGCCCGCCATAGCCACGATGAATGCGTGATCGGCGTAAACCTCGTCGGTGAGGAAAAGGTCTGGCTCGACCGCCGCGAATTCGAAGCCGGGCCGGGCAGCATTACGCTGTACAACCCCGGTCAGATCCAGGGCGGCGGCGCGGCGCCAGGCGCGCCCTGGCAGTTTGTCAGCCTGTATGCCACGGCCGATCAATTGGCCGCTGACCTTGGGTTGGCGCAACTGGAGTTTGATCGCTCGATGTGCTTTCAGCCTGATCTGGCGCAGCGCCTGGCTGTGGCGGTGAAAGGTGCCTTGAGTACCGATGCATTGGTCCGCGATCTCAATGAGGAAGCCTTGGTATTGCTACTGGGTGAGGTGGTCAGCGTCAGTGGTGTGCGTGTACCCGGCAGCACAGCAACGGGCAAAAGCATGATCAGCCGCGCCCAGGAATTGCTCGCTGCGCACTTGCATCAAGTGTTGCCCCTGGACCACCTCGGCGATGAGCTGGGATTGTCCAAATTTCACCTGCTGCGCGCCTTCCAGAAGGAAACCGGGCTCAGCCCGCGGCAATGGGCGATGCAACTGCGCACCCGCCGCGCCAAAGGCTTGTTGCGCAATGGCATGGCGGCCAGCGAAGTCGCCCATGACCTGGGTTTTGCTGACCAAAGCCACCTCAATCGGCATTTTCGCGCCGCCTATGGCATCACGCCCGGCCGCTATCAAAGCGTCTTGTTTAAACGCTGAAGCGCAATCTGGTTCAAGACGCCTGCCCCACCTGCCGCCACACTGCCCGCCCTCTCTTGAAGGAACGCGGGCATGTTGACGATCTTCTTTTACGCGCTGGTATTCGGTTTTGTGTTTTGCCTCTCGCCCGGCGCCGTGCTGGCAGAGACGCTGCGCCGGGGCCTGCTGCACGGTTTTACCCCGGCCTTGCTGGTGCAGATCGGCTCGCTGGTAGGCGATGCGGTGTGGGCAGTGATCGGCCTTACCGGCATCGCCTTGCTCATCCAGCATGACGCGGTGCGTGTGCCGCTCACGGTGGTCTGCGCGCTGTACCTGGCCTGGCTGGGGATCCGCAGCTTGATCGATGCCTGGCGCTTGCCCGAGGCGAGCAGCGCGCCTGCCAGCTCCGGGCAAAATGCGCTGGCGGTAGGCGCGGCGATTTCCCTGGCCAATCCGAAAAACATTGTCTATTGGGGTGCGCTGGGCAGCGCCTTGTCCGGCATCGTCGGCACCACGCCCAGCCATGGGCAAACGCTGATGTTTTTTGCGGGCTTTATGCTGGCATCGGTGTTGTCGTGCTTTCTGATTGCAGCGTTGGTCAACCTGCTGCGCAAGAACGCTTCACCGTTATGGCAACGCATCAGTTATGGCGCCTGCGGTGTGGTATTGATCTATCTGGCAGTTCTGGCTGCACAAGGGATATGAAGTTATATATCGCACAACTTGTCGATGCGGCTATCTGAATAAACTCTGAACACCGACGTATTTAACCAACTATGCGTTGACATTTTGTACCCCGCTGAGTAGATTGCCCCTGCCCACAACCGGGGCCTTTTTTAAACCTCACAAAAGAAGCCAATGGACACAGTATCTAGTCGCTGTCCGAGCACCGCTCACGCGGGCATCGGGCGCCAAACCCAGAATATGACAGGACTCGCCTTCCAGGTCCGGTAAGCTGCGCTAGAGCTTGATGCTCCACCGTAACTGCCTCGCCGGTCGCTCGTCCGGTCCCGAGGTGTGTTATGACCTTTCAACTGATTGTTTTGCCTGACATTCGCACGCTGGCCGCAGCCCTGCGGGCCAAGCTGTGCCGCGACCCCGTGGGCTTTGCGCCTGCGCGCTCAACCTTTGCTGCACCCTTCCCTCAAGCAAGCAAAGATCCCCTGCGCCCAGCTCCCCCGCTGGCGCACTGGCGTGTCTGCCCTGCCAGCGGCCAATTGCTGCAGCACTGGGACCACGCCGACCCTCAAGACCCGCAGAGACCTCAGGTTTCCACCCTGGCTCAAGCCAGCCTGTTGCTCGAGTTTTACCTGAGCAATCGCGCCGCTTAAACCAGCTGGAAACAGCAACTTCCTGATGATTATTCTGGAGTTCGTTATGAACACATCCAGTAGTAGCCCGCTGCGCGCCAGTTAACTAACGCGCACTAAGCGGGCACTGTAGAAGTTATGTGAACACCCTATTTAAACCGATCGCGAAGTCCGCGGCTCGGCATGCTTTCGCTCGCCTGTATTCAGGTAAGTACCGGGTATGTTTTGTCGAGAATTGGCGACAGGAGTACAGACAATGAGCGCCGTAAAAAACACGCCTCTGCACAAGAAAAATGGCACTGCAACCGACACCAAACTGTCGATGCGTGCCGCCCGTGAAGCCCAGAACGGCCTGTCGGCCACCCTCGCCAATGTGCGTGCCACCCAGGACGGCCTGACCGAACTGGACGCCTCGGCACGTCTGCAACGCGAAGGCTACAACGAAGTGGCCCATGACAAGCCGCCTCATGCCATCGTCCAGTTCCTGCAGGCACTGAACAACCCGTTCATCTATGTACTGCTGACGCTTGCCGGGATCAGCTTTGTCACTGACTACTGGTTACCCTTGCAGGCCGGTGAAGAAGTGGATTTGACCAAGGTCATCATCATCATGACCATGGTGCTGCTCAGCAGCCTGCTGCGTTTCTGGCAGGAGCACCGCTCGGCCAAATCCGCCGAAGCCCTCAAAGCCATGGTGCGCACCACCGCAACGGTGCTGCGCCGCGAGCAGGTCGGCAGCCAGCCGATCCTGCGCGAAGTGCCGATGCGCGACCTGGTCGCCGGTGACATCGTGCAACTGTCTGCCGGCGACATGATCCCGGCCGATATTCGCCTGATCGAATCCCGCGACCTGTTTATAAGCCAGGCCGTGCTCACCGGTGAAGCCTTGCCGGTAGAGAAGTACGACACCCTGGGCGATGTCACGCAAAAATCCGCCTCTACCCTTGCGGCCGACCAAGGCAACCTGCTGGACCTGCCGAACATCTGCTTTATGGGCACCAACGTGGTCAGCGGTCGCGCCAAGGCCGTGGTGGTCGCCACCGGACCGCGCACCTACTTTGGCTCACTGGCCAAGGCGATTGTCGGTTCCCGCGTGCAAACCGCCTTCGACCGTGGGGTGAACAGCGTCAGCTGGTTGCTGATCCGCTTCATGCTGGTGATGGTGCCGATCGTGTTCTTCCTCAACGGCTTCTCCAAAGGTGACTGGGGCGATGCGTTCCTGTTCGCCCTGGCGGTTGCCGTGGGCCTGACCCCGGAAATGCTGCCGATGATCGTCAGCGCCAACCTGGCCAAGGGTGCTACCGCCATGGCCAAGCGCAAAGTGGTGGTCAAGCGCCTCAATGCGATCCAGAACTTCGGTTCCATGGACGTACTGTGCACCGACAAGACCGGCACGCTGACCCAGGACAAGATCATCCTCGAGCACCACGTCAACGCCTTCGGCCAGCGCGATGACGCGGTGCTGTCCCTGGCCTGGCTCAACAGCTTCCACCAGAGCGGCATGAAAAACCTGATGGACCAGGCCGTGGTGCAGTTCTCGGAGCAGAACCCCAAGTTCCAGCTGCCGCTGGCCTACAGCAAGGTCGATGAACTGCCGTTCGACTTCGTGCGCCGGCGCCTGTCTATTGTGGTGCGCGACACGGCCGGCGACCAATTGCTGGTGTGCAAGGGCGCCGTGGAAGAGATGTTGAGCATCTCCACACACACGCTCGAAGGTGGCACCGCCGTGCCGCTGGATGATCAACGCCGCGAAGAACTGCTGGCATTGGCCAACGACTACAACGAGGACGGTTTCCGCGTCCTGGTGGTGGCGACGCGCAACATCCCTAAATCCATGGCGCGCCAGCAGTACACCACCGCCGATGAGCGCAACCTGGTGATCCAGGGCTTCCTGACCTTCCTTGATCCACCGAAGGAAACCGCAGGCCCGGCGATTGCCGCGCTGCAACAAATCGGCGTGGCCGTGAAGGTGTTGACCGGCGATAACGCCGTGGTCACCAGCAAGATCTGCCGCCAGGTCGGCCTGGAGCCCGGCCAGCCGCTGCTGGGCGTGGAAATCGAAGCGATGGACGACGCCACCCTGCTGCGCCGCGTGGAAGAACGCACGGTGTTCGCCAAGCTCACGCCATTGCAGAAGTCCCGCGTACTGAAAGCCCTGCAAGCCAACGGCCACACCGTGGGCTTCCTCGGCGACGGCATCAACGATGCCCCGGCGCTGCGGGATGCCGACGTGGGTATCTCGGTGGACAGCGGCACCGATATCGCCAAGGAATCGGCCGACATCATCCTGCTGGAAAAGAGCCTGATGGTGCTGGAAGAAGGCGTGCTCAAGGGCCGCGAAACCTTCGGCAACATCATGAAGTACCTGAACATGACCGCCAGCTCCAACTTCGGCAACGTGTTCTCGGTGCTGGTGGCCAGTGCGTTCATCCCGTTCATGCCGATGCTGGCGATTCACCTGCTGCTGCAAAACCTGATGTACGACATCTCCCAACTGGCTTTGCCGTGGGACAAGATGGACAAGGAATACCTGGCCAAACCGCGCAAGTGGGATGCCAAGAACATCGGCCGCTTCATGATCTGGATCGGGCCGACCTCGTCGATCTTCGACATCACCACCTTTGCGTTGATGTGGTACGTGTTCAGCGCCAACAGTGTGGAAATGCAGACGCTGTTCCAGTCCGGCTGGTTTATCGAGGGCCTGCTCTCGCAAACCCTGGTGGTGCATATGTTGCGCACCCGCAAGATCCCCTTCTTCCAGAGCACGGCTGCCTGGCCGGTGTTGATGATGACCGCCATCGTCATCTGCCTGGGGATCTACGTGCCGTTCTCGCCGCTGGGCACCCTGGTCGGCCTGGAGCCGCTGCCGCTGGCCTACTTCCCGTGGCTGGTCGGCACCCTGCTCGCCTACTGCTGCGTGGCACAACTGATGAAAACGATCTACATCCGCCGCTTCAAGCAGTGGTACTGATCACCCCCGCCGTTTAAACGGTGGCGGTCGCCCGGCCGCCACCGTGCATCACAAGGACCCTGACTATGCGCGTGCTTATCTGTGCAGGTCGTCATTACGCTGACACCAAAAAGTCCCGCCAAGTGCTGGACGCCTACCACCGCCTGCGCCCCGTGCAGGTTTTGATTCACGGCGGCAACCAGTTCCTAGGCAGCGACATCGAGGAATGGGCGCGGGAAATGCGCATCGACGTGGTGCGCTACCCGCCCAATTGGCAACGCCACGGCAAGCAGGCGGAACGCCAGCGCAACCATTTCATGCTCGCCGACAGCCGCCCCGACGTGATCATCGCCCTGCCGGGTGGTGAAGACACCTCGGAGCTGGTCTGCCAGGCCAAAGCCAGCGGCATTTCGGTGCTGACCGTAGAAAGCTGAATTCAAGCGAGGTGCATCATGCACAAAAAACACAGCCCACAGCGCCCGGACGGGTTTGCCAAATACCGCGAACGTCACTACCGGGGCGCTCGCCATACCCTGTTGCTGCTGCCACCGGCCAAGCGCCGCGCACTGCAACGCAACCTGATTTTTGTCGGTACCACACTTGGCCTTATCTTACTGATCGCGTTGTTTTCCAAAGCCCAGGCGGCGGGCGGTTCGTATGTGGTCGACGACGGCGGGATCAACGATCCGGGCGAGTGCAGCGTCGACGCCTGGTACACCGCCAACCGGCATCAAGGCAACATTCATAACCAGACGCTTAACCCGGCGTGCACCTTCAGCGCACTGCCTGCCGTGGAGTGGAGCGCGGCACTGTCGCGCGCCAGTCATGCGGGGGATGCCGAGACGCAAATCAGCCCGCAGGTGAAGGCGCAGGTGTGGTCACAGGAAAGCCTGGGGCTGCAAATGGCCGTGTCTGCCACCAGCCACTTTGCCCTGGACCGCCAGCATGCATTCGACGGCGCGGACTTTAATGTGCCGTTGACCTGGCAACCGGTGCAGGCATTGCGCCTGAGCCTCAATGGCGGCTGGACCCACGCCTACAACGGCGGTGAACAAAACCACCGCCTGACGTGGGGCACCGGCTTTGAGTACCAGTTGGCGGACACGCTGACGCTGATCGGTGAGCGTTACGGCCAGGAAGGCGGTGACCAGGCGTGGCAGGCCGGGCCGCGGTTCCATGTGGGCAAACTGGTGGATGTGGATGTGGTGGTTGGGCAGAGCCTCTCCGGTGATTACAACCAATGGCTGACCACAGGCGCAACTGTGCGTTTTTAGGCTTTTTTAGCCTGTTGCTCCAGGTGCAGTTGCAACGCTGGTTCGAGTTGCAACTGCGCGGCCAGTTCGTCCGGGTAGCCGCGCTCCTTCGGCGCCTGGTCATTGACCATCATCACGCTGGCCAGGTAGACCTCGGTCGCCAACCCTGGATCAGAGGCATATTCGGCGAAATCGGCGGCATTCAGAGGTTTGGCGACTTCGTCGTTGAGCCACTGCTGCAAGTTAGCGTCGTCGGTATGGCGGCCTAGTTCGGCCGAAATCATTTCCTGCTCTTTGTCATCGATCTCTCCATCGGCCTTGGCGGCCGCAATCAGAGCGCGTAACAGTGCATGGCTATGGGCTTCAGCTGCCTGACCGTCAAGCTGGTCAACCGTCTGGATGGCCTGCTGCGGTGCGCTGGCCTGCTGGCGTTGCCAGGCCTGATACGCCTGGAAAGCCGCCATCCCCAAGGAGGCCAATGCCGCATAGTTCATCCCGCCTGAACGCGTTTGCGGGGTGCCACCGGCAGGCGCACCGCCCAACAATCCGCCCAGGCCACCTAATAAACCACCCAGCCCACCACCACCTGCCGCAGCGTTGCCGCTGCCGGAGCTGTTCAACAAGCCGCCCAGCAGACCACCCAGGCCGCCCAGCCCACCGCCTGAGCCGCCGCTGTTTTGCTGGCTGGCGCGCAGCAGCTGTTCCAGTAAATTGCCGGTATTCATGGTGTCACTCTCCCGCAGCGTCGTATTGGCGTTCAACAACCATAGCCCGCCAGCGCAGGAACACCAAGACCGCCGGGCAGGCACGCCTTATGATGGCCTCACCACGTTGAAGGAGAAACCGCGTGAACCGTCTTGAGCACATTTTGTTGATGGCTGACTACAACCAGTGGATGAACCGCAACGTCTATGCCGCCGCCAGCCAGCTTACCGACGCAGAACTGACCACGGACCGGCAGGCGTTCTTCGGCTCGATCCTCGGCACACTCAATCACCTGACACTCGGGGACACGGTGTGGCTCAAGCGATTTGCCGAACATCCGGCAGGCTTTGCCCGGCTGGCGCCATTAGCGTCGATTGCCACGCCTTCTGACTTGAAGCAACTGGCCTTTGCCAACCTGCGCGAGCTGGCGGCCCGCCGCGCCTGGCTGGACCAACTGATCATCGACTGGGCCAACAGCCTGTGCGAACCCGATCTGGACCAGCGTCTGCAGTACCACAACATGCGCGGCGTGGCGAACCACAAGCCGTTCTTCGCACTGCTGATGCATTTTTTCAACCACCAGACCCACCACCGGGGCCAGGCAACCACATTGCTGACCCAGGCGGGCGTGGACGTCGGTGATACCGACTTGCTGGCCCTGATTGATTGAACTCAGCGGGCACTGAAGGTGGCGTAAGCCTGCATCAAGCGCGGGAAGTCCTGCGGCTCGGGCAGTTGCGCAAAGCTTTCGACCGCCGGCGTCGCGGCCCAAGGCAGTTTTTCGCTGGTCCAGGTTTCCATGAACGGCACGTAGTCGCGGGCGTTATCCAGCAAGGTTGCGCGCACATTGACGAACTCATCGATGCCATGGGGGCGCGTAAACAGCCAGCTCATGCAGTGCGGGCAGCAATAATGGCGGTCCACGCCGTGCAAGCCGCCGATCACCGGGCAACCCTGGGTCACGGTGAAACCTGCGGCCGGAATCAACGCGCTAAGGGAAAACGCACTGGCGGTCATCTGCTGACAGCCGCTGCAATGGCACGCCATGGTGATTACCGGCGGCAAACTCACGCTGAAACGCACCCGACTACAACGGCAACTGCCTTCCAGCGGCAAGGTTTCGACGCTCATCACTCACTCCTTTTTATGATTGTTGGCACCACAGGGTAGCGTGAACCGCCCGTGGAATAAAACCGAACGCCGCACCGCCCGCGCGGTCACAACCCTGAGGGCTCGGGGTTGATTGCCCCCGCCCTGCCCACGCGTCGCCGCTGGTTTTTGGCCGCGCGTACCCCCATAAGAAGGAGACGCTTACATGGTCACTCACTTCAAGGTCGCCGGGCATCTGGCTTGCGGCCATCACGGCACCAACCTCACGTCCAGCACCGAGCTGAACCGAGTCAAATGCCGCAGCTGCCGCAATACCGACGCCTACAAAGAAGCGCGCCGCACCCAGCGCAACGCCGCCCGCCGTTCCGCGCGCAAAGCCAAAACCCATACTGCCGTGGACTGGCGCAGTGCCTGGACGCAACGCCTCACCGATTTGCCGGGGCTGCAGCGTCTGCCACGGGGTTTCAGCGGGCAGCCATTTGTCTGAGCTGTTCAGGCGCTGAAAACAGATTAACCCGGTTTCCATCGGGGTCCTGCAGCAGCGCAGACGTAGTGCCCCATGGCATATTCGTCACCGGCATCCGTACCTCTGCGCTGCTCAATTGTGGCAACACCGACTCAACCTCTTCTGCCTCAAATCCCAGGATCACCTGGGCGATGCTCCTTTGCCTATAGATGAGTGTCTGCCTGCTCAGCGGGATAAAACACGCCCTCCTTCCCTGTCTTTTTCAGGCGTTCGCGCACCATTGCCTCAACATGGGCCACTGCAGCCTGATCGTCAGCGTTGACCAACTGCAAGCACAGGCGTTGGACATTCTGATCGTGAGTGCCCTCGCTCATCATCTCGTGGGTGAACACCTGTTCGCCACGCCATAGGCATAGCTGGGTATGAGTTCCGCCGAGCCATATTTCGTTGATTGATCCAAGGTCGGTGGCCGCCAGTTGATCCAACCTGATTGTCTTATCCATTGTGCTGAGCCTTACCCATGAGTACATACAGGTAGACTGACAGGCATTGCCGGTCGTTCCCGGCGTCGGCGGTTCAGTGCGCCTGGTGCTCGGCGGGCGGCGCATCGGCCGCAAGCTTCTGCACGTCGCTGACCGCCAGCTCACCCGATTGGCCGCCCCAACCCTGGCGCAGGTAGTTGAGCAGGTCGGTCAGCTGTTGGTGATTGAGCTTGTCGGCAAAGCCCGGCATCGGTTGCATGCGTTCAAACCCGGTGAATTTCTGCTCGCCGATGCCGTCCTCGATCACCCGCAGCAGGTTGCGCGGGTCTTCCAGGCGCAACGTGGTGTTGCCGCGCATGGCCACCGCGATGTGCGGCTTGCCCTCGCCGTTCGGCGCGTGGCAGCCGGCGCACACGTTCAGATAGTCTTGACGACCGCGTCGGGCACTTGGGCTCATGGCTTCCAGCGACGTCTCGCTCAGCACCTTGGCCGCCGGCGGTTGATCGCCCAGCAGGAAGGTCGCCATGGCAGCCAGGTCCGGATCGTTAAGGCCCTGGGTGCTGTTATGGAACACCGGGAACATCTCGTTGAACATCGTGCCCTGGGCACTCATGCCGTGCTTGAGGAACGTGCTCAGGTCCTCATGATTCCAGCCGCGAGCGGCCAGGTCAGTGGCCAACAGGCTGGGTGCCAGATAGCCGTTGAGCATGCCGCCGGTCAGGCGTTTATCCTGCTGCATCGCGCCGGGCAAGCCCCGAGGCGTGTGGCATTCGCCGCAGTGGCCGAGCACTTCGACCATGTATTGGCCACGCTGGAACGCTTCGCTTTTGCCCTCGGTCGGCGCAAGTTTCACATCCTTGCCGTAGAGCATGTTCCAGCCCATCAGGCCCAGACGCACGTTGAACGGAAAGCTCAGGCGGGTAACCGGGGCCGCACGCTCGATGGGCTCGATGGTTTTCAGGTACGCATGGATCGCGTCCGAATCTGCACGGGGCATCAGGTGATACGAGGTGTACGGCATCGCCGGGTACAGATTCGCGCCATCCCGGCGTTTGCCTTCGGTGAGCGCAGCGAAGAATTCGTCATCGCTGTACAGGCCAATGCCGTGCTCTTTGCTCGGGGTGATATTGGTGCCATAAATGGTGCCGAACGGCGAAACGATCGGCAGACCGCCCGCAAACGGCGCGCCACCCGGTGCGGTGTGGCAGGCCATGCAGTCAGCGGCGCGGGCAAGATATTCGCCGCGTTTGACTTGATCGTCCGCGTGCGCCAGCAACACCGGAGTAGCCAGGCCAACCGCCAGCGCAAGACGGGAAAGTAGTTGCTTCATGCTTAACCCTCCTTGACCAGACCGAGATCGGTCAGCACGTTGCGGGTCGCGTTGTAGTAACGCACATAGCCGGTGCAGCGGCAGATGTGGTGACCGAGGCTGTCCTCGATGACCTTTTCCAGCTGGCTTTTGACGATCGGCTGACGCTGCAGCTTCTCCACCAGCACGGTCGCGGCATTGACGAAACCCGGCGCGCAGTAGCTGCACTGGAAGGCGAATTCATCGACGAAGCGCTGCTGGATCGGGTTCAGCTCAGTCACGTTGCCCTGCTCGTCGCGAGTCGCGTGGCCTTCGATGGTGCGTACTTTCTTGCCTTCGAAATAGTGTGCCCCGGTGATGCAGGTACGCACTTCTTCGCTGGTGCCGTCCGGGTTGTCAACGATCACCACGCAGGCGTGGCAAATGCCCTGGCCGCAGCCGAGCCGCGAGCCGGTGAGGTTTTTGTATTCGTGCAGGTAGTCGATCATCGGCAGGTCATCAGGGATGTCCACCGGGCCGACGGATTGACCGTTGAGGGTCAGTTGAAACGGACGGTTAGCCATTGAGGGCCTCCTTGATGCGCGCAGAAGTGATTGGCAGGTCGCGGACACGTTTGCCGATGGCGTGGGCCACGGCGTTACCGATGGCGCCGACGATCGGGATCATCACCACTTCGGCAATGCCCTTGGACGGGTCGCTCGGCGACAGCGGCGGCAGGATTTCGGCCGTCTGGTTCCACACAGCAACGTGTCGAGCCATCGGCAGACGGTAACGGTTGAAATTCCAGTCACCCTCCCCCGGCCCGCCTTCGTACAGCGGCATCTCTTCCATCAACGCATGGCCAATGCCCATGGCGATCCCGCCTTCAAGCTGGCCCTTGACCAGTTCTTCCACCAGCACCCGACCGCACTCGACCCACGAGTGATGGTTGAGCACTTGCACGTCGGCGGAGCCCTTGTTCACTTTCAATTCCACCAGCGTCGCGACCGGGCTGTAGTAAGTCACCGCCGCGTTGTTCAACTGGGTGTCCGGGTAGTGGACGTTCTGGCGATCCAGCAGGTGGAAACCGTTGCTGGTCATCTGGGCTTTCTTCGCGTTTGGCGCGCCGTCGCCGTACTTCACGGCCAGGCCGTCGAGCGGCAGGCGTTCACGCACGCCGTCGATGCTGTAATCGGCTTCGGCCCAGCTCCAACGGTTGAAGCCGTGCACAGTGGCGCCGGTCACCAGGCCTTTTTCGTGGGCGTGTTTGGCCAATTGCTCAAAGCTCAGCGGCTGCATGCCGTTGGCGGTGAGTTTGCCGTCGACCCAATGCGCATCTTCGCGGCGCACCACATACGGGTTGGCCTGGCCGCCGTAAGGGCCTTGGCCCCAGATCTGCAACGCCGCCGGCCACAGGCCGTGGTTGAACAGCACGCGCGAGGCTTCACGGGTGGCGTGGCTGAAGTAATACGCCGAGTTGGTCGCCGACGAAGCCGACGCCAGTTTGCCGACCCAGCGCGGGTTGCGCAGGAAACCATCCTGCTCGGCCTGGCTCATGACGTAAGGGTTGCCGCCCGTGATCAGTTGCAACTCTTCCCATTCGGTTTCGCCGGTCTTCACTTGCGTGGCCGGGATGCCGATGAAATCCGCCACCACCAGGGCTTGCGAGGTGGACATGCCGGTGCCGATTTCAATGCCGATATGGCGCAACGTCACATGCCCTTCAGCGGTGAATTCGATGCTGGCCATGGGTGCCTCGGAACCGGTGCCGAAGTCTTTCTGGCAGATGGCAAAACCGACGCCATACCAGTTATCCGGGTCAGCGGCTTCGCGGGTGTTTTTGATCTGGTCGCGGTTTTTCCAGACGTCGTGGGCAGCCGCTTTGTCGAGAATCTCGTGTAAGCGCAACGCCCCGGCCGGCACCGCGCCCTGGGTGTTTTTCATGCCCGAGAGCATGGCGTTTTTCTTGCGCAGGTCGATGGCATCGATGCCCAGACGCCCGGCGATTTCGTCGACCATCATCTCGGTCGAGGCCATGCTTTGCAGGGTACCGTAACCGCGCATCGAACCCGCTTCAACCGCGCGAGAATGGTAGGCCGTGACCTGCAAATCGTTCTGCGGCATGTAGTAGATCGACTGCGCTGCCGTGGCACCAACCGCTGCCACCGAAGGGCTGTAGTTGATACGCCCGCCGCCGTCGACGTTCATCTCGGCACGAAAGATCTGGAAACTGTGATCGTTTTTATCCACCGCCAATTGGTAACGGATGTCGAACGGGTGACGCTTGATGCCGCTCTGGAACTGCTCATAGCGGTCGTTGGCCAGGCGCACCGGCACACCGGCGCCATACAGCGCGGCGAGGGCTGCGTAGTAGACAAAAATGTTGTGGTCCTTGGAACCATAACCAACGGTGTAGCCCGGGTGCATGTTCAGATTCGCCAGGCCGAAGCGCGATGGCGCGATCATCTTTGCGGTTTCGGTGGCGGCTTCCAGCGGGCACTGGGTCGCGACGACAAAGTGCAACGTCTTGGTGGCCGGATCGTACCAGCCGTTACCGTTGTCCGGCTCCATCGCTGCCGGTTCAATCGACGGGGTTTTGTAGCGCTCGTCGAACACCAGCCAGTTGTCTGGCGGCGCGTCGATTTGCTGCTGCATCCGGTCGGCGTAAAACAGCCCGCGCTCGGTCAAGTTGCCGTGCAGGTCCGGCTGGGAATTCCATACCGGGCGACGGTTTTTCAGCATCGGGAACAGGATCGAATCCTTGAGGCTGGCGAATTCATCCGCGTCCGCCGAGGTCGCACCGCCGACGCGCACGTAGCGGAAGCTGCCGTAAGGATCACGTTCGTAATACGGCACCTGGGCACCGTAACGGATGGCTTTGTCATTGAATTTGAGTTTGGCCTTGGACTGACGGAAACGCTCGAAGTCGTTCCAGATCAGGATCGCCACAGGGTGACCGATGAACATCGGCACCTTGCCTTCCGGCAGCAGCGGATCCGGCGCGTGCTCTTCCGGGAAGACGATGCCGTCCTTGTCCAGGTCGGCGGCGGTGACGATGCGGTCAGGTTGCAACTCGGCGCCGAGCCACGAAAGATCGTAGCCGGCGTAAATGCGATCGGCCTTGGTTGTCTTCAGCAACATGGCATGGCCCTGCTGCTGCGGCCAACCCGGCATGTCCTTGGCGCGGATGTCGCGGGCAAACACCTTGCTGCCGCAGACCTTGGACAAGGCGTCGTTACGCGAGCGTGCCTTGCCGTTGTTGCCCAGCCATTGCTCGGACGGCACGGTCACGCTGTTTTCCATCAAGGCCGCCAGCGCCTGGGTGCTTAGCGGTGTAAGCGTCACGCTCACACCCGCCACCAGCCCGCCCTGAAGGAACGAGCGCCGGGAGATATCACGGTTGGACATGGATCATCCTCTGGGCGGTTATGGGTCCGCCCTTTTAGTTATGTTCTGGGGAATCGATCCTTGCAGGCGCGCTTTCGCTGGAAGCAAAAGGCTGGAGTTGACAGTGCAAAGCTGACCGAAAGGTTAACTTTATAGGTTTCTGCGCCTGCCGCAAACAATCTGTTACAAAAACCGAACAAAGAATCAACGCGTTGCCGCTTTGCTCTGAGTTAAAGCAAAGGTCGCGAAGGATCAGGGAAATATCAGGATGGCTACACACGCAAAAGGATCGGCAAACAGGTCATGCCGACAAAACGAGCGGTGGAGTTTTCTGATTTTGGGGAGCACAAACGAAAAAGGGCTCGCATGAAAAATCATGCAAGCCCTTGATATCTATGGTGCCCGAACCCGGAATCGAACCGGGACGCCCTTACGAGCGGGGGATTTTAAGTCCCATGCGTCTACCAGTTTCGCCATTCGGGCGGTAGCGCGGTGTTGCAGGGTTGGGAATATATAGACCCCGGCGCTTGGATGCAAGGTCGAGGCGCACCTTTATCGTGCTCATCCTGAGCTGAAAAACCTTGTCAGATCAGTGATCTACGCAGCCAACCTGGCATTGCACCAAGCGGGTTGGCTGACTGTCCTGGGCCGATGCCACGGGTTAAATGCAGCACTCGTTTTCCAGAATCAGCTAAGTTGAAGACTTTGGCGATACCAAAACCCATGATCAAACAGGAATGATCGCAATGCGCACCTTTTCAATCCAACATATAGATCATGTTGTTTTACGCGTGAAGGACATCACCCGCAGCCTGGCGTTTTACACCTCGGTACTGGGCTGTGACGTCAAAAAGCGTCGTGATGACCTAGGCATGATCCACCTGAGTGCCGGCACGTCCCTGATTGACCTGGTCGATGTGAACGGGTCGATCGGTCGTGAAGGTGGGGAGCCGGCGGGCAAGCAAAGGCATAATGTCGATCACGTCTGCCTGAGGGTTGAGCCTTTTGATGAATCCGCGATTCTCAACCACTTGGCTGAGGCGGGTGTGTTTGCTGAGAAAGCGCAGAAGCGCTATGGCGCAGACGGGACTGGCTGGTCGATTTATTTCAACGATCCGGATGATAACCGGATCGAGCTGAAAGGCCCTGCCATTTAGGCTAGCTGCATAGAGGACGGCGAACGATACGTTTATCGTGCGCCAGGCTTTCAGCGCACTAGTCAAAAGCGCCGTTAAGCACTTCGTAGATGATCCCGGAAGCAATAGCCACGAGGATCAGATCCGTGCCTGCCTGCTGCCATTCGTAGCCGTCGTAATGAGGCAGCCTGCCGAGTAATCGGCCGTCCAGCTTTTTCGCAATCCCTGGAGGCAGCGGCTTTCCTCGGGCGAGGTTCTTTTGTATGCCAGGGGGCAGTGGTGGGCCAGGCCGCCAATAATCACGATAGCCACCGAGCACGCCCAGCACACTGCCTCGATCAATGCTCGGACCATAGTGCGAATCGCCGCCTTTGCCCTTCTTGCCCTGCCCGCCTTGGCCGTTGCCGTTGCCGTTGCCATGGCCTTGCCCCTTCCCGTTACCAGGATCAGCCAACGCCGTCGCCGAGCCCGCGACCAGGGCAATGCAAGTGATGACGACTACCAACGAGCGAGATTTGAACATGATCATTCACTCCAGAAGGGACTGCCCTTTTGAATATAGATCGAATTGCCGAAATCAGTAGCGCTCGCCCATTACGGAGCGCTCAAATGCAGCCCGCTCAACTTTATAAAACCGATTCTCTTGCGAACGCCCTGCGAAGGTTTTTATTGAGGTATGCGAAAGCTGCCCGCCGATTTTCTCCATCGCCCGTTGCGAGCGAATATTGTCGGCGCCGACGTGGAACCATACGGTATCGACCCACTGAAAGGCGTGCTTGAGCATCAGTTGTTTAAGCTCGCCATTGGCCCCGCCGCCCCATTTTTCACGCGCCAGAAACGTGTACCCGATCGCCACCTCACGCTGCGGCTCACTGAAGTCATAGTAACGAGAGCTACCCACTACCCTGTTGCTGCTTCGGTCGATCACCACCACAACGCTGGGGGATGCCAGCGCCTGCTCGAACCATTCGCGAAACACCGGTTCCTGGTAGCGCGTGGGGCTGGGGTGCTGGGCCCAGATCAACGGGTCGCAGGCGACGCCATACAGGGCCTCGAAATCCCCGGCTTCCAGCGGGCGCAGCTCAATTAACGCGCCCTTGATGGAGGGCGGGATGGGTAGCGATTGCATTACTGTACTCCAGGCGCTGACAGTGCCAGATCATCGCGCAAGGGATATGGCACTCGCAAGCACATGGGGCAGCGCAGTACTGCTCAGTCGACCAGTTCGCCCTTACGCGCCAACGCCCACGGCGCAATCAACCGTTGCGGCGTCTGGCAGGCTTTACGCTTAAACACAAAGTTGCGGCACTTCTCGGCAAACTGCTGGCGGTTGTGCACCATGTCCAGTTCCATCTGGGCCAACTCGTTTTGGCGGCAGCGATCCATTGGCTCAAAGTCGATAGTGGCTTTGCGCATGCGTTGCGCGGCGTATTTCTCATCGCTCAGCGCGCCTTGGGCCGCTTGCAGTAACCATGCACTGAACGCACTCGGGCAACGTGGCCCAATGTCCTGCACCATGCCCCACTGCTGTGCCTGAATGGCGCTGATCGGCAGGCACTCTTCAGTGAGCTTATGGGCAATTTCACTGCCCACCGCACGCGGCAGGCTGTAGGTCCAGTACTCGGAGCCATACAGGCCCATGCTCTTGTAATGCGGGTTGAGTACTACGCCGGCACGGGCGAAGACGATATCGGCCGCCAGGGCCAGCATCACACCGCCGGCGCCGGCACTGCCAGTCAGGCCACTGACCACCAGTTGCCGGGCGGTCAGCAGTTCCTGGCACACATCGTCGATCGCCTGGATATTCGCCCAAGCCTCCAGCCCCGGTACGGCTGCGGCCTGGATGACGTTGAGGTGCACGCCATTGGAAAAGCTGCCACGCCCGCCCTTGATCAGCAGCACCTTTGTGCTGCGCGCCTTGGCCCAACGCAGTGCAGCGACCAGCCGTTGGCATTGTACGGTGCTCATGGCGCCGTTGTAGAACTCGAAGGTCAACTCGCCGACATCGCCGCACTCTCGATAGCGAATCGGTTGATAGGCCTGTTCATTGAAGGCTTGATGGGCGATTGAGCTGTCCAGCACGGGCACGCGCGCCAGGCGCCCGGCCAACACGTGACGGGCCGGTAACTTGAAGGTTTCCTCGCCTGGCTGGGCCTTGCGTTTGAGCGAGCCGACCCACACGCTCTGATCGCCGGCCGCGACCAATACCGCATCATCCTGTACCGCAAGCATTTCACCCGGCAGGCCCCGGCGTGCATCCAGGTGCGCGTCGTACAAGTAATACTGCTCGCCTTGGATGCTGGCCAACACACCCGGCTGGCCGTCGGCGGCGTCGATGCTGCGTTTGATGAAGCGCGCGCAGTCGTGCCAGCTGAAAGCCCGGTCTACCTGCTTCATGTTCGGCTGCAAGCGCCCGATAACGTTGGGCTGCGTGTAATCCAGCGGCGTAGGGAGCACACCACGGGTGAATTTTTCCACCACGTCGCGAATACAGGTGATCGCCGCATCACGCACCAGCCCGTTGTACAACTCGGACTTGCGTACCTCGGCGGGCATGTCGAATTCACAGGTCGACCACACCGGCCCCGCGTCCATCTCCTCCACCGCCTGCAACGCGGTGACGCCCCAGCTGCTGACCTGCCGGGTGATGGCCCAGTTCAGCGCGCTGGCGCCACGGTCACCGACAATACCCGGATGAATGATCACCACCGGGCGGTCGAGGTTGCTCCACAGCTGCTGCGGCACGCGGTCCTTGAGGAACGGGCAGATCACCAGGTCGGCGTCCGATGCCTCGATTTGCCGGCACACCGAGGCTTCATCGGTGAACAGCACCACGCTGGGGTTGAACCCCGACTGGCGCAAATCCAGCCAGGCCCGTTGGGTCAGACCGTTGAATGCAGAGGACAACAAGATGATCTTCAGTGATCGCATGGCAGACTCTTCCTTGAGGTGCACGGCCACAGGCTCGCATTGAGCCGTCCCTGGCCTTTGATGGAAGCGCAAGGTTAAAAGGCCTGCCAGGCGGGGCACCTGACCGAGATCAATCTTCGGTGCGGGAGTGCTGAATTGCGTCGCAAGAACCGGAGTTTCAGTGACCGGGCGCCTGCCTACACTGGCGCGAATGCTCAGTGACCGAGGCTTTCATGACTCCCCTTGCCGCCACCCTGGAACGCCTGGATTGGCAAATCATCCGCCTGGCACTCGACCGCGAAGGTTTCATCGTGCTGCCCGGCATGGTCGAACTTGAGGTCCCAGGCTTGTTCACCCACCTTCTGAACGGCTTTTATCCGCCATTGGCACAGCTTTCCAACCAGTGGAACGACATCCTGCAACTGCCCTACCGCTTCCCGCCCCAACTCACCGACTTTCACGCGCAGTGCCGCGCCGTCGGCCAACAGCAAGCACTGCCCCAGCTGACATGCCTGCGCAAAGACGAGCACCAGGCGTTGGGGCAGGACGCCGAGGGCGAGCACGTATTCCCCTTTCAACTGGTCGGCGTGCTGTCGGCGCCCGCTGAGAATTTCACCGGCGGTGAATTTATCCTCACCGAGCAACGGCCCAGAATGCAATCGCGGCCGATGGTGGTGCCGTTGCAGCGTGGCGATCTGACGGTCATCACCACGGCGCACCGCCCGTTCAAGGGCAGCAAGGGTTACTACCGGGTGAATATGAAACACGCGATCAGCCCAGTCCGAAGCGGCGAACGGCGCGGTTTTTTGCTCAGTTTTCACTTAGGCCCTGGGGCGCCCGATGACTGCTGAGCGTGTATGGCGGTTGTTGGGCAGCGATGGTCAACCCTACTCAAGCGCCCAACCGGGCACGCTGGGTGGCCATCGACGCGGCAAACGCTACGGCCAGCTGGATTGCCGCGCGGCGCTGCACGCCATCGCCCGTGGTGGCTATGTGCAGCACCGGGTGTTTTTCCTCAATCAATCCAGCGCCATCGCTGCGGGCTATCGCCCCTGCGCCATGTGCATGCCAGCCGAGTATCGCGAATGGAAACGTCAGCAGCCCTTATGAACACTCATCTGGAAAGTCTCGATTGGCCAACGATAGAAGCGGACCTGATGAACGACGGTTTCGCGCTGCTGCCAAGACTTTTGGCTAGGCAAACCTGTCAGCAACTCGCAGCGCTCTATGCCGATGAAAGCCATTTCCGCAGCCGCATCGTCATGCAGCGTTACGCTTTCGGGCAGGGTGAATACCAATACTTTCGCTACCCGCTGCCGGCGCTCGTCGACAACCTGCGCTCGCGCCTGTACGAACGCCTCGCACCGGTCGCCAATCGCTGGCACGCGGCGTTGAAGATCAATCAACGATTCCCCGACACCCATGCCCAATTCAAAGCGCTATGTCACCAGGCCGGCCAATGCAGGCCCACGCCGCTGATGCTGCGCTATCGACAAGATGACTACACCTGCCTGC
This sequence comes from Pseudomonas sp. Leaf15, assembly GCF_001421425.1. Lineage (NCBI taxonomy): Bacteria > Pseudomonadati > Pseudomonadota > Gammaproteobacteria > Pseudomonadales > Pseudomonadaceae > Pseudomonas > Pseudomonas sp. Leaf15. The sequence continues at coordinate 368,323 of NZ_LMKI01000023.1, forward strand.
ATCAGGACTTGTATGGCGAGCAGGTGTTTCCGTTTCAGGTGGTATTCCTGCTGGACCAGCCGGGCCTGGATTTCGAAGGGGGTGAGTTCGTCCTCACTCACACTGGCTCCAGCAAGCCCGCTCGGGCTGAAGTGGTCCCCCTTGAACAAGGCCAGGCGCTGATCTTTGCCGTCAACAGCCGCCCGGAACGCTCCACGCGTGGTTTTTGCAAAGTCAGCGTGCGTCATGGGGTGAGCCGCCTGCATCGTGGAGAACGCCACACGCTGGGGATCATTTTTCACGATGCCAAATGAATGCGGTCATCGAGTCGCAATTCTGCTTTTATGTGGGAGCGGGCTTGCTCGCGAATGCGGTGTGTCAGACACGTAAACACTGACTGACCCACCGCATTGGCGAGCAAGCCCGCCCCCACACGATGAGTGCGGCCCTTGGATTTGGCGCCTATAACTGCTGTAGTGAAAAAACCACCTGACGGAGCATCACTATGAACCCGACGAAAACCGCATTGGTCCTGATTGAATTCCAAAATGACTTCACCACTGCGGGTGGGGTGTTTCACGACGCGGTCAAAGGCGTCATGCACAGCACCGACATGCTGGCAAACACTGCAACCACCGTTGAACAAGCACGAAAACTCGGTGTGAAGATCATCCATATGCCGATTCAATTTGCCGACGGCTACCCCGAACTGACGCACCGCTCCTACGGCATTCTCAAGGGTGTGGCAGACGGCAGCGCCTTTCGAGTTGGCAGCTGGGGCGCTGAGATCAGCGAGGCACTGAGCCGTGAGCCGGCTGACATCCTGATCGAGGGCAAACGCGGCCTGGATGCGTTTGCCACCACCGGCCTGGACCTGGTGCTGCGCAACAACGGCATCCAGAACCTGGTCGTCGCGGGCTTTTTGACCAATTGCTGCGTTGAAGGCACGGTTCGTTCGGGTTATGAGAAAGGCTACGACGTGGTGACGTTGACCGACTGCACCGCCACCTTCAGTGATGAGCAACAACACGCCGCCGAGAACTTCACCTTGCCGATGTTCTCGCAAACGCTGAAACACACCCAGTTTCTACAAGCATTGAACGCCCAATAAAAACAACGGCGACTCATCACTGAGTCGCCGCCTGCTTGCAGGCCTGCCTCACTCGTCGGGCACGTACTGCATCTCTCCGTTGCCAAACGACCAATCTTCGCGCTTTACATCCACCAGGCTGATCCACACATCTTCTTTGCGCAGCCCGGTTTTGGCGTGGATACCCTCAGCGATAAATTTATAAAAAGCCTTTTTCACCGCGATGCTACGCCCGGCGCTCCAGGTCACCTGGATAAACACGATGTTCGGCGTGTAGGTAATCCCCAGATACCCCGCCGCCGGATACACCAACTCATCCTTGGCGTGACGATTGATGATCTGGAATTTGTCATGCTCAGGTACATTGGCCACGCTCGTCATGGCGGCGTAGATCACGTCACCAATCGCAGCGGCGGTTTCAGTGGAGGTGTCGGCGGCCAGGTCGATTCGAACTAAAGGCATGGGAAATTCCTCGGCAGGTCAGTGGCCGGTACTCGAAAGCGGCCATTGAGACTACGCTAGCCCGAACGACAAAATTCATCAAGCGTATATTTATTTATTTAATAATGCGCAAATTGCATGTTATCAATGCTCCCGGCAAATGCATAATCAGCGCTGATCGACCAGGCGATCAGCGCCTCGCGCTCCTAAAGCATCGGCGACAGGCTGACCACCCGTAGCGCCAGCCCCTCATACGCGTCCAGCGTGATGGTGAACTCACCCTCAGCAGTCAGATCGCCCTCAACCCGCTCGTTGATAATGTCCACCACCGGCCCCGGCGCAATGTCGGGCAGGTGCAGGGTTTCGGTCAGTGCCGTACTGCCGAAGTTGAGCGCGGTGATTTGCGTGCCCTTCCCGGCCGGCAACTCGTGAACCATGATCAACAGCCCCGGATGCTCCACATCCGGCACCAGAATCTGGCGGCTGGCGGCGATTCCGTAGGCGTTGCGCACCGCGAGAATTTTCTGCAACTGGGACGCAAACGAGTCCGGGTCCAGCAACTGGCTGTTGAGGCTGCCATAGAGGGTTTTCGCCCTTGGCATCTGGCCGGCGGACAGTTCGGCGTCAGGGTTCAACTCCACCAGGTCATAGGCACCGCGATGAATCCAGCGCGTGTCGCCATCGCCCATCAAGTGCGCAACCGCATCGGCCGCCAACGGCAACGCGCCGACCAGGTCCCAACCCGACAACGCAAACACCCCAGGCTGCATGGCGTTGTACATCACCAGCAGTATATGGATACGGCGGATCTGCTCGATATCGGCCGGCGTGATCGCCTCCAGGTCACGGATGCCCAAGGCTGCCGTGATAATGCTGGCGGTGGTGCAAGAAACCCCATTGGTGACGAACTTGAGGTTATACGGCGCATGCTCGCCGGCCAGGCGCTCGTACATCTGCTCGCGGATATGCTCGCGCAGGCTGTTGCCGGGGAAGGTCTGGCCTTGGTAGAGGTAACTGTCGTGGGCGTGCAAGGTCCAGAAGTGCACCAGCTCCAGGGTCAGCTCATCGTGGTTTTGCAGCGCATGGATCAAAGAGCCTGGGTCAATGCCCTGGCTGTGCATCTCACGCAGCATCAGGCGCAGAAATTCGGTGTCGCCCATCAGCAGGGCATGCTGATACGCCGGGCGCGTGATGAAGTCATAGGACAGGTCGGCACCGCCGTGGGACATGGCGGCGATATCGTCGACGGTGAGGTTCAACTCCTGAAAGCTGAACCCGCCCGCTTTGCGAATCGCCCCGCCCAGCAACTGGTTGCCAGTGATCGACAACGGGTGGCTTTCCGACCAGGCGGTGCCGTCCAGCTTGCGCTCCACGCCGAGAAAGCCATTGGCGTCCAGGCGCAGGATCTTGGCGCCCATCACATCAATGGCATGCAGGGCGTCGCCGATGATCATCTGCTGCGCGGCAAACGAAGGGTCGAGCCAGTTCAGCGACGGCTGGCCTTCCTTGAAATAATGCAGGTACACCCAGCGGCGTGGTTTGGCGTCCACGCCAACGACCACCGGGGTTGCGCTCCAGTCGGTTTCCTTGACGCCGGGCTCGAAGAAGATCACCCGCTGCAACTGGCCGACGATGTAATGCTTGTCGCGCAGCGCATCCACCTGCGCGGGGCTGAGGTTCTGCGCATCACGCCCTTCGGCCACATCGGGCAGCAAGGGCCAGTCTTCCTCGCGGATCTCGACCATGTGGTAGAGCCCCGGATAATCCTCATACGCCATCTCGGCCAGGCGGAAGTCCGCGCCCTTGCCCGTGTGGGAGGGGATCACATCGTCGATGATCACCGCATTGTGCGCGGCGGCCATACGCGTCAGCGCCTGCAACTGCGCTTCGGTGCCCAACTGTGGGTCAATCTCGAAGCTGATGCGGTCAAAATTGCCATCGATGGTCGGCGTATGCCGCGTACCGTCCAGGCCACCGGACTTTTTCAGCGGGCCGTTGTGAATGCCCTGAATGCCAATTTTGGACAACGCCTGCCACAGGCTTTCGTCGCCCAGGGCTTCGAGCACCGTGCCGTTTTCACGGGTCACGATCGATGCCGGGTACGCGGTGAACCACACGGACGACAACGCTGAGGCATCACGCGGCCGGGTCTGCGCATACGGCTGCTGCCACAAGCGCCCTTGCCCGCTATAGAGCCTGGCCCGCTGACGCGCCGCATTGAGCATGGATTGTTGCACCAGCCAGTTCACATGATCGTTGTCCGCCGCCGTCATAAGCCTGTTTCCTCTTGCCGTGAAAAGGTTATTCGTAAGCATAGGAGCAGCGGATGCCATGATTCGTTGCATTTACTCCAATTGCCGATACTGCCTGGGCGTAAACCCGGTCAACGCCTTGAACTGGCGGGTAAACGCGCTGTGGTCGGTGTAGCCGCATTGCAGCGCCACCTCGGTGATCGGCAGGTCGGTGTGCAACAGCCGACGCGCATGCTCCAGGCGCACCTTCTGAATCATCTGCCGGGGCGTAAGGTGGAATACGCGTTTGCAGTAGCGCTCCAGTTGCGCCACGGAAATCCCGGCAATGCGGGTCAGCTCACCGAGGGTGACGCGTCGGTTGAAATGCTGGCGAATGTGTTCATCCACGGCGGCCAGGCGCTGGTAGGCCGGGTGCGTTTCGCTGGCCGATTGCAGGTCCACCGAAATACCCGCCAGGCCGATGATCGTGCCCTTGTCGTTGTACAACGGCCATTTGTGGGTCAGGCACCAGCCCGGTTCGCGGCTGCCATACAGGTGCAGCTCAAGCTGGTCTTCGAGCACAAAACCCTGCTCCAGCACGCGTCGGTCCTGCTCGGTGTAGCCCGGCCCCAATTGCGCGGGGAACACTTCGGCGCTGGTCTTGCCCAGCAGCGGATGCAGCTGTTTAAGGCCGCAGCGTTGCACCAGGGTGTGGTTGGCGAGCACGTAACGGGCGTCGATATCCTTGATGAAAATCGCGGCATTGGGGATTACGTCGAGCAAGGGCAACAACTGCGCGACCCCGGCCAATAGTTGCTCGATGCTGGTGGGGCGGTTGGCCTGTAGAAAGGTCGAAAATGCACTGGGCAGCATGGCCTGAGGCTCCGATTTTTTTAGGCAGATTGCACTATGCCAGCCTGCGTATCCACACAAGGTTGTGGGAGCTGGCTTGCCTGCGATGGCATCAACTCAGTGTGCCTGATGTACCGAGTCAACCGCATCGCAGGCAAGCCAGCTCCCACATAAAAGCTTAGATCGGCGGATACAAACTGTGCCGAATTCGTCATCCACATCAACGCAAAACATCAATCGCAGCGCCCCTTGATCGGTTCAGGATATCGCCACTGCATGCCTATCCAATAACTCACAAGAAGGCGCCGCCATGTCTGCTCAAGGCAAGTTCAAGAAACAACTTTCACTGATGGACCTGACCTTTATCGGGTTAGGCGCCATCTTCGGTTCGGGCTGGTTATTTGCGGCCAGCCACGTGTCCGCCATCGCCGGCCCGGCGGGGATTATTTCCTGGCTGATCGGCGGTTTCGCCGTGCTGCTGCTGGGCATCGTGTATTGCGAGCTCGGCGCCGCCCTGCCCCGCGCCGGTGGCGTGGTGCGTTACCCGGTGTATTCCCATGGCCCGCTGCTGGGCTACCTGATGGGCTTTATCACGCTGATCGCGTTCTCAAGCCTGGTGGCCATCGAAGTGGTCGCCTCGCGCCAATACGCCGCTGCCTGGTTTCCCGAACTGACCAAGGTCGGTTCCAGCGACCCGACCACCCTGGGCTGGCTGGTGCAGTTCGCCCTGCTGTGCCTGTTTTTTGTGCTCAATTACCGCAGCGTGAAGACCTTCGCCATCGCCAATAACCTGGTGAGCGTGTTCAAGTTCATCGTGCCGTTGCTGGTGATTGGTGTGCTATTCACCTTCTTCAAACCCGAGAACTTCCAGACCCAGGGCTTTGCCCCGTTTGGCCTGTCGGGCATCGAGATGGCCGTGTCGGCCGGTGGGGTGATTTTTGCCTACCTGGGCCTCACGCCGATCATCTCGGTGGCCAGTGAAGTAAAGAACCCGCAACGCACGATTCCGATTGCCTTGATCCTCTCGGTGCTGCTCTCGACCGCCATCTATGTGCTGCTGCAAACCGCGTTCCTCGGTGGCGTGCCGACCAAGATGCTCGCCGATGGCTGGGCGGGTATCAGCAAGCAACTGGCGCTGCCGTATCGCGACATTGCCCTGGCACTGGGCGTGGGCTGGCTGGCGTACCTGGTGGTGGCCGATGCGGTGATCTCGCCCAGCGGCTGCGGCAATATCTACATGAACGCCACGCCGCGTGTGGTGTACGGCTGGGCGCAGACCGGCACGTTTTTCAAGATCTTTACGCGCATTGATGAGAAGTCCGGCATACCGCGTCCGGCGCTGTGGTTGACCTTTGGTTTGTCGGTGTTCTGGACCCTGCCGTTTCCGTCCTGGGAAGCGCTGATCAATGTGGTGTCGGCGGCGCTGATTCTCAGCTACGCGGTGGCCCCGGTGACCGTCGCCGCGCTGCGCCGCAATGCACCGGACATGCCGCGGCCGTTCCGGGTCAAAGGCATGGCGGTGCTCGGCCCGCTGTCGTTCATCATCGCCGCGCTGATCGTTTACTGGTCGGGCTGGAGCACCGTGTCGTGGTTGCTTGGCCTGCAAATTCTGATGTTTGTGGTGTACCTGCTGTGCGCACGCTGGGTGCCCACCGCGCACCTGAATCTCAAGCAGCAAGTGCGCTCATCGGCCTGGCTGATCGGCTTTTATGCGGTGACCATCCTGCTGTCCAATCTCGGCAGTTTCGGCGGCATCGGTGTGATCAGCCATCCGTTTGACACGCTGGTCGTCGCCCTCTGCGCCCTGGGCATCTACTACTGGGGCGCCGCCACTGGTGTGCCCGCGCATCTGGTGCGCCTGGAACACGAAGACGACGAAAGCGAAGCCGTCAGCGACGCGCATTACAGCGCGCCACTGTCGCCAGCCACTCACTGATGGAGCCTGTTATGAAGCGCCTGCATGTTATCGACTCCCACACCGGCGGCGAACCGACGCGCCTGATAATGGACGGCTTCCCTGCGCTCGCCGGCGCAACCATTGCCGAGCAGTTGCACACCTTGCGCAGCGAACACGATCAATGGCGCCGCGCCTGCCTGCTGGAGCCGCGTGGCAATGACGTGCTGGTTGGAGCGCTGTACTGCGCGCCGGTCACGCCCGGCGCCACCTGCGGGGTGATCTTCTTCAACAATGCCGGCTATCTGGGCATGTGCGGCCACGGCACCATCGGCCTGGTTGCTTCCTTGCACCACCTGGGCCGCATTGGGCCTGGCGTGCACACCATCGACACGCCGGTGGGTCCGGTAGCGGCCACCTTGCACGACGACGGCGCAGTGACCTTGCGCAACGTACCCGCCTACCGTCATCGCCAGCAGGTAGCGGTGGACGTGCCGGGCTATGGCGTGGTGCATGGCGATATTGCCTGGGGCGGCAACTGGTTTTTCCTGGTGTCGCAGCACGGCCACCGGCTGGCGATGGACAACGTCGACACCCTCACCGACTACACCTGGGCGATGCTCAAGGCCCTGGAAACCCAAGGCATCCACGGTGCAGACGGTGCGTTGATCGACCATATCGAACTGTTCGCCGACGACGCCCACGCCGACAGCCGCAACTTCGTGATGTGCCCCGGCAAAGCCTACGACCGCTCACCGTGCGGCACCGGCACCAGCGCCAAACTGGCGTGCCTGGCGGCTGACGACAAACTCGCGCCGGGCGCCACCTGGGTGCAAGCCAGCATCACCGGCAGCCAATTCGAAGGCCGTTATGAATGGGATGGCGAGCGCATTCGCCCCTTCATCACCGGCCGCGCCTACATGACCGCCGACAGCACCTTGCTGATCGACGAACAAGACCCTTTTGCCTGGGGCATCTGAGCCTGGGCCTTATTTAACTGAACGCTGGAGTTAGAACAATGAGCGACAACATCTTCACCGGTTGCATCCCTGCACTGATGACCCCGTGCACGCCTGAGCGTAAACCGGACTTCGACGCCCTGGTCGCCAAGGGCCGTGAACTGATCGATATCGGCATGAGCGCCGTGGTGTATTGCGGCTCCATGGGTGACTGGCCGCTGCTGACCGAAGCCGAACGCCAGGAAGGCGTGGCCCGTTTGGTTGCCGCTGGCGTGCCGACCATCGTCGGCACCGGCGCGGTCAACAGCCGTGAAGCGGTGGCCCACGCCGCCCACGCGGCCAAGGTCGGCGCCCATGGTTTGATGGTAATCCCGCGCGTGCTGTCCCGTGGCGCTTCGGCCACCGCGCAAAAGGCGCACTTCTCGGCGATCCTCAAGGCCGCGCCGAACCTGCCGGCAGTGATTTACAACAGTCCGTATTACGGCTTCGCTACCCGCGCAGACCTGTTCTTTGAACTGCGCCGCGAACACCCCAACTTGATCGGTTTCAAGGAATTCGGCGGCGGCGCCGACCTGCGCTACGCCGCAGAAAACATCACCTCCCAGGACGATGCCGTGACCCTGATGGTCGGCGTCGACACCCAAGTGGTACACGGTTTCGTCAATTGCAACGCCACCGGCGCCATCACCGGTATCGGCAACGCACTGCCGCGCGAAGTGCTGCAACTGGTGGCCCTGAGCAAAAAAGCCGCCAAAGGCGACGCCAAGGCCCGGCGCCTGGCCCGTGAGCTGGAGGCCGCGCTGGGCGTGCTGTCGTCCTTCGACGAGGGTTGCGACCTGGTGCTGTATTACAAGCATTTGATGGTGCTCAACGGCGACCAGGGCTACGCCCTGCACTTCAACGAAACCGACGCACTCAGCACCGCCCAACAGCGTTATGCCGAGCACCAGTACGCGTTGTTCCGACAGTGGTACGCCAACTGGTCGGCTGAACAGAACGTGGCCTGACTCCCTCGCGCGCCGCTGTGGTTCTCGCAGCGGCCAACCCTTATTTTTCAAGGACTCCCCATGACTCTGACGGGCAAGATGCTGATCGGTCAGCACGCAATCCTCGGCCATCGCCAAGCGATCCAGGCGATTAATCCCGCCACTGACCTGCCCTTGGCGCCTGCCTACCCAGGCGGCGATGGCGAGCATGTCGACCAAGCCTGTGCCTTGGCCTGGGCCGCGTTTGACACCTATCGCGACACTTCGCTGGCAGCGCGCGCGGCCTTTCTTGAAACCATCGCCGACAACATTGAAGCCCTTGGCGACGACCTGATCGAACGCGCCGTGGCCGAAACCGGCCTGCCGCGCGCGCGTATCCAGGGCGAACGCGGCCGCACCTGCGGGCAATTGCGCACATTCGCCCGCACTGTGCGCGCCGGTGAATGGCTGGACGTGCGTGTGGATACCGCGCAACCGGCGCGTCAGCCATTGCCACGTGCAGACCTGCGCCAACGGCATATTGCGCTGGGGCCGGTGGCGGTGTTTGGTGCGAGCAATTTCCCGTTGGCGTTCTCAGTGGCGGGCGGCGACACCGCCTCGGCACTCGCCGCCGGTTGCCCGGTGATCGTCAAGGCCCATGGCGCACATCCCGGCACCAGTGAACTGGTGGGCCGTGCGCTGGCCAAGGCGGTTAAAGACTGTGGTTTGCCCGACGGGGTGTTTTCGCTGTTGTATGGCTCAGGGCGCGAAGTCGGCATTGCCTTGGTCAGCGACCCGCGTATCAAGGCAGTGGGGTTTACCGGCTCACGCAGCGGCGGTCTCGCCCTGACCCAGGCGGCGCAAGCGCGGCCGGAGCCGATTCCGGTGTATGCGGAAATGAGTTCGATCAACCCGGTGTATCTGTTTGCTGCGGCGCTGAACGCGCGTGCTGAAGCATTGGCCCAGGGTTTTGTCGCCTCGTTGACCCAAGGCGCCGGGCAGTTTTGCACCAACCCTGGCTTGGTGATTGCGGTCGCAGGCCCGGCACTCGAGCGCTTTGTCGCCACGGCGAGTGAGTTGCTCCCGGCGTGCGCCGCCCAGACCATGCTGACACCGGGTATTTTCCAGGCCTATGAAGCGGGCGTCGGCAGCTTGACCGAACACGCACAAATCGCCGCCAAAGGCATGGCGGCGCAAGGCCCGAATCAAGGCCAGGCACAGCTGTTTGTGGCCCAGGCCAGCGCGTTTTTGGGTAATAAGCATCTGCAAGCGGAAGTCTTCGGCGCGGCCTCCCTGGTGGTGGTGTGTGCCGACGACGAGCAAGTGCGTCAGGTTTCCGAGCAGTTGGAAGGTCAATTGACCGCCACACTGCACCTGGACGACGCCGACCTGGCACGCGCCCAAGCCCTGCTGCCGGTATTGGAACGCAAGGCCGGGCGCCTGCTGGTCAACGGCTGGCCGACCGGTGTGGAAGTGTGCGACGCCATGGTCCACGGTGGCCCGTTCCCGGCCACCAGCGACTCACGCAGCACCTCGGTCGGCACCGCAGCGATCCTGCGTTTTCTGCGCCCGGTGTGTTACCAGGACTTCCCGGACAGCTTGCTGCCCGCTGCGCTGCAACACGCCAACCCGCTGCGGTTGCGGCGCTTGCTCGACGGCCAGAGAGAGGCCTGAACCATGAGCGACAGCAACCGCGCCGATATCGCCGTGATCGGCGCCGGCATCATTGGCGTCGCCTGCGCCCTGCAATTGGCCCGGCAAGGCCAGCGCGTGGTGGTCATCGACCCACAGGCGCCGGGCATGGGCGCCTCCTATGGCAACGCCGGGCATTTGGCCACCGAGCAAGTGTTCCCGATTGCCGACGTGTCGATTCTCAAGCGCCTGCCCGCCATGCTGATGGACCCCATGGGCCCGCTGCGCCTGGACTGGAAGTACTTGCCACGCGCCCTGCCCTGGTTTGCGCGGCTGTTGCTCAACCTGCGCCCGGCGAGCTACCGGCGCACGGTGGCGGGTATTCGCGCACTGAATGAGGCCAGCCTGGGCGCGTGGCAACGCCTGCTGCTGTCCATTGAGCAGCCGCAGTTGTTGCACGCCGAGGGTTCATTGCTGGTATTTGAGCGTGCCGCGTCTGGGGAAGCTATCGATGCGTTACGCCAACGCATGCAGCAGCAGGATGTGCCGGTGGATTTCTGGTCGGGCGAGGCGATACGCAAGGCCGCACCGCAACTGAGCGATGCAATCCAGGGAGGCCTGTTCTTCCCAGGCACAGGGCATTTTATTGATCCATACAGCGTGGTGTGCGCACTGGTGAGCGCGGCCAAGGCGTGCGGTGTGCAGTTTGTGCAGCAACGCGTGCTCGATGGGCGCCTGGAGTCGGACGGCGTATCGCTGCTGACCGATCAAGGCAGCCTGACCGCCCGCCAGGTGCTGATCGCCTGCGGCGCCCATTCGGCCAAACTCACCGCTGCACTCACCGGCACATCGGTCCCGCTGGACACCGAGCGCGGCTATCACCTGATGCTGCCCCACGAGCACCAGCGCCTGCCCTTTGCCGTGACCTCGTTCGAGCGCAAATTCATCATGACGCCCATGCGCGATGGCTTGCGCCTGGCCGGCACGGTCGAATTCGCAGGCCTGGAGCGCCCCGCCAATATGCAACGCGCCTGGCAACTGCATCGTTTGAGCAAGGGCTTGTTTCGCCAGGACTTGAGTACCCGGGACGCAACCCCCTGGATGGGCTTTCGCCCGTCGTTGCCGGACTCGCTGCCGATCATTGATCGGGTGGCGGATGGCAAGGTATTGCTTGCATTTGGGCACCAGCACTTGGGGTTGACGCAGGCGGCGGTGACGGCGGAGATGGTTGTGCAACTGGCCACGCTTGATAAGCGCATGCCGTTGCCGGACCTGGCACCTTACCGATTGGCGCGCTTTTAAGGTCTTTGGAGTTCTTGTGGCGAGCAGGCTTGCCCTGCGCTGGGCTGCGCAGCAGCCCCATACCGTTACACCTGACTCGCCGAGTCGTCTGAATGAGGGGCGGCTTCGCCACCCAACGCAGGGCAAGCCTGCTCTAGGGGCTCGGCATCACCAGCCGCGTTCCAGGCTGCGTTTTTCCAGGAGCTGCCATTACGTACCACCAGGGCTTNGCAGCAGCCCCATACCGTTACACCGGGCTTGGCAGCAGCCCCATACCGTTACACCTGACTCGCCGAGTCGTCTGAATGAGGGGCGGCTTCGCCACCCAACGCAGGGCAAGCCTGCTCGCCACAGTGACAGTGTTCGCCCTTAAACGAAGACAACTCGGGTTTTTTAAAGATCTTGGAACGGCTGCTTTCTGGCACCTTACCGATTGGCACGCTTTTAGGTCTTGGATGTTCTTGTGGCGAGCAGGCTTGCCCTGCGCTGGGCTGCGCAGCAGCCCCATACCGTTACACCTGACTCGCCGAGTCGTCTGAATGAGGGGCGGCTTCGCCACCCAACGCAGGGCAAGCCTGCTCGCCACAGTGACACTGCGCAGCAGCCCCATACCGTTACACTGGGCTGCGCAGCAGCCCCATACCGTTACACCTGACTCGCCGAGTCGTCTGAATGAGGGGCGGCTTCGCCACCCAACGCAGGGCAAGCCTGCTCGCCACAGTGACAATCACAGTGGCAGTGACAGTCACAGTGCTCGCCCTCAACGCTACTTGACCAAGCGCTTCTCTTTGGACGGCCGATAGCCGAAATACGCGCTGTAGCACTTACTGAAATGGCTCGGCGACACAAACCCGCACGCCACCAGTACATCCACCTGTGACAGCTCGGTGTGCTGCAACAGGCGCCGCGCCTCGGTGACGCGCAGTTCCATGTAATAGCGTTGCGGCGTGGTGCCCAGTTGCTCCTTGAACAGGCGTTCGAGCTGGCGCCGCGAACGGCCGGCGTAGACCGCCAATTGGTCCAGCTCCAGGGGTTCTTCAAGGTTGGCGTCCATCAGCTTCACCACTTCACGCAGTGGCGCGCTGACGCTGATGTTTTCCGTGGGTTTGATACGCCGGTAGCGCGATTCTTCGAACGCCAGGATGTCCTCGATACCTTCGACCAGGGCTTTGCCATGCAGGCTTTTGATCCAGTCCAGGGCCATGTGGAACGCGCCCGATGGGCTGGAGGCCGTAAGGCGATCGCGGTCGATCACGTAGGGTTCGCTGGTGACCTGGGCGGCCTTGGACACTTCCGACAGCGCCGGCCGATGCTCCGGGTGGATCGCACAGCGATAGCCCTGCAACAGCCCGGCGCGGCCAAGGAACCAGGCGCCGTTCCACAGGCCGGCGAGGCTCACGCCTTGTTCGGCGGCGCTGCGCAACAGCTGGGTGAACTCATCGCCGGCTTTGAGCTCGGTGCGAAAACCACCACAGATCACCAGCAAATCCAGGTCTGGCAATGCTGACGCCTCCAGCCGCGCATCCGGGCGGATCACCAGGCCGAGGTCGCTGATGACTTCGCCCTCGTCACAGCCGAACGTGCGCGTGGCAAACAGATCGGGACGTAGCAGGTTGGCAGTGATCAGCGTGTCGAGGGTCTGGGTGAACGCCGGCAGGGAGAAGTGTTCGAGCAGCAAAAAACCGACGCGGGTGACCGGCGACGGCTGTTGGAAGTTTTCATTGAGGTAGCGCAGGTTCTTGCCTTTCATGCCACCGCTGAACTGGCGTCTTTCCATCGAGGCTTGGCCCACTCTTATTATTGATGCAGTGGGCGCTATCTTAGGGGCAAATGCGCCGGCTGTCGTGCCGCATTCCCGCAAAGAATAATTGCTATGCTGCGCGCCACTTTACTGGCCGCCGCCACGATGAAGGATGCTTGCCTGGTGATAGTCAACACGGCCTTCAAGCCTGATCTTTACAAAAGCGCCCGCCTCCCAGGCCCGTAGCCTGGCCGCTGCGGACCCATCTGATACGGTTTTTTCTTTGCTATCTGCGTCTGTATCGAAACGCCAGTGAAGCGGACAATGGGCGCCATCCCGACACTCCTGTCGACTCCCTTCCCCTCGGAGGCCTTATGACCAAGATGGCACTTTTCCTGTTCGGTTTTCTGGTGCTGACCATCGGCATCGGCTTGCTGGCAACCATCTCGCCGGTGTGAGGCACTGCTTCACGCAAAAAGCATCGGGTACAACGACAGCACCAACAACGCCGCCATCGACCCATTGAATACCCGCAACCAACGCGGCTCGCGCAGCACGTTGCGCAAGCCACTGCCACAGCCCACCCACACGCACACACTGGGCAGGTTGACCACGGCAAATACCAGTGCGATCACCAACACATTGGTCACGTAGCCTTCGGCCGGGGTGTAGGTGGTGATCGCCCCCAGCGCCATGATCCACGCCTTGGGATTGACCCATTGAAACGCGGCCGCGCCCAAAAAGGTCATGGGTTTGCCACGCTCGTCAGGGTTCTCGGACATGCCGCCAGCCGTGGCGATCTTCCACGCCAGGTAAAGCAAATAGGTCGCGCCCACATAGCGCAATACCGTGTAGGCCCACGGAAACACCTTGAACACTTCGCCCAGGCCCAGACCTACCGAAATCACCAACAGCATGAAGCCGATGCTGATTCCCAGCGCGTGGGGCATCGAACGGCGAAAGCCAAAGTTCACCCCCGAGGCGAGCAACATGGTGTTGTTCGGGCCGGGCGTGATCGAGGACACGAAGGCAAACAGTACAAAAGCGGACAACAGGCTGGTGGACATGAACATGGCGCGGCATCCAAACGGTAGTGGTATGCCTGCGACAGTAGTGGGTTACAGCCCTTGTCGCCCCGTACAGCTAGGGGCGGATCGAGGCGTACACTTTGGCGTTATCGAGCTGATCGGTAGAAGTTGCGCACCTTGCTTGAATCTGTGCTGAACACTTCACAACGGCTTACAGGCCTACCAAGGTTCCCGCTGAGCCCGCCGGGAACCGTTGATGAAGGATGTTAGAGCCGGAGCAACAGCAGAGCCATACTCGGTCAAAGGTGGGAGCTGGCTTGCCTGCGATAGCATCAACTCGGTGTGCCTGAGGTACCGAGGAGTCTGCATCGCAGCGGTACGACGATTCGACAAGCCAGCTCCCACAGAAAAGCACCAATGCTGGCTCTAGCCCTTACGCAGATACGCAAACATATGCGGCACATAATCAGCAGTAATGGCGTAAACCGACATAGTACTTCCTTGTTCAGGTTAAAAGTTCTGGGTTAAACACGGGTTCAAGCCGGGCGCATATCCCGCTGCCTCGCCAGCCCTTCCAGGGTAAATCGGGCCTGCATCAGCACCACATCGCGCACCGCCTCCATCTCTTTCTGATTCACCTCGGTCCACTTCAGCGCTTCCAGCAACTTGGGCTTCTGCACGCGAAACGCCAAGCCCTGGGTGAACAGCGCCATGGAATGAATCACCGTGCGCTCGTCCTCCAGGGCAAAGCCGGCCACGCGCGCGATCAGTTGACGAATGACGCGGCCAATGCGTGCCTTAAAGCGGTCTTCGAAGGCAGTGGTTGCCCTTTGCGGGCACAGGCCGGCCTGATGACGATCCATGAATGCGCGCCAGATCGTGGTTTGGGGGCTGTCCTGGATGGTCGAAACCACAGTACCAAGAATGCCCAGCGAGACATCGATCAAGGTTTTATCGCTCGCCTTGGCATCGGCCAACGCCGCTTCGGCGGCTTCCACACACGGCGACATCTTGCGCCACAGCAGCGTGATCAAATGCTCGACACACTCCAGGTACACACCTTCCTTGCCATCAAAGTAGTACTGGATCGCCGGCGCATTGACCCCGGCCGCCGTGGCGATGTCGCGGGTGGACGCGCGGTCATAGCCACGCTCGCCAAACACCTCGACCGCCGCCTCGACAATACGTGCGCGGGTTTCTTCACCGCGCTGGTAACCACCTTCGGCGGCGGGTTTATGTCGTGCCATGTGCAGCTCCTTTCGAATACCGGACCAAAATATACCAGTTGACAAAAATTCGCGAAAAATAGAATTTATTCCAACCGATATAAAACCAGCTCTCACAAACAGGAATGACCCGATGTCCGCTGCAACACCCTCCCCTCAGGTCATTCCTGAAGACACCGTGAATGGCCAGCGCAGCAAGGCGCGCAGTATTCTGCTGGGTATCGCCAGCCTCGCGCTGCTGGGCGGCCTTGGCTGGGCCGCGTGGTGGTGGCTGAACGGGCGCTTTGTCGAGACCACCGACGACGCCTACCTGCAGGCCGACAGCATCAGCGTGGCGCCCAAGATCAACGGCTATGTGGCCGAGGTGCTGGTCAGCGACAACCAGAACGTCAAGCGCGGCGACGTGCTGGTGCGCCTGGATGCGCGCAAATACCAGGCGGTGAGCGACGAAGCCTCGGCGACGATTGCCGCGCGCAATGCCGACTACGCCAAAGCCCAGGCCGACCTGGTGCAGCAGGACTCGACCATCGCCGAAGCCCGCGCCCAACTGCAAGGAGCACAGGCCGACGCACAACACGCGCAAACCGAAGTGGCTCGCTATGCGCCGCTGGCCCGCTCCGGCGCCGAGCCAGAAGAACGCCTGGCGCAACTCAACAACCAGCTGGCGCAGGCGCGCAGCACCGTGGCCGCCAAACAGGCTGCGCTGCGCTCCAGCGAAACCCGCTACGGCACCCTGCAAGCCCAACTCAAACAAGCCCAGGCGCAACTCGGCGTGGCCAAGGCCAGCGAAGCCCAGAGCCAGTTGGATGTGGATGATGCGGTGATCCGCAGCCCGCTCGATGGTCGGGTCGCCGACCGTGGTGTGCGCGTCGGCCAGTACGTGCAGCCCGGCACGCGCTTACTGACGGTGGTGCCGATCAGCGCGATCTACCTGACCGCCAATTACAAGGAAACCCAGATCGGCGAGATGCGCCCCGGCCAGGCCGTAACGGTACACGTGGATGCACTGCCCGGCCGTAACCTGCAGGGCCATATCGACAGCCTGTCGCCCGGCACTGGCGCGCAGTTCGCCTTGTTGCCGCCGTCGAATGCCACCGGCAACTTCACCAAAATCGTCCAGCGTGTGCCGGTGAGGATCGCGCTTGATGTACCCGATGATATTCGCGCCTCGTTGATGCCCGGCCTGTCGGCCACCGTCGACGTCGACACGCGCACCCACGCTGCGGATGCCAATCATGGCTGAGGCGCTGATGGCCGAGGCCGTCGCCGAAAAACCGCGTAACGCCTCGTTGACCGACTGGATCGCCGTCGCAGCCGGGGCATTGGGCGCGTTGCTGGCGACGCTGGACGTGTCGATCACCAACTCGGCGCTGCCGCAAATCCAGGGCCAGATCGGCGCGACCGGCACCGAAGGCACGTGGATCGCCACCGGCTACCTGATGTCGGAAATCGTCATGATCCCGCTCGCCGCATGGCTGACGCGGGTATTCGGCCTGCGCCGTTTTCTGATCGGCACGGCGTTGATGTTCACCGCGTTTTCGATGTTCTGCGGCTTGTCGTCCAGCCTCGGTGCGATGATCGCCGGGCGCATCGGCCAGGGCTTTGCCGGCGGCGCGATGATCCCCACCGCGCAGACCATCGTGCGCACGCGCCTGCCGCCGCACCAGTTGGCGATCGGCACCACGATGTTCGGCATGACCGTGATTCTCGGCCCGTTGCTGGGCCCGGTGATCGGCGGCTGGCTCACGGAAAACATCAACTGGCGCTGGTGTTTCTTTCTCAACCTGCCCATCAGCATCGCGCTGATCACCTTGCTGATCACCGGCCTGCCGACCGAGCGCATGAACCTGCAACGCTTTATCAGCGCTGACTGGCTGGGCATTCTCGGCCTGGCCATGGGCCTGAGTTCGCTGACCGTGGTGCTCGAAGAAGGCCAGCGCGAACACTGGTTTGATTCGCTGCTGATCATCTGGCTGAGCATCGCCACTGTCACCGGGTTCTTCCTGATTGCGGTGGGGCAACTGCGCTCAACAACACCGATCCTGCGCCTGCAACTGGTGCTCAACAAAAGCTTTGGCAGCGTGTTGTTGATCGGCACAGCGGTCGGTGCCGGCATCTATGGCACGGCGTACCTGGTGCCGCAGTTCCTGGGCATTTTGTCGGGCTACAACGCGCAGCAATCCGGCGCGATCATGCTGTTGTCGGGGATTCCGGCGTTTGTGTTGATGCCGATTCTGCCGAGAATGCTGGGCCGCTACGACCTGCGCTGGATGGTCGGCGCCGGGCTGTTGCTGTACTGGGCCAGCTGCTACGTCGACACCACGCTCACCACCGACAGCGTCGGCCACGACTTTATCTGGTCGCAACTGCTGCGCGGCTTCGGGCAGATCCTGGTGATGATGCCTCTGAGCCAATTATCCATGCGCTCGGTGCAAACCCACGAAGCCGGCGACGCCGCCGGGCTGTACAACATGTCGCGCAACCTGGGCGGCACCATCGGCCTGGCCCTTCTCGGCGTGTTGATGGACCGGCGCAGCCACTTTCACGACGACATGTTGCGCGAAGGCATCCAGGCCAACAGCCAATTGGCCCAGGACCACATGGCCAGCAGCACCGCCAGCTACCTGGCACAAACCGGTGATGCGTCGACCTCACAGCTGCAAGCCTTTGCGCAACTGGCCAACGATATTGCGCGGCAAGCTTCAGTGATGGCCTACAACGACTCGTTTTATCTACTGGGACTGGCGATGCTGGCGTGCCTGCCCCTGATCTTTATTCTGAAAAAGCGCACGGTAACCCGATGATCCCTCGCAAGCTTCCTCTTCTGCTCAGCGTTGCGCTGCTGTCCGCCTGCACGGTCGGCCCCGACTACCAGGGTGCGCCCAACGTCGCGCCAAAAACCCTGGCGGCCGGGCGTTTGCCCCATGCCGATAACACCTCCCCTGGCGCACCCGCTGTCGCGCAGTGGTGGCGCACGCTGGGCGACGCGCAGCTCAACGATCTGGTGGACAAAGCCCTGCACAACAGCCCGGACATCGCCACCGCCCAGGCCCGTTTGCAGCAATCGCGTGCCAGCCTCAGCGGTGCGCAGGCCAATGCGATGCCCAAGGTCAGCGGTGATGCGGCGATGCTCAAACTGCGCTCGCCCGACACCTCCGCGTTGGGTGGCAACAGTGGCGGCGGCCGCGGTCCGCTGAACCTCTACCTCGCCGGCTTCGATGCCAGCTGGGAAGCCGACCTGTTCGGTGGCACCCGCCGCGCCGTCGAAGCCGCGCAAGCCGAAGCCGACGCGTCCCAGGCGCAACTGGCCGATGCCCAAGTGCAACTGGCCGCCGAAATCGTCCAGGCCTACACCGACCTGCGCGACCAGCAAGCACGCCTGACGCTGGTGGACTCCAGCGTAGACATCGAAAACCAGGCCCTGGACCTCACCCAGCAGCGCCGAGAGCGCGGCGTGGCCTCGCAGCTGCAACTCGAACAAGTCATCACCCAAGCCGAAAACACCCAGGCCCAGCGCCTGCCACTGCAAGCCGCCATCGTCGAATCCCTCGACCAACTCGGCCTGCTCTGCGGCCTGGAGCCCGGCGAACTGGATGGCCAACTCGCCACTGCCCGCGCCCTGCCCGCCTTACCCAGCGCCGTACCGCTGGCCGACCCGGCAGCGGTGCTGAAGGCGCGCCCGGATATCCGCATGGCCGAACGCAAACTGGCGTCGAGCAACGCACAGATCGGCGAAAAAACCGCCGACTGGTTCCCCAAACTCAGCCTCACCGGCGACCTGTCGTTCTCAGCCAGCGACCCCGGCCACCTTGCGCGCAAAGACAGCGGCACCTGGCTGATCCTGCCGCGCATCACCTGGAACGCCCTCGACTTCGGCCGCGTCGCCGCCAGCGTCAAAGGCGCCGAGGCCGGACGCGATGAAGCCTTGGCGCAGTACAAGAGCGTGGTATTGAGTGCATTGCGCGATGCGGATGTGGCCTTGGCACGCTATGGGCATCAGCGCCAGAATGTGGTGCTGCTGCGTAACGTGGAATCTTCGGCAGTACGCGCCGCCGACCTGACACGCCAGCGTTATCGCGCGGGCACGGCCAGCACCCTCGATTGGCTGGATGCCGAGCGCACGCGCTACCAGGCGCAAGAGAGCCGGATATCCGGCGACGCTGAACTGCTGAAGGATTTTGCCTCGCTGCACAAGGCGCTTGGGTTAGGCTGGACGCTGTAAAGGGTTCTACGCACATAAACCAGGGAACAACATGATCACCCTTCGTAAAGCGACAACGGCCGATATCGATACGCTGCGCGAGGTCGGTTGCCAGACCTATCGCGAGCATTTTTCCACGTTATGGTCGCCTGCCGGTATGCACGGTTTTCTTGAGCAGGATTTTTCATCCAGTGCACTGCGCCAGTCACTCGAGTTGCCAGGCAGGCATGCGTGGTTTATTGCTTTCGATGAACAAGGCAACGCCGTCGGGTTTGCCAAAGTGAATTGGGCAGTGCCGGCACCGTTAACCGCTGAAATGGGCGCGGAGCTGCAGAAAATCTACCTGCTTAAATCCGCCGCCGGCAGGGGTTACGGCAAACAACTGTTGCAGTGTGTTCGCGATGAAGTGGCGCAACGTGGTGAGCATTTACTGTGGCTGGACGTGCTCAAAACCAACGTCAGTGCACAGGGTTTTTACGAGGCATTCGGGTTTCGGCGCATGGGCGAAATCCCCTTCAGCACGGACCTTGCCGACATCGGGATGGTCGTCATGGGGCTAGAATTGAAACAACAGGTGCAGCGCTAAATGGCCGAACTGATAGAGGGCCTCGACGGGCCCAGAACCGCGCAACAGGAACTGTTTTACGACCTTGACGATGCGCGGGCAGTTATCGGCTGGTCGGTGGTGGAGCTGACGGCGATGGCCGCGAACGGCCGAACACCCGATGAAGCGGTGGCGCTAATGAAAATGTGCGCATTGCTGGCTGCGCAACAAGCAAAGCTTGGCGTGTACGCCGAAGAAGTGAAGGCGCAACGGATTGTCCGCGCTGAGGCCTAGTGAGCAATAAAAAGGAATTTACACATGCCGTTTTCATTGGAAGAAAGAACCGCCTTGCTCGCTCTCAAGGGCGTAGGCCCCACCGTGATTACACGGCTGGAGCAGTTGGGCATTGACTCATTGGAAGTGCTTGGAAAGTCAGACGTGGGCGACATTCTCGCGCAGGCATCGGCAGTAGTCGGGTCGACCTGCTGGAAAAATAGCCCCCAGGCGCGGGCGGCCATTACCGCTGCTGTGGCGCTCGCGAAAAAAGCCTGACAAAAAGGTGTAAACCACAGCCGAAATGCTCCACGTTTTTATGACCATCACCCATCAATTAAAAGCGAACACCGTAACTGTGGCGAGCAGGCTTGCCCTGCGTTGGGCTGCGAAGCAGCCCCATCTCACTCTAACTGACTTACCACGTCGCCTGAGTAGGCTTATCCCGCAACTCAATCAGTCGATAATGACGTCGCGACCTTCCGCCTTCAAACGGGCAAGGTTGTCCTTCATCTGCTGCAACCGCTCAGGCGCATGACCCTGCCACTTCGTCACCTCAGCCACCACCCGCAGCGGCTCCAACGAGCGATACGACAGCGTGGGGTTGCCGGCAATTTTCTTATCCGTCACGTTGGGGTCATCCACGATCGGCCCGGTGGGCTCTAGCACATAAATACGCTCTGCCCCCTCGCCCAGCGCCAGTTCCGCGCCCCAGATTGCAGCGTCCAACGTGCCCGCGAAATAGACCTAGGACAGCGGTTTATCCGTTGTGAAGTTGGATGGGTAGCCGACGCGGATGGTGTCGTCTGGCTCCAGGTCAGCCCGGGTGCCGTGGAAGAACTGGCGGGTGAATACGCCGGCAGTGGTGGACATGGCTGGGTGCTCCTTGGAGGAAGGGAATTGGGGTAGTAGCACAAAAAAAGGATGAAATGGAGAAGCCAAAACAGTGATGGCACTGTAGCATCACCGCTTTTCTTTTGAGGCCCCCGCGTGAACAAGAAATTTCTATATTGCACTGGCGCGTTCATTCCGTTGGCCGCTGTCGTTTATGCCTTCCCCCTTTACGTCCGTGTTGACCCGTCGATTAAATTCTGGCTTTTCCTTGGGGTTCTGGCGCTCATCGTGATGATCATGCACGTGGCTGCGCACGTTGGCGCACTCGCTGATAACAAAGCGTTTCTGGAGGCAATAAAGCGTCTTCCCACCGTTCGCATCACCCACCGACTGACTCGGGAAAACCTGATCAAGAAAATGCAGGCTGGCGTATTGATGCCCTACCCGGCAAAGCGCGGGCGCCTGCCAGAATGGTTCGCCTATTGGATGGATGGCAAACACCCCGCCACCTGGGTATCCATTGGCAAACCTGAAGACGTCAGCCCTGCTCTGCTGGGGTCCGTTCGTCAAAAAGAATGGCCCATGGCAATTTCGTTCCATGTGCCAAGTACAGACATCGTGATGCCACCTGGTTTTCTGAAACACCTGTATGGCTGCTACCAACAGCGGCTGCTCAATACGGTGAAGATCCCACACAACGCCGATCTGTATAAACGCGTCGGGAAAAATTGGCAGTTGCTGAGCCTTCAGGAACGCCAAGCACTGTACGCTCCGGTTGCTACGGCGGTGGCGGCTTAACAAAAGAAAGGGATGGATTCATGTCACTGAACATAGGTCCGCCCCTTCTCTCGGCAGCAGAGCATCAGCGCTGGTCGATTTCGATTTTTTGAGTTGGATCGGGGCTGTACTTTTGGCGTTTTAATTGCGGGTCGCCTTTGGCCAGGCAAAAGAAGAATATCTCCGCCTCCCCGCAGCCGCCGCGCATGGCTCGCGCATTCGCTTGACTGCAAATGCGCGAGCCATGCGCGGGGTTGCGGAACGGCTCTCAAATTGCAGGCAATAAAAAACCCCGTAGACGTTAATCTACGGGGTTTTCAAGAGTGGAGGCCGAGGTCGGAATCGAACCGGCGTAGGCGGATTTGCAATCCGCTGCATAACCATTTTGCTACTCGGCCTCAAACGATCAATGCCCTTAATACTGACATTCACCGCATAAAAACTTGAGTGGGCTATAAAACCCTGCCTCTACTCTAACTCATTGAATACATTGAAGTTTTAAATGCTTCGTTGCGTTCGATGGGCGCCATTATGTACGTATTTGCTTTTACCTGCAACCCCTTGATTTCAAAAATATTTCGTATAGCCATCAAGGGGTTGCGGGCCTGCCCTACTCCTGGATGCGTTGCTGCTGATAGTGCGGGTCGGCCTTGATCTGGGCTTCGGTGAAGGGCAGCGCGCGCAGTTTTTTCTCGGAGAAAGCTTGGGTCTGGTCCTTGGCGTGTTTGGACGCGGGGTTGCTGGATTCGGAGAATGCCAACACGCCCAGCGCCTCGGGGCCTTGGTCGTCGAAGGTGACGATTTGCAGGTAGCTGGTGCCGCTGACGACTTCGCGTTTGCCGTCGGCGCGGGGCACGGTTTGCATGGCGTTGTAGATGCCCAATTGTTGCGGGCCGCCGTGCATTGGGGTTTGGCCGCTGACCTGGATGTCGCCCCAGCGGGTGGCCTTGAGTTTACCGACCTCTTCACTGGAGGCCAGCATGGCTTCGCGCAGGGCGTTGGCCACCTCGATACGGTCGATGGCCAGGCCACGGGGTGTGGTCAACGGCTGCGCCGGGTCGAAAGGCACGCGCCAGGCGTCGGGGATTTGTTGCAGGTGTTCGACCAGGTTGATGAAGTGCACCAGGCCGATGCCGCTGTCGAGGTTGGCGTGCTGGTCCCAGGCTTTCAGGCTGGTGCACAGCGGTTGCAGTGCGGCGGCATCAGCGCCCAGGTGTTTGGCGCAGAACTCCAGCAGGTCGGGCATGACCTGGCCGGCGAGGTACACCTCGTTGTCCATCACCATGTTTTGCAGGTCGGCCACGCTGATCGGTTGTTTCTCCAGGGATTGCAGGCGTTGCACGGCAAAACGTGCGCGGGGGCCGAGGCCGATGTGGTCCTGGCTGATCACCGGGGAGAAGCCGGTGAGTGGCGACTTGGGGTTGGCCAGCCACGCCGAGTCGTTGGAGTGTTGCACGTAGTCGGTGCGTTGCAGTTGCGGCAGTTTGTCGGCAGCGAAGATGCCGGGCTGCGCCGCACGCGGGTCAACCTCCCAGGCACAGGCGCTGTGGGCGCCGTCGAGCATGATCATTTGCAGGCCGGCGCGTGGGTCGCTGCATTGCGCCAGTTTGGCGGCGCTGACGTTGGGCACCACCGACAGGTTCATGTACAGGCTCTGGCCCTGGTCGTCGGCGGCCACAGTGTTGACCCACGGAATGCCTTGCAGGGTGTGCACCGAGGTTTGCAGCTCTTTAAGGCTGGTGGCGCGGTTCATCGCGTACCACTGTTGCAGCACGCGGTCGTTACCCAGGTTGGCGTCGCGCAGGCTGAAGGCGTAGTGGCTGTCCCAGTCGAGTTTGCCGGGCCATTGCACCACGGGGCCGAATTGCGAACTGTAGACCGTATGAGTGACCTCTTTGAGGCTGCCATCAGGTTGTTTGACTTGGACCTTCACCGCACGATGCTCCATAGCGATGGATTTTCCGTCCAGCAGATAACGCGTGGAATCCTTCGGATCAAGGGTCAGCCTATACAGCGTGAAATGCTTGGACGTGTCCACCGTGTGGGTCCAGGCCACGTGCTGGTTGAAGCCGATATTGATCACCGGCAAACCCGGCAGGGCTGCGCCCATCACGTCCAGTTGGCCCGGGATGGTCAGGTGCATCTCATAAAAACGCATGCCACCGCCCCACGGAAAATGCGGGTTGGCCAGCAGCATGCCACGGCCATTAAATGAACGATCACGGCCCACGGCCACGGCGTTGCTGCCACGGTCGAGGCTGAAGCGTTGCTGATTGGCTGCTGCCAGTTCAAAGGCCTTCATGCTCGACGGCACAGCGGCAGTGGCTTGAGGCGGCGTGGCGCCGACCAGGGCTTCGGCGAATTGGCCGACACCGCCTTCCACCAGCAGCCTGCGCGTCAGCTTGACCAGGTCTTCCACTACCAGCGGGCGCACCCACGTGGCGGGGCACTGGGTCGGTGCGCCCTGCTCTTTCAGATAGCGGTTGTAGCCGGCGACATAGCCTTCGATGCGCTGCTGCATCTGCGGGGTTTGCGCCTTCCAGAATGCGGCTACCGCCTGGGGCGTGTTCAGCCAGTTGAAAAACACATCACTGGCGAGGTTGTTGCGCTCTTCGAGGGTCGCCTGGTCCGGGCCGAAAAACCGCGCACGCTCGCCGTTCACCGTGACCACTTCATTGGCCAGCAGGCACAGGTTGTCTTGCGCGTACGCGTAACCAATGCCGTAGCCCAAACCGCGCTCATCATTGGCGCGGATATGCGGCACGCCGAAGCTGGTGCGACGAATATCTGCACCAGCCTGTGTCACCTGCTCACGAGCTGAAGCGTTCAGGCTCAGCCCCAGCAACAGCCCTGCCACGCACGCCTTGGACAACCGGTTGGAAATAATCACGCAAGCTCCACAGTCAAATGAACACCCTTACAAGGGGCAACGACCCCACCGTAAGAACGCAGGCAACCGGGAATAATTTAGCCGCTGCGAGTGTTTATTAAACGGCAGTTGACGTGTGACAAAGCGGATACCGACAAAATTTCTACATCCGGGACTTCATGATTTCGCTCGCTCGTTCGTCTTATTCAAATAAGAGCGCCATCATTTTCCTGATCAGGCTCTGATAAGGAGTTTTTTGCATGTACAACCCGCAACCGCCCACGGATGGACATTCACCGGCTGCCGACGCCAATTACGGCGGCGGCGCACAAGCGTTCGGCAAGGCGCCGGAGCACGGCAACCAGCGTATCCGCCATTTGCTCAAGTGCTTCGGTTTGCGCACCAGCCTGATCCGGCTGAAGGTCATCGACGCCCTGCTCACCGCCGCCGACAACCAGCGCACACTGGGCGTGCGCGGCGTGCACAGCCATTTGCTGGAGCTGGGCATCCCGCTGTCGTTTCTCAGCGTGCGTGAGGTGCTCAAGCGCCTGTGCAGCGAGGGCGTGATCACCCTCAATGCCGATAAGAGCTACAGCCTCCATGCCGAGGCTGCCAAAGTGCTCGACGGTCGCGCCTGACGCTTCGGCCTGGCGCTTTAGCAGGCATCAGAAGTTAGGTTTGACCTTACGACGCATGATGCCGTTGATCACCACCACCACGACGGCAATCGCAATCGCCAGGTACTGGAACGTTTTTTCGCTGATCACGCCGGTGTTTTGCAGATAAGACAGGCCAAACATCGACGCCAGTACTGTCAGGGCGATCAGAATCGAATATTTCAAACGTTGCTTTTGGGTCATGACGGGTTCCTGAAGCTTAAGAATGTATCCACTTTGTACCGCCGAGCATGCCAAGCACATACCCGGTTACGGGGATGGCACCGGTTCGGCAGGGTCATATGTTACAGGCGCTGAGAAATTTTGGCTTGTTCCGCGCCTGATTGAACCTGTCGGTACTTTAGAGGATTTGAAAATGCTCCGTCGAATCACGCTGCTGATTCCATTGCTGATCATGCTGACCATGAGCGGCTGCTTCTTTTTCCCACGCGGTGGCGGCGGTGGCTGGCACGACCATCGCTACGATGGCGGCCCTGGCTACGAACGTCGCTGATACCGGACGCCTCTCGCTTTCCAGGACGGAAAGCGAGATGTTCGCCGTTCAGCCAGCATGCACCCAACGCTGATGCAACCACCGCGCAAACGCATCCAGCGCAAACCCCAGCAACCCGATCACCACCACCATCGCCATCAACTCCGAATACGCCAGCCGGTCGCGGGTGTCGAGGATGTAATAGCCGAGCCCCGCACTGACCCCGAGCATCTCGCACGGCACCAGCACGATCCACAAAATGCCGATGGCCAGGCGCACGCCGGTCAGCACATGCCCGACGACGCCGGGAATGATCACCCGTCGCAGGGTTTCCCAGCGCGTGGCGCTCAGGCTTTTACTCAGCTGCAACCAGCGCGGGTCCAACTGGCGTACGCCGGCGGCGGTGTTGAGCATGATCGGCCACACCGCGGCAAACGCCAGCAGGAAGTAGATGGGCTGGTCGCCCACGCCCATCAACATCACCACAATGGGCATCCAGGACAGTGGCGAGATCATCCGCAGAAACTGGAACGCCGGTGTGGTGGCCGCCTCCAGGTTGCGCGAACTGCCCACCAGCAACCCCAATGGCACACCCACCAGCAAGGCCAGCAACAGCCCGACAAAAATACGCTTCAAGCTCACGGCGATGTGCAGGTAGAACTCGCTGCGTCCCAGCAATTCCCACAAGCTGCTGGCGGTTGCCGCGAGCGAAAAGCGCGCCGATAAACCCTCGGCGTCGCCAAACACCTTCACGCCCAACCACCAGAGCAGCAACAAGCCCGCCAAACCACTCAGCCCCAGCCACCAGCCTGGGATTCTGCCGTTGTTCAAACGCCGATCTCCTCGTGCCGTTCATAACCGTCGGGCAAGCCGAAGGTTTTCATGCCGCCCACGGATTCGATGGCATTGCGCACAAAGCGGTCGTCCACCAGGTCCTTGGCCACGAAGGCGGGGTCCAGGTCGGCGAGGAATTTTTTGTCGCCTTCGATCAAGGTGTCCTTCAGGCGTCGCACCAACTCCTCGGTGTAGCTGGGGAATGGGTACGGTTGGAAGTCGATGCGATGCTCGTCCCAGTTGGCATGCTGGATCGCGCCGTCGGCCAGGTACGCGGCACGGTCGGCGGCGGCCGGGGCCAGGACCTTGCTCAACACCGGTTCGGCATGCGGCGTATAGCGATTAGGGCCGTCCTTGGACAAGAGCTTGACCGCCTCTTCGCGGTTATCCCGGGTCCACACCTGCGCCTTGACGATGGCGTTGACCACTTTCTGCGACCACTCCGGGCGGTTGGTCAGGTCATGCTCGTGCATGAACACCACGCAGCACGCGTGGTTGCGCCACACATCGCCGGTAAAGCGCTGCACGCGGCCGACCTGGAGGTTCTCTGCCAGGGCGTTAAACGGCTCGGCGACGATATAGCCATCGATGCGCTTGCTGGCCAGGGCCGGCGGCATGTCCGAAGGCGGCAACACGATCAGGTTAACCTCGTTGGCCGCAATCGCAGAGCCGGCGACACGCGCCACGGGCGTAAGGCCGTTGTCGCGGAACAGTTGCTGCACTACCACGTTGTGGATCGAGTACCAGAACGGAATCGCCACCGACTTGCCGCCCAATTGCTTCACATCGGTAATGCCTGGCGACACGGTCAGGCCCGAACCGCCAACATGGTTCCAGGCCACGACCTTGGCCGGCACCTTGCTGGCGTAGCGCGCCCAAACCGTCATCGGCGACAGCAGGTGAATCACGTTGACCTGCCCGGAAATAAACGCCTCGATGACCTGCGCCCAACTGCGCAACAGCACCGGGCGCTCGGCCTTGATGCCTTCGGCCTCGAACAAGCCGTTGTTATGCGCGACCAGCAAGGGCGTGGCGTCGGTGATCGGTAAATAGCCGATGCGCACCGGTGCGTCCGGCTCACTGGCGGCGCGGGCCTGCAGGCTGCTGAGCAACGGCAAGGCACCGGCGGCACTGAGCACCGCCGAGAGTTTGAGAAAGTCACGGCGCGAGTGCGTGAGGTCATCCAGACACATGTGAAAACTCCTGTTGGTCAATGGGGTGGGGTTGAGGGCGGCTCGCCTGCCGTAAGGTTTTCAGAATTTCGATACGCAGCGCGCCGATGGCTTCGACCTGCTCGTCGCGCGGTTGCGGCAACTCGATGTGCCATTCGCCCAAGGTCCGCGCCGGGCGGTTGCCCAGTAGCAGGATGCGGTCGGACAGCAGCAGCGCTTCGTCAATGTCGTGGGTGATCAACACCGCCGCCGACCCTTGCTCACGGTTGACCTTGAGCAGCAGGTGCTGCATGTCGGCGCGGGTGACTTCATCCAGTGCGCCAAACGGCTCATCCAGCAGCAACACCTGCGGCTGACGGGCCAGGCAGCGGGCCAGCGCGGTGCGCTGGGCCATGCCGCCGGACAACTGCGCTGGAAACTGCTGGCGCGCATGTTCCAGACCGACCGCCGCAATGGCGTGGTCGACGCGCTGGCGGCGCGCCTCAGGGCTCAAGTGCGGCTGACGGGCGAAATCCAGGCCGAAGGCGACGTTCTTTTCCAGGTTCAGCCAGGGCAACAGGCTGGGGTCTTGAAACGCCACGGCCACCCGTGGATGCGGCCCGGTCAGTGGCTCGCCCAGCACCTGCACGCTACCGCCCTGGGGCGCCTGCAAACCGGCCAGCACCCGCAGCAGGCTGGATTTACCCACGCCGCTGGGGCCGAGGATCGACACCACTTCACCTGCCTGCAATTGCAAGTCAAAGCCTTGCAACACCGGCCCGCTGGCATAGCCCAGGCAAATGCCCTGGGCGTTCAATACCGCCTGACTCATAGGTTGGCCTGGCGGTGCAGCTCAGTGCGCAGTTGCACCAGGCTGGGCGTCACGATCGGCACAAAGGCCGACTCGCGCCAGCGCCGCGCAAAGCCGCTGCCATGGGCGGTGAGGTAGGCCTTGCCGCCGCTGGCTTGCAGTTCCAGTTGCACCGCGCTGGCGGCGGTTTCGGCCAGGGCGATACGCAGTTTGAACAAAGGCACCGGCTCGGCGGCGAAACGCCCGGCGAGCAGGCCGCTTTTCAGTTCTGTGACCAGATGATCCAGGGTGACCCGCAGGGCTTCGAGCTCGTCACGCAGCACCGTGCGTGAGGCGCCGAGGTGGTTGGCGACTTCCGCCAGGGAGCGTCGCGCCAGGCCGATGGACATGCCGCACTGCAAGCCCAGGAACGCCGGGCGCACCGCCGGCAGAAACTTGCGCGCATCCTCATGCAGCAACCAGTCGCGGCTCAGCTCCACGCCTTCCAGGCCCAGGGCCGCCGTGTTGCTCGATTGCAGGCCCATCAGCTCCAGGTCACGCGAACGCTGCAGGCCTGCGACCGAATCCGGGATCGCCAGGATAAACGGCGCGCCGCCGCCGGCATGCTCGATCGCCGCCGCCGCAACAAAACCGTTCTTGCGCAGGTTGGTCACCCAGTGCAGGCGACCGTTGAGGGTCCAGCCGTCTTCGGTCGGCTGCGCGCTGATTTGCAGGGTTTCGATGCCGGACAAAAACTTCATGGCGTTCGACAGCCCGGTGGCCCCGGCCAGCTTGCCGCTGAGCAAGTCCGGCAGCAGTTGCTCGCGCAGGCGCTCATTCGGGCTCTGTAACAAATATTCGATAAAAGAGCGCTGGCCCCAGCACACAAACGCCGCCGCCAGGGAATGGCTGGCGACATTGGCGATGGCTTCCACCGCGCCGGTCACATCACCGCCCAGCCCGCCCAGCGCCTTGGGCACGCCGATGCTTAATACATTTGACTCTGCCAGCCGTGGCAGCACTTCCTGTGGATCGCAACTGCCCACATCCAGGGCCTGCGCTTGAACATCGAGCCAACGGCTCAAGATTGGGTCAAGCATTCAATTCTCCTTTTTACAGCAGGTGGACCATCGCCGATTCAGCTTGCCGGTTTTTCCCAACGGTACTGCGCCAGTTCCGGGTTCAGCGGGGTACGGGCAAACACGTTAGCGAAGTTGCACAGGGTTGCCAGGCTGACGCCCAAAATAACTTCCAGCGCCTGGCCATCGGTATAGCCGGCGGCGCGGAACGCTTCAAAACCCGCGTCGCTGACATCGCCACGGGTGGCGATCACTTCGCGGGTGAAGGCGGCGAGTGTCTCATAACGGGCGTTGGGCAATTCACCGCGCTGGCGCAGGGCGTCAATCACGTCTTCGGGCAGTTTGGCCTTATTGCGCGCCACGGCGGTGTGGCCGGCCACACAGAAATCGCAGCCGTGGGTGGTGGCGGCAATCAATTGCACCACTTCGCGGTCGGCCAGGGTCAGCTCCGACTTGGCGTTGAGCCCGGACACGGTGATGTAGGTTTCCAGCGCCGCCGGTGCATTGGCCAACACGGCGAGCAGGTTAGGGATGAAACCCGAGCCCTTGAGCGCGTTTTCCAGAAAGGGCTTGGCCGCTTCCGGGGCGGTTTCGGGGGTGAGCAACGGTACACGGGACATGGAGTGGTCTCCTGATGGGTTCATCACCTAAGTCTGTTGGTTATAAAAAAACGCCTCAATAGGCTAAAGTAGCGATTACTTGCTCTAGAGTCTTTCCGTTAGATGAATTCGTCCAGTGCACTCGTTGATTGGTTATTAGACAGCCTCGAACTCAACACCAGCCTGTTCCATGTCGGCCGCTATTGCGGCGCGTGGCACGCCAGCACCCATGGGCTGGCCAGCGCGAGTTTCCATCTGATTGTGCAGGGCCAATGCTGGTTGCATATTGACGGCGAACCCCTTCCCCAACACCTGAATAATGGTGATGCGGTGTTTCTGCTGCGTGACCTCGAGTATCGGCTGTCTGGCGAGGCTACGGCCGCAGCCGCGCAGGAAAGCCCGCGCCGACCGATGCTGGCACTGGACAGCAACGCCGACGATGGCGTCGGCCTGGTCTGCGGCTTTTTTCACTTCCATTCCGGGTTGTCGGCAATGATCGTCGACGGCCTGCCCGCCTGGATCATCCTGCGCGCCGGCGACCCATCGCTGACCGCTGCGCGCAATCTGTTCGAATTGATCCTGCAAGAGTGCGAGCGCGTCCCGGCGCCCTCCTCGGCACTGCTCGAACGTCTGTGCCATTTGTTGTTTCTGTATGTGTTGCGTCAGCAGGTCATCGATAACCCCGAACTGGGCGGCTTGGCAGCGCTGGGCCGGCAACCGGCGTTCACCGAACTGTTGGAGCAATTGATCGCCCGCCCGGCAGACCCATGGACCCTGGAAAGCATGGCCGCCTGCACCGGCTTGTCCCGCTCGGCGTTCTTCAAACGCTTCAGCGAACTGTGCGGGCAATCGCCGGGGCACGTGCTGTTGATGATGCGCATGCGCCATGCGTGCCGTCTGTTCAAAGAAAACATGACCGTGGCCGATGTGTCGCTGGCCGTGGGTTATCAGTCGGTGGCGGCGTTTACGCGGGCGTTTCACAAGACCACCGGCCAGCAGCCTGGGGCTTATCGCAAAGGGCAGTTGCAGAATTAGCAAACAGGGAAGTCGGTTTGTTTACCATCGTCTGTAAGAAATGGAACTGTGTTGCGGGTTAATTCCACACAACGGGTCCATTACCCCCAGACCTTGGAACTATGACTCCGACCTCGCTCGCTTACGCCCCGCAGTCCGGCAACCGCGTGAACACGCACCACACAACAGCCCTTGCCCCACGATAATCCATTTATAACGCTCCAGATTTTTATGCCCCCGGGAATGGCCGAACTCGAACCAAAACCGAGACCTTACTCGATGATGGCTACGTAAAAATCACCCAGCAGGCCAAATGGGACATCTATGCCCAACCGCCCAAAATCGAGCGCGTCACCCTGACCCTGGAAACCGGTAACGCCGCCGACACGCTCCATGTCGGCAACAACCCTGACGGAAGTTTGCAGGTGCAGATCAATGGCAAGTCATACCCTTTCGACGCAAAGGGTAAAAACGGTGAGCCCATTGAGCTGCACATTAAAACCAATGGCGGGCCAGACCACGTAACCATCAGCACAATAGTCAATAACCCCGTCACGTTTGGAGGCGGTGATGGGAATGATACCTTTATCGCCGGGGCAGGCAGGACCAGGGCACTGGGTGGCGCAGGTGACGACAGGCTTTGGCTGGGTTCAGGGCGAATTCCTGCGCAGCTCGCCCAATGGGCAAAAAATACTGGCGGATATGGATAAGGAAGCCCCGAAAGCTGGCGCCAAAGTCACCATCCAGAAAGCAACCGTTGCAAACAGCTACTCGTTTCGCAGTTTTGAACTAGGTCGAGTACCGAGTGCGCTGTTCAAGAAAATCGACCTTGATGACCCACGATACGGCAGGGTCATTGGCAACAAACCCGGGTCACGTGCTGATGCGGGGGCGGTGAATTACGATCCGATGGATACCGGTGACGAACGCTTTTTTACCCCACCAGTCGTCAACTTGGTCCATGAAATCGGTCACGCCTACAATGGCGCTACAGGCACGAATCTGCCTGGCTACACCTTGGACCGTTCAGCGTCCAATCCTGCCATTACCGATTACATCCACAACACAGAGTTTCAGGTCGTCGGCTTACCGGGCAGCACCGCGCAGCCTTTTGACTTCGACAACGACCCCTCTACCCCGCCCACCACCATCAATCCCGAACACTTCACGGAAAACGGCATGCACCGTGAAATGGGCCGGCCTTTACGCAAGAGCTACCTGGTCTGACCCTCCACGGTAGAGCGTCACCGGGCATAGGCCAGGTGATGCTTGAAAACATCGAGGCGCGAACGAAATATCCAGTCGCAAGCTCTGCGCGGTTGCCAGGAACGCTCTTGCATCGATCGCCCACGTAAGAGGAGCCCTGACATGCTGTCAGGTTTATACCTTGGTTATTGAGAAGGACATCACCATGCTCTCTCCCTACGCTCACGCCCCAGCAACCGCGCGTCACCTAGTGCCAAGCGTCGAGCCGGTCAAGCCCAAAGCTTCACCCTATGATCCACCCGCCGATCTGGCACCAGGCGCGCGCGAAGTCAGGACACACATTCTGCTCCAAAAAGACAATGTGACCTTTAGCCGGGAAATCACCTGGAGCGCGGCGTACCCCGATAAACCGAAGATTGTTGCCAATCAACTTCTGGTGGAAACCGGTAACGACGCCGACACCATCCGTGTGCGCAGCTGGCCAGGGGACAAATTGCAGTTCATCGTTAATGGCCAGTCGTATGTGGTTGATATCCCGCCACAACAAAGCTTTAACAACAGCCTGCTCATCAAAACAAATGGCGGTGATGACAGCGTCATCATCGATGATGACGTCAAGCATTACGTGCTCATTGAGGGTGGCGATGGCAACGACACACTCCAGGCCGGCGGAGGCGTTACCAGCCTCTCCGGGCAACGCGGTAACGACACCCTGCGGCTCGGCAGTAACTTCGGCTATGCAGAAGGTAACGAAGGAAATGACAGGCTCTACGGTGGCACCGGCAACAGCGTCCTGATCGGCGACGAGGGTGACGATGTTCTCGAGGCCGGGTTCAGCGATGCGCACAAATGGAACAAGCTGGAGGGTGGCGATGGCAACGACACACTCATGGCCGGTAGCGGAGACAATTATCTGCATGGCGGCAACGGTGATGACCGCTTGTGGGGCTATGACCGCACGCACTTTTTTACCGGCGAGGGTAACGACCGCATCCTGCATAACTCAAGCCAGGACAGCATTGTCGCCGGGGCCAACGATCAGTTCGACCGCACCCAAGGTTCAACTTTTACTGAGGTGAAGCCGGGCAACGCTGGCCAATAGATTTGTTGGGATAACAGCGCGTCCATTCGGTGACCTTGCGCAGCAAACGCCAGCAGGGTCACCGCTCACCCAACCACATTGCACCATCGTACCTAAAGCTCCTCCTCCTCAAGCCGATAGCCCTACGAAGCTTTAACAAAGCCGCGTCGATAATAACGCTTCGTAAGGACGACCCCCATGCCTCCACTGCGCTCCATCCAAACCCGCTACACCCTGTTCCTGGTGCTGTTCGTCCTGCTGATATTGGTGTTGACCGTCGTCGGTATCGGCCAGTTGGTGGCCCCCACGCTGCGCCATACCGAAGAACAGGTGGTGCTCAACCGCGTCGCCGAAGTGGCTGAGCGCATCCAGGGCGAACTGAACAAGGTTCAAGCCCAACAACGCAGCATCACCCAAACCATTCCCCTGCTCGACAGCGATGCCATCGACAAAGTGCTGCCCGGCCTGGTGGACCAGTATGGCGAGCTGAAAGTCTTCGGCGGCGGTATCTGGCCACTGCCCAACCAGCGCGCGCCTGGGCTCAACAAGTTCAGTACCTTCTGGCACCGCGATGCGTCGGGCAAGTTGGCGGTCAACACGTTCTGGAACAGCGACGCTGCGCCCAACTACTACGACCAGAGCTGGTACAAAGGCGGCCTCGCCTCTCCGCGCGGCCAGTGCGCCTGGGCCGCCGCCTACAAGGACGACGCCAGCCAGGAGCCACGCACCAACTGTGCCATGGCCATTCAGCGCGATGGCGCAGCCTATGGCGTGGCTACCATTGACGTCACCCTGGGGTTCTTCAATGAGCTGGTAGCCAGCAAGGAAAAAGACATCGGCGGCCAGATGCTGATCGTCGAAGGCGATGGCAAGATCATCAGCAACAGCTCGCGCATCAGCGGCCCGGTGGTGTTGAAGAACATCAGCGAACTGGTCGGCACCTCGGCGTTTGCCGCCCAGGTGAGTAAAGCCCTGGCCCACCGCGACCAAGGGCTTGTACGCACCGAGTTCGACAACCAGGGCGTGGCCAGCACCTTCTACCTGCGACCGATCGAGGGAACGCCGTGGTTCCTCGCCACCGCCCTGCCCACCTCGTTGATCACCGCCCAGCGCGATGACGTGCTCGGCAGCCTGGCCCTGATACAAATCCCCATGGTGTTGCTGCTGGTGCTGCTGGCCGCTTTTGCGATCCGCCAACTGGTGCAGCGCATGAAGTCGTTGAAGACCAATATCGATGCCTTGTCCGCCGGCGACGCTGACCTGACGCGGCGCATCACCATTCGCGCCGAAGACGAACTGGGCGCCATCGGCCATTCGGTCAACCACTTTATCGTCTACTTGCAGAACATGATTGGTGAAGTGACCCAAGCCACGGGCGCCATGTCATCGAGCCTGGCGCAGTTGCAGCAGACCTCGGCCCACACCAACCAGATCCTGGTGCGCCACGCCTCGGAGACCGACCAGACCGTCACCGCCATCACCGAAATGAGCTCGACTGCCGACACCGTCGCGCAAAACGCGGCGGAAACCGCCTCGTTCACCCAGCGCGCCAACGAGCACGCCGACCGCTCCCGCGTGGTGGTGGGCGAAGCGTCCACCAGTGTCAGCGCGTTGATCGGCGAAGTCGCCAGCGCCACCCACACCGTGGAGGCGATGCGCCAGGACGCTGCACGCATCACCGAGACCCTCGGGGTGATCGGCGCGATTGCCGGCCAGACCAACCTGCTGGCCCTCAACGCGGCGATTGAAGCGGCGCGGGCCGGTGAGCAAGGCCGTGGTTTTGCGGTGGTGGCCGATGAGGTTCGGGCGTTGGCGGCGCGCACCCAGGCCAGCACCTCGCAGATCAATGAGATGCTCGCGCGCCTGACCACCGGCGTGAGTTCGTCGGTGGCGGCCATGGAAAACACCCAGGCCAGTTGCCAGTCGGCGGCCGACGCCACGGCACGGGTGAACACCGGGCTGGACGAGATGGCTGGTTCCGTCAGCCATATCAATAACCTCAGCACCCAGATCGCGACGGCGGCCGAGCAGCAAAGCGCGGTGACCGAGGAGATCAACCGCAGCATGGTGCAGATCCGACAGATGGTCGACGAGTTGGTAGAAAGCGGCCACGCCACGCAAACCAACACCCAGAGCCTGTTGGACGCCAATGGCCGGGTCATTGCGTTGATGGGCCGCTTCAAGGTGCGCTGATAAAAGACTGAGACACTCCCGTGCAATGCGCGGGAGTGGGACTATTCTGACAGTTCTCAGGACAAACTCTCGCCACACAGGAGGTGTGTCATGCACGCAGCTGAGCATTCGGTCCGCTTGGAGCGGATCAGTCAGGAACGCTTCATCCAGGCCCCGATCGAGGTCATCTACGACTACGTGACCCAGCCGGATCGCTGTCACGAGTGGCACCCCACCTCCCTGAGTGCCGACACCGGCACCACCGGTTCACTGCCGGCCGGCACGCGCTTTACCGAAATCATCGACTTGCTGGGCGTGCGCGTCCCCATGAGCTATCGCGTACAGGTCGCGCGCTGCCCCAGTGAATTCAAGACCGTGTTCACTTCCCTGGCGGTAGACGGTTCGATTCACTACTTCCTGCAACCCCACCGTGGCGGCACGCTGTTCAAGCGGGTGCTCACCTACGAGACCGAGTTGCAACTGCCCACCTTGCACGCGCGCATGGTCGAGCTGTCGGCCAATGCGCTGGAACAGCTCAAGCGCCGCCTTGAAAACGCGGCTTTCGTATAATTTAGAAACATTACTGACACCCCTCTCACCCTGTGGGAGCTGGCTTGCCTGCGATGACGTCGTCATGATCGCCGCAAAATCCCGACGCCGTCCTCTTGCCCACGAGACCCGCATGAAAAACCCGTTGCGACTGGCCTTACTCTGTGCCCTGTTCACCACTACCCTGGCCCAGGCGGCCGACCTGATCCCAATCGACGTGCACCGCGACGCCAACTGCGGTTGCTGCAAAAAATGGATCACTCACCTTGAGTCCAACGGTTTCAAGGTCAACGACCACGTTGAAGCCGACATGAGCGCCGTCAAGCAGCGCCTGGGCGTAGCACCGCGCCTGGGCTCGTGCCATACCGCCGTGATCGACGGCAAGTTCGTCGAAGGCCACGTGCCCGCCGAGCAGGTGCTGGCGTTGCGCAAACGCGATGACCTGCTGGGTATTGCCGCCCCCGGCATGCCCATGGGTTCGCCCGGTATGGAAATGGGCGACCGGCGCGAGGCCTACCAGGTCATCGGCCTGACGCGCGACGGTCAGGATGTAGTGGTGGCCGACTACCCGGCCCGTTGATTCATGCTCGCCGGTTACCTGGGGCTGTTTTTCGCCGCCTTTGGCGCGGCAACCTTGTTACCGCTGCAATCGGAAGCGGTGCTGGTGGGCTTATTGCTCAGCGGCCACTACAGCCTGTGGCTGCTGTTGGGTATTGCGACGGTGGGCAATGTGCTGGGGTCGGTGGTCAATTGGTGGCTGGGCCGCTGGGTTGAACACTTTAAGGATCGTCGCTGGTTTCCGGTCAGCGCAAAGCAGCTCGACAAGGCCAGCCGCCATTACGAACGCTGGGGGCACTGGACGTTATTGCTCAGTTGGGTGCCGATCATCGGTGACCCACTCACCTTGGTCGCCGGGGTCATGCGCGAACCGCTGTGGCGGTTTTTGCTGCTGGTCACGCTGGCCAAGAGCCTGCGCTATGGCGTACTGGCGGCGCTGACCTTGCACTGGGTGTTAATCCCCACTTAATCCCCTCGCAACAGCATCCGGGCATTCCCATCGGAGCCCTTCCATGTCTCTCATTCGCGCCTGTTGCATCGCCGGCCTGCTGACGGCAAGTGCCGCTACTGCCCTTGCCAGCGCCTATGGCCCCGAGCTGCAAGGCTTTCAATACCCTTACCCGGTCGAACATTTCAGTTTCCAGTCCCAAGGCAAAACCCTGCAAATGGGTTATATGGACGTGCCTGCCAAGGGCCGTGCCAATGGCCGCAGCGTGGTATTGATGCATGGCAAGAACTTCTGCGGCGCGACCTGGGACGATTCGATCAAGGCCTTGAGCGCAGCGGGTTACCGCGTGATCGCGCCGGACCAGATCGGGTTCTGCACCTCCAGCAAACCGGACCACTACCAGTACAGCTTCCAGCAACTGGCGATCAACACCCATCAACTGCTGGAAAAACTCGGTATTCAGAAGGCCACCCTCATCGGCCATTCCACCGGCGGCATGCTCGCCACCCGTTATGCACTGCTGTATCCGCAGCAAACCGAGCAGTTGGCGCTGGTCAATCCCATCGGCCTGGAAGACTGGAAAGCCCTGGGCGTGCCCTATCGCAGCGTCGACCAATGGTATGAGCGCGAGCTGAAACTCAGCGCCGACGGCATTCGCCAGTATGAACTCAACACTTACTACGTCGGACGCTGGAAGCCGGAATACGAGCGTTGGGTCGACATGCTCGCAGGCCTGAATAAAGGCCCCGGCCACACCCAGGTCGCATGGAACTCGGCGCTGATTTACGACATGATCTTCACCCAGCCGGTGTACTACGAGTTCAAGGACTTGCAGATGCCCACGCTGCTGCTGATCGGCACCGCCGACACCACCGCCATCGGCAGCGATATCGCGCCGCCGGCGGTCAAGGCCAGGCTCGGTCACTACGACGTGCTGGGCAAACAGGCAGCCAAGCTGATCCCCCATGCGACCCTGGTGGAATTCCCGGGCCTGGGCCATGCACCGCAGATGGAAGAACCGGCGCAGTTTCATCAGGCTCTGTTGCAGGGGTTGAACGCCCTTTAATCCAACCTTTTTCGAGGCACTCGTGAATGTCGGTACAAATCGCAGTCATTGATGATTGGCAGAATGTAGCCAGTGGTGTGGTGGATTGGTCGGCACTGGCGGCGGTGGGCCAGGTGCACTTTCTGCACGATTACCCCGCCGATACCGCCACGATGGTCGAGCGTTTGCAGGCGTTCGACGTGATTTGTGTGATGCGCGAGCGCTCGACCTTCGATCAGGCCCTGTTGCAAGGCCTGCCCAAGCTGAAACTGCTGGTGACCGGCGGCATGCGCAACGCGGCCATCAACATTGCTGCCGCTAAAGCCCTGGGCATCCAGGTGTGCGGCACCGACAGCTACAAGCAGGCGGCGCCGGAATTGACCTGGGCGCTGATCATGGCCTCGACCCGCAACCTGCTGGCCGAAGCCAACTCACTGCGCGCCGGCGGTTGGCAGGTCGGCTTGGGCGGCGACCTGTATGGCAAAACCCTGGGTGTTCTCGGGCTGGGCAGCATCGGCCAGAAAGTCGCCCAGTTTGGCCAGGCATTCGGCATGCGCGTGATCGCCTGGAGCGAGAACCTCACGCCGGAGCGTGCCGCCGAGGTGGGTGTGAGCTGGGTCAGCAAGCGTGAGTTGTTCGAGCAGGCGGATATTCTGAGCGTGCACCTGGTGCTCAGCGAGCGCAGTCGCGGCCTGGTAGATGCCCAGGCGCTGAGCTGGATGAAGGCCAGTGCGCGTTTGGTCAATACATCACGTGGGCCGATTGTGGATGAGCAGGCGCTGATCGAGGCGTTATCAGCCGGGCGACTGGCAGGGGCCGCGCTGGATGTGTATAGCGAAGAGCCACTGCCGGTTGATCATCCCTTCCGGCGTTTGCCCAATGTGTTGGCCACGCCGCACGTTGGGTATGTGAGTGAACAGAATTATCGGCAGTTTTATCAGCAAATGATCGAAGACATCCAAGCCTGGGCCAGCGGGACGCCGATTCGCAGCCTGTAAGCGGTATGGCAAGCAGGCTTTTCCTGGCATGCAGGATTTTTGGGGCAAGCAGGCCTGTTGTGGCGAGCAGGCTTGTTGTGGCGAGCAGGCTTGCCCTGCGTTGGGTTGCGCAGCAGCCCCATAATGAACACACCCGACCTACCTGATGCACCGAATGGGCCATTTGGGAGCGCTGCGCGCTCCAACGCAGGGCAAGCCTGCTCGCCACAACAAGCCTGCTCGCCACACATAGGCCGTTCGCCACTATTGCCCCGGCCGTTCTCGCAAAATCACAGCAATTGCGAACGGTGCATATCGTTACAAGTTTTTTGTCCTACAAAAAACGCCTATAAACCATACAGGCGCTGGGATCTGTCCTAGACTCATGACCGATGGGTCCGTTCCAAAACAAAAACCCCGCAAAAAATCGAAACTTTACAACTCTGCCGCAGGTCAAGTTTTTAAGGGAGGCGAGCGCAGGCGATTCAGCCGAATGCCCGTCCATCCACTCTTTTTTCGCAATGAGTGCAACTGGCATACGCCTTGCCAGTTTGTACTGTGCTTGTGCGCCTGGCCGCAGGATGTGGCCAATCGGAGCCGATGGCAGCGGGCCATCAGCCGACCCAATATGTAGGAGAGAACGATGATCAGTGCTGCAGTCGATACTCAGGGAGAGCGTTTTAGTCAGCCGGCAGGGGGACCGACTTCGTTGGCCGACCTGCCCAACACTGTGCGGCCGATCGTGAGTCAGAACCCTAATCGCAAGAAAGTCCTGTTTGTGACGTCCGAATTCGCCGACCTGGTGAAAACCGGCGGCCTGGGCGACGTCTCCGCCGCCCTGCCCCGTGCCATGGCGCACCTGCATGATGTGCGCGTGCTGATCCCCGGCTACCCGCAGGTGATGGAAAGCGACAACCCGATCCATATCATCGGCGAACTGGGCGGCCACGCGGCGCTGCCGCCGTGCAAGATCGGGCGCATGGACCTCAAGGATGGCCTGGTCATCTATGTGCTGATCTGCCCCGAGCTCTACGAGCGTGAAGGCACGCCCTACGGCGCCAACAACGGCCGCGACTGGCCGGACAACCATATTCGCTTCGCCCGCCTGGGTCTGGCCGCCGCCGACATGGCCGCCAACCTCGCACAAATCCACTGGTGCCCGGACCTGGTGCACGCCCATGACTGGCCCGCAGGCCTGGCGCCGGCTTATATGCACTGGCGTGGGTCGCGCACCCCCACGCTGTTCACCATTCATAACCTCGCCTACCAGGGTGTGGTCAGCCTGGCCTCTACCCCTGAGTTGGGCATTCCACCCCATGCCCTGCAACAGGAAGGCATGGAGTTCTACGGCAAGATGTCGTTCCTCAAGGCGGGCATGGCCTATTCCAGCCATATCACCACCGTGAGTGCGACCTACGCCCAGGAAATCACTACGCCGGAATTCGGCTGTGGCCTCGATGGCTTCCTCGCCAGCAAGACCCAGCAAGGCCTGCTCAGTGGGATCCCCAACGGCATCGATGAAAGCTGGGAAACCTCCACCGACACGCACCTGACTCATAACTTCAATATCGGCGATTGGGAAGGCAAGGCGGTGAATGCGGCCCATGTGCGCGAGCTGTTTGGCCTGCACGATTCCACCGGCCCGCTGTTCGCGGTGGTCTCGCGGCTGGTGTACCAGAAAGGCCTGGACCTGACCGAAGCGGTCAGTCGTTACATCGTTGAAAACGGCGGCCAGATCGCGATTATCGGCCGCGGCGAGCCGGAAGAAGAACACGCCATGCGCGAATTGGCCCTGCGCTTTCCGGGCCAGGTGGGTGTGCGCATCGGCTTCAATGAAACCGATGCACGGCGCATGTTCGCCGGCAGCGATTTCCTGCTCATGCCCTCGCGCTACGAGCCGTGTGGCCTGAGCCAAATGTACGCCCAGCGTTTCGGCTCGCTGCCGGTGGCGCGCAATACCGGCGGCTTGGCGGACACCATCGAAAATGGCGTCACCGGCTTCCTGTTCAATGAGTCCACCGTCGAGAGCTATGAAGAGGCGCTGAGCCGCGCGTTCAGGGTATTTGCCAATAAAGGCCTGCTTAACGCCATGCGCAGCCGCGCCATGACCCAGCCGTTCAACTGGAGCCAGGCGGTGGAACCCTACGCTGAACTGTATGAACAGCTGGTGGCCAAGGCCCTGGGGAAACCCACGAAGTAATTTTTAGTTGTTGTTTAAAAAAAGGGAGGTCTTCATAGATGCCGTCACGGACTCTGGAAACCTGGCCCCACGGCGCAATCATGCTGGACGCGCAACACACGCGTTTTGCCTTGTGGGCGCCAGACGCGTTTTATGTCAGCGTTGAATTGCAAGACGGCAAGTCCATCGCCATGCTGCCCCAGGCAGATGGCTGGTTCGAGGTAGAAACCAAGTGCCCGGCGGGCACTTGTTACCGCTACAACATCGATGGCGAACACGACGTGCCCGATCCCGCTTCCAGGGCTCAGGCGACTGACGTACACGGTTGGAGCATCGTCGTCGATCCCCTCGCCTATCAATGGCGACACAGCCAGTGGCAAGGTCGCCCTTGGCATCAGGCGGTTATCTACGAGCTGCATGTCGGCGCAATGGGCGGTTATGCCGCTGTTGAAAAACAGCTGCCCCGCCTGGCCGAGCTTGGCGTTACCGCCATTGAACTGATGCCGTTGGCGCAGTTTCCCGGCGAGCGCAATTGGGGCTACGACGGCGTACTGCCCTACGCCCCGCAAGCCTCCTATGGCTCCCCCGAACAACTCAAGGCCCTGATCGACAGTGCCCACGAACACGGTTTGGCGGTGATCCTGGATGTGGTCTACAACCACTTCGGCCCCGACGGCAATTACCTGGGCCAGTACGCCCAAGGCTTCTTTGAAGAAGATGTGCACACGCCCTGGGGCGCCGGCATTGATTTCGATCGCCGCGAGGTGCGCGACTTTTTCCTCGACAACGCGCTGATGTGGTTGCTCGAGTACCGCTTCGACGGCCTGCGCCTGGACGCGGTGCACGCCATCGACAACCCCGGTTTCCTCAAGGAACTCGCGCATCGGGTACGCCAGCAGGTGGACACCGGCCGGCACGTGTGGCTGGTACTGGAAAACGAACTCAACCAGGCCAGCCTGCTCACGCACGACTTTGATGCGCAGTGGAACGACGACTTCCACAACGTATTGCACGTGCTGCTCACGGGCGAAACGGATGCGTATTACAGTGACTTCGCGCAAGACCCCACCGAGAAACTTGCGCGCTGCCTGGGCGAAGGTTTTGTCTACCAAGGCCACACCACCCGCCACGGCCACACACGCGGCGAGCCCAGCGGGGACCTGCCACCCAGCGCCTTCGTGGCGTTTTTGCAAAACCACGACCAGGTCGGCAACCGTGCCTTGGGCGAGCGCCTGCACCAACTGTGCTCACCCCAGGCGCTGAAAGCCGCCACCACCTTACTGCTGATGTCACCGATGATTCCGTTGATGTTCATGGGCGATGAAGTCAACGCCGAGCAGCCGTTCCTGTTTTTCACCGATCACCACGGTGAGC
This sequence comes from Pseudomonas sp. Leaf15, assembly GCF_001421425.1. Lineage (NCBI taxonomy): Bacteria > Pseudomonadati > Pseudomonadota > Gammaproteobacteria > Pseudomonadales > Pseudomonadaceae > Pseudomonas > Pseudomonas sp. Leaf15. Next base: position 411,345 of record NZ_LMKI01000023.1, read on the forward strand.
TGGCCGAAGCCGTGCGCGAAGGCCGACGCAACGAATTCGCCGACTTCGCCGCGTTTAAAGACCCTGAACGGCGCGAACATATTCCCGACCCCAACGCGCTGCCGACCTTTCTACAGTCAGCACCCCGCTTCACCGAGAACGAACACGCGCAGCTATACCGCCAGCTGCTGAGCCTGCGCCATCGGCATATCGTGCCGCACTTGCCGGGCAGCGTGGCCCTGGGCGCGCAGGTACTGGCCGACGGCGCCGTCACCGCGCGCTGGCGCCTGGGCAATGGCAGCGTGTTGCAGATCGACCTGAACCTGGGCACCACGCCGCTGGATCACCCGGCGCCGCCACACCTGCTATTCGAGACGTCTGGCCATGAAGGCGCGCAACTGGCGCCATTGAGTGCACGCGTCGCCTTATCCCCTGTTGGAGATCACCCTTGAGCGAAGCGAACCTGGAAATACTCGCCAGCCGCGCGGGCCTGGCCGTCGATTGGATCGACGCAAACGGCCGCCCGCAACATGTCAAACCCGCCGCCTTGCGTGCCGTCCTCAAAGGCCTGGGCCACCCGGCCGATACCGACGCCGAGATCGATGCCAGCCTGCTCGAAATGGAACGGGTGCAACAAGACAAGCACCTGCCGCCGCTGATGACCGTGGACACCGGCGCGGGTCTGGACCTCGCGCGTTACTTCTCCCCGGACACACCCTGCCGCGTCAGCCTGGAACAGGGCGAAACCCTCGAATTGCGCCTGGATGGCAATGCCGAACTGCCCGGCGTGATAGCACTGGGTTATCACCAGGTGCATATTGAAGACCAAACTTTCACCCTGGCCGTGGCCCCGACCCATTGCTACAGCGTCGGTGAAGCGGTCGACAGCCAATCGGCCCGCGCCTGGGGCCTGAGTGCGCAGCTGTATGCACTGCGCCGTCTGGGTGACGGCGGTTTCGGTGACACGTTGGCCTTGGAGCACCTGGCCCGCAGCGCCGCCGAGCGCGGCGCGGACGCCTTGGCCATCAGCCCGATGCACGCCATGTTCAGCGCCGACACCGAGCGCTACAGCCCCTATTCACCCTCCAGCCGTTTGTTCCTCAACAGCCTGTATGCCTCGCCCGCCTGCATCCTTGGCGAGCGCGAAGTGCGCAACGCCATCGAGGCATTGGACCTCACCGATGAGCTGCACGAGCTGGAGCAGCTCAGCCTGATCGACTGGCCCACCGCCGCCCGCGCCAAGCAGCGTCTGTTGCGCGCCTTGTATGAAGATTTCCGCCACGGCCAGCACCCGCAACACGCCGATTTCCTGAGCTTTCGCCAGGCCGGCGGCGAAGCCCTGGAAAACCACTGTCGCTTCGAAGCCGTGCAGGCCCTGCGCGCCGCCGCGGGTGAAGACCTCGACTGGCGCCACTGGCCCGAAGCCTGGCGCTCGCCACAGAGCCCGGCGCTGGCGCAATTTGCCGCCGAGCATGCGGATGAAATCGGCTATTTCGCCTTCTGCCAGTGGCTGATCGCCCGCTGCCTGGAGCGCGCGCGACAAGCCGCGCGTGGCAGCGGCATGGGCATCGGCCTGATCGCAGACCTGGCCGTGGGCGCCGACGGCGGCGGCAGCCAGGCCTGGAGCCGGCAGGACGAGTTGCTGGCCAACCTTACCGTCGGCGCGCCGCCCGACATTCTCAACCGCGCGGGCCAAGGTTGGGGCATTTCGGCGTTTTCCCCCGAAGGCCTCAAGCGCAACGGTTTTCGCGCCTTTATCGAGATGCTGCGGGCCAACTTCGCCCACGCCGGCGGCCTGCGCATCGACCATGTGATGGGCCTGCAACGCCTGTGGGTCATTCCCATGGACGCTACGCCGCGCGACGGCGCCTACCTGTATTACCCGGTGGATGACCTGCTGCGCCTGCTGGCGCTGGAATCCCACCGCCACCAGGCCATCGTGCTCGGTGAAGACCTGGGTACGGTGCCCGATGGCCTGCGCGAAAAACTCAGCGGCCGCTCGATCCTGGGCATGCGCGTGTTGCTCTTTGAGCAAAACCACGAAGGCCACTTCACGCCGATCCTCGACTGGCCGGACAACGCGCTGGCCACCACCAGCACCCACGACTTGCCGACCCTCAACGGCTGGTGGCACAGCCGCGATATTGAATGGAATATCCAGCTGGGCCTGATCGATGCGCCCACCGTGGAGCAGTGGAGCGAACACCGCTTGCGCGAACGCCAGGCACTGCGCCAGGCCTTGAGCCAGGACCCGCAGAACTTCGTCGATGAAATCCGCAACGACACCGACCATATGATCGACGCCAGCGTGCGCTACCTGGGCCACACCCGCGCGCCGCTGGTGCTATTGCCGCTGGAAGACGCGCTGGGCATCGAGGAACAAGCCAACCTGCCCGGCACCACCGACACCCACCCCAATTGGCGCCGCCGCCTGCCGGGTGAGGCTGCCAGCCTGCTCGACAACAACGGCGCCGCCCGTCGTCTGGAGTTGCTGGCCGTGGCGCGCAACCAAGCCCATGAGCGTGACCGATGAATGCATTACCCCTGCGCGCGACCCAGCGCCTGCAATTTCATAAAGGTTTTACCCTGGATGATGCCGTGCCCCTGGTGCCCTACTTTGCCCAGCTCGGCATCAGCCACCTGTACGCCTCGCCGCTGCTCGCCGCCCGCGCCGGCTCCATGCACGGCTACGACGTGGTCGACCCGACCCGCGTCAACCCCGAGCTTGGCGGCGAGCCGGCCTTGCACAGGCTGGTTGCGGCGCTGCGCGCGCATGGGATGGGGCTGATCCTCGATATCGTCTCCAACCATATGGCCGTCGGCGGCGCGGACAACCCGTGGTGGCTGGACCTGTTGGAATGGGGCCGCATGAGCCCCTACAGTGAGTTTTTCGATATCCAGTGGCACTCGCCGGACCCGCTGCTCAAAGGCCAGTTGCTGATGCCGTTTCTGGGCAGCGACTACGGTGAAGCGCTGCAAAGCGGCGACCTGAAGCTCCAGTTCGATGCCGACCAAGGCGGGTTTTACGTCGAGCATTACGAGCACCGCTTCCCGATTTGCCCGCGTGACTACGCCATGATCCTGGGCAGCGATGAGCCGTTAAAGCCCCTGGCCGACCGTTTCAGCGCCCTTGCCTTCCAGGATGACGCCTACACCGAAGCCGGCTGGCTCAAACACGTGCTGGCCGAACGAGCCACTGAAGCCTCGGTGCTGCACGCCATCGAAAGCCGGCTGGCCGAATTCGACGGGCGCCAGCCGGATGGCTTCACTCACTTGCACGCCTTGCTGGAACAGCAGGTGTATCGGCTGGCCAGTTGGCGCACCGCAGCGGACGATATCAACTGGCGGCGCTTCTTCGACGTCAACGAACTGGGCGGCCTGCGCGTTGAACGCAGCGCCGTGTTCGAAGCCACCCATGGCAAGATTTTCGAGCTGATCAGCCAAGGTCTGGTGGACGGCTTGCGCATCGACCATATCGACGGGTTGGCCGACCCACGCGGGTATTGCCGCAAGTTGCGCCGGCGCGTGGACTCCCTTTCGCCCAACCGGCATTTGCCGATCTTCGTGGAAAAGATCCTCGGTGAAGGCGAAACCCTGCGCGAAGACTGGCAGGTAGACGGCACCACCGGCTATGAGTTCATGAACCAGCTGTCGCTGTTGCAACACGACCCGGCAGGCTTTGGGCCGTTGGCTGAGCTGTGGACGCGCCACAGCGAACGGCCCGCGGCCTTTATCGAAGAAGCCTGGCTGGCCCGCCAGCAGATTCTCAACGGCTCCCTGGCCGGCGACTTCGAGAGCGTGGCCCAGGCGCTGCTGCAAGTGGCCCGCGATGACGTGATGACCCGCGACCTGACCCTGGGCGCGATCCGCCGTGCCTTGCAGGAGTTGATCGTGCACTTCCCGGTGTACCGCACCTACATCAGCGCCCGTGGGCGCAGTGCGCACGATGATGTGTTTTTCCTGCAAGCCTTGGCCGGTGCCCGCAGCACCTTGGGCGAAGGCGACTGGCCAGTGCTCGACCACCTGGAAAAATGGCTGGGCGGCCAGCCGTGGCGCAATCGCCCGGTGGGCCGTGAGCGCAAGATGCTCAAGCATGCCTGCGTGCGCTTCCAGCAGCTCACGTCGCCGGCGGCCGCCAAAGCGGTGGAAGACACCGCCTTCTACCGCTCGGCAGTGCTGCTGTCGCGTAACGATGTGGGCTTCAGCACCGAACAGTTCAGTGCACCGCTGGCGGACTTTCATGCGGCCAATCAGCAGCGCCTGCAGACCTTCCCCGACAACCTGCTGGCCACCGCCACCCACGACCACAAGCGCGGCGAAGACACGCGGGCACGCCTGGCGGTACTGAGCGAATGCGCGCCGTGGTATGTCGAACAGGTCGAGCACTGGCGCCGCCTCGCCGCACCGTTGCGCGATGATGCACACAGCCCGTCGGCGGGCGATGAACTGATCCTTTATCAAGTGCTGCTCGGCAGTTGGCCGCTGGATACCAACCCGGACATGCAGCCTTACCAGCAACGCCTGTGGCAATGGCAGCAAAAAGCCCTGCGCGAAGCCAAGTTGCAAAGCAGTTGGAGCGCGCCCAACGAAGCTTATGAACAGGCGGTCGAAGCCTTCCTGTCACGCCTGTTGCTCAGCGATGCCGGCGCCACGTTACGCAATGCCATCGGCAGTGCCGCCCAGGCTATCGCCACGGCGGGTGCACTCAACGGCCTGGCGCAATCCTTGCTTCGTATCACCGTGCCGGGTGTACCGGACCTGTACCAGGGCGATGAGTTCTGGGACTTCAGCCTGGTAGACCCGGACAACCGCCGCCCGGTGGATTTCAACGCACGGCAACACGCGCTGGAGACCCCACCGAACGTCGGCGAGCTGTTGTCCCACTGGCGCGACGGGCGTATCAAACAGGCGCTGATTGCCCGGGTGCTGGCCGTGCGCAAGGCCAATGCCGAACTCTTCCAACGCGGCAGCTACACCCCGCTGGAAGTGCTGGGCAAACACGCCGATCACGTCGTCGCATTTTGCCGCGCGTATCAGGGCAAACACCTGCTGGTGGTGGTGCCACGCTGGCCCCATCGCTTGCTGGAAAACGGTGAACAGCCCCATATCAATGCGCAGGTTTGGGGCGATACGCGGGTGAAATTACCGTTCGCCACCACAACACAAAACTGGAAGGGACTTTTTCATACAGGCGCAGTCACACCAAACAAGGAGCTGTTGATCAGCGCTGCCCTGGGGGATTTCCCGGTCAATGTCTTTATCAATTCCGATGATCAAGAAAGCTGAAAATTTTCTGTGAGGAGTATTGCGATGAGTACTGAAGACAAACGCATACGCGAGTTGGCGCATCAGATCTGGGAGTCCGAAGGCAAGCCCCACGGTGAAGATGCACGCCACTGGGAGATGGCGCGCAAGTTGGCCGAAGCCGAAGCGCTGACCCCGAGCAAACCCAAGGCTGCGGCCAAGCCCAAGACCGCACCCAAGCCTGCGCCAAAAGCCAAGCCGCCGGCCCCGGCAGCCAGCAAGCCCGCACCGCCGGCGGCCAAGAAGCCTGCGGCGCCGAAAAAGCCCAAACCTTAACAGCCCACGCGCCGCCTGCCGACACGCTCGGCAGGCGGCCCTTTTTACTTTTCAGTGCGTCAGCTGAGCAACCGTCGGCACGGTAGCGCTCGGCCCGAAAAAAGACCCTTGCAGGAGCAATTTAATGAGCAAACCCGATAACAACTCAGCCACGTCGGAAAACGAGCCGTCGCGGATTCGTGAAGGTTTGCCCTTCCCTCTAGGCGCCACCTGGGATGGCCTGGGCGTCAACTTTGCGCTGTTCTCAGCCAATGCCACCAAGGTCGAGCTGTGCCTGTTCGATGACACCGGCGAGGTCGAGCTTGAACGTATCGAACTGCCCGAATACACCGACGAAACCTTCCACGGTTACCTGCCCGACGCCCACCCAGGGCTGATTTACGGCTACCGCGTGTACGGTGCGTATGACCCGGCCAATGGTCACCGCTTCAACCACAACAAATTGCTGATCGACCCCTATGCCAAACAGCTGGTGGGTGAACTCAAATGGTCCGAGGCGCTGTTTGGCTACACCATCGGCCACCCGGACGACGACCTCAGTTTCGACGAACGCGACAGCGCGCCTTTCGTGCCCAAGTGCAAGGTCATCGACCCCGCACACACCTGGGGCAACGACCAGCCGGTGCGGGTGCCGTGGGACCGCACGATCATCTACGAAACCCACCTGCGTGGCATCAGCATGCGTCACCCGTCGGTGGGCGAGTCGGTGCGCGGCACCTGTGCCGGGCTGATGGAAGATGACGTGCTCAAGCATATTCGCCAGCTCGGCGTGTCATCCGTTGAGCTGCTGCCGGTGCACGCCTTCGTCAACGACCAGCACCTGTTGCAAAAAGGCATGACCAACTATTGGGGCTACAACAGCATCGCCTTTTTTGCGCCCGACCCGCGCTACCTGGCCAGCGGCAAGATCGCCGAGTTCAAGGAGATGGTCGCGCACCTGCATGAACAGAAGCTCGAAGTGATCCTCGACGTGGTCTATAACCACACCGCCGAGGGCAACGAGCGCGGCCCTACCCTGTCGATGCGCGGCATCGACAACGCTTCGTACTATCGGCTGATGCCCGACGACAAGCGCTTCTACATCAACGATTCCGGCACCGGCAATACCCTGGACCTGAGCCACCCTTGCGTGCTGCAAATGGTCACCGACTCCCTGCGTTACTGGGCCACCGAGATGCACGTGGACGGTTTCCGCTTTGACCTGGCGACCATTCTGGGGCGCTACCGCGACGGTTTCGACGAGCGCCACAGCTTCCTCGTGGCCTGCCGCCAGGACCCGGTGCTGCGCCAGCTGAAAATGATCGCCGAGCCCTGGGACTGCGGCCCCGGCGGCTATCAAGTGGGCAACTTCCCACCAGGCTGGGTGGAATGGAACGACCGCTTCCGTGACACCGTGCGTGCGTTCTGGAAAGGCGATGACGGCCAGTTGGCGGACTTTGCCGGGCGTATGACCGCCTCGGGCGAGATGTTCAACCATCGGGGGCGCAGACCCTACAGCTCGGTGAACTTTATCACCGCACACGATGGTTTCACCCTGCACGACCTGGTGTCGTACAACGACAAGCATAACGAGGCCAACGACGAGAACAACCAGGACGGCAGCAACAACAACCTGTCCTGGAACCATGGCGTCGAAGGCCCCACCGAAGACCCGGAAATCAACGCCCTGCGCCTGCGCCAGATGCGCAATTTCTTCGCCACGCTGCTGCTGGCCCAAGGCACGCCGATGATCGTGGCCGGTGACGAGTTCGCGCGCACCCAGCACGGCAACAACAATGCCTATTGTCAGGACAGCGAGATCGGCTGGGTCAACTGGGACCTAGACGACGACGGCAAGGCACTGCTCAAGTTCGTCAAACGCTTGATCAAGTTGCGCCTGGCCTACCCGATCCTGCGCCGTGGGCGCTTCCTGGTGGGCGACTACAACGAAGATCTCGGCGTAAAAGACGTCACCTGGCTGGCGCCGGATGGCAACGAGATGAGCACCGAACAGTGGGAAGACAGCCATGGCCGCTGCCTGGGCATGCTGATGGACGGCCGCGCCCAGGAAACCGGGATTCGTCGCCCAGGCGGTGACGCGACCCTGTTGCTGGTGGTCAACGCCCACCACGACATGGTGAATTTCCGCCTGCCGCCGGTGCCGCAGGGGGAATTCTGGACCTGTATGCTCGACACCAATGCCCCGGCAGTGCGCGGGCAGGAGCGTTTTGATTTCGAGCACGAATACGCGGTGACGGGCCGCTCCCTGCTACTGTTCGAACTGCAACGAGACGATGAGGTGTGACATGGCCCTGCATGGATTCCTTCAAGGCAACCGCAGCTACGCCGATACTCAGGCGCTGGGCGTTGCACTGAAGGCGCTTCAGGAAGAAGGCCTGGACCAACTGCCATTGCCCGGCAGCGGCCAGACGCTCGAGCGCTTCAGCCGGCTGGCACAGGTGGCAGGTCATGACCTGCGCCTGTGCAAGCTGTTCGAAGGCCACACTGATGCCCTGGCGATCATCGCCGAGCTCGACAGCCCCTTGCCGCCCCTGGGCAGCGTTTGGGGCATGTGGGCCGCCGAACCGCCGACGGCCAAGGTGCGTGTGCGCCGTGACGGCCAGCGCCTGATCGTCGATGGGCGCAAAGCCTGGTGCTCCGGCGCAGCGGTGGTCAGCCATGGCTTGCTGACGGCCTGGGACGAAGACGACCGCCAGCAATTGGTCGCGGTCGAGATGGCTCAGCCCGGCGTCACCGTCACCCACGAAGGCTGGAAAGCCGTGGGCATGGCGGCCACCGGCAGTGTCGAAATCCTCTTCGATGAGGCCCGCGGCATTGCGGTCGGCGAGCCGGGCGACTACCTGTCACGGCCGGGCTTCTGGCACGGCGGCGTCGGTATCGCCGCCTGCTGGTATGGCGGTGCTCAACGCCTGGCCGAAGTGCTGCGCGCACATTGCAGCCAACGCTCTGAACCCCATGCGCTGGCGCATTTGGGCGCGGTCGACAGCGTGCTCAACAGCGCCGCCTGTGTACTGCGCGACGCCGCTGAGCAGATCGACCGCGACCCTCGCGCCGATTCTCAGCAGTTGGCCCAACAGGCACGGGCGTGCATCGAGGATACGGTCGAACAGGTCATGCAACATGTCGGTCGCGCGGTGGGTGCCGGGCCTTATTGCAAAGATCCGCACTTCGCCCAGTTGATGGCGGACTTACCCGTGTATGTACGCCAAAGCCACGCCGAGCGCGACCTGGCGGCGTTGGGAAAGCTGGTGGCGGACGACCCCACAGGGAGGTGGCTGTTATGAAACCCAACCCCATCGTTGGCCAGGGCACGCCACTGCACCAGTGGCAAGCTTCCTCCCTGATGGCCCAGTTGCCGCAGATCAGTGTCGAGCAGTTGGTGCCGGCGGGGCACCGCGCCGTCATCATTGCTCCGCACCCGGATGACGAAGTGCTGGGCTGTGGCGGCCTGTTGCAAGGCCTGGCCCTGCTGGGCCGGCAGATCCAGCTGATTTCCGTCACCGATGGCAGCGCCAGTCACCCAGGTTCCAGGCGCTGGCCGGTCCAGCGTTTGAGCGTGGTGCGCCCGCAGGAATCGGCCCAGGCTCTGCACCGTCTCGGCCTGCCATTGCACAGTTTGCAGTGGCTGCGCGCAGGCTTTGCCGACAGCCAGGTCGCGGCCCGTGAAGATGAGTTGAGCGCATTCATAGAGCGTTATCTCAAGCCCACCGACGTGGTGTTCACCACCTGGCGCGAAGACGGCCATTGCGACCATGAAGCCGTTGGCCGCGCCAGCGCCAAGGCGGCGCAGGCGGTCGGCGCCACCCTTTACGAGCTGCCCGTGTGGACCTGGCATTGGGCAACGCCCGAAGACAGCCAGGTGCCGTGGCACCGTGCGCGCAAGATCGCCCTGACACCTGAAGCGGTGGCGCGTAAACGTCACGCCATTCATGCCTTTGCCAGCCAGTTGGAAGGCGACCCGCAGGTGGGCCTGGCACCGGTGCTGGCACCCTATGTGGTGGAGCGTTTGCTGCAACCTTTTGAAGTGGTGTTTGTATGAGTGTGGCCACGCCGTATTTTGATCAGTTGTTCGCCGGCAATGACGACCCATGGGCCTTTCGCCAGCGCTGGTACGAACAGCGCAAGCGCGCGTTGACCCTGGCGGTGCTGACCCGCCCTCATTACACGTCGATCTTTGAACCCGGTTGCGCCAACGGTGAGCTGAGTGCCGAGTTGGCAGCGCGCTGCGACCGCCTGGTGTGTTGCGACACGGCCGCCGCGGCCGTGGCGCTGGCGCAAACCCGCTTGATGGCGTTTCCCCATGCCCAAATCCGGCAAAGCCGTTTACCTCAGGAATGGCCGCCCGGCCAATTCGAACTGATCGTGTTGAGCGAGCTGTGCTACTACCTCGACACCCAAGACTTACAGCGCCTGATCGACTGCGCGCTCAACGCACTGACCGACAATGGCCAACTGCTTGCCTGCCACTGGCGCCCCCGCATCGACGGCTGCCCGCAAACGGCTGAACAGGTGCACGAAATGCTCGCGCAACGCCTGGGCATGGCCCACCTCGTCCAGCATCACGACAGTGACTTTCTACTCGACCTGTGGAGCCGTGACGGCACTTCGGTCGCCACCCATGAGGGCTTGCGATGATCGGCATTCTGATCCCGGTGCATAACGAAGAAGCGCTGTTGGGCGACTGCCTCAAAGCCGCAATGATTGCCGCCAGCCACCCGGGCTTGCTCGGCGAACCGGTGCAGATCCTGGCCGTGCTCGACAGCTGCAGCGATGGCAGCGCGGCGATTGCCCAGGCGTATCCGGTGCAGTGTTTACACGTGCAGGCACGTAACGTCGGGCAGGTGCGCGGAGTGGGTGCGCGGCACTTGTTGAACCAGGGTGCGCGCTGGATTTCGTGCACCGACGCCGACAGCCGTGTCGCCCCCGACTGGTTGGTGGCGCAACTGGCCTTGGGCGCCGATGCCGTGTGCGGCACGGTAACGGTGGATGCCTGGAGCGAAGGCTTCGACGCCGCCGCGCAGATCCGCTACACCCAAGCCTACGAGGCCCGCGACGGCCATCGGCATATTCACGGTGCCAACCTGGGCGTAAGCGCCGCTGCCTATGTGCAATCCGGTGGTTTCGAGCCGCTGGCCTGCCACGAGGATGTGCAACTGGTGCGCAACCTGGAACGCTGCGGCGCTTCAATCGCCTGGAGCCACACGCCCCAGGTGATTACCAGCGCGCGCCTGGACTGCCGTGCACAGGGCGGTTTTGGTGATTACCTGAAGAGCCTGATGCAGGCCACTTGAAAATTTAGGCCGTGCAAGATGTAAAAACGCCGAATCCTTGACTATGCTGAAATCGCCTTGCTGGTCATCCAGGGTTGGATGGCCGCAGTTCATCGCAGCGGAGCCTGTGCTGAGTACAAGAGCGTCGTCCCGTCAACGGGGTACGACCCGGCATCATTCGACAAGGACGTGACACCCATGAAATCTGCCTCATTGAGCGAGGGCCGTCGCGGCCCTGCGCAAATCTGGAACAGTGCGCCGCAGTTGGCGCACATCCCCTTTATCAAGCCCTCCTCCCTGGTGCCACGCGGCGCGCGCGTGGTGGTCATCGCGCCTCACCCCGGCGACGAGGTGTTAGCCTGTGGCGGTTTATTACAACTGCTCAGCACCCTCAACCACCCGCTGCAGTTGATCTCGATCACCGATGGCAGCGCCAGTCACCCAGGCTCGAATGCCTGGCCGGCAAGCCGCCTGAGTGTGATCCGGCCGCAGGAAAGCGCCGAGGCACTGCGGCGCCTGGGCATGCCACTGCACAGCCTGAAGTGGATTCGCGGCGGGTTTTGTGACAACGCCCTCGCCGCCCGCGAACAACCCATGAGCCAGTTCATTGCGCGCTACCTGCAACCGGGCGACGTGGTGTTTACCACCTGGCGCCACGACGGCAACGACGACCATGACGCCGTCGGCCGCGCCAGCGCCAAAGCCTGCATGCTCACCGGCGCGCGCCTGTATGAGCTGCCGGTATGGGCCTGGCACTGGCCGCTGCGCGAAGGCTCGGTGATCCCCTGGCAACGCGCGCGCAAAGTGCGCCTGGACAGCTGGAGCGTCGCGCGCAAACTTCACGCCGCCCACGCGTATGCCAGCCAATTGGTCGGCGACCCGGAGATCGGCCTGGCGCCGATGCTTGCCCAGGAATTGCTGGAGCGCATGCGTGAGCCCTATGAGATCGTGTTTGCCTAGGGCAGCGCTCGTCTGTACCTGTTAATTCTCACAGTAGCGGCCGGCGCAATGTGCGACTAGGGTGCAAAAAGTCCTGCACGGGTTGACGTGCAGTCGAGAAAGCCATGCCAACCTCTTGCATTCGCCGGTGTTTTCGCCGAACAGGTAACTTGTAGTCCCTGCTCCGTATCGCGCACTTCCTTGCCATGGCTAGAGCTGCACCTGATTGTCCAGGTGCAGGAACTAACTTCTGACAAGGAGCAGTCATGCGCACACTGCCAGTTTCTCTCACGTATTTGGCTTTCACGTTGATGGCGGCTTGGCCACTGCCGTCGCCAGGCGCTTGCACGATCAACACCACCGCCGGCAATGACACCTCGACCTGTGACAGCGGTGCCGCACCGGGCTTTACCGACACAGCCGGCAACAACACGCTGAACCTCAGCGGCAGCGGCACCCTTAATGGCGCTGTCACCTTCGGTGCCGGCAACGACTCGGTGGAGATCAACGGTGCGACAGCTGCAATCAATGGGGCGTTGGACCAGGGTGACGGCGCGAACATCTTTCGCCTGACGTTGGGCACCGTCGGGGCCGTCACCCAAGGGGATGGCGCGGACCTGGCACAGATCAGCGGCGGGCAGGCCGGGGCGATCATCCAGGGCGGGGGCGTCGATAACTTTGTCATGAGCGCCGGCACCATCGAATCCCTGGCCCAAGGCGATGGGCATGACACCTTTACCATGACCGGTGGCACCGTCAAGGGCGCTTTTGAAGACGGCGATCAAGCGCTGATGACCGGCGGCACCCTTGGCCGGGTCGACATGAAACTCGATAACAACGTCTTCGATATGCGCGGCGGGACCATCGTCGGCAACCTTGTCACTGGGCTTGGCAGGGATACCATTCTGGTATCGGGTACCAGCATCATCGGCGGCAACATCAGCACCAGCGCCGGCGTGGATCTGATTCGGGTCAGTGGTGGCTGGGTCAACGGCCAAATCCTCACCAGCTTCGGCGCCGATCAGTTCATCTGGATCGATGGGGGAACCATCAATGGGGCAATCCTCATGGGCGCCGATGATGATGCTGCCCTGTTGAAAAACCTCAGCGAGACCTTGCTGGCCTCCAACCCCCAACTGGACGGCGGCCTGGGTAACGACACACTGACCTTTGACGCCACACAAACCAGTGCCCCGAGCCACTACACCGGCTGGGAACGGGTGTTTCTAGTCAATGGCTCAGCCCTGACACTGGGCGGCGTATTCGTGTTGGGAAGCAGTGATACCGGGACGGGCGCGATGAGCATCGATGCAACGAGCCGATTGAGCGTTACCACCGGCACCCTCTCACCCTTCACGGCCGGGCAATTGGTGAGCTTGAACAATGCAGGCCTGATCGACATGACCACCGGCAGTTCCAGTGCGACCGACAGTTTGACGGTCAATGGCAATTACATCGGCACGGGCGGTCGGCTGGCGCTGCAAACGGTGTTGGGTGCGGATAACTCCGCCAGCGACAAACTGGTGGTCAGCCAAGGCACACTGCAGGGCACCACGGCGATCAGCATCACCAACCTGGGCGGTGCAGGTGCGTTGACCGTGCAGGATGGCATTGCGGTGGTGCAGGCAACCCAGGGCGCCACCAGCAGCGTCGGCGCTTTCTCGTTGGCGGGCCCCGTGTCTGCCGGTGCGTTTGACTATCAGTTGTTTAAAGGCGGCGTGACTGCCGGTACTGAGCAAAATTATTACCTGCGCTCCACCGTGCCTGCCCTCCCCGCACCCGGTGCGGTGATAGCGGCGCCCGCCCCTGCGCCTGGCACACCGGCACTGCCACCCAGCTCGGGCAGCGCCGCCATCCCCCTCTACCGCGCTGAAGTGCCGGTTTACTCGGTGCTCTTTGAGGCCGCCGAACACATCGTCCAAGGGATGCTGGGCACTTACCATGAACGCCAGGGCGATCAGGGTCGGCAACAACCGACCGGAGTGTTTCCAACCGGCTGGGCCCGCGTGTTCGGCGGCAACAGTCGCCAGCGCTTTGCCGGCACGGTCAGCCCGACGCTGGACAGCTCAGTGTCGGCGTTCCAGGTGGGCAGCGACCTGTACGCCACCACCACGGACAACGGCAACACTCACCGAGTCGGCTTTTTTGTCGGCCACAGCCGCTTGCAAGGCGACGTCAAGGGCTTCAACGCTGGTTTCCAGGACAAGCACGCGGGCAGCCTCACCTTGCGCGGCGACAGCCTGGGCGTCTACTGGACACTGATCGGCGCCAACCGCGCGTATCTGGACCTGGTGGTAATGGGCACCCGCTTCACCGGCAACAACGAGTCCGAGCGGGGTATCAAGATGAAAACCAAAGGCAGCAATGCACTGGCTTCCGCCGAGGTGGGCAGGCCTTTTACGCTGGGCGCACACTGGGAGTTGGAGCCACAAGCCCAGCTCATCGTTGACCGCACCCGACTGGACAGCCAGCACGACCGGATCTCCGCCGTCGCCTACGACGCCGACACCCACATTACCACGCGTCTCGGTGCCCGCCTGCGCGGCAGTTATGAAGTGCGTGGCATGCCGCTGCAGCCGTATGTGCGCGCCAACATCTGGCATGCCCGAGCCGGCACCAACACGGTGCGATTCGATGATGCTACCGACATCGACACTGAGCAGAAGTCGACCACGCTGGACCTCAACCTCGGCGCCAACCTGACCATTGCCAAAGGCATCAGCCTGTACAGCCAACTGGGCTACAACCGCAACCTGGACAGCAACGCGCTCAACGGTCGCCAAGTCACACTGGGGCTGAGCATGGATTTCTAAACCGCATGTTTGTATCAGTCTGTGTATAGGAGACGTTGCGATACACAACGTTTAACCCACAGCGTTTGCTGAAACACAGCCGATACAGCGCGACGTTCAACTGAGCACCCGGCACACATCAAGCCCAAGGAGGCTCGCCATGCACGCTCAGTTGAAACGCCACCCACTGTTCCTCGCCTTTGCCCTGTTGCCCTTCACTGCCGTGGGCATGGCCCATGCCGAGATGCCCGAGCCGCAACCCGCGGCAGCGCAGCACCAAGCCGGTTTCGGCACGCTCAAGCACATCAAGGCCGGCCTGCTGGACGTGGCCTACGCCGAGGTTGGCCCGGCCGATGGCCAAGTGGTGATTCTGTTGCATGGCTGGCCCTACGATATCGACAGCTACGCCAACGTCGCGCCGCTGTTGGCCGCCAAGGGCTATCGCGTGTTGATCCCGTATGCCCGTGGGTATGGCGACACGCGTTTTCTGTCGGATAAGACCCTGCGCAACGGTGAACCGGCAGCGTTGGCCCAGGATGTGATCGACTTCATGGACGCGCTGAAGATCCAGCAAGCGGTGCTCGGCGGTTATGACTGGGGCGCCCGTTCGGCGGATATTGTCTCGGCGCTGTGGCCCGAACGCGTGAAGGCGTTGGTGTCCGTCAGTGGCTACCTGATCGGTAACCAGGCCGCCGGCAAAAACCCGTTGCCACCCAAAGCGGAATTGCAGTGGTGGTATCAGTTCTACTTCGCCACCGAACGCGGCGCCGCCGGCTACCAGAAAAACACCCACGATTTTGCCAAGCTGATCTGGCAGACCGCCTCGCCGAAGTGGGCCTTTGACGACGCCACCTTCGAGCGCAGCGCCAAAGGCCTGGACAACCCCGATCACGTGGCCATCACGGTGTTCAACTACCGCTGGCGCCTCGGCCTGGTGCAGGGCGAAGCGCAATACGCGGCCCTGCAGCAAAGACTGGCGCAGTCGCCGAGCATTGGCGTGCCGACCATCACCCTTGAAGGCGACGCCAACGGTGCGCCGCACCCGCTACCGGAGGACTACGCCAAACGTTTTACCGGCAAGTACCAGTTCCGTCTGGTCAGCGGCGGCATCGGCCATAACCTGCCGCAAGAAGCGCCGGCGGCGTTTGCCAAGGCCGTCATAGACGCCGACCAGCTGTGACGGCTCTAGCCATATGCCACCTATGGAAGATGTGAAATTTTTGTTAACTATGTCTCCCCAAAGGCTTTTTTGCTACGGCCCGATCTGCCACACTAATGCGAATAATTATCAACAGATTTATTATTCGCTAGGGACGGCGTTCAGGGGAGACTCCGTTTCATGTCTGTGCAACTTCATGGTGGCAAAGCTTTTACACCCAGTTTGATGGCATTGGCGGTTTGTCTTGCCACCTCGCCTGCGGCCTTCGCCGCCGACGCGCAACAGCCGCCAGAGGTGGTTGAGCTGGGTGCGACGCAGATCAACACTGAGCAAGTCCTCGGTGCGACGACCGAAGGCAGCCATTCCTACACCACCGGCTCGATGGCAACCGCGACCAAACTGCCGCTTACCCTGCGTGAAACCCCGCAAGCGGTCACGGTCATTACCCGTCAGCGGATGGACGACCAGGCGATGACCAGCATCAACGACGTGGTAAAAGCCACGCCAGGTTTGTTCCTGAATTTCTCCAGTGGCCCTGGGCGGGAATCCTATACCTCACGTGGTTTCGACATCGACAACCTGATGTATGACGGCATCCCCACCGGCTATAACGGCGTTTCAGTCGGCGCCCAGCCGAACCTGGCAATGTTCGACCGCGTCGAGATCGTACGCGGTGCCACCGGTTTGGTGACCGGTGCAGGCAACCCTTCGGCGGCCATCAACCTGATACGCAAGCGACCACTGGACGAGCAAAAGGTCACCCTCACCGGCGCCGCCGGCAGCTGGGACGACTACCGTGGCGAGCTGGACGCCTCCAGCCCACTCAATGACAGTGGCACATGGCGCGGCCGGGTTGTGACCTCTTACCGTGACGCCAATGGTTTTATCGACAAAGCCAAGGAAGACCACGGCCTGTTCTATGCCGTCACCGAGGCAGACCTCAGCGAAGACACCACCCTGACCCTCGGTTTCTCGAACCAGAAGGACAAGACCAATTACTTCTGGGGATCTTCGATGGTTGGCCAGGACGGCCATCACTTGAACCTGCCGCGCTCCTACAACCCAGGGACCACTTGGGAGAACAAGGACCAGGAAATCAACACGGTGTTTGCCGAACTGCGTCAGCGCCTGGCCAACGACTGGAAATTGCAGATCAACGCCAACTACGCTGAGCAGGACGCGCTGTTTTCGGGCTCCTACCAGTCGCGCTGGGTCAACAACACCCTGGCGCGCACGGTTTACCAGGCCTCTTACGATGAAAACCAGGCCGGCGTCGACGCCTTCGCCAGCGGCCCCTTCCAGGCCTTCGGGCGTACCCATGAATTGGTGGTCGGCGCCAGCCGCCGCATCTTTGACATGACCACCCACAACTACAGCCCGTACAACTTGAACTGGCCACTGACGGCGGGCAAACCGGACTTCGTCCACACCACCAGCGACCGCGACGTCACCACCCAGGATGGTGTCTACCTCACCACACGCCTGAGCCTGGCCGACCCGCTGAAGCTGATCCTGGGCGCCCGCCTGGACTGGTATGACTACGATGCCCATGGCAGCAACGATGGCGATTACCATGTCACGCGCAACCTCACCCGCTACGCCGGACTTATCTACGACCTGGACGACCACCACTCGGTGTATGTCAGCTACAGCGACATCTTTACTCCGCAGAGTGACAAGGACAGCACCGGCACACCGCTCAAACCGATTGTCGGCAAGAACTATGAGGTCGGTATCAAGGGCGAATACCTGGGCGGCGCACTGAATGCTAGTGTCGCGCTGTTTCGTGTAGACCAGGAAAACCGTGCCGTGGCGGTCGTAGTACCGAACTGCCCGCAAGCATCCTGCGCGGTAGCCTCAGGCGAGATTCGCAGCCAGGGTATCGACATGGAACTGCAGGGCGCATTGACCCCCAATTGGCAGGTTGGCGGCGGCTACACCTATGCACGCACCCACACCATCAAGGATGACGCCAACCCGCAAAATGTTAACAAACAGTTCGACACCGACATCCCGGAACACTTGTTCAAACTGACCACCAACTACCACTTCCAGGGCGCTCTGGAAAAACTCCGCATAGGCGGCAACGTCTACTGGCAAAGCCGTTTGTACAACGACTTCAAAGTCGCGGACGGCAGCACCTACCGCCTCAAACAAGGCGCCTATGCCGTGACCGACCTGATGGCTGGCTACCAGGTCAACCAGCATCTGGACCTGCAGCTCAATGCCAACAACATCTTTGATCGCACGTATTACCAGTCCATCTCCAGCTCCGTGAGCTATGGCGGCGACTCCTACGGCGCACCGCGCAATATGATGGTGACCGCCAAATATAGCTTCTGACCCTGTTTGTATTTTCGGTCGCCCGTTCGGGCGGCCGTTCTTAAGTCTTCCTGTCCACTGCCGATAACGATTGGTTACAGCTGATCCGGCAAAAAACCTGATACCTGCTTTGCTTTTTACCGGCGGCCCTTCGTGGCACGCCACATGCTTTGTTCCTGGCTCGACCACATGGAGTAAAAGTGAATGCCCGAACGCGCCCGTTTCCTGGAGCACTACCGCAAAGCCGACCGCATCATGCTGGCGTTGATCTGGCTGATGTTTCTATTCTCCCTGGGCCTGGCCTTCTGGCACGACACCTGGCTGCAAGCCGTGATCGTCGGCGGCGGCGCCAGCGTGGTGCTCACACTGCTCTATCGCGCCCTCGGAGGCACCCGATTGATGCGCTGTTTGCTGGGCGCTGGCCTGATGGTCATGGCCGCGCTGCAGATCAACCAGTCCGAGGGCTTGATCGAATCGCACTTCGGTATCTTCGCACTGCTGGCGGTGCTGACGTTTTACCGCGACTGGCTGCCGATCCTCGTCGCGGCGGTGACCATCGCCGTCCACCACGTGGTGTTTCACGCGTTGCAGCACCAGGGTTTCCCGGTGTTTGTGATGGACCATCATGGCGGCTGGAACATGGTGTTCGTGCACGCTTTCTACGTAGTGATGGAGACGGTCGCCCTGCTCTACCTCGCCATTCATAGCCAGGCCGAGGCGGTCGAAAGCCAGGAAATGCTGGAAAAAATGCTCGCCGTGACGTCCCAGCTCACGGTAGAAACCGCCCAGGGTGAAGGCAAGGCGCATGTGTCCCTGGCCAAGCGTTTCGACCACTTCCTGCAGCAGATCACCCACCTGATCGATGGCGTGACCCGCGACTCCCACGGTCTCGGCCAACTCGGCCAGGCGTTGGCCAGCGCCAGCGGCACATTAGAAAAAGGTGCGCGCCATCAACTGGTCGAAATCAACCAGATGACCGACTCAATGCAGCGCATGGAAGACGCCACTGGCCACATTACCCTGCACGTCGAGCAAGCCGTGGAACACGCGGGCAAAGCCAGCCAACAGATTGCACGGGGCCAGGACAGTGTCGGTCGCGCCCAGCATGAAATCACCCAATTGGCCTCACGCATCAACGGCACCAATGAGACGGTGCAAGGCCTGGCCACACAAGCCGAGCAGATCGGCTCGGTACTCGAAGTGATCAGCAGCATCGCCAACCAGACCAATCTGCTGGCGCTCAACGCCGCCATCGAAGCCGCCCGCGCCGGCGAGCAAGGCCGAGGTTTTGCGGTGGTCGCCGACGAGGTCCGCAGCCTGGCGCAACGCACCGCCGTCTCCACCCAGGAAATCAAACAGATCATCGAAGGCCTGCAACACGGCAGCCGCCAAGCCGTCGAGGCCATGCACGACAGCCAGGCAGGTGTAGCGCGTTGTGTGGAAGACAGCCAACTGGCAGTGGACATGTTGCAGGCCGTGGGCGCCGACATCGCGCATATCGACGAGCTGAACGGGCGAATCGTGACGACCACCCGCGAACAGACCTCGGCCAACCTGGAGATTGTCGGGCGCCTGCAGTCAGTGCAAAACATTGCGCAAAGTACCGCCGATGATGTGGAAACCCTGGCGCGCAGCAGTGAGCGGTTGCCGCCGATTGCGATAAGGCTGGATGCGTTGGGGCGCAGGTTTCATCCGTGAAGACAGCGTCAGCGTGAAGATGGCTCAGCCTGGCAGAATCGCCGATTTTCTTGCCCGCATCCGCGCCAAGGCATACACCGTGCGGGTGCGCCAGCCACTGACACAAGCGTGCCTCTGAGTACCAGGTTCTTCAGGTACGCAGCTTGGCGACAGGCTACTGTTCCAGTGCATCCAGCGTGCGTTTGAGTCGCCTCAGGTTGCTGTTGACGATCAGCTTGTGCGCCGGCCCCACCGGCAACATGTACAGACGCCCAAAGGTGTTATGGGTAAGCACCGATGAGGTAATCGTAAACACCCGATCAGTGATCGACAGACAAATCATCACATCCAGGTGCCGGTCGCGCTCGGTCAGCACCAACACGTCCGGGGCGCTGTGTTCTACCAGGAAAAAATCCAGCCGCTCGCCCGCCTGCACGGTGTTTCGCGGTGAGCCCGAGAACCCACCGATACGTTTCACACCGAACCGCGAAGAAATCCCGTCGCGGATTCGAAAGGCCAACTGCATGAACACCCCAGGTTCGGCGGTCATGATGTTCCACGCCTCCAGTGCAGTGATATCAGCGGGCAACAGGACCGACCTGCGGTCGTAGTAATCAAGCGCTGTCGGTACACCCAGCGCGTGAACAATGTTCGTGGTAACCAACTGATTTTCTCCCTGAAAAACGCGGTGTGTGATGACGCAGGGCGCAGGTTATTTTGCATGGCGACTCAAGTAAAGCGCGGGGCAGGCTGGGTATCGTAGTAAGCCAAGATAAATCTGACCTCAGGGGCTGACTTCGTGATTGTGCCCCACGCGCGCGGGGGCTCACGCGCTAATTGCTCAAGCGCCTCGACTGCATTTATCCTCAACGCTTCCATCCACCCCAACCCAGAGCCGCCATGGACCTCGCCACCCTCGCCCTCTTCCTCCCCGCATGCTTCGCCCTGAACATGGCGCCCGGCCCCAATAACCTGCTGTCCGTGAGCAACTCCACGCGCTATGGCTATCGCACGTCTTGCCTTGCCGGTATTGGCCGTTTGCTGGCCTTTGCCGGCATGATCGCCCTCGCCTCTGCCGGTTTGGCGGTGGTGTTGCAGACTTCGGAGCTGCTGTTCTACGGGATCAAGATTCTCGGTGCAGCGTATCTGTTTTATCTGGCGTTTCAGCTGTGGCGGGCTAATCCAGAGCAAGAAGCTGAATCAGCGACGCACCAGGTGGGATTGTGGGCCTTGGCGCGTCAGGAGTTTCTGGTGGCGGCCGGCAACCCGAAAGCCATCCTGATCTTCACCGCGTTCCTCCCGCAATTCGTGGTGCCAGGCCAACCGATCACCCCACAATTCGCGCTGCTGGGTGCGATGTTCCTGGCGCTTGAATGGATCGCCATCAGTGCCTACGCGTATATGGGCCTGCACATGCGCCGCTGGTTTGCCGAGCCCAGTGGCAAGCGGATTTTCAATCGTTGCTGCGCCGGGTTGTTATCGGCGGCGGCGACGGTATTGTTGATGGCGCGCAGGACTTAATTATCTCCCCCAAGACAAGGAAAAGTCGATGAAAACCCTGATAGTCGGTGCAAGCAAAGGCCTGGGCAAAGCCTTGATTGAAGGCCTTGGTGAGCCCGATGACACACTGATCGGTGTTTCCCGCAGCCGTCCTGAAATCCTCGCGCCGCTTGCCGGTGTGCACCTGCATTGGGTCGAGGCCAACCTGGCCGAGCCTGCCAAGGCTGCGCAGGTCATTGCCGACGCAGTAGCAGAGCAAGGGCTGGACACGCTGATCTACAACCTCGGCATCTGGGAAGCGTTAGCCTTCGACCCGGCCTACCTGTTCACCGACGACAGCGACGACCAGCTGGAAGCCATCGTCAGTTGCAATATCACTTCAACCATCCTGCTGATCAAACGCCTGCTGCCGGTGCTACTCAAGAGCGCCAACCCGAGGATTATCCTCACCGGTTCCACCTCCGGCCTGCCGCAAAGTGGTCGCCCGGAAGTTGCCTTCGGTGCCTCCAAATTCGCCCTGCGCGGAATCGCCGATGCCTTGCGCGAAGGCTACCGAAACCAGCGCCTGGCGGTGACGTGCCTGAATCTGGGCTACCTGAACACCGAAGACCCGCTGAGCACACCACGCGCCCAGGCCGCGCAACGCGATGAAGGCCACTCGATTCCCGTGCACGATGTGGTGCAGGTGGTGCGGATGGCCTTGAGTTTGTCTTCGGCCAGTTTCGTCAAGGACATCACCTTGCCCGCCATCCTTGACGAGCGCTTTTGACCAAGGAGAACGCGACATGACCCGAACCGAGCTCGCCGACTTTTACCAAGGCTACATCGATTGTCTCAACCGCCAGGACTGGGAACAGCTGGGCCACTTCGTCCACCCGCAAGTGACCTACAACGCCACCGCTGTCGGCCTGGCAGGCTACCGCGCGATGCTGGAACGCGACTTTCGTGAGATCCCCGACCTGGTGTTTCACATCCAACTGCTGGTAGCCGACCCGCCTACCGTCGCCAGCCGGTTGAATTTCACCGTGAGCCCCAGAGGTGAGTTCTTCGGGCTGCCGATCAATGGCAGGACGGTGAGCTTCGATGAAAACGTGTTCTACGAGTGCCGCGACGGCAAAATTGCGCAGGTCTGGTCGGTGATCGACAAAGCCGCGATAGCCCAACAGCTGACACCCGATAAGCCTTGATCGACTGTCGTCTAGACTCTCTACACCCGACCAACCCGTGGAGACCCAAGATGAACAAAAACACCCTCTGCCTCTGGTACAACGGCACCGCCCTGGAGGCGGCGAAGTTCTACGCCGAGACGTTTCCGGACAGCGTTGTGAAGGCCGTGCATCATGCCCCCGGCGACTTTCCGGCGGGCAAGCAAGGCGATGTGTTGACCGTCGATTTCACCGTGCTGGGCATCCCCTGCCTGGGCCTGAATGGCGGCCCGGCGTTCCCGCACACCGAAGCGTTTTCGTTTCAGGTGGCCACGGACGACCAGGCCGAAACCGACCGCTATTGGAACGCCATTATCGACAACGGCGGCCAGGCCAGCGCCTGCGGCTGGTGCAAGGACAAGTGGGGCGTGTCCTGGCAGATCACCCCGCGCGTCTTGTCTGAGGCGGTGACTCACGCCGACCCTGACATCGCCAAGCGTGCGTTCGATGCGATGATGACCATGACCAAGATTGACGTGGCCGCCATCGAAGCTGCGGTAGCTGGGCGTTGAACGCAACACAAACCTAAAGTGGGAGCGGGCTTGCTCGCGAAAGCGGTGGGTCAGTCAATTTAACGGCCACTGATACACCGCTTTCGCGAGCAAGCCCGCTCCCACAGTTGACCGAGTAAGGCTTGCCGGCTCCCGCACCCGCCCGCACTCTGTCATCCTAGCGGCCTCAGTCGTCGAACACGAGTCTCAGGCCCATGAACCATGGCGTAAAACTCGAACCGCGCACCATCCCGGTCCCAAGCTCGATCAGCGCCCCAGCCCAGGCAACACTCCAGCGCCTGGTCGGGGCTGATGGCGTGCCGCTGAACGCACTGCACAGCATGCCCGCGCCGCACGACCACGATGGCTGGCGCCAGCTGCAAGCCGTCGTCGCCCAGAACTACGCCAGCGCCAACGCAGGGCAAGCGGACGCCCTGCGCGCCAACCTACACACCATCACCATAGAAAGCGCCACCGTGCACGTGGCCACACCGCCAGGCCACACACCCTTTGCCTACATTGATCTGCACGGCGGCGCACTGGTGTTCGGTGGCGGCGAAAACTGCCGTATTGCCGCCGGCAAGCAGGCCGACCAGCACCACGTGATGTGCTACGGCATCGACTACCGCATGCCGCCCGACCACCCGTACCCGGCGGCGCTGGATGACTGTCTGGCCACCTACCGCCATGTACTCAAGCACCATGCGCCTGAGCACATCGTGATTGGCGGCCGTTCGGCAGGCGGCAACCTGGCGGCGGCAATGGTGTTGCGCGCCCGTGATGAAGGGTTGCCGACGCCGGCGGCGCTGGTGCTGCTCTCGCCGGAGGTCGACCTGACCGAATCCGGCGACAGTTTCCACGTCAACCGAGGCGTCGACGTGGTTCTGCCCATGCCGCTGATGAGCACCAACTTGCTGTATGCCAACGGCGCGGATTTGTCCCACCCGTACCTGTCGCCTCTGTTTGGTGATTTGACTGGCTTCCCGCCGACCTTTCTGCAAAGCGGCACACGGGATCTGTTCCTGTCCAACACCGTGCGCATGCACCGTGCCCTGCGCCAGGCGCAGGTGCCGGCGCTACTGCATGTGTTCGAAGCCATGCCCCATGGTGGCTTCATGGGTGCACCGGAAGATGCGGAGCTGGCAGCCGAGGTCGCCGCATTTGTGCGTGAACACCTGCGGCGGGGTTGACACATCCCGTCACATCCCCTGAAGATGCAGATCTTATTCAGGGTGTGCCAGCGCATGTCAGCAGCGTCTTTCGTTAACCTTCCCGTCATTGGCTTGATTGCCAAGGCGCAAGGTTGCGTGGCGCACGCCCTCAAATCGAAGAAACAGTCGCTCATGTGACCGGGGCGCGCTGTCCCGTCAGATGAGCTGACAGGACATTGAGCGCGACGGACCCCACCTCCTTCTGCACAATCCCCTCTGGCCTTCTGACGGTGACTTTAGCGGTCAACCATCAGGAGAAAGTGCATGTCATCGTTTCAAGGTATATGGGTGCCCGTGGTCACGCCGTTTCAGGATGGCGCCATCGACTTTATCGGCCTGCACCGGCTGGTCAGCCACCTGCTGGAAAAACACGCGGCCGGGATCATGGTCTGCACCACCACCGGCGAAGCCGCGGCGTTGAGCCGCCAGGAGCAGCTCGCCGTGCTCGATGCCGTACTGCAATGGGTACCCGCACAGCGGGTGGTGATGGGCCTGGCGGGCAGCAATCAGATTGAACTGCTGCACTTTCAAAGCGAAATTCTCAAGCGTCCGGTCGCTGGTCTGCTGGTGCCCGCGCCCAGCTATATCCGCCCTTCCCAGGCTGGCCTTGAGGCGTTTTTTCGCACGGTGGCGGATGCCTCCAGCGTGCCGATTGTTCTCTACGACATTCCCTACCGCACCGGCGTAACCTTCGAGCAGGCTACGTTGTTGAACATCGTCAAACACCCGCGAATCGCTGCGATCAAAGATTGCGGCGGCAACCTGGCCAACACCTTGGCGCTGCTGGCCAGTGGTGACGTGGATGTATTGTGCGGCGAAGACATCCAGATCTTCAACGCGCTATGCCTGGGCGCCAGTGGCGCGATTGCGGCCTCGGCGCATGTGCGCACCGAGGCCTTTGTGGCGCTGTGCCAGCAAGTTCGCGACCACCAATTGGCCGAGGCCAGGGCGACGTTTTTCACGCTGTTGCCGCTGATCAACACGCTGTTTATGGAGCCCAACCCGGCACCGGTGAAGGCTGCGCTGGCGTTGCAAGGCTTGATCGGCAGCGAACTGCGCGCGCCGATGCAAGCCGCCAGTGCGCACGTAAAGCAGGCGTTGGGCGAGCTGCTGTAAACGCCCTGTCGGGTTCATGCGCCAAAAAAAGACATCCAACGGACCGCCCGGTTGCGACCGGCGCGATCCCGGCCTATGTTCCAAGGCACGCGTTTACTTTGCTGCTCCACCTCTGTCTGCTCGCAACCAAGGTGAATTCATGCCCAGCCTTTCACGTCCCGCCGTGCTCGAACTGATCGGCAACACGCCGCTGGTCAAGGTCAGCCGTTTCGATACTGGCCCTTGCACGCTGTTTCTCAAGCTTGAATCACAGAACCCCGGAGGTTCGATCAAGGACCGCATCGGCCTGGCGATGATCGACGCCGCCGAACGCGACGGCCGCCTGCAGCCGGGCGGCACCATCATCGAAGCCACCGCCGGCAACACCGGCCTGGGCCTGGCGCTGGTCGGCCGGGCCAAAGGCTATCGTGTGGTGCTGGTGGTGCCCGACAAGATGTCGACTGAAAAGGTCTTGCACCTCAAGGCCATGGGCGCCGAGGTGCATATCACGCGCTCCGACGTGGGCAAGGGCCATCCCGAGTATTACCAGGATGTGGCCGCACGCCTGGCCAACGACATTCCCGGTTCATTTTTCGCCGACCAGTTCAACAACCCGGCCAACCCGCTGGCCCACGAAACCAGCACCGCCCCGGAAATCTGGGCGCAAACCCAGCATGATCTGGACGCTATTGTGGTCGGTGTCGGTTCGGCCGGCACCCTCACCGGGCTTACGCGCTTCTTCAAACGCGTGCAGCCCGAGCTGGAAATGGTACTGGCCGACCCGGTGGGCTCGGTGATGGCCGAATACAGCCGCAGCGGCAACATGCAAACGCCCGGCGCCTGGGCCGTGGAAGGCATCGGCGAAGACTTTATCCCCTCGATTGCCGACCTCTCCAGCGTGCGCCATGCTTACTCCATCAGCGATGAAGAAAGCTTCGACCACGCCCGCCAGTTACTCAAGGCCGAAGGTATCCTCGGCGGCTCATCCACCGGCACCCTGCTTGCCGCCGCACTGCGTTATTGCCGCGAACAAACCGAGCCCAAGCGCGTGGTCACCTTCGTCTGCGACACCGGTACGCGCTACTTGTCCAAGGTCTACAACGACCAATGGATGAACGACGCGGGCCTGTTGCAATACAAACACTACGGCGACCTGCGTGACCTGATCGCGCGGCGCTTCGAAGACGGCCGGGTGATCAGCGTGAGCCCCGACGACAGCTTGCTCACCGCCTTCCAGCGCATGCGCCTGGCGGATGTCTCGCAACTGCCGGTGCTGGTGGATGGGCGTGAATTGGTCGGTGTCATCGACGAATCCGACATCCTGCTGGGCCTGCATCAGGACGCCACACATTTTTCCATGGTGGTGGCAGACGCCATGAGCAAAACCTTGCAAACCCTGGCCCCCAGCGCCAGCCTGGCCGAACTGCAGGCGGAACTGGATCGCGGCCTGGTCGCGATTATTGCCGACACTTCCGGCTTCCATGGCCTGATCACCCGCGTCGACCTGCTTAACCACCTACGGAGATCCCTTGCATGAGCCTGCCCGATAAAAGCGCGTTTGCCACCCGTGTGATCCACGCCGGGCAATCCCCCGACCCGACCACGGGCGCGCTGATGCCGCCGATCTACGCCAACTCCACCTATTTGCAGGACAGCCCCGGCGTGCACAAGGGTTTTGATTACGGGCGCTCCCACAACCCCACGCGGTTTGCCCTGGAGCGCTGCGTGGCCGACCTGGAGGGCGGCAGCGCGGCGTTTGCATTTGCTTCCGGGCTGGCGGCGATTTCCACTGTGCTGGAACTGTTGGATGCCGGTGCGCATATTGTCTCCGGCAACGACCTGTATGGCGGCACGTTCCGCCTGTTCGACAAGGTGCGCCAACGCAGCGCCGGGCACCGTTTCAGCTTTGTCGATTTAAGCGACCTGTCGGCCTTTGAAGCCTCACTGCAGAGCGACACACGCATGGTCTGGGTCGAGACCCCGAGCAACCCGCTGCTGAGCCTCACCGACCTCAGCGCCATTGCGCGCATCTGTCGCGATCGCGGCATCATCTGCGTGGCGGATAACACCTTCGCCAGCCCATGGATCCAGCGCCCACTGGAGCTGGGCTTCGACATCGTGGTGCACTCCACCACCAAATACCTCAACGGCCACTCCGACGTGATCGGCGGTATCGCCATCGTCGGCCACAACCCGGAACTCGCCGAGCGCCTGGGCTTTTTGCAAAACTCGGTCGGCGCAATTGCCGGCCCGTTCGATGCCTTCCTGACCCTGCGCGGGGTAAAAACCCTGGCACTGCGTATGGAGCGCCATTGCAGCAACGCCCTGGACCTGGCCACCTGGCTGGAACAGCAGCCGCAAGTGTCGCGGGTGTACTACCCAGGCCTGGCCTCGCACCCGCAGCACGCACTGGCGCGCCAACAGATGCACGGGTTTGGCGGGATGATTTCGGTGGACTTGAACAGTGACCTGGCGGGTGCCACACGTTTTCTCGAAAACGTGAAGATTTTCGCCCTCGCCGAAAGCCTCGGCGGCGTGGAAAGCCTGATCGAACACCCGGCGATCATGACCCATGCGAGCATTCCAGCGGCGACACGGGCGCAGTTGGGGATTGGCGATGGGTTGGTGCGGTTGTCGGTGGGGGTTGAGGATGTG
Source organism: Pseudomonas sp. Leaf15 (assembly GCF_001421425.1). Classification (NCBI taxonomy): domain Bacteria; kingdom Pseudomonadati; phylum Pseudomonadota; class Gammaproteobacteria; order Pseudomonadales; family Pseudomonadaceae; genus Pseudomonas; species Pseudomonas sp. Leaf15. The sequence goes on from NZ_LMKI01000023.1 coordinate 439,220, forward strand.
GAAGATTTGAGAGCTGACCTGGCCCAGGCGCTGGCCCTGATCTAACCCCACATGATCGTTCCCACGCTCCGCGTGGGAACGATCAGCCAGCGATCAGTCAGGCTGAAGTGACCTTGGCCCGCGCCGAATGCAGTTTTTTATAGCTCTCGATCAAGCGCAAATGCCGATCCAGGCCTTCGAGCTTCATGCTGGTCGGCGTCAGGCCATAAAACCGCACACTGCCGTCCACCGAACCCATCACCGCATCCATCCGCTCGTGACCGAACATCCGGCGGAAGTTGGCCTCGTAATCGGCGAGGTCCAGGTCGTCGTCCAACTGCATCTCCAACACCGCATTCATGGCCTGGTAGAACAGGCCGCGTTCAGCGGTGTTGTCGTTGTATTGCAGGAACATCTCCACGCACTCCTTGGCCTCCTCATATTGCTGCAAGGCCAGGAAGATCAGCAGCTTCAACTCCAGGATGGTCAACTGGCCCCACGCCGTGTTGTCGTCGAACTCAATGCCGATCAAGGTGGTGATGTCGGTGTAATCGTCCAGCTCGCTTTCGATCAGACGCTCGACCAACGCCTGCAGCGCCTCCTCGTCAAGGCTGTGCAGGTTGAGGATATCGGCACGGAAAAACAGCGCCTTGTTGGTGTTGTCCCAGATCAGGTCGTCCACCGGGTAGATTTCCGAGTAGTCCGGCACCAGGATCCGGCAAGCCGTAGCGCCCAGATGTTCGTACACAGCCATGTAGGATTCTTTGCCCATGCCTTCGAGAATGCCGAACAGAGTGGCGGCCTCTTCGGCGTTGGAGTTTTCACCTTCGCCCGAGAAGTCCCACTCGACAAACTCATAGTCCGACTGTGCACTGAAGAAGCGCCACGACACCACGCCGCTCGAATCAATAAAGTGCTCGACAAAGTTGTTTGGCTCGGTCACCGCCTGGCCTTCAAAGGTCGGCTGCGGCAAGTCATTCAAGCCTTCAAAACTGCGGCCCTGGAGCAGTTCGGTGAGGCTGCGCTCCAGCGCCACTTCCATGCTCGGGTGCGCGCCGAACGAGGCGAATACGCCGCCGGTGCGCGGGTTCATCAGGGTGACGCACATCACCGGGAACTCGCCGCCCAGGGACGCGTCCTTGACCAGCACCGGGAAACCCTGGGCTTCCAGGCCTTCGATCCCCGCGACAATGCCGGGGTATTTGGCCAGCACCTCTGCGGGCACATCCGGCAAGGCGAACTCGCCTTCGATGATTTCGCGCTTCACCGCACGCTCGAAAATCTCCGACAGGCACTGCACCTGGGCTTCAGCCAAGGTATTGCCCGCGCTCATGCCGTTGCTGAGGTAAAGGTTTTCGATCAGGTTGGACGGGAAATACACCACTTCGCCGTCGGACTGGCGCACGAACGGCAGCGCAACAATTCCGCGCTCTTCATTGCCCGAGTTGGTATCAAACAGGTGCGAACCGCGCAGCTCGCCCTCGCGGTTGTAGACCTTCAGGCAGTAGGCGTCGAGGATTTCACTCGGCAGTTCATCCTTGGGCCCGGGCTGGAACCAGCACTCGTCCGGGTAATGCACGAACGGCGCGTTGGCCAGTTCTTCACCCCAGAACTGGTCGTTGTAGAAGAAGTTGCAATTGAGTCGCTCGATAAACTCGCCCAACGCCGACGCCAGTGCGCCTTCCTTGGTCGCGCCCTTGCCGTTGGTAAAACACATCGGCGAGTGTGCATCGCGGATATGCAGCGACCACACGTTGGGCACGATATTGCGCCACGAGGCGATTTCAATCTTCATGCCCAGGCCGGCGAGAATGCCGGACATGTTGGCGATGGTCTGCTCCAGCGGCAGGTCCTTGCCGGCGATGTAGGTGCCCGCCTCGGACGTGGAATTGGGCATCAACAATGCCTGGGCATCCGCGTCGAGGTTTTCCACTTCTTCGATGACAAATTCCGGCCCGGCCTGCACGACTTTCTTCACCGTGCAGCGGTCGATGGAGCGCAGGATGCCCTGGCGGTCCTTGTCGGAAATGTCCGCCGGCAACTCGACCTGGATCTTGAAGATCTGGTTGTAGCGGTTTTCCGGGTCAACGATGTTGTTCTGCGACAGGCGAATATTCTCGGTTGGAATATTGCGTGTTGCGCAGTACAGCTTAACAAAGTACGCCGCGCACAACGCCGACGAAGCCAGGAAGTAATCGAACGGACCCGGGGCCGAACCGTCGCCTTTGTAGCGAATCGGCTGGTCGGCAATCACCGTGAAGTCATCGAACTTGGCTTCAAGCCGAAGGTTGTCGAGAAAGTTGACCTTAATTTCCATGCGGGCACACCAGAATAACGAGCTAAACAAATTGGCCGTCATTATGAAGATTTTCGCCGGGAAGTCTCAGGGTTTTGCGAATCGGCTGCCGATCGGTGCCCGTTCAGCCGAGGCGGATCGACAATTCGATATCATCGGCAAACGGCACCGACAGGTAACCATTTCCAGGTTCGCGCACGTGCGCCAGGTATTCAGGGCAATAGTTGGTGTTGTCAGCCACCACCAGCGCGCCCGGCCGCAGGTGCTGCTCCACCAGGTTCAACACGTCGCCATACAGCGACTTGGCGCCATCGAGCAGCAGCAGGTCGACCGATGGCGGCAGGTTTGTCGCCAGTGAAACCAGGGCATCGCCTTCACGCACTTCGATCAGGTCGCTGACGCCGCCTTCAATGAAATGCTCACGGGCCAGGGCAATCTTTGACGGTTCGAATTCGCTGCCGATCAACACGCCGCCGCCGTTGTCGCGCAGTGCGGCAGCCAGGAACAAGGTGGACAACCCAAACGAGGTGCCGAACTCGACAATCGCTTTTGCATGGCTGCTGCGGGCCAGCATATAGAGCAGGTTGCCGGTGTCACGCGAGACGGGCAGCCACAGATCCTTGAGCATCGTGTAAAGCTCAAGGTACTCGGTTTTGCTGTGCATCAGGCGGTTGCGCTCTTGCGGCGACACCGTGTCGATGAGCGGGCTGGTCGCCGCATTGGCTTGGGTGTAGAGGCGTTCGATCAAGGCGGCAAGAGGCGCGGTAGTCAGAGTGCTCAGGGTGGTCATGATTGATTTCCGTCGAAGGGGGACTAAGATGCGACTGATTCGTCGCATTAAAAGTATGCGAGTGATTCATCGCCTTCGCTATTCGCGTTCGCCCAGCGCTCGGAACCCGAAATGACCACCCGCCAGACGCCCCGTATTGCCTCGCGCAAACAGCCACAACAGGCACGCTCGACCGAGTTGGTGGCGGCGATTCTCGAAGCCGCTATTCAGGTTTTGGCCAAGGAAGGCGCTACGCGTTTCACCACCGCACGGGTCGCGGAAAAAGCCGGCGTGAGTGTCGGCTCGGTGTATCAATATTTCCCCAACAAGGCCGCGATCCTGTTTCGGCTGCAAAGTGATGAATGGCAGCAGACCACCCAACTGCTGCGCGACATCCTCGAACAAACCGAAGTAGCACCGCTGACCCGCCTGCGTACCTTGGTGCATGCATTTATCCATTCCGAGTGCGAGGAGGCGCTGATGCGCGGTGCGCTGCACGACGCGGCGCCGCTGTACCGCGATGCGCCGGAAGCCGTGCAAGTGCGCGCAGCCGGCCGGCAGGCCTTCGAGACCTTCATGCTCGAGTTGCTGCCCGAGGTGCCCGACGCAACCCGCGCACTGGCGTGCGACCTCCTCCGCAGCACGCTGGGTTGCGTGGGCAAAGACTTTTCCTTCAGCCCGCGCACCGCTGCCGAGATCGAGGTGTACGCCGATGGCATGGCCGCCATGTTCAGCGCTTATGTGAATGCACTCAATCGGCCCTGATTGTTTAACGAAGCCGTAGCGCAAGGTTCACACGGCGATTGAAGGCACCAGCGCTCGATGGGAGCATCGGCGACTGTGGGAGCTGGCTTGCCTGCGATGGCGGTGGGTCAGTCACCGATGTATGCACGGATAGACCGCTATCGCAGGCAAGCCAGCTCCCACTTTGGATCGATGTGCATCATGCAAATCAGCTTCGAACAACAGCCCTGTTTAATCACGCCCAATCGCTGCTATGTTTCGCCCCTGACCCAGCTAAAGGATGTGCCATGGAACCGTTAGCCACAAATGCCGCGTTGTTGATCATCGATATGCAGCAAGGCATGCACGATCCCAAGCTGGGGCGACGCAATAACCCTGACGCCGAGGTGCAGATACAGCACCTGCTGCGTGACTGGCGGCAGTCCAATCGCCCCGTGGTGCATGTGCGGCATATGTCCCGCAGCCAGGGCTCGGTGTTTTGGCCAGGCCAACCGGGCTGTGAGTTCCAGCCGGCACTGGCGCCGCTCAAGCATGAGCATGTGGTAGAAAAAAACGTACCGGATGCATTCGCCGCCACCGGCCTGGAGCGTTGGCTGCATGGGCGTGGGATCCGGCAATTGGTGATCGTTGGGGTGATCACCAACAACTCTGTCGAGTCTACGGCGCGCACCGGCGGCAACCTGGGTTTTGAGGTCACCGTGGCGGCGGATGCCTGCTACACCTTTGATCAAGCTGATTTGTCGGGTCGCCTCTGGCCTGCCGAGGATGTGCATGCGCTGTCGCTGAGCAACCTGGCGATGGATTACGCCAGGGTCACAGGCACCGCCAATATCCTCGCCATGCTTTAAAAAACGCCTGCCTGGGCGAGCATGTCGATAAGCCCTTCTGGCCATACCGTGTCTGCCGTCGATCGCAGCTCCTCAATCGACCACCAATGATGATCCGCCATGACCTGGGCTTCCTGCGCCGTCCATTCGTCTCGCGAAAGGTGCTCGTTTTGCGCCTGAACAACAAAGTACTGTTCAATGGCCAACACGGTTTCGCCACTGGGCAGCATCAGCTCAAATCGGCGATCTGCTACCGGCGCTTGCACGTCACTGACCACAATGCCGGTCTCTTCGCGCAGCTCACGGATCGCCGCCGTGTGGAAGCTCTCCCCGGCTTCGACGCCGCCGCCGGGTGTCGCCCAGTAATTCCTGCCGGCCAGCGCTCCTTTCTTGTGCACAAACCGGAACAGCAGCACTTTTCGCGCAGGGCTGATCACCAGCAGGCGCGCAGCTTGACGTTCACGCATGGGCAGCAACCCTTTCGCCCAAACGCTCCACCAGCCTGACCAGATAACCATCCGGGTCCTGCACCAGAAACTCACGCTGCCCGACCTCGACTTCGCCTGCCCGGTACCACACGTCTTGGCTGGCCTTGAACACCGGGTGTGCCGCCCTCTCCAGCCGTTGAATGACTGGATGCACCGCCACGACATCAATCTGCAGGTTCATGCCGCGCCCAAACGGGCGTTCCAACGCCCCCGTGAGCCATTGATTGGCGCGTGGATCGACTTGCTCAAGCATCACCTGAGCGCCGTCCAGGTCAAGATACGCGAAGCCGTCTTCCAGGCGTTGATAAGCTACCGTGAACCCCAGACAACCGACCCAGAACTCAAGGCTGCGGCTCAGGTCGGTCACCATCAATTCCGGGACCAGATTATTTCTATGCATCATCCAGCTTCCATGGCGGATTGGAGGAAGTGCGCGATCGTGTTGCGCAACTCACCGTGTTGATCTTCAGCGTAAGGTGGCGCGGTTTTCCAGTCGTAGAACCACACCGGCATCTTGCGTTTGTCCTCCGGCTCCGAGGCGTAGCGCGGGAAAATATGGCAATGCAACTCCGGTTCCGAGTTGCCCAGAATCTCGTAGTTGATGCGCAAGGCACCGGTAGCCGCCAGCACGGCATCGCCTAGGCGCGCCATATCGAGCAAGTAGGTTGCACGCGCCTCGGCGTCCAGATCATTGAGGCTGGCAACCACCGGGTCGGGTAACAACAAACAATAGCCCGGCAAGAACTGCACATCGCCCATCACCGCCCAGCCTGAGGCCATGCGGCAAATAACCTTATCGTTGGCGCCGTTGCGGGCGAGCGCTACACGTTCCGTGATCAGTGGCATGCATTGTCCTTAATGAGAAGATATCGACGGCATCTTAACTGTGATAACACTGTGGGGCTCAGCACTTCCAACCTGGCGACCCCCTATGCGAATCACCTGCCTTCATACCGCAGCCAGCAACATTGCCGTCTTCGACGCAGCCGCACAAGCTCTGGGAATCGCACCCGCCATTTTGCAGCATGAAGTACGTGCGGACCTACTGGCCGGAGCGGAAGAAATGGGCGGGCTAACGCCTGAAATTGCGGCTTCAACCGCCAACGCATTGCTTTCACTCGCTCAGCACGCCGACGTCGTAGTGCTCACCTGCTCGACGTTGGGGCCATCGGTTGATGAGATTGACGAGCGCATCCCGTCATTCATTCTCAGGGCGGACCAAGCCCTCGCCCTTACAGCCGTTCAAGCAGGCGGCGAGGTCGTGGTGTTATGTGCCGTCGAAACCACCCTCGCCCCCACCTCGAGCCTGTTCTACCGCGCAGCGTTGCAGTCAGACGCAACCGTTGACGTGCGGCTGGTTCCAGGCGCATGGGCACTGTTCAAGGCGGGCAATATTGAGGGTTACTTGTCGACCATCGCCAAGGCGGCCGATCAGGCCTATATCGATGGCGCATCCGTGGTTGCGCTGGCCCAAGCCTCCATGGGCGGGGCCGCTGCTCTCGTGACGGCAGGGCCGACGCCGCTGACCAGCGCGACCGCCGGCCTTAAGGCTGCCTTGAAGGCAATTAAGGGTTAACCCAAGTGCGCCTTCCTGCAGGTTAATTTCTCAGGACAAAATCAATTGTTGTTGTACACAAAATAAAGCTAAAGCTTTATAACCCTCAGGCCGAAACAGTCAGTGATATCAAATCGCCTCTTCGCCCGATGGTCGTCTCGATGAAAATAAAAAACAAGCTCGTGCTCGCGTTCGTCTCTGTCGCCTTTATTCCGGTCAGCCTGGTTGCAGTCATCTCCGTCATGAACACGCGGACTCAGGCGGTCGATCAGTTTATTGATGGCAGCACCCGCGAAATACGTCAGATCGATGGCAATATCCGGCAATTCTTCGACGGCACCTTGCAGAACGTCGATCAAATGTCCGCTGATCCTGTATACACTTCCGTGAACACTCTAAAGGATTACCAGCCTGCAAACGCCGCGAGTCAGCCAATGCCCGCCCAGGCGCAGCAGGTAATCGAGCAGTTTGCCCGTTTCGGTGCCACCCACCCTTCCGCTGCCATTTTGTCCATCGGCCTTGAAGACGGCACCTACGCCAAATGGCCAGATGACCCACAGCTGGCCAAGTACGACCCGCGCACCCGCCCCTGGTACAAGGCCGCCATGGCCAGCCCCAACAAGACCGTGCGCACGCCCGCTTACTACTATGACAAGGATGATGTGGCGCTGGTGGGCACCGCACGTGCGCTGCTCGACAGCAGCGGCAAGGCCAAGGGCGTGTTCGTGGTCAGCGTGTCACTGAAGAACCTCACCGAATTGCTCAAGAGCATCAAGCTGGGTGAAAGCGGCTACGTGATGTTGATCGAGGACGGCGTGGTGCTGGTCGACCCGCGCAACGCCGCACACAACTTCAAGCCGCTCAAGGACCTCGGCGCGCCCTATGCGCACCTGGCCGAGACGCCTCAGGGCTCAACCGAGGTGGTCATCGACGGTGTGCGCTACATGGCCAACGTGTGGACCTCTCCGGGCCTGGGCTGGCGGTATGTGGGGCTGATCGAATACAACGAAGTCATGGCGGCGGCGACGCGCATGACCTACCTGACCACGGTAATCGTGGCCGTGCTGGTGCTGATCTTCGGGCTGATCGCCGCGGCGTTTTCCAAGGTGATCGTCAAACCGATCGGCCAGGTCAGCACCGGCTTGCAGTCCATTGCCCAGGGTGAAGGCGATTTGCGTCATGAGCTGCAGGTACAGGGCAAGGATGAAACCGCCGAGCTGGCGGGCTGGTTCAATAAATTCCTCGCCGCAATCCGTCAGCTGATCCAGCATATTGGCGCGGCCTCCACCAATCTTCAGGACGCGTCACGGGTCAACAGCGAAGTGGCGCACAACATGAACGAAGCCGCCGGGCGCCAGCGTGAGGCGGTGGAGTTGGTGTCTACCGCGTTCAACGAAATGGTCGCCACCGCCAACGAGGTCGCGCGTTCGTGCAGTGGCGCGGCGGAGTCGGCCGAGAACGGCCATCGCCGTGTGGCCGAAGGCAAACAGCAGATCGAAGTCACCACCGATAACGTCAACCGCCTGGGCCGCCGCCTGACCGAGTCATCCCAGGCCATGGTCGAGCTGGAAGCCGGCAGCCGCAGCATCAACCAGATCCTCGGCACCATTCGCGCCATCGCCGAGCAGACCAACCTGCTGGCCCTCAACGCCGCCATCGAAGCCGCCCGCGCCGGCGATCAGGGCCGTGGTTTTGCCGTGGTGGCCGACGAAGTGCGCGCACTGGCCAAGCGCACCTCCGACTCCACCGGCGAGATCGAGCAACTGCTCGGCACCCTCGGCAGCAAGACCGAAGAAGTCACCCAGAAGATGAGCAGTTGCCTGGACCTGTCCCGCGCCAGCGTGTCGTCCATCGAAAACGCGCGGGACAGTTTCGAGGGCATCCAGTTGTCGGTGAACGAGATCCGCGACCAGAACCTGCAGATTTCCGCCGCCGCCGAGGAACAACACAGCGTGGCCGAAGAGATCAACCGGCACATCCAGCAGATCTATGACGAGGCAAGGTTGGTGGAGAGCCTGGCCAATGCTGCGCAGGATGATTCCGAGCGGTTGGCGGGCCTGTCGGATGAGTTAGGTGGGCTCGTTGGACGCTTCAAGTCGTAAGCACTGAAACCAAACAGGCCCCATAACGAACCATGGGGCCTATTTTATACCTCCCGCCAACACATCTATCCGCGCCGAGCGGACAACAAACGAATCTTAATGTTCAATCGACAACTTGCCCTTATTAAAGGCTCTTTATATAAAAGAAAACCCACTATCAATTAGCTCAAATGGATATAAAAAACTGTTATTTCTTACAGGTTAAGAACATCACACAAGCATCTATCCTGAGTACTAAAAAATTGTCTGCGAAAGGATCCAAATCCCCCCTCACCTCCAAACTCAGGAGTTAAAAATATGAAACGCGCCAAAAACACTACGGCCGCCCTACTGATACTGTATCTATTGGCAACGCTGAATATGGCATACGCCAACGAGTGCGATGAAGCGTGGCAAAAAAACAAGAGTGCCCGGTTAACTTGCGACCTCAATACAACAGCCTCGCTGAAGGTACTGCCGCCACCTGACCCAGCGTATCAGCACCAGCCAGCCTGCGAACTCCCTCTTTCATGTTCCGCGCCCGGCACTCACCCAGAGGTTCCCGACAAAACCACTACAAGAGAGATACAAAATAAAACTGTCAGCACTACTCGCTGGATGCGTGATGACGTTGAAAATCTTAAAAACTGTGGCGGCATAATAAAACTAAAGTGCTGAAGACCTGCAGGGGACATTGAGCTTTTGCGTCGGCGCGCGCAGCACCACATTCTCCGGCGCCAGCTGCTTGAATGACGCCGGCACCAGCGCGATGCCCTGACCGCAGCTGACAAAGGCGATTTGCGAGGCCACCGAGCGCACTTCTGTTCTCCTGCAACGGCAAGGAACAGCCAAAGGTGGTGAATCAGGCGGAAGTTGATCATAGGCTCGGCGTATGTAAAGTGAGGTTGAGCGCCTATATACCTATCTATGCCTATGCCTGCTGTAAAACCATCCAGTCGATAAAGGTGCGCAATCGGGTAGTAAATGCCTCACCCTCGGCACTGGGGTTGCGCGCCTCAAACAGGAAATACGCGATCTGGATGCGCATCGTCGGATGGTGCTGAATGAATGCTGCAACGTGCTCTTCGAGGGTGTGTGGCCAGGTTGACGCGTTGCGGGCGCGCAAGGTGTTAGTGGCGCGAATCAGCTTGCGCGCAGCCTCGCATTGCAGGCGAAGGCGTCCGAGTGGAGTACTGGCCTTCTCGATACGCGTGAGATACTCGCTCAATACCGGTTCGAAATCCGCGTTCAACGCCAGGGCGATTTCGCGCGAAGGCTGGAAGCGTTCAAAGCGCAGCGAAAGATCCTCGCCCCACACACAACGGCAATGATGCTTGAGCCAGAAACCCCATTTATTTGCGTTTTCGGGCGCCAGCACTTCGGCGCGGTGGCCGATATCGAAGTCAATTTTGGTGACCTCCGGGTGGCTTTGCTCCAGGCTTTGGCGCAGCGCTTGCAGGTGGGCCAATACCGATGCATCCGGCGGCTCGAGCAGAATCAGGCTAAGGTCCAGGTCCGATTCGCCGGGGCTTGCTTCGCCCCTGGCGACACTGCCATACACATAAATTCCGTCCAGCCCAGACAGGGAGAGGCTGGCGATGACATCCGCCAGCAGCGGCTCAAACTCAGGCTGGAAGGCGACATCGTCCAACGTCAGCACACAGCCCTGGGCATCCACACCGGTCACCGTACTCATGGATGATGCACCTCAATCACCAGGCCTTCGGCTTCACTCGGTACACAGAAATGGCGGGTGATCAGGTCAAACTCGGCGTCGGTGGCGGCGAAATCATGCTTGCCCTGAGCATTGCGCGCCTGTAAACGAGTGCGGCAGGTGGCGTCATCCAGCTCCAAATAGTGCAGGCAGTGCGGCGCTTGCGCCGCCTGGGCCAAACTCAGCAGCCACTCGCGATTAGCCAGCGTATTGGCCGGGAAGTCCAACACCACGTTGATGCCCGATTGCAGCACGTTGATCACCAACGGCCCGAGCACACCCCGAATACGCTGGGCGCAGCTCACGTAATCGGCAATCGAGCGGACTTCGCCGGGGTAAAGTGTGGCGAGCCAATGGTCTTCGCTTAACAGGATGGCGGCGTGTTCAGCGGCCAAAGTGTTGGCCAGGGTGGATTTGCCGGAGGCGATCTTGCCGCACAGCAGGTGCAGGGTTGGCATGGACAGGGTTCCTTTTGTCAGGCCCTGAAGCATGCCAGTTTTCAGGGCTCTGCATAATGAGAACCTGTTCTGTAACAGTGAATGGGCACCCTGGTTTCGACAAATTACCGACAAGGGATGGTTATGATTCGTGATGCATTACCCAAGGACGCCAAGCAGATCGCTCAGGTGCATGTGCGCAGTTGGCAACAGGCTTATGCAGACCTGATGCCGGCGGATTTTCTAGCCTCGCTGACCACCACACTGCCGCAGAAGGAAGCTTACTGGGCGCGTTCAATCGAAAGCCAGGACGCGGACACTTTAGTCGCCGAAGTGGAGGGCAACGTTATCGGTTGGCTGTCGCTGGGCCCCTGCCGTGATGCGGACACGCCCGAGACGACATCCGGAGAGGTCATGGCTATCTACGTGTTGGCCGATTATTGGGGCCAGGGTATCGGCGCGCAATTGTGGCAGGCGGGTTTCCAGCGCTTGGTTGACCAGGGTTTTAAACGCATTTCTTTATGGGTTTTAGCCGAAAACCAAAGAGCCGTACGTTTCTATACACGCTTTGGCGGCACTGAAGACCCGGGTAGCCGTCGCACGCTGGTGCGCGGCGGCGTGACGCTGGAAGAGGTGCGCTATGTGTGGACCCGTTGAGGCACTGTCAAAGCCTAAAATAATATTTCGACACGAATTACGCTGAACTATCCGCCAGGCTCTACGCTCCTTCCCTATGCGCTGCCCCGCCCCGGGGCGTTGGATAAAACAAGGAGCCGCGACCCCATGACCACCCTTCCCGCCTACCCACTCGTCAGGCCTGGCCCGCTGCATTCGACCCTGTTGGCCGGCACCGTGCCGTTGTTTCTGGGCGCGTTGCTCAGTGACATCGCCTACGGCCAGACCTATCAGATCCAATGGGCCAACTTCGCCTCCTGGCTGATCGCCGGAGCCTTGGTGTTTTGTGGCTTTGCATTGTTGTTCGCGCTGGTCAACCTGGTGCGTGCCGAGCAAAAAGGCGGACGCCCCGCCGCGTACTTCCTGCTGTTGCTGATCACCTGGGTACTCGGGTTGGTCAATGCGTTCCAGCATGCCAAGGACGCCTACGCCATGATGCCTGTGGGCCTGGTGCTGTCGGTGATAGTGACGGTTCTGGCGATCGTTGCCACGTGGATCGGCCTGACCAACCTGCGCTCGGGAGCTGCCAAATGAACCCACTCCATACGCTGACCTTACTGAGCGCGGCGCTGCTGCTGAGCGCCTGTGGCGACGCCGGCGACAAAACCCAGGCACGCGGCCCCGACCCCAAACTGCCCGCGCAACAAAGCAGCTTGCTGCCAAGCATGAAGATTGCCGAGCCGACACCCTGGGGCGAGCAAAAACCCACAGTGCCGCAAGGCTACAGCGTCACGGCCATCGCCACCGACCTGGCCATTCCACGCCAGACGCTGGTGCTGCCCAACGGCGATATTCTCGTTGCCGAAGGCCGTGGCGGCAGTGCTGCCAAACTCAAGCCCAAGGACGTAATCGCCAGCGTGATCAAGGCCCAGGGCAACACCAAGGTCAAGAGCGGTAACCGCATCACGTTGCTGCGCGATGCCGACGGTGACGGCAACTACGAGCTCAAAACCGTGTTTGCCGACAACCTCAACGCGCCCTATGGTCTGGCTTACGCCGACGGCAAGCTGTACGTGGCCAACCAGGATGCCCTGGTGCGCTTCGACTATGCCGACGGCCAAACCAAAGCCAGCGGCGCGCCGACCAAAATCACCGACCTGCCGGCGCAGATCAACCATCACTGGACCAAATCCCTGGCCATCAGCGAAGACGGGCGCCAGCTCTATGTGGGCATCGGCTCCAACAGCAACATCACTGAACGCGGCATGGAAGTGGAAATCGACCGCGCCATGGTCTGGCAGATCGACGCGGCCAGCGGCGCGCACAAGCCCTACGCCACCGGCCTGCGTAACCCGACCGCGCTGACCATTCAACCGGGCTCGGGGCAATTGTGGACGGTGGTCAACGAACGCGACGAACTCGGCCCCGACCTGGTGCCGGACTACCTCACCTCGGTGCGCGAAGGCGCCTTTTACGGCTGGCCCTACAGCTACTGGGGCCAGAACGTCGACCCGCGCGCGCAACCGCAGAACCCGATGAAAGTCGCGGCCGCGATCAAGCCGGACTACAGCCTGGGCTCCCACGTTGCCGCACTCGGCGTGGATTTTTCGATCCCGGCCATGGGTGAACAATTTGCCGACGGTGTGTTTGTCGGCGAACACGGCAGCTGGAACCGCGACAACCCGGTGGGCTACAAGGTGATCTTCGTACCGTTCAGCAACGGCAAGCCGGCGGGCGAACCGATTGATTTCGCCACCGGCTTTCGCGGCGATGACGGCAAGACCCGTGGCCGCCCGGTGGGCGTGACGGTGGACCCCAAAGGTGCGCTGATCATTGCCGATGACCTGGCCAACACCGTTTGGCGGGTGACGCGCAATCGGTAACCGCTGTTTAACCCTGGTACTGTGGTGAGGGAGCTTGCTCCCTCACCACAGAGGATGGGTTACAAGTCAGTGATTTCCTTATGGCGCGGCACCAGCGCTTTCATCACGCTCCACGCCACCAGGTAGGCCAGGGCACAGATCGCAAACATGATCATGTAGCCGGTGTGAATGTCGTTGATGGACTTGTAGTAGTCGAACACCCAGCCACCGATCTTGGTCATCACCACACCGCCCAGGCCACCCGCCATGCCGCCGATGCCGACCACCGACGCCACGGTTTTTTGCGGGAACATATCCGACACGGTGGTGAAGATGTTGCACGACCACGCCTGGTGCGCCGAGGCGCCCACGCCGATCAGCAACACCGGTACCCAGAAGCTCAGGTAACCGAACGGTTGCGCCAGCAGCACCACCAGTGGGAACAGTGCGATCACCAGCATGGCTTTCATGCGGCCGTCATACGGGGCATCGCCACGCGCCATGAAGTAGCTGGGGAACCAGCCGCCGCCGATACTGCCGACCATGGTCATGCTGTACAGCACGGCCAACGGCATCACGATGTCCGCGCCCTTCATGTTGTATTGCGCCGACAGGTAAGTGGGCAGCCAGAACAGGAAAAACCACCACACGCCGTCGGTCATGAACTTGCCGAAGGCGAAGGCCCAGGTCTGGCGATAGGTCAGCAGCTTGAACCACGAGACTTTTTTCGGCGCCGCCCCTACAGGCTCCGGCGTGAAAGGCTGTACGGTCTGGTCACTGCGGATGTAGGCCAGTTCTTCGGCGGACAAGCGCTTTTGCTGCTCCGGTTTCTCATAGAGCATCGACCACACCGCCACCCATACAAACCCGAGCATGCCGATCACGATAAACGCGGCTTCCCAGCCCCACATGCCGGCAATCAGCGGCACACAGATCGGCGCCAGGATCGCCCCCACGTTGGCGCCGGAGTTGAAGATGCCGGTGGCCAGGGAGCGTTCTTTCTTCGGGAAATATTCGGCGGTGGCCTTGATCGCAATCGGGAAGTTGCCCGCCTCACCAATCGCCAGCACCGCGCGGGAGAGCATAAAGCCGGCAATCGATACCGGAATCACCGCCAGGCCGATGGCGGCGCTGAGCGAGGCAATGCCCGCGCCCATCGGCACCGAGAACGCATGCATGATCGCGCCGGTGGACCAGATGGCGATGGCCACCACATAGGCCGCCTTGGTGCCGATCTTGTCGACAAAGCGCCCGGCAAACAGCATGGAAATCGCATACACGAACTGGAACACCGCCGCGATGTTGGCGTAGTCGGTGTTGCTCCAGCCAAATTGCGTCGACAACTGCGGTGCCAAGAGGCTCAGCACCTGGCGGTCGAGGTAGTTGACGGTGGTGGCAAAGAACAACATCGCGCAGATGGTCCAGCGATAGTTGCCGACGGCCTGGCCGACGCGGTGGGCGCTTATGGGCTCATTCAAATTCATGGCATCACTTTTTATTTTTGTTAGATAGGACATATGTAACGTCATATGTCGTCGTACAACTGCGACTTTTATAGCCGGGCGCCTTGGCGGTGTCAATCTGAAAGATTGGCGTTTATTCAGGTATTACACGGGCGTGCAAGCAATCAGCGCAAAGCAGTTGTAGGACGACGAATGCTAAACACTCGGCTAGGCGCCTTGCCCGGTACATCGTCGAGCATGCCGCAGGGTTGCATGCCGAGCTTTTCCAACACACGGATCGAGGCTGCGTGATCGGGCCGCACCAGGCCGAAGACCTCCGGCAGATTCAGTGTCTGGAAGGCCAGTGCCAGCGCATCCCGACCCAACTCGGTGGCGTAGCCCTGCCCCCACGCCTCCACCGCGAAGCGATAACCCAGGTTGATGCGCCGCTCGGTCAGGTAATTAAGCGGCGCTATGCCGCCAAAACCGATGAGGTATGCGGGCTGTTCCTTGCGGGCAATCGCCCACCAGCCATAACCCTGGGTGGCCCATTGTTCCAGCCAGTGGTCGAGCACGCGCTGGGCGTGCTCCAGGCTGGCGATCGGCCCGGCAGGGTTGAACAGGTTTGTCCGCGGGTCACCGAAGATCGCGAATAATCGCTGCACATCGTTGGCTTCTGGCTTGCGATAGATCAGCCGTGAGGAGGTGTCAGGCATGTACACAATTCCTTCTTGAAGGCATAAAGTTCAACCCATCAGCAAAAAAACGCAAATAGCGGTGAATTATTTGGTGTCGGCTTGTATCTGAAGTGACAGAGCGGTGCCATCGCAACGATGGCACCTCCCCTGTTCAGTTTTAGAGTGACCCGCATGAAATTACGTAAGAAAAGCGTCAAACCCATCGGTTTGAAAGACATCACCATCGTCGACGATACCAAGGTGCGCAAGGCGATCACCGCCGCCGCACTGGGTAATGCCATGGAGTGGTTCGACTTTGGTGTCTACGGGTTCGTCGCCTACGTGCTTGGCAAGGTGTTCTTCCCCGACGCCTCACCCAGCGTACAAATGATCGCTGCCTTGGGCACCTTCTCCGTGCCTTTCCTGATTCGCCCACTGGGCGGCCTGTTCTTCGGTGCCCTGGGCGACAAGTACGGGCGGCAGAAAGTATTGGCCGCCACCATCGTGATCATGTCCCTGAGCACCTTCGCCATCGGCCTGATCCCCGGCTACGCCTCGATAGGCATCTGGGCGCCGATCCTGCTGCTGTTGTGCAAAATGGCCCAGGGCTTCTCGGTGGGCGGTGAATACACCGGCGCCTCGATCTTTGTCGCCGAATACGCGCCGGACCGTAAACGCGGATTCCTCGGCAGCTGGCTGGACTTCGGCTCTATCGCCGGCTTCGTGCTCGGTGCCGGCGTCGTGGTGCTGATCTCGACAATCCTCGGTGAAGCCGACTTCGAAGCCTGGGGCTGGCGCCTGCCGTTCTTCCTGGCCCTGCCGCTGGGCATCATCGGCCTCTACCTGCGTCACGCGCTGGAAGAAACCCCGGCCTTCCAGCAGCACATGGACAAGCTCGAACAAGGCGACCGCCAAGGCCTGACCCACGGCCCCAAAGTCTCCTTCAAGGAAGTCGCCACCCAGCACTGGCGCAGCCTGCTGACCTGCATCGGTATCGTCGCGGCCACCAACGTGACGTATTACATGCTGCTCACCTATATGCCCAGCTACCTGTCGCATAACCTGCATTACAAAGAAAACAGCGGTGTGCTGATCATCATCGCGATCATGGTCGGCATGCTGTTTGTGCAGCCGTTCATTGGTTTTGTCAGCGACAAGATCGGCCGCAAACCCTTCATCATCGCCGGCAGCGTGGGCCTGCTGTTCCTGTCCATTCCGGCGTTCATGCTGATCACCAGCGGCAAGATCGGCCTGATCTTCGCCGGCCTGCTGATCCTGGCGGTAGTCCTCAACTTCTTCATTGGCGTAATGGCCTCGACCCTGCCGGCGATGTTCCCCACGCACCTGCGCTACAGCGCGCTGGCCAGTGCGTTCAACGTCTCGGTATTGATCGCCGGTGTCACCCCCACCGCCGTGGCGTGGCTGGTGGAAAGCACCAACGACCTGTTCATGCCCGCCTACTACCTGATGGTGTTTGCCGTGGTTGGCCTGATCACCGGCCTGACCATGAAGGAAACCGCCAACAAGCCACTGCGCGGCGCGGCGCCTGCGGCCTCGGACATGGCAGAAGCCAAGGAAATACTGCAAGAGCACCACGACAATATCGAGCAGAAGATCGAAGACATCGACACTCAGATTGCCGAACTGGAAGCCAAGCGCCAGAACTTGGTGCAGCAGCACCCACGCATCAACTGACTACTGACCTGGTGTGGCGGCCCCTGCCGCCATGCCTTTGGAGTGCCTGAACATGGTTCCAAGCGTCACCGCAGCACATTCGCTACTCAGCGCCGACGAACGCGCTGCCATCGCCGAGATAGAAGCCACCACCAGCATCCTGCAACTGGTCACCCGCCTGACCGGCATGCGCTTTGCCGGCATCGCCAAGTTCACCGACCTTGAGTGGGTCGTCTGTTCGGTGCATGACACGGCCGACATGGGCATTCATGTCGACGACGTGCTCGACCTCGAAACCACACTGTGCAGTGAATTCTGCATTAACCCGCAGACTCTGTTCATCCCGCAGATCAGCCACAACGGCCGCTTCGCCGCACGCCCGGTGGTCAAGCAGTTCGCCATCGAAAGCTACGCCGGTGCGCCGATCTTCCTGCCCGATGGGCGCCTGTTCGGCGCGTTGTGCGCACTGGATTCGCGCGCGATGCTGTTTGAAGACCCCAATCTGCCGGAAACCCTGAGCCTGTTTGCGCGGCTGATCGGCTGTATTTTCTTCGCTAACCTGAGCCCGCTTGATCAGTAAGCTTGCCGCGCAAGGCGGCCATATCGCGCTTGGGCGGCACGCCGAACAGCCGGCTGTACTCGCGACTGAACTGTGACGGGCTTTCATAACCCACCTTGAACGCCGCACTGGACACATCTTGATGTTCATTGAGCATCAAGCGCCGCGCCTCATTCAAACGCAGCCACTTCTGATACTGCAGAGGGCTCATCGCCGTCAGGTGGCGAAAGTGATGGTGAAAGGTGGCTGCGCTCATCTGCACCCGCGCGGCCAATTCCTCCACCCGCAGCGACACGGTGTAATTGAGCTTCAGCCAATCGATCGCCTTGGCGATCCGATAACCCTGCCCGTCAACGGCGCAGATCCGACGCAGGCGCCCGGCCTGGTCGGTCTTTAGCAGCCGGTAGTGGATCTCACGCTGAATCAACGGCGCGAGTACCGGGATCGCCTCGGGCTCGTCCAGCAAAGCGACCAAGCGTGCGAACGCCGCCAGCATGCCTTCGGTGACCGTGCCGATTCCCACCCCTTTCATCACCGCCCGCTCCCGAGTGGGCGGCAACTCACTCTGGGCGATCAGCTCGGCGAGGATGCGCAGGTCCAGTTTGAAGGTCAGGCCCAGGCAGGGCCGGGTCGGGCTGGCGACCAGCACTTCGGAGTTGGCCGGGATATCCAGAGACGTCAGCAGAAATCGCGTCGGGTCATAGGGGTAGCCCTCACCGCCGACCCACAGTTGTTTTTCACCCTGGACCACCAGCACCACACACGGCTCGACCATGCACACCACCGGCGCTGCCGGCTGTTCACGCCGATAAAAGCCCAGGCCCGGGACTGGCATAGGGTAGTCGCCGGGCGCCGCGACCTGCGCGTTGATCGCTTGGATCAAGGTGTTCAGAGGCAATTGATTAATCGTCATAAAAGGCTCTTTTAACGCGTGACCGAACTGTACCGCGCACCGCAGGCAAGTGTCGCCGACAACCCACAAGACTCAGAGGATCAGGCAAGTAATCCACTGGAACGCACTACAGAACGCCGGCCCATGCCGGGAAAATGCGCGGACCGACCTCATCTGGGATCACGCCATGAAAAGCCTTTTGCTCGCCCTGAGCGTGCTGCTGACGTCTTTTTCTTCATTGGGAGCCGACATGTCCAACGGTGCTGACAACTTCTACAAAAGCGACCAAGTGACGGTGCAAAACGTCACCTTCAACAACCAATACGGCATGGCGGTCGCGGGCCATTTGTTCATGCCGAAAAACCTCGCCCCCGGCGCAAAAAGCGCAGCCCTGGTGGTGGGACACCCGATGGGCGCCGTCAAAGAGCAGAGCGCAGACCTCTACGCCACCAAAATGGCCGAACAAGGCTTCATCACCCTCTCTCTGGACTTGTCATTCTGGGGCGACAGCGCAGGCTCACCACGCAATGCGGTGCTGCCCGACCTCTACGTCGAGGACTTCAGCGCCGCCGTGGATTTCCTCGGTACCCGCCCGCAGGTCGATCGCGAGCGCATCGGTGTGATCGGTATTTGCGGCAGCGGCAGCTTCGCCATCGCCGCCGCGAAGATCGACCCACGCTTGAAGGCCATCGCAACCGTGAGCATGTACGACATGGGTGCGGCCAACCGCAATGGCCTCAAACATAGCGTGACGCTGGCACAACGTCAGCAACTGCTGCGCCAGGCCGCCAACCAGCGCTATGTGGAATTCCAGGGCGGCGAAACCGTCTACACCGGCGGCACGCCAGCCACGCTTACCGGCGATGCGGTGGGTGATGAGTTCTACGATTTCTACCGTACGGCGCGCGGCGAATTCACCCCCGTCGGCGGCTCACCGCAAACCACCACGCGGCCGACCCTGACCAGTAACGTGAAGTTCCTGAACTTCTACCCCTTCAACGATATCGAGACGCTCTCCCCGCGCCCGCTGTTGTTGATCGCCGGGGCCGACGCGCACTCACGTGAGTTCAGTGAAGACGCCTACCAACGGGCGGCCGAGCCCAAGGAACTGGTGATCATCCCGGGCGCAGGCCATGTCGATCTTTACGACCGGGTCGATCTGATCCCTTTCGACAGACTCGCCACCTTCTTCAAAGGCCAGTTGAAATAATGTCCGATAAACCACAGATGCATAGCTGGGCTGCGGTGTTTGCGATGTCGCTGGCGGCGTTCGCACTGGTGGCCTCCGAGTTCATGCCGGTAAGCCTGCTGACGCCGTTGGCCACCGACCTGCAGATTTCCGAAGGCCAGGCCGGCCAAGGCATCTCGGTGTCCGGCCTGTTCGCCCTGCTCACCAGCCTGGTCATCGCCGCCGTCGCTGCGCGGGTTGAACGCAAGCGTCTGCTGTTGGCGTTGACCGTCCTGATGATATTGTCTGGAACCGTAGTGGCGCTGGCGCCGAACTACCTGACGTTCATGCTCGGTCGCGCGCTGATCGGCGTGGCCATTGGCGGCTTCTGGTCGCTGTCGGCGGCGACCGCCATGCGCCTGGTGCCCACGGCCCAAGTACCGCGCGCGCTGGCGATCGTGAATGGCGGCAACGCGCTGGCGACGGTGATCGCGGCGCCCTTGGGCAGCTTTCTCGGCGCACTGATCGGTTGGCGCGGCGCATTTTTCTGCGTCGTGCCGGTGGCGGTAGCGGCGGGCCTGTGGCTGCTGTTCAGCTTGCCCGCGATCAAGGTGCAAGGCCAGGCCAAGCCCGGCAACGTGCTGCGCTTGTTCAAACAGCCGCCCGTGGCCCTGGGCATGCTCGCCATCAGCGGCTTTTTCATGGGCCAGTTCATGCTGTTCACTTACCTGCGTCCGTTTCTGGAAAGCGTCACGCGGGTCAGCACCTCCACACTCTCGTTGCTGCTGTTGGTGCTCGGCCTGGCCGGGCTGGCGGGCACGGTGCTGATAGAGCGCGTGCTGAAAAACCGCCTGTACCCTGTGCTGATCGCCATTCCATTGATCATGGCGGGGATTGCCGTGGCCCTGGTGACCTTCGGCGGCTCGCCGATCACCACCGCCGTGTTGCTTGGCTGCTGGGGCTTCGTGGCGACCGCCGCGCCGGTGGGTTGGTGGACCTGGCTGGCGCGCGTGTTGCCGGACGATGCCGAGGCCGGCGGTGGGTTGATGGTGGCGATCATTCAATTGGCGATTACTGCCGGTGCCACTGTCGGCGGCCTGGCGTTCGACCACAGCGGTTATCAGGCAACCTTTGAGCTCAGCGCGGCCACGCTGGGGCTGGCTGCGTTGCTGGCAGGCCTGGCCGCGCTGCACTCAGCGCCGGGGTTGATGGCCAGCCGCCCTACCTGAAAAACTGACTCGGCGTCTTGCCAAACTGCTTTTTGAACATACTGGTAAAGGCGCTCGGGCTCTCGTAACCCAATTCGATGGCGACATCGATAATCTTCTGCCCCACCGCAATGCGCTCCAGCGCCAGCAGCAACCGCGCCTGCTGGCGCCATTGGCCGAAGGTCAAGCCGGTTTCCTTGCGAAACAGACGCTGGATGGTTTTCTGGTCCAGCTCAAGCCGCCCACTCCAATCCTCCACCGTCGACGCATCCCCAGGATCCTGCTGCAGCGCCAGGCAAATCCGGTTGATACGCGGGTCGCCCGGTTGCGGCAGCGACAGCGGCAACGCCGGCAGAATCGCCAGTTCATCGAGGATCAGGTGCATGATCCGCGCATCGCGTGAGTCCTCGGCGTACGGCGGCCTCAAACTCACCGACGCCTTGATCAACTCACTCAGCAACGGCGAAACGCTCACCGCCTTGGTCTCGGTCGGCAGGTTCGGGAATGCATCGGGGCGCACAAACACACTGCGCATTTTCAACGGGCCCACACAGCGCAACGAGTGGACTTGCCCGCAAGGCATCCAGAAGCCGCGATTGGACGGCACCGTCCATTGGTTGTGCGCCGAGTGCACCACCATCACGCCCTCGATGGCGTAAAGTAACTGGTGCTTTTCGTGGCTATGCTCGGGGATCACCCAGTTTTCGGGGTAATCGGTGGCGGAACTGATGACAGCCCAGTCGCCTGCGTCGATTTCCTGCAAAAATTCATTCAGTGGTTTGATCATTTCGCCCTTTTTGCGACAGTTGCCTCCCGAATTTCGTGAGACAGGCATTGGCACCGAATTTAGCATAACCGTTGAAACAATTAGAAATGGGTGACGGGCTCAAGTACTCGCCACCTCAGTTTGCTGCCCTGTATGGAATGCCTGCATGACGACCGTCACCGCGTCACCCGCCGTTGCAACCACTACACCCCAAGTAAGCCCCTTGGTCATGCGCGTCCTCGGCGCCTGCGCCCTGGCCCACCTGATCAATGACCTGATCCAGGCCGTGCTGCCCTCGATCTACCCGATGCTCAAGGCCAACTACGGGCTGAGCTTTACCCAGGTGGGCCTGATCACCCTGACCTTCCAATTGACCGCCTCGCTGCTGCAACCCTGGATCGGCTACCACACCGACCGCCACCCCAAGCCCTGGCTGTTGCCGGCCGGCATGGTGTGCACCTTGATCGGCATTCTGATGCTGGCGTTTGTCGGCACCTTCCCGGCCATTTTGCTGGCGGCGGCCCTGGTGGGCGTCGGCTCGTCGACCTTCCACCCGGAAACCTCGCGCGTCGCACGCCTGGCCTCCGGTGGGCGTTATGGCCTGGCGCAATCGACCTTCCAGGTCGGCGGCAACACCGGCAGTGCCTTCGGCCCGTTGCTGGCGGCGGCGATCATCATTCCTTACGGCCAGAGCCATATCGCCTGGTTCGGGCTGTTCGCCGTGTTTGCGATTCTGGTGCTGTACGGCCTGAGCCGCTGGTACCGCAACCACCTCAACCTGTTCAAGCTCAAGCAAGGTGGCAAGGCCACTCATGGCCTGTCCAAAGGCCGCGTGACCTTTGCCCTGGTGGTGCTGGCGCTGCTGGTGTTCTCCAAATACTTCTACATGACCAGCCTGACCAGCTACTTCACGTTCTACCTGATCGAGAAGTTCCAGCTGTCGGTGGCCAGTTCGCAGATGTACCTGTTCCTGTTCCTTGGCGCGGTGGCCGTGGGCACCTTCGCCGGTGGCCCGATTGGCGACAAGATCGGGCGCAAGAAAGTCATCTGGTTCTCGATCCTCGGCGCGGCGCCCTTCACCCTGGCCCTGCCCTACGTCGACCTGTTCTGGACCGCCGTACTCAGCGTGGTCATCGGCTTTATCATCGCCTCGGCCTTCTCGGCCATCGTGGTCTTCGCCCAGGAACTGGTGCCGGGCAATGTGGGCATGATCGCCGGTATCTTCTTCGGCCTGATGTTCGGCTTCAGCGGCATTGGTGCTGCGCTGCTGGGCTTGCTCGCTGACAACCACGGCATTGAGTACGTTTATAAGATCTGCTCGTTCCTGCCACTGGCGGGCATCCTGACGATATTGCTGCCTTCGACCAAAGGCGTCTGACCCGCCGATTATCGGCTGGCCGTGTGCTATTAGCCGGAATGCTCTGAAAAACCTGCGTGTGCGCTTACAATCCCGATTTTCAAGCGCACACCCAGGCAGCCCGGCACGACATGACGCTCGACCCTCCTACGATTCTGATTCTGACCATCGCGCTGGCCGCCGCTGCCGCGTTGTATCTGGCCATTGAATGGCGCAGCGTACGCGAGGCTTCCCTGCTGTTCTGGGCTGCAGGTTTTGCGACCATCAGCGTCGGCTCCACCCTGGCGTTGCTGCGCGGCAGTGGCCTGTTAATGATCGGCATCTGGTTCGCCAACGGCTTGCTGGTGACTGCGCACTTTCTGTTCCTGCTCGGCGTGGCGCGTTTTACCCAGGCGCGCCTTTCACCGCTATGGCTGTTGATGCTGCTGGTGTGGCTGGGAATGCTGATGCTTCCAGCCGAGCTCCCATGGTCCAAAGCCATGCTGGCGGTGCAGTCGCTGCTGGTGGCAGCGCCGACTCTGCGCGCCAGCTTTTTGCTGCGCCCGCACGGCAAATCACTCAGCATCGGCGCGGTGCAGTTGCGCTATGTGCTGCTGATCCATGGCGCGTTTTATGTAGCTAAAGCGTTGTCAGTGATGATCCCCGGCACACTGATTGACCTGGCTGCCTTCAAGGGCGAAATCATCCAGGTGTCCCTGGTGGAAGGTGCGATGGCGATCATGTTGATCGCGCTGTCGATGACCGGCTCCGAACGCTACCGCCGCGAGCAGCACATCGCGCGGCTGGCGGCCCGCGACCCACTCACTGCGCTCTTCAACCGCCGCGCCCTTGACCTGCAAGCGCCCCGCCTGTTGGCGCAAGTCTCGTCGGCCCAGCCAGGCGCCGTGCTGTTGATCGATATCGACAACTTCAAAGGGGTCAACGACCTCTACGGCCATACCGCCGGCGACCGTTTGCTCATCGCCCTCAGCGAGATGATCCGCAGCGTCGTACCCCAAAGTGCGTTAGCTGCGCGCCTGGGTGGGGACGAGTTTTTGATTCTACTGAACAACACCTCGACCCAGCAGATTGTCGAGCTGGGCAGCCGCTTGCGTGAACAGTTCCAGCAAGTCGCCGCTGAAACCTTTACCACGCCGGCGCCGGTGACCTTGAGCATCGGCGCCAACCTGTTCGACCAACCACCGGCAAGCCTGGCCGCGCTGATCGAACAAGGCGACACCACGCTCTACGAAACCAAGCGTGGCGGGCGCGACAGCATTCGTCTGGTGGACCAGACCGGCACGTTCGGCTAAAGGTCGTAATGCACCGCTACGCTGCGCCCGGTCTTCACCGACTCCAATGCACTATCGGCCAGGTGCAAGGCATACAGGCCATCACGCACACTGGTCGGTAGCTCTCGACCCGCATTCAGCGCATCAATGAACTGTGCCAGCTCATTGCGATAAGCCTCTGCGTAACGTTCGAGGAAAAAGTGCTGCAACGGCTCCAGCGCTTCGGTGTGGTCGGCACTCCAATGGCGCAACGTACTGGGGCGGTGGTTGTCGGTGAGCAGCACGCCCGTGGCGCCGGACACTTCCACGCGCTGGTCATAGCCATACACCGCCTGGCGACAGCAGTTGATGTGGCATTGCTTGCCGGAGGCGGTGCGCAGCAGCACCATCACGCTGTCGTAGTCGTCGATGTCGGCCAGGCTCGGGTCCACCAGGCGGCTGGCGAAGGCGCTGACTTCCACCGGTTCCTCGCCGAGCAGGTGGCGGGCGGTGTCGAAGTCATGGATGGTCATGTCGCGCAGGATGCCACCGGAGTGTTCCAGGTAGTCACGCGGCGCCAGGCCGGGGTCGCGGCTGGTGATGATCACCTGGCGCACGGCGCCGATCTGGCCGGCGTCCAGCGCCTGGCGCAGGCGCAGCATGTCGGGGTCAAAACGCCGGTTGAAACCGAGCATCACCTTGCCGCCCAGGCGCTCGACGGCTTGAGCGGCGTTGCGGGCCTTGGCGATATCCAGGTCGATCGGCTTTTCGCACAGCACCGCCTTGCCTGCGGCCACCGCCGCCAGCAGCAGGTCGATATGGGTGTCGGTGGGCGTGCCGATCACCACGGCATCAATATCTTGGCGGGCAAGCACGGCGGCGCAGTCATAGGCCGCTTCGCAACCTAATTGCGTGCTGAGCGCGTCGACACCTTCGCGCCAGGGGTCAGCCACCAGTACCAGCGTGGCGTTGGGGTGAGCGGCGACGTTGGCGGCGTGGATCCTGGCGATGCGCCCGGCACCTAAAACGGCAATACGTAGCATGGTCGAACTCCTGGAATTGTTGTTGAGGGAGCTTCAGTCCGGCAGGTTGAACGGTGTCACGATCTGCACCTGTGACGGCGCAATCGGCCCGGCCTTCCATAGCCGGTGGTATTGCAGGATGTGCAAAAACACGCTGCGGGCATCGATCTGCAGGTTGTGGTCGATGATCGCGGCGACTTTTTCTTCCAGCAGCAGCTGGCGGTTTTCTTCGTCCAGGTCATGGCCGATAAACACCTCCAGCGGGCGCTCGAGGGCGGCGAAGGCGTCGACAATCGCGCGATTACCGCCGCCGACGCTGTACACCGCCTTGAGGTCGGGGTGTTGCTTGAGGGCCTGGGTGACGCGCTCAAAGGTGCGGTCGTACACGCCGTAACCGCCGCTGATATCCAGCACCCGCAGGTGCGCGGCACGCCCACGCAGCCAGGCGCGAAAGCCCATCTCGCGTTCTTCTTCGCCGCGGAACAGTTCGCTGCCGATCACCACCGCCACGTCCTGGGGTTGCGCGGGCAGCCAGCGCGACATCAGGTAGGCCGCGGTCTGGCCGGCGGTGCGGTTGTCCATGCCCACATAGCCGATGCGCTCGCTTTGCGGCAGGTCGGTGACCAGGGTCACCACGGGAATGCCCGCCGCGATCAGTTGCTTGACGGCCTGATTCACCGCCGGCTCATCCGCCGCCTTGAGCACCACGCCCTGGCTGCCGGTATCGAGGCAGCGCAGCAGCTGGTCGTGCATGGCCTGGGGTTCGATTTCTTCAAACAGGTGAAAACGCGGCGCGATGCGAAACGGCGCCAGGCTGCCCAATTGCGCAGTAATCGCCGCCTGCACCGCCGCGCTGAAGCGCTGGGGCGTGTGCATGATCACATCGACGTGAAACGTGCGCCCCACTGCCAGGCCGTTTTTTTCCTGGGCCTCCAACTCATCCAGCGCCTGCTCGATGCGCCGAGAGGTCTGCGCATGCACGCTGCCACGCTGGTGCAACACGCGGTCGACCGTGGCTTTGCTCACACCGGCCTGGGTCGCGAGTTGCTTGATGGAGAAATGTTTTGCGCGTTCGAGCATGCGGTTCGCCTGAGGTGTTTTTGAGGTCTTTTTTGGGCGTTACTGAGGTTTTGCAATGCTAGTCTCAGTTTTGCCCGGCGTCGAGCCAGGCCGACAAAACAACAAAAAGTTCAGGAGAACCCCATGCCTCACACCGATCTCGCCAGCGCATTCAACGGCCAATACTTTGTCGTCACCGGCAGCACCCAGGGTTTGGGCGCTGCCGTGGCGCATACCCTGGCGCAGCGTGGCGCTGCCGGGCTGATCATCTGCGGGCGCCGCCGCGCCGAGGGCGAAGAACAGGTCCGGCAACTGGCACAGCTCGATTGCCAGGCATTTTTTGTCGAGGCCGACCTGGAAAACGTCGAGGATTGCCGCGCGATCATCGACGCGGCCCGCACCCACTTCGGCACCCTGCACGGGCTGGTGAACTGCGCCGGCATGTCGGATCGCGGCACCATTCTCGACACCTCACCCGAGCTGTTTGACCGGCTGTTTGCGGTGAACGTGCGGGCGCCGTTTTTTCTGATGCAGGAAGCACTCAAGCTGATGATCAGCACCGGCGTGGAAGGCGCGGTGGTGAATATCCAGAGCATCACCGGGCATGGCGGGCAATCGTTTTTGAGCGCCTATGCGGCGTCCAAGGGCGCGCTGGCGATATTGACCAAGAACGTGGCATTCAGCGCATTGCGTAATCGCATCCGCGTGAATGGCCTGAATATCGGCTGGATGGACACGCCTCACGAGGATCAGATCCAGCGCCAATACCACGGCGCGCAGGACGGCTGGTTGGCCGAGGCCGAGCGCGCGCAGCCGTTCGGGCGGCTGCTCAAGCCCGAAGAAGTGGCGCAAAGCGTGGCGTTTTTGCTCTCGCGTGAAGCGGGGATGATGACCGGCTCAGTGATCGACCTGGAGCAAGGCGTGGTCGGCTGCACCGACAGCGGCAGCCCGCAACCACACCAGGCGTTGAGCCTGCCGGGAGGTGTGTAATGTCGGCGTTCGTGACCGGCGCAGCGGTGCGCCTGGCGGATTTCAGCCGTATTTGCGCCCAACGGACCAACGCCGAGGACTACCCGCTGTGTGCCGAGGTGGTGAGCAATGTGCCGATCTATCAGGCCGGCACTTTACGCAACAGCGAACGCCTGCGCGTCATGGATGAGCTGCATCACCTGTTCCGCGACGGGCCTGGGGTGATGGTGGTGCGCCAGGCCTATGAAGACCTGGCGGTGGTCGATCGCCATAGCCAGGTGTTCGAGGCGATCTTTGCCCACGAGGCTGCGCAAGGCGTGGCCGCCGACCATTTTGCCCAGGCCGGCAGCAACGGGCGCATCTGGAATTCGCTGCAGAAAGCCGCGCTGCAGTCGCCGGAATCGTTTGCCGAGTACTACGCCAACCCGCTGCTCGGTTTGATCGCCGAAGCGTGGCTGGGGCCGAGCTTTCAGATGACCGCTCAGGTGAACGTGGTCCACCCTGGCGGGCAGGCGCAACAGCCGCACCGTGACTATCACCTGGGCTTTCAGACCACTGAGGTGGTTGAACGCTTTCCGCTGCCGCTGCACCTGTTGTCGCAATACCTGACGCTGCAAGGTGCGGTGGCCCATTCGGATATGCCGCTGGAAAGCGGGCCGACCCAACTGCTGCCCTTCTCCCAGCAATACCCGCTGGGTTACCTGGCCTGGCGCCGCGCAGAATTTATCGACTACTTCCAGCAGCACGCCGTGCAACTGCCGCTGAACAAGGGCGACCTGCTGTTCTTCAACCCGGCGCTGTTCCACGCGGCGGGCACCAACCGCACCACCCACCACCGGCGCATGGCCAACCTGCTGCAAATCTCTTCGGCGTTCGGCAAGCCCATGGAAGCCCTCGACCGCGACCGCATGATGCTCGCGGTGTACCCGGTGCTGCTGGCCAACCCTGCGTTGAATGCCGAAGCGGTGATCGCCTGTACGGCCGACGGCTATTCCTTCCCCACCAACCTCGACACCGACCCGCCCTTGCACGGGCTAGCCCCGCAAACCGGGCAGCAATTAATGCAACAAGCCCTTGACGAACGCTGGCCCTATTCAGACTTCGCCGCTGCCGTGGCGCAACTGCGGGCCAAGCGCCAGGCGTGAATCCCACTGCTTTTACAACAACAAAAAAAACGGAGCATAACCATGAAGAAGCAACTCCTCGCAGCACTGCTGACCCTCGCTGTTACGCCCTGGGCCTGGGCGGATATACGTATCGGCGTGAGCATCGCCCAGGTCGACGACGTGTTCCTCGCACAGATGCGTGACTACATGGCGGCCCACGCCAAGGAGCTACCCGGCGTGACCCTGCAATTTGAAGACGCCCAGGGCGATGTGGTGCGCCAACTCAATCAGGTGCAGAACTTTACCGCCCAGGGCATGGACGCGATTATCGTCAACGCGGTGGACACGGCGGCCACGCAGAAAATGACCGTCAATGCCCAGCAGGCCAAGATCCCGCTGGTGTACGTCAACCGCCGCCCGGAGTTCAAGGACGTGCCGCCGGGCGTGGGTTATGTTGGCTCGGATGAGATCAAGGCCGGGGAAATCCAGATGCGCTATCTGGCAGAGAAAATGGGCGGCAAAGGCAACCTAGCGATCATGCTCGGGCTGCTGTCCAATAACGCCACGCACAACCGCACGCTGGGGGTGAAGACGGTGCTCAAGGATTACCCGGACATCAAGATTGTCGAGGAGCAAAGCGCCGAATGGCAGCGCGGCAAGGCGATTGACCTGATGAGCAACTGGATTGTGTCCGGACGCAAAATCGATGCCGTGGCGGCGAATGCAGATGAAATGGCGATTGGCGCCGCCATGGCGATCAGCCAGGCGGGCATGCAACCGGGCAAGGACATCCTGGTGGCCGGCAGCGATGGCGGCGCAGCGGGGCTGGACGCAGTGAAGAAGGGCCAGTTGCTGGTGACGGTGTATCAGGACAACAAAGGCCAGGCCGTTGGCTCGATTGATCTGGCGGTGAAGATGGTCAAGAAGGAACCCTATGTGGCTGAGCTGACCATTCCTTATCAGCAGATCACCAAAGACAATTACCAGGCGTTTTTGAACCCCTAAGCCCTTGCCTATGGCCAAGTTTTCTTGTGGCGAGCGGGCTTGTTGTGGCGAGCGGGCTTGCCCCGCGTTGGGCTGCGAAGCGGCCCTGAAACCCTACGCCGCGTACTGACTGGAGAACGCGGTGGCTCTACCGGGGCCGCTTCGCGCCCCAACGCGGGGCAAGCCCGCTCGCCACAGTAAGCCCGCTAGCCACAGTAAGCTCGCTCAGCCAGGGGAGCACGCAGCCTGCGTAGATAGCCAGCAGGTCATTCATTGCGCAACCCATTGACGACGATATAAAGCAACGGCCCCACCGAAACAAACACCGCCGTCAGCGCAAAATACGGCAGCACAGACACTACCGACCGCCCGCGACCACGCGCATCCCGATACATCCACACGCACGCCAGCACCGCCATCAGGTACAGGTCGATCACCACCTGTGCGGTGTCCGGCCGCGACATCAATTGCCACCCGAAAGCCAGCAGCGATTGCTCGGCGGTGAGCATCGTCACCAGCGTATAGAGTGAAAATCCAACTAACCCGACCAGGGCAATAGAGGGTCTGTGCATGGTCTCTTCCTTGAAGTGAATGAAGCTCACGATAGTGATAAGGTCTTGGCCCTCGCAATGACCTCACAGGTTATGAACCCGCCATGGACACCACTGCCGGCGACCAGCTGCGCCAACTGCGTCGCCACGCCAAGCTCAGCCAGCTGGACCTGGCCTTGATCACCGGGGTTTCGCAACGCCACCTCAGTTACATCGAAACCGGCCGCGCCAAGCCGAGCCCGGGCACGCTGCACAACTTATTGACCGCGCTGGATGTGCCGCTTGAGCAATGCAATCGCGTGTTCCTCGCCGCCGGTTACGCGCCACGCTACACCGCCACCCCGCTCGCCTCACCGGCCATGGCCGCGATTCGCGAAGCCGTCAGCCATGTGTTGCACGCCAACAACCCCGCCCCGGCGATTCTGCTGGACAGCCAGTGGCAAGTGCTGGCGGCGAATGCCAGTACCGGCGTTCTGTTTGAACGGGTGGGGCTTGAACCGGATGCGGCAGACGGGCTGAATCTGCTGACCACGCTGTTGCAAACCGGCGGCTTGGGCGACCACCTGATCAACGCCGAAGAGATCCGCACGCTTGCCTGGCAACGCGCCAGCCGTGAGGCGCTGGGCAATCCTGAGTTGGCGGTTTTATTAGCGAGTCTGCCGACGCCCACCCACACCGAACCGCCCGAACACATGCCGCCCTTGGCGCTGACGCGCATCCGCTCACCCCAGGGCGAACTGAGCTTTCTGTCGACCTTCACCACGTTCGGCATGCCCCAGGACATCACCCTCACGTCGCTGCGTATCGAGCATCTGATTCCAGCTGACGAGCCGACGTGGCAAGTGATGCGCGCCGCCTACGCGAAGCATGCCGCGCTGGTTTTGTGAAATATCTGTCCGTAGACTGCCGCCATACCTCCCACTTGAAGGCGGCGAAAAAAACGTGATGCAAGTTACCGAAGTCTCCATTGCCCAACTGCGCGCGGCGCTTGAAACCGGCCAGACCACTGCCGTTGAACTGGTAAACGCCTACCTGGCACGGATTGATGCCTACGACGGCCCGCAGACCGCCACCGCCTTGAACGCCGTGGTGGTGCGCAACCCCGAAGCCCTTAAAGAAGCCGAGGCGTCCGATGCGCGCCGGGCCAGGGGCGAAACGTTGGGGCCATTGGACGGCATTCCCTATACCGCCAAGGACAGCTACCTGGTCAAGGGCCTCACGGCCGCATCCGGCAGCCCGGCCTTTGCCAAGCTGGTTGCGCAGCGCGACGCCTTCACCATCGAACGCCTGCGAGCGGGCGGCGCCATCTGCCTGGGCAAGACCAATATGCCGCCGATGGCCAATGGCGGGATGCAGCGGGGTGTGTATGGCCGTGCCGAAAGCCCTTACAACGCCGACTACCTGACTGCACCGTTTGCCTCCGGTTCGTCCAACGGCGCGGGCACCGCCACGGCGGCAAGCTTCGCCGCCTTTGGTGTGGCTGAAGAAACCTGGTCGAGCGGGCGCGGTCCGGCGTCCAACAATGGGTT
Organism: Pseudomonas sp. Leaf15; assembly: GCF_001421425.1. Classification (NCBI taxonomy): domain Bacteria; kingdom Pseudomonadati; phylum Pseudomonadota; class Gammaproteobacteria; order Pseudomonadales; family Pseudomonadaceae; genus Pseudomonas; species Pseudomonas sp. Leaf15. The sequence goes on from NZ_LMKI01000023.1 coordinate 470,800, forward strand.
GTGCGCCTACACACCGTCCCGTGGGGTGATTTCGGTGCGCGGCAACTGGCCGCTCACGCCGACCATGGACGTGGTGGTGCCCTATGCACGCACCATGGCCGACCTGCTGGAAGTGCTGGATGTGGTGGTCGCTGAAGACCCCGACACCCGTGGCGACCTGTGGCGCCTGCAACCCTGGGTGCCGATCCCGAGCGTGGCGTCGGTGCGCCCCGCGTCTTACGCCGACCTGGCTGTGGGCCGCGAAGCCCTCGCCGGTAAGCGTTTCGGCGTGCCGCGCATGTACATCAATGCCGACCCTGAGGCGGGCACCAGTGAAAAGCCCGGCATCGGCGGGCCGACCGGGCAGAAGATCAACACCCGCGCCAGCGTGATCGACCTGTGGGCAGATGCACGCCAGGCGCTGCAAGCTGCCGGTGCTGAAGTGATCGAGGTGGATTTCCCGCTGGTGTCCAACTGCGAAGGCGATCGCCCTGGCGCGCCAACCGTGTTTACCCGTGGGCTGGTCTCCAAGGAGTTTCTGCACGACGAATTGTGGGAACTGTCGGCCTGGGCTTTTGACGACTTCCTGCGCGCCAACAACGACCCGGCGCTCAACCGTTTGGCGGATGTCGACGGGCCGAAGATTTTCCCGCACGACCCGGGCACCCTGCCCAACCGTGAAGATGACCTGGCCGCCGGCATGGACGAATACGTGCGCATGGCCCAGCGCGGCATCACGCCGTGGAACGAGATCAGCACCGTGCCGGACGGCTTGCGCGGCCTGGAGCAAACCCGGCGCATCGACCTGGAAGACTGGATGGACAGGCTTGGGCTGGATGCGGTGTTGTTCCCGACTGTGGCCGATGTAGGCCCGGCAGATGCCGACGTGAATGAAGCCAGTGCCGACATCGCCTGGAGCAATGGCGTGTGGGTCGCTAACGGCAACCTCGCCATCCGCCACCTCGGCGTGCCCACCGTCACCGTGCCGATGGGCGTGATGGCCGACATCGGCATGCCGGTCGGCCTGACCTTTGCCGGCCGCGCGTACGATGACTCGGCGCTGCTGAGCTTTGCCAGCGCGTTCGAAGCCACCGGCAGCAAACGCCTGATCCCGCCGCGCACACCACCGCTGTAAAAATTGTGGGATCACTGATCGTTCCCACGCTCCGCGTGGGAATGCATTCTGTGACGCTCCGCGTCACGACTTCAAGAGCGGACGCAGAGCGTCCAGGGTTGCATTCCCACGCGGAGCGTGGGAACGATCAAGGCTTTAATATCAGGCCATGTAGGGCACGGCGATCAGCAGGATCGCGGTGCCGTGGGCCAGTGCTGCGGGCAGTACGCCGTAACGCATGCGCACCAGCGCGCAGGCCAACCCTTCAAGCAGGGTGAACAGCAACACTGGCCAGCCCAGTTGGGTGACGCTTAAGGCCAGGAACCCATGGCAGGCTGCAAAGGCCACGCCGCTGATCAATGCCGCGCGCAATGGCGAAACCTGTTGCTCCAGATAACCCTGCAAAAAACCACGAAACAGCACCTCCTCCAACGCATTGGCGCCATAGGCCAATACCACCATGCCCGGCAACCACACCCAGTAGCCGTGGAACTGGCTTGCATCAATGCCTTGGTAAACCCGCAGCGGCACGCCGATCAAACAGCCGACCACAACCCCCACCGCCATGCCAACCAACGGGTTGCCAATGGACCAACGCATCAACCGCCACAACTCCGGTGCCAGGCGTGAGAGCAGCATGATCAGCAGCACCGACAGCCCGCCGAGCGCCGCCAGCACGAAGGCATTGCCACTGAACGCGATCTGCACATCGCGGCTCACCGCCCACATGCCCAGCGGCGTCATCACATCGCGCATCAGCACAAACGCCGCCAGCAGGATCAGGATGCGCATCGCCACCTGCGCCCTTGGCGTCAACGCGAACCACGCACCAAACAGCAGCAGGCCCGGCGCCAAGTGCACGGAGTAGTCAATCAGTACCTCAAGCCCTTGGGTGATCATCGCCGGTTCAATCGTGTGCAACAGCGATCATGTCGATCTCGACGGCCGCCGATTTGGGCAACTGCATCACCCCCACCGACGTGCGCGTGTGCACACCGGCAGCGCCGAGGATTTCGTGGAACAGGTCCGACGCGGCGTTGGCCACTTCACTCTGCTGATCAAAGTCTTCGGCGCTGCGCACATACACGGTGATACGCGCGAGGGTCTTGACCTGATCCAGCGAACCCAGCGCCTGCTTGAGCAACCCCAGGCAACGCAACGCGCTGATACTGGCGGCGATTTGCGCCTGGGCCAGGGTCAGGCTTTCGCCGACCTTGCCCGGCAGCATAACGGTGTCGCCGACACGCGGAATCTGGCCGCTGATGTACAGCTGGTTGCCATCGCGCACCCACGGCGTGTAGTTGCCGCCGATTTTGAATTCTTCCAGCCGGTAGCCAATGCGCTCCTGCGCAGCCTGGTATTTTTCGTCGCGGGTCATGGGCGTGTGTCCTCGTTGCGGCGTTGCCACTCATCCACCACATCGCCCAGGGTTTTGGGCAAGTCGTTGCGGATCCAGGCCATGAACGGCCGGTCGAACTTGAACGTCGGGCCACAGTGTTCAAGCATGAAACGGCGAACGTTCTGGGTATTTTTGTAGTGTGGGGTCACGGGAGTGGCGCGGGTGATGACGTCGCTGTGCCAGTCAAAATCCATGTTGTCTCTCGGGTGGTTTGTTATTTGCGCAGTAGCATAGCGATCGGCTTGTGGTGCTGGAAGCGACATGGTGTGCCGCCCGCACTTATTTGATGTGTTGGGACGTCGTACAAGAACGCGAGCTGTTTATAACGTCATCAAACCTAATCTTTTCGAGATATTTCAAAATTTCACTTTCTTTCCCGCTCGAAAATATTGCATGGTTGTACGACGACTTAAATTGTCGTGTTCACCCCCAACAACAATAAGGAAACACCCATGCCAAACGTCAAAGTGCTGATCGGTTTTCTGTGCCTGTTCACCGGCTACGTCGCAGCTGCGCCTGCCCCCGCCGAAAAGGACGTGGCCCAAGCGGTCGACCAACTGACCCAAGCCATGCTGCACCTGGACCTCAAGGCGCTGCACGCCCTGACGTCCGACAAGCTCACCTATGGCCACTCCAGCGGCAAGGTGCAGAACAAAGCGCAATTTATCGCTGACCTGGAAACCCACACCAGCGCGTTCAAAACCCTCGAAATGCAAAACCAGACCATCACCCTGGACGGCGACACCGCGCTGGTACGCAACCACTTTCACGCCCTGGCCGTGAACAGCGGCGTCGAAGTGCCGACCGATATCGACAACTTCCAGGTCTGGCAGAAGCAAAAAGGCCATTGGCTGCTGATCGGGCGCCAGGCGTACAAATACTGACGCCAAGCGGTGCGGCTCACCACCGCACCGCTTCCCGGACCTTCAGCAGCGCCTCACCCAACGCGGCCATGCTCACCGAACCCAGCGCCAGGCGCAGCGCGTGCGGCACCGTGGCCGAGACCGCAAACGGCTCGGCGGTGGACACGGAAATCTGCTCACGCTGCAAGGCCATGGCCACCTGATCGGCCCGCGCCTCGTCCCCCAGCGGCAACCACAAAAAATACGAACACGGATGGCTGATGTAAGGCACGCCCTTGAGCAGCTGCGCAGCCAAGGCTTGGCGTGCCCGTGCATCCTGGCGCTTTTGTGCTTCAAGTTGCGCGACGGTACCGTCCTCGATCCAGGCCACCGCAATCGCGCTCATCACACCGGGCACATTCCAGGTGGTGGCCATGATCGTGCGCTCGAGCTTTTTTACCCAGGCTGGCGGCGCGGCGATAAACCCGACGCGCAAACCCGTGGCGACACTTTTTGATAACCCGCCTACGTACACCGTGCACTCAGGCGCCAATGTGGCCAGCGGCGGTGGCGCATCCTCGGCCAGGAACGCGTAGGCCGCGTCCTCAATCAGCATCAGATGGTGCTCACGCGCGATGGCAATCAGTTGCTCGCGTTGCGCAAGGCTCATCACCCAACCCAACGGGTTATGCAGGGTTGGAATGCTGTACACCGCACGCACCGGGCGCTTGCGGCACAGCGCGTGCAGGAACGCCAGATCCGGACCGCTGGCGGTGACCGGAATGGCGACGATTTCCAGGTGCAGGGTTTCGGCCAGCACCTTGAAGCCTGAATAGGTCAGCGCATCCACGGCAATCACATCCCCAGGCTTGAGCAACGCCATCATCGTCACCGCCAGGCCGTGCTGGGCGCCGCTGACCATCAGCACCTGCTCCGCCTCAACCGCCAGGCCTCGGTTCAATAGATGGCGTGCCACAGCAGCGCGCTCGTGCAAGCGGCCGGCGTGGGGCTGGTAACGCAGCAACGCTTCCAGGTCGCCCGACAGCGCCAATTGGCGCAGAGCGGTGCGCAGCAGGTCTGCCTGGCCGGGCAGTGAGGGGTAATTGAAGTTCAGGTCGAGCATGCCGGTGGCCACATTCATCTGCCCACTGCCCTGCCCCGGCGGCAACGCGATTTCCCGCACAAAGGTGCCGCGCCCGGTTTCGCCGCTGACCAGGCCCATGGCTTCCAGCTCGGTGTACACCCGGCTCGCGGTAACCAACGCCAAGCCATGCTCGGCGGCCAATTGCCGGTGAGTGGGCAGACGTGTACCGGGCGCCAGTGCGCCGCTGCGGATGTCATGGGCAAAGGCGTCGACCAGCGACTTGTAGCGGGCGCGCGGCATAGGTGATGTATCCATGACAATTTTTTGATTGTCTTAATCTTGATCCCTAGGATGGCCTTTACGCAACCACCTACTTCGAGTCCTAGCCATGGAACGCACCTCAAGTCTCCCCGCAGCAGACGCCAGCGCCCACGGCTGGATCAACGGCTTCATCGGCGTGGTCATCTTCAGCGGCTCCTTGCCGGCCACGCGCCTGGCGGTGATGGAGTTCAACCCGGTGTTTCTGACCATGATCCGCGCCGCCATTGCCGCCGTGCTCGGCTTGCTGTTGTTGGGGTTGTTCAGGGAAAAACGCCCCGCACGCCACCAATGGGGGCCGCTGGTGATCGTCGCCCTGGGCGTGGTGATCGGCTTTCCACTGCTCACGGCTTTGGCGCTGCAATACATGACCTCGGCGCATTCCATCGTCTTCATTGGCCTGCTACCGCTGGCCACCGCCGTGTTTGGTGTACTGCGAGGCGGCGAGCGGCCGCGCCCGGTGTTCTGGGTGTTTTCGATTCTCGGCAGCCTGCTGGTGATGGGCTACGCGGTTGCCCAAGGCTTGAGCGCCGCGCCGGCCGGTGACGTGCTGATGCTGCTTGCCGTATTGGTGTGCGGCCTGGGGTATGCCGAAGGCGCCACGTTGTCGCGCAGCCTGGGCGGCTGGCAAGTGATCTGCTGGGCGTTGGTGGTGTCGTTGCCGGTGGTGGCGCCGTTGAGCGTGATGCTGGCGCCGGCAACCCTCACGGGCATCAGTCTGCCGGCGTGGCTGAGCCTGGGCTATGTGTCGCTGTTCAGTATGCTGATCGGCTTTGTGTTCTGGTATCGCGGCCTGGCCCAGGGTGGCATCGCTGCGGTCGGCCAGTTGCAGTTGCTGCAACCGTTTTTCGGCCTGGCGCTGGCGGCGGGCCTGCTGCATGAGCAGGTCAGCCTGGGCATGCTGCTGGTGACGGTTGCGGTGATCGGCTGTGTGGCCGGGGCCAAGCAGTTCGCCCGCTAGCGTTGCGGCGCGACCATCTTGAATTTGATGTTGATATCGTCAGAGACCACGCTGTTGCCCGCCCACTCACCTTCACCAATCTTGAAGTCGCCGCGCTTGAGGATGAACGCGCCGTCAAACACGCCGATGCCACTTTGCTCCTTGAGCACCACATCAATATCCACCGGCCGCGTGATGCCCTTGATCGTCAGGTTGCCGGTGATTTTGTAGCGGTTATCGCCCAGCGCCGTGGCGCCATTGGACTCATACACGCCCACAGGATAAGCCGCGGTGTCGAACCACGCCGGTTGCTGCAACTGGGTATTGGCGTCCTGGCTGCCGGCGTCGATGCTCGCCAGTTGGATCTTGAGCAACGCATGGGCCGCCTCGGGCTTTTGCGTGTCGAAGGTCAGGGTGCCTTCAAAGTCACTGAAGGTGCCATACACCCGCTGCCCGAATTGTTGGAAGGTAAAACTGATCTGGCTGGCGGTGCGGTTGACGTCTTTGTATTCCACGGCCTGCGCTCTGCCGAGAAACACACCAAGGAGCACCGCCAGGCTTACACACAGGGGCATTCGACGCTTCATGCAACACTCCGCAAGGCAAATGAACAGATGTGCTGAGCTAACACGCCATGCCATGGTTTTATTCCCTTTCGCAGCGTGCCCTGCTAAACAGAGTAGTCGCCAAAAGAAACAATAAGGACTTTGCATGCACACCCCTTCCCTGCAGGACATCACCGCGCCCGAAGGCATCTGCTACGGCTGCGGCGGCAGCAACCCCCATGGCCTGCACATCAAGAGCCGTTGGGATGCCGATGGTGTCCACGTCATCGCCGAGCACCTGCCCGAAGCCCAGTACAGCGGCTGGCCGGACCTAGTCTACGGCGGCCTGATCGCCATGTTGGTCGACTGCCACTCCAACTGGACGGCCATGGCCTACCACTACCGCAACGAACAGCGTGAACCCGGCAGCCTGCCGCGCATCGACTGCGTGACCGGTAACCTGGGCATTAAATTTATCAAACCCACGCCCATGGGCGTGACGCTGACCCTGCGCGCGCGAGTTGAAGGCGACGTGGGGCGTAAAAGCCGCGTGGTCTGCGAGGTGTACGCCGGTGACGTACTCACCGCCCTCGGCGACTCGGTGTTCGTGCGCGTCGACACCGGCCAACTGGCCGCCGCCGCCCATGGTCGCGACAGTTGATCCTGGTCTACAGTGATGACCACCGCTAATCGAGGACTGCTCCGATGACTCGTCTCACCGCGAAAGACTTTGCCCCCGAACTGCTGGAACTCTATGACGGCTACGCCCACGGCAAGCTCAACCGCCGCGAATTTCTCGACCGCGCCGCGCTGTTCACCTTCGGCGGCCTCACCGCCTCGGCCCTGCTGGCAGCCCTGAGCCCCAACTACGCGCTGGCCGAACAGGTCAAATTCACCGACCCGGACATCGTCGCCGACTACATCACCTACCCCTCGCCCAAAGGCAACGGCACCGTGCGCGGCTACCTCGTACGCCCGGCCAAGGCCAGCGGCAAACTGCCCGTCGTGGTGGTGGTGCACGAAAACCGAGGCTTGAACCCCTACATCGAAGACGTCGCCCGACGCCTGGCCAAAGCCGGCTTCATCGCCCTGGCACCCGACGGCCTAACCTCTGTGGGCGGCTACCCCGGCAACGATGAAAAAGGCGTGGAACTGCAACAAAAAGTCGACCCCACCAAGCTCATGAACGACTTCTTCGCCGCCATCGAATGGCTGATGCACCACGACAGCAGCACCGGCAAAGTCGGGATCACGGGCTTCTGCTACGGCGGCGGCGTGACCAATGCGGCGGCGGTGGCGTATCCCGAACTGGGCGCAGCGGTGTCGTTCTACGGCAGGCAGCCCGACGCCAAGGACGTGCCCCGCATCAAGGCGCCGATCATGTTGCATTACGGCGAGCTGGACACGCGAATCAACGAGGGTTGGCCGGCGTATGAGCAGGCGTTGAAGGCGGCGGGCACGACCTATGAGACGTTTATTTATGAGGGTGCCAATCATGGTTTTCATAATGATTCGACGCCGAGATATGACGAGGCGGCGGCGAATCTGGCGTGGGAGCGCACGTTGGGCTGGTTTCGCAAATACCTGGCCTAGCCCCGATTCAAACTGTGGAAGCAGGCCCGGCCCAATCGCAGGCAAGCCAGCTCCCACAGTTGGATTGGGGATGTCAGGCAACCCCTATCTACTGTGGGAGCTGGCTTGCCTGCGATGGCGGTCTATCAGCACCCAATACTTTGCCTGACACCCCCAAAGCAACCCAACCACTATTCCACCCCGGAATAAATGTTAGTCCCGCCCACCGCCTACAGCTGCCTCACTGCGCCCTCTAACCTTCCTGGCACGGAAAACCATCCGCACAGCCCAGGCCAGAGAAGGAAGTACCGATGCAAAGACTTTTCCACAAGATCGTCATGTTTTCAGCCCTTTCTCTGCTCACGGGGTCTGTCCTTGCACAATCTGCCGACAAAACCGAACCACCGACTAACACAGTCAAAATGCTCGATATCTCAACAACCCCCTCCCACAAGATTACCGTCGAGCGCCGCGGCCAGATCGTGCTGATTGGCATCAACCGTCCCGACATCCAGAACCGACTCGACTCAGAAGCCTATCTGGCCCTCGCCAAGGCCTACTACGACTACGACCATGACCCCTCACTGCGCGCCGCTGTACTGTTCGGGCATGGCGACAACTTCTCCCAGGGCCTTGACGTTGAGGGCTTCAAGGCCGTCGCCAGCGCCGGCGGCGTAACCCTCGGCGACGGGCAGATCGACCCGCTCGGCAAAAAAATGCCCGGCCTCACCAAACCACTGATCGTCGCGGTACACGGCGACACCTGGAACATGGCGCATGAACTGTTCCTGGTCGCCGACCTGCGCGTCGCGGCAAACAACACCAACTTCGGCCAGGACGAAAATACCCACGGCCGTTACCCAGGCGGTGGCTCCACAGTGCGCTTCGTGCGCGAAGCCGGCTGGGGCAACGCCATGCGCTACATGCTCACCGGCGATCATTGGTCAGCCCAAGAGGCCTACCGCATGGGCACCGTCCAAGCGATCGCCGACCCACAGCCCGCCCTCGACAAAGCCATCGAACTGGCCAACAAGATCGCCGCCAACGGCCCCTTGGGAATCAAAGCCACGCTGGCCTCCGCGCACCGCGTGATCGACCCCGCGCAAGCCGACGCGCTGTCCCAATTGGATGTGCAACGCTCGACGCTGTACAAATCCAAGGACTTCCAGGAGGGGCGCAAGGCGGAAGCTGAAGGGCGACCGGCTGTTTATCAAGGAAATTAGACCTGGCTCGGGAATGCCCGATGCCGCAATCTGGAGTGTGGGTGCTGGCTGATCGACATGCAGTGTCAAAGGCCAGCAATCCATATCCCTTTAACGTGCAGGAAGCTTCCTAAGCAGCCCTTTGGCCTTGCGCCTGCTCATGCCACTGGCTAGCCTGTGCGCTGTCGCTGCCTATCAGCGAACAGGTGTGGAAACCTGAAACAAGTAGGCCCCTTATCAGGAGCTTATGCATGAGCAATTCAACACGCTTCACCCCCAGCCGCGAAATATTTGAACGCGCCCTGAGCCACTACCTGCAACCCGCCTCACCGCAGTCCTTAACAGTGCATCACGACCTCAGCTTCGAAGACGCCCTCGCCCAACTCTGCGACCTGCTGCGCTGCGCAGCCGCCACCGCAGCCGACACCACTCAAGGTCTGACAGGCGATCAACGCCACATGGCCGGTGCCACCGAACACCTGATCGACATGGCTCAAACCCTGGCCGAACGTGCACTGGAGTGCCTGCAACCCAAAACCTGCTGACACACCACAAACCCACTGTGGGAGCTGGCTTGCCTGCGAAGGCGGTGTGTCAGTGCCGGATTAATGACTGATACACCGCCTTCGCAGGCAAGCCGAACTGAGCACATTCCTTCCCGAGCCAACTTGCCGACTCAGGAAGGTTTTTTAAACAATTACAACTTATTGATTTTTATAAGGAAGAATCAGGACGTTGTTAGGATTTGCCCCCATTTCCTCCACTTCAAAAGTACGAACGTAGCGTGATATAAAGCATCACTCCCCACAGCGCTATGCCTGGCGCCATGATCAGGTAGTTCCCGAAGTTAAAACGGGAGTTAGTCGCACCCTCAGCATCACCCGCCGCAAAGTTGAGCATCGCCTGGCCCTTTTGCATCAGGTAAGCCCGCAGCGGGATCGCGATAAAAAGCCAGGCGGCAAGTGCTGCCATGTTTTCAATATGGTCAGACATTCTGTCTACGATATGTGCCACCACCGTGATCACCACTAGCATCGTCGCCCACTGCTCATAATCAAAAATATACGAGCGGCCAGTGATGCGAATCTGATGGTCGGCGCGCCGGTACAGCTTATGAACGAAAAAAATACACAGCAGCCCGCGTGCCCAAGGCCAAATATCGTCCTGGGTGGCTTTCTTGTAGTTGCTCCAATGTTTGTAGGACCAGATATACATATAAAGGCCCCAACTCAAGACAGACAAAATAAACAGCTTTCGCTCAGAAACGACATAAAACTCTGGCGTAGTCTGCGGGGTAACTTCAAGATTGGCCGTAGGCGTCGCGAATAAATTTTCAGTCATTTTTCAGTCCTTGAAGGTGAGAGGGAAAATTAATGGTTCGGCCCCATTTTTTGAAAAATTGGACGGATTTATTTAATTTTCTGAGTTCTTTGTTACTTAAATAAATCTGTCCCCTTTTCGCCCCAGAGCCTTTTAACCAACACGTTGGAACCAGAGCTACTACCCTCAAGCAGTGCCGGGCTTCCCGTCGTCGTAGATGTCGGCAAGACTGCGTACCTTGGTCAAGTTGCCGGTTTGAATCACGATGGTCTTGGCGAACATATCGCCGAGGCGGGTTCTGGACTCAAGAAAAATCCAAACCCAATCGATGATCACCAGCACCCCGGCGTTGCGGGTGAATGACTGAGAAATGCGGCAGCCCTTACGGGTTTTACGGTCGACGACCGCGATGCTCAGCAAGCGTTTGCCCAGGCTCTGGCCATTGGGCAGCGCGTCTGCGAGCAAGAGGTAGGCAAAACCTGCGAAAAACGCCACAAGGAACCCGCCCTTGACCGTCACGGCGGGGACGAACGCAGACAGCACCTCGGCGCCGAACTTGACGATGAAAAAGATCAGCACCGCGATGCCAGAGTCGATGATTCGGGCCAGCAGGCGACGGCCGATGCTGGCCAAAATGGTCGGCCGTTTAGCGGGGGTAATTGCGTCCATACGGTGTCACTCCGGCTTATGTAAACAGCAACAACGGCCAAGCTCAACGCCCGGCCGCCTCAAGCGTTTTTTAACTCACTTGCTTTCTTTTGCAATGGTACCCAACGACGCGTCCTTGACCAGATAACGGCCTTCCACATCGCTCAGCACTTTGAGGCTGTTGCGCGCCACGGCGAAGCCCATTTCGACTTCCTGCTTGAGGTAAACCACCTCACCGGCCTTGACGTTGATCGGCATGTCAGCCCAGTTTTCAGCTTTGGAACTGATCACGTGCTGGCCCGGCGACACGAAGAAATAAATGTACTGGTTACCACGGTTGTAACCCATCTCCGAGTCGGCTTCCTTGTCATCCAGGAACACGTTGAACCGCACCATCATCCCCACGTTGCTTGGGCGCACGACATACACCAGGCCTTTATCGGCGACGGCGGCCTTGGGCAACGAGTAGTTCGCCACGTCCGCCTGCATCTTCTCCACTGACGGCGTCGAGGAGCAGCCAAACAGCGTGGCCAGGGACAATACAACAGCAGCTTTGCAGAACAGCTTGATCATGTACTTCTTCCTTGTGGTGTGACGGTAGAGCGGGTTGAGAGCGCCGGCGATTGGCTGGCGCGGGTTCTTTGATGCGTTTAATCATCGCCAGGGTATCGGCCGCGGGGACGAATACGTGAAGCGTTGTGCGTGGACCAGCACTTTGATGCCTTGCGGGGGTTTAGGCGCGGGGCTTGTAGTCCGGCCCGTCGCCCATATGGCGATCAGGTTTGGCGACCTGACAAGAGAGTGCAAAAGCAACCCGCTTCTTCTATTTAGTTTTCCGAGACCCTTTGTTGCTTAAATAAATCTGTCCCCATTTCGCCTCTTATTTATTAAACCATGTTCTTCGGGATTGAAATTCTCCGGCCATATAGTTTGATCATCGTACGAAGCCCCCTCCAGATTACACTGATCCAGCCCGACAACAGTGACGTCCGCACCTGAAAACTCAACGTCTCGAAAGTCCCCCCCAACTACGGTGGCACCTTTTAAGCTTGCCAAGCTAAAGTCGACCTTAGAAAAATCAGAATACATAAGTAAAGACCCAGAAAGGTCAACACCTCTCATTTTGGATCCGACTAATATCGCACTAATCAGCGAAACATTTATCATTCTCGCATCATTCAATACAGAAAAATAAAATACAGAATTCCTCAGATCACAACCTGTAAAGTCGGCCTTACAAAAATCTAAGCCTTCAAATATCGCACGATGAAAACTAATACCTTTAAGATCCGCACCAACAAAGGTTTCAATAGGAAGCTCTAGGCATTCACCTGTCTCGAACTTTACTGTAATCATCTGCTATCCCAGTCCAAAGGTGAAATTTCAAAAAACAGAAAAACAGAAAAACAGAAAAACAGAAAAACAGAAAAACAGGGATTAGACCACGTTTAGTGCTCCGCCAAAAGAATAGCGGTCTGACCCAATTTTTCCGACACTCCTTTTGCACCATCACCTATCCTGCATCAATATTTTTATAAACCTATCAAATGCCTGAAAAACAGATCCCCCATCTTCTGGAGAGAGCAACATATTCATAACCTGATCATCAAGAGCTAAGTCATATATATCCACACCCACCCAACCTTTAGACCAAAATTCGACAGTTCCTAACTTGTTAAAACCTTCCAGCTCTATCCTTTTAAGGTCACCAAAATCTCCATCAGCAAATGCTGAGTACTCTAGAGAAAACCCCGTCAAAAGTGGTTTTACGTTTTCATCAAACCAGGAGCTACCCATAAGACCTCCCACTTCTTATCTAGAATTTCAATGTTCTTGATCGCTGGGAGATGCTCGCCGCCCTTCTTATTAAGTGAAAAATAGGGGTCAGATCACGTTTAATGCTCCGCCATAAGAATAAAGGTCTGACCACATTTCTCCTCATTTCTCCCCTCAGGGTCTGACCCCATTTTTCTTTAGAAAATCACAGCCTAGCAGATGGGTGAGAAATAAATCCGTCCCCTTTTCCAATGTCAGTTAAGCCATATCAATGATTGGATTCGAAATTCGACTAGGAGAATCCGTTCATGCAATTGAATCCCTAGCCTAGCATTCATCAGAAAGTCTTTACTCTTCATCCCAAAAATTTCCGGGAGGCGCATACTCCCCACCGCGTAAGACAGCGCACCAGCCGTAACTTCTATAATACATCTCAAGATCAAGGATCTTGTAAATGCCTTCATTAATCTTCTGCAATGTAATCAAACCATTAGCAAAATGCGTATATCGACCGCCCGCCCCTGCGACGGCTCTTAACTCCAGCTCTCTACGATCCCATTCTGATACCACCCCCGATGACTCAGGAACAGTATCCGAAAACGAAATCTCAAATTCTTTTGAAACCTTGCAAAAGCAGGGTATTCGTTCCTGCCTGAGTAATTCATCCGTGATCATGTTTTCAGGGAAGTCGATATTTAATTTCACTTAAGTGCACTCCGAGGAACAACAACCTCACCTGAAAAATTTCTTTGAAAAAATAGGGGGCAGACCACGTTTAATGCTCCACCAGAAGAATAGTGGTCTGACCCCATTTCTCCCTTAGCGATTACTTCCCCGTTGGGCCCTCGCCGGAAGAATAGTGGTCTGACCCCATTTTCCCTACGTCTTCTGCTAAGGACTGCACAAGCGATGCCGACACTAACCTTCTTCCTACAACATTGGAGAAATAAAGCTCACCAGAAATATTAAAAATATCTTGCCTACCGTATTCACCTAGATCGCAGTTTGAAATCGGATTCAAAGAAAAACAGATAGACGCACCATCAGGCCCGCCATAGAGCTTCCCAATTTCAGAACTTTCAAATAGAAGGCCAACCTCTTGAGGGGCAGAATCCCTCTCGAAAGAGAAAACATGGAATAGAGCATTTACTGACAGTAATTTCTTCCCGAGCACTGTTAACAGCCAGGCAACCATAAGTCTAGGAGAGTTCATTACCTAACACCGCCCTTTGATGCACTCTGCAGAAAAATAGAGGTCAGCACCACGTTTAGTGCTCCGTCAGAAGAATAGTAGTCTGACCCCATTTTTCTTTTTACCAATCCCCTCCTATTTCATTCTTATACTTTGTGTAACGTCCACCATCGGCAACTCACCTCAGGTTCGAATATCACCCTCGCCTCTGACAGTGATTCAGACATATCAAAGACAACATGAATCCCAGCCCCAGACTCATCTCGCACTAACTCAATAGACTTGACGCTCTCGGACGAAATAACTGCTAGCTCTTGAGTGGAAAGCCTAAGCACGACTTGGAATGACTTCATCACAGCACTAAAAGAAACATCAACCTCAAGTTCGCTATTTTTAGACTTCTGGATATAACGACATAGCGCCAAGTTTGGATCAACCTCAATAGGCTGGATACCGAACTCTTCCAAAAAATCATCTGTGCTTGGAAATTTCATTACGACCTCCTCAGTGAAGCGGTATGACTGTGCTGAGTTTACGACTTCCATCATCAAGAACCTGGAACGTGCTCTGAAAATTAGCAGCCTTACCCGATGGTCCCATAAACAAGAAAATTGGGGTCAGACCACGTTTAGTGCTCCGCCAGAAGAATAGTGGTCTGACCCCATTTTTCCCCTTACCGCATTCGTGCAGTAACTCAGTTTCTGGAAAACCTGGCATTTCGCGAGGAAATCAGCAGTGATGCGATTGTCCTTCACGACTTTGCGCTGTTACTGGCCATTCCATTGCGTGATGGTTGCGATCTCATGGATGTGATCGGGCGAAGGTTGATTTCGCAAGACTTATAAATTAATTCGGGCGGCATAGAGCCGCCCGATCTTGCTAAGCTCAGAGCCCAAGATTTAAAAAATAAAAGCCAACTTATTAAAGAGCCAGTTTTTAACACCTCAAACAAAAAACACATATGAACCCAATAAAAACACACCACACCTAAATAAATTCTCCTCACTTAGACACAAACACCCTATGAAAATCAAATAAATCTGTGCCCTTTTCCCCGGCCCCCTTTTTCCCCGCAGATCGGATGCAAAAACACCGGCGCTAGGCCGGTGTCAGATCACATCTAGGCTTCTACAATTAACAGGAGACATTCAAACCGCAAGCAGAGATAAAATCACGTATCGGTATATCAAGAAAGCTACTCTCTCCAGCGGAAAGAACATCTTGCAATGTGACGATGCCTTTTCCAAAGTCCAAAGAAACGTCAAAGCTATTAAACTCGAACTCCCTGAGCAGAACGCTCTTTGAGCGCATCCGCTCATCAAAGGCATTTTTCAAAATAGAGCGAACGCTGTCGTCCAACTCTTGGATGACAAATCGTTCTATTAGTGTGCCGCCACTGCTCATAACCATTCCTAACCAGTACGGGAATGCAGTCTGAATCACACCATCCCGAACATTTATTTTGATTGTCGATGTTGGAGCGCCTGAGACGTTTGTTCCAATCACCTTACCTGCGTTGTACTCAATAACGTGCCCACCTGGTCCATTAGGCGTTACCTTCCCATATCTCAGTGCGTTATCAACATAACTAGAGACATCTTTAACAGATGTTCCTTGCGAGAACTTACTAACATTCGCAAATCCTGAGTCAGGTCCATGGCGATAGAATACATGCTCAATACCTGTCATCAAACCGCCTTTATTATAAGTGCTCGCGCTCCACGATGCATCTATTTGTCTTGGGGCTGGTAATGCCTTGATCGTGTCATCTACAACAGCCCCAGTTCCTTTTGCTACCGTCAACTCAGCCTTAACAACCTTAGCAGAAGAAAATTGGGGTCAGACCACGTTTAGTGAACCGTCAGAAGAATAGCTGTCTGACCCCATTTTTCGATCTGTTAACGTCCCTCTCTCTGCGTTAGCAAGGGTGCCTGCGCCTTGTGCACCGACTAGCTAGAATAGGAAGATATCAGAGCCTTTGCGATTATACCTTCCGCGGTGCGAGCGGATGCCAGCTTAGCCAACTCATCCATCGAGATTAAATTAGAGTTTAAATACTCGTAAAAACCCTCTTGAAGCTCTGACTTTTTCACAGCAACAACGCCAAATTCCTCATATGCACTTTCAAAGGCAATCCATTTGCACGCGCTATCGCATAGAACTATTGGATAACCAACCTTTCCATCAAAAAAACTTTCAAACTTTTTACTCAGCCAACGAACATCGCTCTCTAAATCGCTTCCATCGAAGGAAAAACAAGAGTTCCCTAATCGCTCGCCTCCTGAAAACTTTATAAATACATCTGACTTAAAGCTGGAAACGCTATTCGATACCAACCCCGAAAAAATTTCAAAAAAGCAGAGCAATGGTCTCTCAAAAAACCAAAACAGAAATCCGTCACCAACAAAAACATTCATCGGCAAGTCTTTATTAAAATTTATGACACCTGACAGCCTATCAAGAAAAGAATTCAATTCTTTATCTTCAATTTTCAAAATAGCCATGACTACTCTCCTGAAAACCTGATTTTCGCAGTTGGTTTTTTCACCCCTTCTATAGTCAACGAGGCGGAAGGTTGCCCCGTGGACGTTGAAGATGGATAGAATCGATAGGTCTTCTGTCCATTAGTTAACACAGTAACTGAGCCATCCTGAGAAATTGTCTTTTTATAACCATTAGACTCAAGTGTCTTTATGGCGCTGCCCTGAGTAATGTTGGCCTCTATCTGTCCTGCACTATTGCGCGTAACTTTCGGCAAAAACTCAATCGATGTTGCTTTTGCACCAGCAGACTCAGCAACAGCCTTAGCGCCAGCCCCCAGCCCTCCCGAAAGAACGATACCAGCAATTTCCGCATTCGTAGCCTGGGTCGTTTTCTGCACCGTCAGACGTAGATCATCCTGATTTTTATCTATGAAGCCTTGAACAATCTCCTTCTCCTTCGGATTCAGATCACCGCTAACGTCATAGGTGTCGAGTGCTTTCGTACCACCTTCGACATCCGTTCGCAACGCATTACAGCTTGAGTAATCCTCGCAACCCAGCATCTGTCTGCCGGTTTTAGTATCACTGACGCCCTCATATTTCGCGGTGACCTTCGATCGACATGCATCAGGATCTCCCGCCCCCCGACATCCTTTTAAGTCTTTCACCAAATCATCTACTTCTGGATGATTCAGATAGTTGTACTGGGTCGCAGTGCCTGCTACCCATGCCCCCGTCTGCAGGCTTTTCGCATCAGCACCATCTAGTACCGAAGCCGCAAGCACACCAATCAACTGCGAATTCATGACCAGCAAACCTTTCTTCTGGTCATCGGGCATATCGGCGTAGTTCTTGGCGAGGCTATCTACCAATGCTTCAGTTACGCCAGCCGCCAGCGCGCCTGTGCGGAAGTCGCCTCCAGACGCCTCAGCTGCCAACCCGCCCATCAAGGCATGCAACCCAATCTTGGTAATGCCCCCCTCTGTAAACCGGCCCTTGGAAACATCCCCGACAAGGTTAAATCCATAAGCCGCAAATGCATTGGCCAAGCTATTTTGCAACGCCTCCCCAAGACGGGCTTCCCCTCCGAGCGCGCGATCCACCAAGACTGATGTTCCGTTTTGCAGTGCTTGGTTGGCCGTGAACTGCCCCACGCCTTGCCAGGTACTCAGTGGACTTGTGGTAGCTACCGCGCCAGTGTTGGGTAGTGCGGTGGAAGTACTGGTCTGGGTGCTGGTCCACTTGTCATAAACACCAGCGGTTAAGCCAGCAGTGACACCGGACACCACATAGCCTCTCATCGCATCGCTTGAAGTCACATCCTTCAAGACAGCGCCCAGGTTGCCACGGTTATTGATGGTGCTGATTGCACCGTTACTCGCCATGCCGCCGAGAACGACGCTGCCCGCAGCATTGGCCCAGCCCGCAGCAGAGGTAGCGGTGGCTGCAGCCGTCGCCCCTGCCATCGACGTCCCCGTCCCTGCAGCAGCAATTGCACCGCTGGCGGCACCCATCGTGAAGTACGTCACGATGATTGCAATGATGATTTGCGCGCCGGCGCCTAAGCCTGAATTGCTATATTTGAAACTTTCATGCAGCTCTTTAACCTGGCGCCAATCCACATCTCCGCGCTTCTCGGCCTCTTTCAGCCAAGCCAACTGCGGGTCGGCCTTAACCATCGCATCAATCGTCTGGCTAACCGTGTTCTGATCGATCTGCTTGATATCAATCTTCAAGCCATCGACGGCTTTGATCACGACGTTGCCTTCTGCAACCATTTGCGTCTGGCGTAGAGTCTCGTCGGTGTTGCCCTTGCCCTTGGAGCTAGTCCAGGCGAGGTCACCCTTGCTCTTGGTGTGGCTCTCGTCGTGCAAATCCTTCACCGCCTCAAACGTCACCGCCCCACCACTGACAATCGCAATATCCCCGCCACTGTCGAGCTTCGCCGCTTGATACTTCTGGTCCCCGCCGCTTTGCAACGTCAGGTCGCCACCGGTCTTGATCTCACTCCCCACATTCGTCACCTGGGTGACTTCATCGCGCTGGGTTTTCTTGCTGCCCCAACCGCCCTTTTTGCTCATGTCGTACAGCGAATAGTTGCTGTCTTGCGCGGCCAGCAGGCTCAGTTCGTTGTCGGCGTGTACGTAGGCTTCGTTGCCGGCGCTGATTTTGCTGGCGACCAGGGTCAGGTCGGTGCCGGCGATGGCGATGAGGTCGCCGCCGGCTTTGAGTTCGGCGCTTTGTTGGGTGACGGTGTCGAGTTGGGTGGTGGTTTTGGTGCCGCCTTTTTTGCCTTTGGAGTAGTCGTGTTGTTCGTTGGCGGCGGCGGCCAGGGTCAGGTTTTCGCCGGCTTTGACGCTGAGGTCTTTGGCGGCGCTGACGGTGCTGGCGACCACGGCGATGTCGCGGCGGGCGTCGATGGCGAGGTTGCCGCCCACGTCCACGTTCGAGCCGTATTGCAGGGTGGTTTGCTCGGTGCCTTTGACGCGGCGGCGTTGGTAGGCGTAGTCGTCCTGTTCGGTCTGGCTGGCGATGACCACGTCGCGCCCGGCGGTCACGCTGGCGTTGCCACCGGCCTTGAGGTCGCTGCCGATGTTGAGCACATCGCGCCCGGCGTTGAGCTTGAGGGTGTCGGTGGCTTCGAAGCGCGAGGCATCGCTGGCCACGTCGTTGCGCAGTTGGTAGCCCTCGCCTTCTTGCTTGAAGGTGGTGACGGTGCGCTCGTTGAGAATGTCGCCGGTCACGGCGGTGGCGCTGATGTCGCGGGCGTTAATGATGCCGCCACGGGTGTTGCGGATCGAGTCAGTGGCGAGCATTTCCAGGCGGTTGCCGGCTTGCATCAGGCCGCTGTTGTCGATGTTGCCGGCCACCATGTTCAGGTTATTGGTGGCGCGCAGGGTGCCGCTGTTGTGCAGGTCGCCGCCGGTGATCAGGCTCACGTCCTGGCCCTGGATCAGTGCGCCGTTGGGCGCCAGGCGGTTGTTGGCCTGGGCCAGGTAGAGCACTGGGGTGAGGACTTTTTGGCCGTTGACCTCGGCTTCTTCCATCCACACGATGTCGTGGGTCAGCGCCGCGACTTGCTCGGCGGTCAGCGACACGCCGAGTTGCAGCTTGAGCGAGTCCTTGTAGCTGATGGCGTTGTCCATCAGGTAACGGAACAGCGCGTCGTCACTGGCGATGCCATCGATGTAGCGCTGGCCGGTGCGGGCCACCACGGCTTCGCGGATCAGGCTTTGCTCATAGAGACCATCGCCCAGGCGTTTCCAGGCGGTATCAGGGTTGTAGCCCAGTTTGCCCAGCAGGTAATCGGAGCTCATGAACTGCTTGAGGTCGGTGAGCGCCGGGTTGGTTTCGATCAGGTATTTGTGGCTGTTGTCGACCGCGGCGATTTGCGGCAGCCCTTGCACGCGGGTTACCGACGGCGCGCGGCTGTCCAGGTTCAGCGGGCCTTGGCCAGTGACCGCGCCGCTGAGTGGCTGGCCATCGACGCTGAAACCACGCTCTTGCACGGCGCTGTAGTCCAGCGGTTTTTCGCGGTCTTTGTCGGCAATCTGGCGGCCGCCGACGCTGAAGTCGCCAGTGCCTGTGGAGGCGCTGGCGGCGCTGTCCGCCTTGGCTTGTTGGCCGCTCAAACGGAACAGGCCGTTCTGGCCGGTGGGCAGGCTGAAGCCGGGCAAGGTGGCCGGGTTGACCTGGCGCTGAGCCAAGTCTGGCGGCAGTTGCGCGGTAATCGCCGGTTTCACCGTGGAGGCGAACACGTCGGAGTTGGTGTCGTGGTTTTGCGCCGGGGCCTTGATGTCGGTGGCGTTAGGGCGAATCACGCTGTTGTCGATTTTTTGCGTGGCGTTGACCGTCACCGAGCCAGCCGCCTGGATCACCGCCTGGGCAATAACGCTGCCAGCGGTCGGCACCACGTAGGTGCTGGTTTCGTAAAAGTTACCAATGCCGGCCATGATCTTGGCCAGGGTCATCTCACCTGGGCGGTAGTCGCCGGAGTTGGGGTTGTTATAGACGTTGAACTGGTTCTGGCGCTCCATGAAGGTGTTGTAGAAGCTGCGGTCACGGGTATAAAAGCCCGAATTCAGGTGCACT
Organism: Pseudomonas sp. Leaf15; assembly: GCF_001421425.1. Lineage (NCBI taxonomy): Bacteria > Pseudomonadati > Pseudomonadota > Gammaproteobacteria > Pseudomonadales > Pseudomonadaceae > Pseudomonas > Pseudomonas sp. Leaf15. Next base: position 491,306 of record NZ_LMKI01000023.1, read on the forward strand.
TCTTCGCCGCCTGCCGCGCCACGGTTGGTCAGCACGTCGGTGTTGATCAGGATGTTCCTGGCGGCAGACACCGAGCTGTAGAGGTTATCGAAGGTCTGGCTGCCGACGGTCAAGTCGCCACCGGCGTTGATGAACGCCGAGGCCGAGCTGCCGACCAGCACGTCTTCGTATTTCTCTACGGAGGTGAAGTACAGCTCGCAGCCTTTGCCTTTGCAGAAGTCGTTGGAATAGATATCGAGGTTGCCCGAGACCAGTTTCTTTTGCGTGCTGAACTGGTCGCGGCGGTTGCTCAAAGTGTCGGCCAGCAGGCGCATGTTGCCGGCGCTTTCCAGGCTGCCGGAGACGTTTTCGATCAGGCTGCTGCGCGCGCCCGCATCGTCGCGGGCAATGTCCAGGCCGCCGAGGCTGTAGACGTCGCCGTAGTTGTTGCGCACATCGTTGGCGCGCAAGGTCATGTCGTTGCCGCTGAACAGCAGGCCCCTGTCGTTGAGCAGGTGGGTGGCGTTGAGGCGGACTTTTTCTGCGCCGCCCAAAGTCCCGTAGTTGTTCAGGGTGGTGGCGTTTACCGTGAGGTCACCGAGGGCGGTCAGGCGCCCGTGGTTGTTCAGGGTGCTGCTGTTGACCTGGGTGACCGCGCCGCCGGCAATGCGGGCGTTTTCGCCCAGGTCCATGCTGGCGCTGGTGAGGGTCATGGCGCCGAGGCTGCTGACCCGGCCGTTGCCGCTGTAGCCGCCGCTGAGCGTGAGGTTGAGGCTGCCGTCACTGGCCAGCAGGCCGTCGTTGGTCCAGGTGTCGCCCGTGCCGGTCAGGCTTTGCGCGCCCAACAATTGGCCGCTGGCGGTCTGGGTGAATTGGCCGATGTCGAGGTTCAAGCGCCCGGCCTGGATCACGCTGCTGTTGGTCCAGCTCGCTGCCTTGATGTCCAACTGGCCGTTGGTGACAAAGCTGCCGCCGGCGCGGGTGACTTGATCAGACGTCAGGTCGAATTTGCCGCTGCCGGTGTGCACGATGCGGCCACCGTTGTTGTCGAGGTTGCCGGCTTGCAGGTTGAGATTTTCGTTGGCACTTTCCAGCGCGCCGGAGCGGTTATCGAACAGGCCCGACACGTTGATATCGGTGTTGCCCGCGCGGCCCATGGCGCGCAGGTTGCCACCGGCGTTGTTGAGGGTTTGCGCGGCAAGGCGCAGGGTGTCGTCACTTTCGATCAGGCCGAAGCGGTTGCTCAAGGTGCCGGTGAGGCCGAAGTCGATGCTGCGGGCGCCAACCTTGCCACCGTTGTTGGCCGCCGTGCCCTGGTTATCGAAGTCTGTGGCCGTGACCTTGAGCAAGGTGTTGGCATACACGCCGCCGCCCTGGTTGTTCAGGCTGCTGGTGACAATGCGGTTTTCACCGCCCAGGGCCGACAGGTGCCCCAGTTGGTTGAGCAAACCGCCCTTGGCGTCGATATCCAGCGATTGCGCCTGGGTGATGCCGCCGCCGTTGTCGAACAGGCCGCTGACCAGTTTGATCCAGCCTTTGCCGCTGTTGAGGATGCCGCCGCGGGTGTTGGCCACATTGGCCGCGTTCAGGTCCAGGTTGCCGCTGAGGCTGTCGACTCGGCCGCCCTGGTTGTTGAGGGCGCCGCTCAGACGCAGCAGGTTGTCGGTCTGGCTTTGTAAGGTGCCCTGCTGGTTATCGAGGGTGCGTGCGGCAAGCTCAAGCTTGCCCTTCTGGCTGTAGATCAGGCCGTCTTGCTGGTTGTTGACGTCACCGGCCAGCAGTTTGATCAGCAGGTCCTGCTGGCTGGCGAGGGTGCCTTTGCCGCTGTTGTCCAAATCGCCGTTGGCGAGGGTCAGGTCGAGCCGGTTTTGGCTGACCAGTTGGCCGCCACGGTTGTCGAGGCTGGCGGCGTTCAGCAGCAACGCGCCGCCGCTGGCCAGGCGTGCATTGTTGGCGTTGATCAGTGCACCGCTGAGGGTGCCTTGCAGGCTGCCCTGGCTGATCAGTTGGCCGGCGCTGTTGTCCAGGCTCTGGCCGATCAGGCTGATGTTGGCCGCGCTGATCTGGCCGCCACGGTTGAGGAGCTGGCTTTGGGCGTGGTTGAAGCCCAGCGATTGGCTGGAGGAAATCAAGCCGTTGTTGCTGTTATCCAGGCGCCCGGCAATGCTGAGGCCCACATCGCCCTGACTGGAGATGATGCCTTGGGCGTTGTTGAGGCTCGCCGCGCTGAGGGTTTGCAGGCCCTGGCTCACCAGGGCGCCCGCCGCGTGGTTATCGAGGGCGCCGCTGAGGTGGGCTTGCAGGCTGCCGTTTTTGCTCGACAGCGTACCTTCGGCGCTGTTGTCGAGGCTGCCGCCGGCCACGGTCAAACCGTTCCAGCCGGAGATCAGGCCTTTGTTGGCGTTGATCAGGGTGTTCGCCTCGACGCGCAGTTGATCGGTGCTGAGGATGACCCCGCGATCACTGTTGTCGATACGCTGGGCCGCCACGCTGAACCCGATATTGCTGGAGATTTCGCCTTGTTCGCGGTTGGTCAGGTTGGCCAGGCGCGCAAAGCTCAGCGGCCCCTTGGCGCTGATCAGGCCGGCGCTGTTGTCGAGGTCGCCGCCTTGCAGGTCGATGGCCACGGCGCGCTCGCCGATGAGGCGGCCCTGGCGCTGGATCAGCTGTTGCACCACCAGTTGCAGGTTGCCCTTGGCCGAGACTTCACCGCCAAGGCTTGAGTCCACACGCTGCCCCGCCAGGCTGAGATCGCCCTGGCTGTTGATCAGGCCCGCCGTGTTGTCGAGGTTGGCGACGTTCAGGCTCAAGGCCTGCTGGCTGCCGATCACGCCGTTGCGGTTGCTGACATCGGCCGCCGTCAGTGTGAGGCTGCCATCGCTGACCAGTTGCCCGCCCTGGCTGTTATCCAGCGCGCCGGTGCTGAGGGTTTGGCGAGTGCCGGCCGAGAGCCGGCCTTTGTCGCTGTTGTTCAATGCGCCCGCCGTTGCATCCAACGTGGTCGCCGCGCTGATCAGGCCCTGATTACGGTTGTCCAGGGCGCCAGCGACCCTGAGGTCCAAAGCGCCACGGCTGGCAATCGCGCCACCGGCCTGGTTGTCAAGGCTGCCCGCCGCCACCTGCAAGAGGTTCTTGGCCGACACCACGCCTTCGACGCTGTTATCCAGCGCCTGGGCGATGCGCACCTGCAAGCTGTCGCCACTGATGACTTTGCCGCCACGGTTGTTCAGCGTGTCGGCCACCACCGCAAAGGATTGCGTGCTGGAAAGCTCGCCGCCCTGGCTGTTGTCGACGCTGCCGAGGTTGCGCAGCAGTAATTGGCCGGGTGTGGCAATCAGGCCGTGGTCACGGTTGATCAGTTGCCCGTGATTCAGGTCCAGGTCGATGGCAGTATTGCTGACCAGTTCGCCGTGGTCATGCTGGTCCAGCCCGGTAAGGTTTGCCTGCAGCGCGGACTTGGCGAAGATCGAGCCTTGCTGGCTGTTGTCCAGTTGCCCGGTTTTAAGCAGGATCCCGGCGTCACTGCTGATACTGCCGCGCTGGCTGTTGTCAAGGCTCGCACTGCGCAGGTCAAGCTGTTGTTTGGCGCTGATCACACCGGCCTGGCTGTTGTTCAGCGTGCCGGCATTGAGGGTTAACGCGCCGTCACTGAGTAACACGCCCTGCCCTTGGTTAAGCAGATCGCCGCTCAGGTTGATGTTCACGCCCGTTTGGCTGATCACGCGGCCGCCCAGGCTGTTGTCCAGTTGCCCGCCGTTCAATTCCAGGCTTTGGCGCGCCGCCAACAGGCCGTTGTTCTGGTTGAGCAGGCGTTGCACGGTGAGCACCAGGCCGCCGTCACCAATGACCTTGCCGCCACTGTTGGTAAGTTGATCGGCACCCAGCCGCACGCGGGCCTGGCTGGAGATTTCACCCTGCTGGTTGAGAATGCTCGGGCTGTACAAGTCGACGCCACGGGTGGCAGCGATGAGGCCGCCGTTGCGGTTATCCAGGGCGGTGCCGGTAAAACTCAGCACGCCTTCGCTGACCAATTCGCCGGCTTGTTGGTTGAGCACGCCGACGGTTGCCAGCAGGTCACCCTTGGCGCTGATCCGCCCGGCGCCGTTTTCGATTTGACTGGCGCTGAGGCTCAGGCCGCCGTCGCTGCTCAGTCGGCCGCCAGTGCTGTTGTTGAGGCTGGCGAGTTCGACGCGGGTATTGGCCTTGCTGCTGATCACGCCTTGCTGGCTGTTGTCGACGCTGCCGCCGGTAAGGGTCATCGCCCCGTCGGCAATCACCAGGCCGCCCTGGTTGGCCAGGGTATCGCCGTGCAGTACCAGAGTGTTTTTACTCGACACCAGCCCGGCCTGGGCGTTGTTAAGTTGGCCGACACTGACCTGTTGGGCGCCCTGGCTGACCAGATTGCCTTGATTGTGGTTATCGAACAGCCCGGTGATGTTCGCGGTCAGGTTGCCCTGGCTCGCGACGGTGCCTTGGCCACTGTTGTCCAGGCTGGCGGCCTGCAGGGTCAGCAGGCTGGTGGCCGAGAAGATCCCCAGGCGGTTGTCGATTGCGCCGCTGGCGAGCACATTAAGGTTGGCGCCCAGCAGTTTGCCGGCGCGGTTATCCAGGGTGGTGGCGGTAACGCTGGTTTGGTTGGCGGAGATTTCGCCTGCCTGGTTGCTCAGTAGGCCAGCAGTTACGTGGGCCTGTTGCTGGCTGGCCAGCAGGCCGTTTTCATTGCCCACTTGCCCGGCAATCAGCGTCAGGGAATTGAGGCCAATCACGCGGCCGCTCTGGTTTTGCAGGGTGGCCGCCGTGACGTCGGTGCTGTTGTCGCTGTGCAACACACCACCGGCGCGGTTATCCAGGCCCGTGGCATTGACCTTCAGCGATGCCGTGCCCAGCACGCGACCGCCACGGTTATCCACTTGGCCAGCGTTGACCACTGCGCTCGCGCCGCTCAAGGTCGCGTTCTGGTTGTCGAGGTTGTGTGCAGCCGTCACTGTCAGGGTGCGGCTGGCAACCACGCCTTGGGTATTTTTAAAGCTGCCCGCAGACACGCTGACATCGCCGTTGGCATTGCGCGTTTCATCGGCGTTGACGCCCGCCTCGATAATCCCGTTGTTGGTGACCTGACCATTGCTGGCCAGGGTGATGCTGTCGCGGGCGGCGAGGCTCTTCTGGTTGACCAGCGCCTGGGCGCTGGTGACCTGCACATTGTTACCGGCGTAAACCTTATCAGTCAGGTTGACGCTCTGCGCGGTGACGTTGATGTTGCCGGTGGCCGCTGTCTGCGCCAGGCTCAAGTGGCCGTTGGCATCCAGTTGAATATCGCCGCCACTGGCTGCCAGGGTGCCGTCGAGCTTCACGCCCACACCGGCTTCGGTGCCCACCAGTTTGATCGCACCGGCGTACATGCCGCCCAATGCCGACGAGTCGATCGCCAATTCCGGCTTGGCGCTGCCGTCATCGGCACGTGCCGTCGCGTTCAAGGTCTGGGCGTTGACGTCGTTACGCCCGGCAACCACGGTCAAGTTGCGCGCGTTGATCTGCGCATTAATCCTGGCCGAGCGGGTGATGATTTCGAAGCGGTCCACGTTGCTCGCGTTCAAGCCCTGGCCGTCGATGGTCACGGCGCCGCCATCGACCTGGTAGCGGTCCAGGCGGCCGTTATCGAGCACCGGTTTGCCGGTGGTCAGGGTCACGTTCGGCGTATTGATGAACCCGCAGCCGCTGCAGGTGATGCCATAAGGGTTGGCCACGATAACCTTGGCCGACTGCCCCGCCACTTCGGTGTAGCCGCGCAACTGGCTGGGGCTGCCGCCGTTGACTTCGTTGAGGATGATATTGGCCGCGCGGCCTTGCAGGTTGGAGTTGCCGAGGATGATCCCGCCCAACTGGGTTGACTGTGTGATGGCGGTGGCGTTGTTGAGGATCACGCCATTGGCGCCGACGTTGTAGTCCTTGAACTGGTTGTGGGACAAGCCACTGCCATTGGGCGCGGCGATGTTCACCACCGGCACGCCATTGCCGGCCTGGCCGACGCTGGTGCCCGGTGCGCTGACCACAATGCCTTCGGCCTGGGCCAGCAATGGCTGCCAGAACAGCGCATTGGCCAGGATCAGGGCCAAGCCACGTTTGGGCAGGCCCAGGAACGCGTCACGGCTTTTCAGGGCAGCCGAAGGCTGGCGAACAAGGAAGGCAAACTGGCGAACATCCATTTCAAATTCTCGATGCAACGGGGCGTTGAATTAGAGGAAAAAATCCATGCGGAAGTAGATCGGCGCTTCGCGCTCAAGCAGCGTGGCCGGTCGTTCCAGCGAGTGGGCAAAGGTCACGCTGGTGCTCACGTATTGGCCTCGGGCAAACAGCTCCAGCGAGTTGCTCGAGACCCGGCCGTGTACTTCGCCGTTGTAGCGCGCATTGCGAATCACGCCCTGGTCATAGCCAACACTGGCGCCGTACTCACCGAACACCGGGCGCAGCCACTCCAGCGTCACCGGGCGACTCCAGCGCAGGTCGTTGCGCCAGTAGCCGCCGCTGTCGCCATTGAGTTGCTGGTCCTTGTAACCGCGTACCGACGAGGAACCGCCGAGGCTCATGCGCTGCGGGCTGAACAGCACGTCTTCACTGCGTTGGCCGGTGGCCAGGCTGGTGAAACTGAAGGACTCGCCCCACAGCCTGAACGGTTGCAGGTAGCTGACGGTGGCGGTGTATTTGCGGTAGCGCGCATCCGGCACGCCCGGGCCGGGGTTGTGATTGCCCTGGGCGTCGAACGCGCCGGTGCCGTTCTGCATGCCGACGTCGAGGTTGACGAAGGCGCTGCCAATCCGGCGCCCGTGGTTGATGCCCAACTGCAACTCACTGAGGCGGTTGCTGCTCTCTTTGAGGTGGCTGTCATTGATGTAGTTGTTGGTGCGCAGGTGCGCCAGGCCAACGTTGACCGAGGTTTTGCTCAGGGCGTCGCGGTGGATCACCCGTTCGGCGCGCAATTGGTGGTTCTGGCTGTCGCCGGTTTGCTTGAAGTCAAAGCCGTCGCCCTGGGCCACCGAGCGGTAATCGCTCTGGTTGTAGCTGTAGCTGAAGTTCCACCAGCCCCACGGCACGTTGTAGTAGAGCATGGCGTTTTTAGAGGTTTTTTGATGGTCGCTGATGGCGTCATGGCCGCCGCGCAGCACCAGTTGATCGGCCAGGCCGAGTGGGCTGTCCCACTCAAAGCCGGTGCCCCACTGTTGTTCGCCGGTGCTGCGCTGCCCATCGTTATTGCGCGACAGGCTGGCACGCCAGGGTTTTTGCGGGTTGTTCTTGACCAGCACCGTACTGCCGCCCACCACAGTGCCGGGCGCCAGTTCCATTTGTGCCTGATTGGACGGCAAACGATTAAGCTGATCGATGGCCTGCTCGACTTCTCGCAGGTTGAGCAAGTCGCCGCTATGGCCGGGAAAAGCCATGGCCAACTCGCGCTCGGACAGCTTGCTGTTGTCGGCGCCTTTAACCCCTTCGAGCTTGCCTTCCACCACCAATACTTGCAGACGACCGCTGGACAGGTCTTGTTGCGGCAAGTAGGCGCGGCTGGTGACCAGACCTTTGTCGATGTAATAGTCGGTCACGCGCTTGAGCAATTCATTCAGCTGGGACACCCCCAGGCACTGGTTGACATAGGGCTTGGCCAGGCGCTCGCGCTCATCGACAGACAGGTTGTCGGCGCCCTTGAGTTCGATGTGCTGGATGGGGAAACAACGGGTATCAACCGGGGTGGCGGGCGCCGTCGGTTTCAGCGCTTTGCCGGGCAGGTCCTTGAGTTCTTCAAGGCGTCGCTGCTGTTCTTCCAGCAGGCGGTTTTGCCGGTCGCGAATCAGGTCCTGGTCACCTGGATTAGTCGCGGCGAAGGCGCTGTTGTGGGCGCTGAGGCACAACACTGTCAGGCACAGTAATGGCCGAATCCATGGCGTGGACAAGTGCATATTCGATCCGTCGATAATTGAAGGCGGGAAGCTATCATCGAACTTTGAATATGCCAACATTCCGGCAAATCATAAAATCATCACAAAACAACAACTAACTTATTGATTTATATGCGAATAAAGTCGATGTTCGCGCCTCTTACACCTCACTTTTCCGACAAGCGGTAATAGAGATTCACTTGACACTTTCAAGATAGCGACTAATCAACTAAGAAGATTCCTAAGTAATAGCGGAATTTTCTTAACCCAATAAGAATTTTCTTAACCCAATAAATAGCCGCGCCGATGATGCCCCGCTTCTAGTGTTCCAACGCATACCGCCGACAATGGTTGAGATACCCCTGCTCATGGCTGCCCACCAACTGCACCACACTGGTCCATAACCACGACGGCGCATCCAGTTGTCTGGAGCGGTTTTCCTGCAACACCGCCATCCACTCCTTGCGCGTATCGCGGTCCATCTGGCGGGCATGGGCGATGCCGACCACGCGGGCCAGGTAACCGGCGGCGTGCATGGCATCGATCTCGCTCAATTCATCCAGTTCCAGTTTCATGTCCTGGGGCAGCAGTTCACGGATGAAAAAACCGTGATCGAGAAAACGCGTGGCCAGCATGCGCTCGCCCAGGCCCGGTGACAGCTGGCGGGCGCCTTCCACCACGCGCCGGCCATTGTCGCGCGGCATCTTCGCGCGTGCCGCCCGGGGCGCGGCGGCGCCGACGGCTTCCTTGATGTCGATCAGGCAATATTCCTGGTCGTCCTTGTCGCCCACACCCAGCAAGGCGGCATAGCGCAGCAAGCCGAGGGAGCTGCAGCCTTTGACCCAATAGGCCGAATCGAGCAATTGGACCTTGGCATCTTTGGGTCGGCCTTTGAGCGAGGTCACCAACTGATGGATTTCATCCGAGGCGCAGACGCTCTCCAGCGCGCTTTTTTCCGCCCGCGACAATGACCAGAAGTGCTTGCCCAGCGGGATACTCGGCCGCGCGTTTTCGATGCGCTCACGCGCCAGGTTTTTCCAGGTGCGCTCCACGGCGCTGCGCATGCCGGCCTTGACTTGGGACGGGCGCGGCGGCGCTTCATCGGGCTTGTCTTTGAAGGCTTGCTCGTAGCCCACCATCATTTCTTCGAGCATGCGTGCAGTGGTTACGCCCGGCAGGTCCGAGCCGCGTGCGGCGGTGGCCAACGACAGCGCCAGGCGCACCAGGTCATGGGCCGGGTTGCCGATCACGGTTTGGTCGAGGTCGCGGATATGCATGTCGATACGGCCTTTGGTATCACCCGTGGGGCCGAGGTTGCCCGCGTGGCAATCGCCGCAGATCCAGATCGCCGGGCCATGGGGCAAGCGGCGGCCGGGCTGGCTGTGCAGCCACTCGTAAAACTGCACCGTGCTGCCGCGCACATAGGCATGGGCCGAGCGGGCCATCTTCAGGTTGCGCAGTTGGATAAGGTGGGGCATGCGGGCAGAGGGGCGCGGAATTTTCATGGAGGCACTCGGTACGGGGTACGGTAGAGGTTAGCCCGTCACGAATGTTTCATTTTGTTTCAGGAATAAAAACTTCAAGCCTGGGCGGTGTGCGCTTTCAACCAGCCTTTGAACGCGGCCATGGCCGAGGTTTCGGCCCGCGACTGCAAGCGCGTCAGCCAATAACTGCCGGTGCTGATGCCCACGGAGAACGGCTGGCGAATCACATCACTCTCCAGTTGCCGCGAGAACATCATCGCCGGTGCCAAGGCCACGCCGATGCCTTGCTGCGCGGCCTCCATCATCGCCAGGGACGAATCGAACACGATGCTGCGCGGCACCGGCGTGTCGGCCGGCAGCCCGGCGGCCTGGAACCACAGGTTCCATTCATCGGCGCGGTAAGAACGCAACAACGTGTGTTTGAGCACGTCGTCCGGCGTGTGCAATTGCTCGGCAATCTGCGGCACGCACAGCACGGTCAACGGCGCTTCGAGCAGTTGGCAAGCCTCGGTGCCATGCCAGGCACCGGCGCCGAAGCGGATCGCGTAGTCGAGGCCTTCGGCGGCGACGTCAACGCGGTTGTTGTGAGTCGACAGCCGCAGGTCGATAAACGGGTAGCGGCTTTGAAAATCCGGCAAGCGCGGCAGCAACCAACCGACGGCAAAGGTGCCCACCGCCCCGACTGTGAGCACTTCACGGTAATGGCCGCCTTCGAACTGGCCTAAAGTCAGCGCAATACGGTCGAACGATTCGCGCACGACCGGCAGCAGGGTTTCGCCTTCGCGGGTGAGCATCAGGCCGCGTGGCAGGCGCTTGAACAAGGTGACATTCAGTTGCGCCTCCAGGCTTTTGACCTGATGACTGACCGCGGCCTGGGTCACGCACAGCTCGATGGCGGCGCGGGTGAAGCTCAAATGCCGGGCGGAAGCCTCGAATGCCCGCAGCGCATTCAGCGGTAAATGGGAGCGCAGCATGCGTGACCCTAAATTAACTAATGGCTGATGCGAGATATCATCGTTTGCCCGCCGAACAAAATCCACCTAGATTTGCCCCGCCTGCGCAGGCCTTGATCGTCAGCACATCCCTTACATGGAAGCGAACCCGCATGAATCACAGCTTACAAAAATTTCTGTTCAGCGCCCTGTTAATCAGCTCCGGCAGCTGCGTGGCCGCCACCGACCTGCGCACGGTAGTCGATGCCGGCGTAAAACCGCTGATGCAACAGCAAGGGATTCCCGGCCTGTCGATCGCCGTGGTTAACCAAGGCAAAGTCCAATACTTTAACTACGGTGTTGCATCCAAGGAAACCAAACAGGCGGTTAACCAGGACACCCTGTTTGAAATCGGGTCGATCAGCAAAACCTTCACCGCCACCCTCGGCGGCTACGCCCAGGCCACCGGCAAGCTCAAGCTCTCGGACACCGCCAGCCAGCACCTGCCCGCCCTGGCCGGCGGCGTATTCGACCACATCAGCCTGCTGCAACTGGCGACCTACACACCGGGTGGCCTGCCGTTGCAGTTTCCCGACGCGGCCGACAACGCCGGTGCCATGCTCGGTTATTTCCAGCACTGGAAACCCGCGTATGCGCCGGGCGAACAGCGTTTGTATTCCAACCCCAGCATCGGCTTGTTCGGCTACCTCGCGGCGCAAAGCCTGGGGCAGCCGTTTAACCTTGCCATGGAGAAAACCTTGCTGCCCAAGCTGGGCCTGACCAACACCCACGTCAGCGTGCCGGCGAGCAAAACCGCTCAATATGCGCAAGGCTATGACAAAAATCTGAAACCCATTCGCGTCAGCCCCGGCGCCCTGGACAGCGAAGCCTACGGCATCAAGACCAGCACCCAGGACCTCGCCCGTTACGTGATCGCCAACCTGCACCCCGAGACCCTGGAAAAACCGCTGCAACAAGCAATTGCGAGCACTCACGCGGGTTACTACACCGTCAATGGCATGACCCAGGGCCTGGGCTGGGAACGCTACCCCTACCCGATCACGCTGCAGGCCTTGCTGGATGGCAACTCCACCGAAATGGCGATGCAGCCGCACAAGGTCAATTGGCTGACGCCGACGCAGCCACAACCGGCCAACGTGCTGTACAACAAAACCGGCTCAACCGGCGGTTTTGGTGGGTATGTGGCGTATGTGCCGAGCAAGGACATGGGGGTGGTGATTCTGGCTAACCGCAATTACCCGAATGCCGAACGGGTGAAGCTGGCTTATGCGATCTTGAGCGCGATGGACCACTAAGCCCTGACAAAAACCAAATGTGGGAGCTGGCTTGCCTGCGATAGCGGTATTTCAGTCACCGAATTGGCTGACTGAACCACCGCTATCTCAGCATAGGTATCTACACAACTGCCGGTTAAAACAAAGTCTGCGGTACATCGCTTGTTGTGGCGAGCAGGCTTGCCCTGCGTTGGGCTGCGCAGCAGCCCCCAGCAAGGGCACTGAAATTCTTTCTGAAAGAACTCAGCGCCTGGTTTTGGGGCTGCTGCGCAGCCCAACGCAGGGCAAGCCTGCTCGCCACAGGGGAACGGGGTGCCTTCGAACGTATGGCGATCGCAGGCAAGCCAGCTCCCACATTTTCAGACCGTGTTACATGCCAAGCCAGTGCGGCAGCGCCAGCGAGATAAACGGCAAGTACGTGACCATGATCAAGAACACCAGCAGGATCATCAGCCACGGTAACGCCGCGCGAATCGTCTGCCCGAGGGTCAAGCCGGTCACCGCCGAGGTCACGAACAGGTTCAACCCCACCGGCGGGTGTACCAGGCCGATCTCCATGTTCACCACCATCACAATCCCCAAGTGAATCGGGTCAATCCCCAGCTTCATGGCAATCGGGAAGAAGATCGGCGCCAGGATCAGCACAATCGCGGACGGCTCCATAAAGCTGCCGGCCACCAGCAACACCACGTTGACCATGATCAAAAAGCCGATCGGCGTGAGGCCTTCGGAGATCACCCAGGCGGTGATTTCCTGCGGGATCTGCTCGGTGGTCAGCACATGGGCAAAGAGCATGGCGTTGGCGATGATAAACATCAGCATGATCGCCAGGCGCCCGGATTCCAGCAGCACCTTGGGGCAATCGCGCAGCTTCATGTCCTTGTACACAAACAGCGCGACAAACGCCGAATACACCGCCGCCACGGCCGCTGCTTCGGTTGGCGTGAACATGCCGCTGTAGATGCCGCCCAGGATGATCACCAGCAACAGCAAGCCCCAGAACGCGCGGCGTGCGCAGGTCAGCCACTCGCGGAAGGTCGCGCGTGGCTGCGCCGGCAGCTTCTTGAGGCGCGCGACGATGTAGATCGCGACCATCAGCATCAGGCCCAGCAGCAACCCTGGAATCACACCGGCCATAAACAGCTTGCCCACCGAGGTTTCGGTAGCGGCCGAGTACACCACCATCACAATCGATGGCGGGATCAGGATGCCCAAGGTGCCGGCGTTGCAGATGATCCCCGCGCCGAACTCCTTTGGGTAACCGGAACGCACCATGCCCGCCACGGCAATCGAGCCGACTGCCGCCACCGTCGCCGGTGATGAACCGGACAGCGCCGCAAACAGCATGCACGCCAGCACCGCCGCAATCGCAAGGCCGCCACGAATGTGGCCGACACAGGCGTTGGCGAAGTCGATCAGCCGCTGCGCCACACCGCCGGTGGTCATGAACGCACCGGACAGCAGGAAGAACGGAATTGCCAGGAAGGTGTAGGCGTCGGAGGTTTCGAACAGCTTGATCGCCAGCGAACTCACCGAGTCCTGGCTGAACATCAGGATCGACACCGCACCGGACAACCCCAGGGAAATCGCGATCGGCACACCGAGGAACATAAACACGAACAACAGCAAAAACAGACAGAGCACGGCCATCAGTGACGCTCCTCATGGCTGCCGGCCAACTTGCTGGCCTCTCCGGCCTCGTCGGCCAGCCCCAACCCGACCTGACGGTGGGTAAAGATGCGGTAGAAAATTTCCAGGTAGCGGATAAACACCAGGGCAAAACCGATGGGCACGATGATCACGATATCGCCCACGTCCACGCCGTATTGGTCGAGGTCTTCGGCGCCGATATGCGCGCTCATCACGGCACTCACCCACTTGTAGCTGGCGACCATGAACAGCCCGGCATAGGCCAGGCAACACAGGCAGGCGAGCATGCCGAGCAGGCGTTGCACCGGGCGTTTGGTCAGCTTGACCAGCGCGTCCACGCCGAGGTGGCCGGCGGTGCGCACGCCGTAAGAGATGCCGAAAAAAATCAGCCAGCCGAACATGGCCTTGGTCAGCGCCACGCTCCAGGTCATGTCCTGGGCCCAGGTCATGGTGTGGTCGCCCAGGGCACCGAAAAAACTGCTGCTCCATGCCCACTTGTCAGACAGGGCAAAAAACAGCGTGTAGATGTTGTTGAGCATGACGTAGACGAATGTCACCAGGGTCATGGCGACCAGCAGGAAGGCGATAAACCCTTCCTCCAGGTGCTCCCAGACGCGCCTTAGCGTTTGCATGGCAAAACCTCGCGAGACCAATGAGATGTCAGGGTGGAAACCGGCTCGAAATGTCGAAGCGGATCTCTGTGGGAGCTGGCTTGCCTGCGATGGCATCACCTGGTTTTTTCAGGTAAACCCAGGTGATGCCATCGCAGGCAAGCCAGCTCCCACATTAGATGTGCGCTACTGGTTGGAGGCGTCCGCCGCCTTGATCAGGTCGGCGCCAATCTCACCCTCGAACTTCTGCCACACCGGGCGCATGGCTTCGCGCCACAGCTGGCGCTGCTCCGGGGTCAGTTCGATGATTTCGCTGGTCTTGGCGTCGATGATCTTCTGCCTGGCCGACTGGTTCAGCGCTTCGGCCTGCTTGTTCACCTCGACGGTGACTTCAACCATGATCTGCTCCAGCGGGCCGCGCACATCCGGTGGCAGGCCGTTCCAGAACTTGGCGTTGGTGATCACCATGTAGTCGATCAGGCCATGGTTGGACTCGGTGAAGTACTTCTGCACCTCGTTGACCTTCTGGCTTTCATAGTTGGACCAGGTGTTCTCGGTGCCATTTACGGTGCCGGTCTGCAGGCCTTGGTACACCTCGGCAAAGCTCATCTTGCGCGGGTTGGCGCGGATCGCCTTGAACTGCTCTTCGAGTACGCTGGAAGCCTGCACGCGAAACTTCAGGCCACGGGCGTCCTTGGGTTCATGCAGGGCTTTATTGGCGGAAAGTTGCTTGAGGCCGTTGTGCCAATAGGCCAGGCCGAGGATGTTCTTGTCCTGCATCGAGGTCAGCAATGCCTTGCCCTGAGCGGCCTGGAAACGGTCGACGGCGGCCAGGTCATTGAACAGGAACGGCAGGTCGTAGATCTGCACTTGCTTGGTGTATTGCTCGAACTTGGCCAGGGACGGCGCCAGCATCTGCACGTCGCCGAGCAACAGCGCCTCCATCTCTTTGCCATCGCCGAACAGCGAGGAGTTGGGGTATACCTCGACCTTCACACGGCCCGGCAAGCGCTCTTCAGCAAGCTTTTTGAACAACAACGCGCCCTGGCCCTTGGGGGTGTTTTCGGCGACCACGTGGGCGAACTTGATCACAATCGGGTCGGCCGCCTGGGCCAGGCCCGCGGCGAATAAAGTGGCGGCGCACAGCAGCGCCCGAGAAAGCTTGAGCATGGGGAATCACCTTCTTATTGTTGTGTTACAGGGCAAGGTGCCTGATGTGGTGCGTGTAGTGAATTTCGAATTTTAGATACCTGCGTTCGGCCAGGCCGAACGCCATACTTCAGAACAATGAAGATCCAGTGTGGGAGCTGGCTTGCCTGCGATGGCGGTGTGTCAGGCAGTCGATTCATGGGCGGGCCCACCGCTATCGCAGGCAAGCCAGCTCCCACATTTTGCTCCCGGTTGTGTCAGTCAGAGTCGGGCGGCCAGCAGCCTTTGCGCACGCAACAACACCGGCGCATCCACCATCTGCCCATCCATCTGATAAGCCCCGGCACCATGGGCACCCGCCTCAACCACGCGCTTGGCCCAGGCCAGGTCTTCGGCGCTGGGCGCCAGTGCTGCATGAATCACTGTCACCTGCTTGGGATGGATACACAGCGCCCCGGCAAAGCCCATTTCATAGGCGTGCCGGATCGAGCGGCGCAAACCTTCAGGGTCGTCGATGGCCGGGTGCACGCCGTCCAGTGGCGCCACCAAACCGGCAGCGCGCGAATGTACGATCAATGCGAGGCGTGCCTGATCCAACGCAAACTGCGCAGCCGCAGAACCGCTGCTCAGGTTCAAGTCCAGCGCCAGGTCCAGCCCGCCGAACGACAGGCGCTCAACCTGTGGCGCGTGGGCAATTTCAGCCACCGCCAGCAAACCCTTGGCGCTTTCGATAATCGGCCAGATCACCTTGCCGGCAGCCGCCACCACCGCCACCTGCGCGGCGCTTTCCACCTTCGGCAGCAGCACACCCGCCACATTGGCGTGGGCTTTACAGAACGCCACATCTTCAAAATGCTCGGCATGCTCCGGCGCGTTGATGCGCACCCACACCTGAGCCTGTGGATGCGCGTGCAAAAACACCCCAAGGTTATCCCGCGCCTGACGCTTGAGGGGTTCTTCTACCGCGTCTTCAAAATCCACAATCACCGCATCGGCGCCACTGGCCAGGGCTTTGGAAAACCGCTCCGGGCGGCTGCCGGGCACAAACAGGGCCGAACGAACTAAGGGCTTTGGCATCATTGAATTCCTTGTTAGATAACGCCGCGTGCGCGCAGGCCGTCCACAGCTTCCGGCGTAAACCCAAGCTGATCGAGAATGCCCTGGCTGTGCTGGCCCAGGGCGGGAACGGCGTCCATGCGCGGGGTAAACGCGGCATTGCGCGCCGGCGGCAACAGCGACGGCAGCGGCCCGGCCGGGCTTGCGACTTCGCGCCAGCTGTCACGCGCCTTGAGCTGCGGGTGGTCCCACACGCCTTGCATGTCGTTGACCCTGGCACTGGCGATCTGCGCGTCTTCCAGGCGTTGGATCACGGCTTGCGCGTCCAACTGCGCAAAGCTGTCAACGATGATCTGGCGCAGCGCCTCACGGTTGGCCGAACGCTTGAAGTTGGCCGAGAAACGCTCATCGGTAGCCAGCTCAGGCGTGAGCAGCACCTTGTCGCAGAATGCCGCCCATTCGCGTTCGTTCTGCAAGCCAAGCATCACCGTGCCGCCGTCGCCGGTGGGAAACGGCCCATACGGGTAGATCGTCGAATGCGCCGCCCCGGCCCGTGGTGGCTGGGGCGCGCCGTCGAAGGCGTAATACATCGGGTAGCCCATCCACTCCACCAGGCTTTCGAGCATGCTCACGTCGATGCGGCTGCCCTGCCCCGTCTTGCCGCGCAGCAGCAGGGCCGAGAGGATGCCGCTGTAGGCGTACATGCCGGCGGAAATATCGGCGATCGAGCAACCGGCCTTGGCCATCTGGTCTTCACCTGGGCCACCGGTCACCGACAAAAAGCCGCCCTCGCTTTGGATCAGCAGGTCATAGGCTTTCTTTTTCTCGTAAGGCCCACCTTCGCCATAGCCGGAAATATCGCAGACAATCAGCCGCGGAAAACGCTCATGCAGCGCCTCAAACGACAGGCCCATGCGCGCCGCCGCGCCGGGTGCGAGGTTCTGCACCAGCACGTCGGCATCGGCCAGCAGGCGTTGGAGGATGTCGCCGGCCTCATCCTGCTTGAGGTCCAGGGTCAGGCTTTCCTTGGAGCGGTTGGTCCACACAAAGTGCGAGGCCAGGCCGCGCACGCGCTCGTCATAGCCACGGGCAAAGTCACCGGTGCCGGGGCGTTCGATCTTGATCACACGGGCGCCGAGGTCTGCCAATTGGCGGGTGCAAAATGGCGCGGCAATCGCGTGCTCCAGGCTGATCACGGTGATGCCGTCCAGCGGTCGTTGATTAGTCATGACGCTTCCTCAAAGCCAGTCGGCCATGGACGCTGCATCGCGCAGGCTCCAGACCTTCTCGATCAGTGCATTGGCCTGCGCGGGTGTGCGCGCGCCGCTGAATTGGGTAAGGCGCTGGCATTTATCCGCCAGCTCCACCCGGCTCAGGGTGTTGCCGGGGTCGCCCTTGGGTTCGTCGATGGCGCCCTGCAGCGTGCGGCCATCGAGCGTGGTGACGGTGACGCGGCCCAGCCAGCGCTGCGGGTAGGCGGCATCGACTTCCGCGTCGAGGGTCATGCTGACCTTGTCGCGAAAGGCCGCAACGGCGGGGTCGGTCAACGCCCGTTCGTGGAACTCGGTGAGTCCGGCCTTGCCATGTACGGCGATCAGGCCGAGCACAGTGCCCATGGAGAATTTGGCCTGATGCACAGTGGCAGGCGTGGTCACGCGGCCGAGCACGTCGATGGCACCTTGATGGACACGCGTTTCAACCGTGGCGATATCGGCAGCGCACAGCCCTTCGCGCTGCATCAGATCCAGCAACGCATCGGCGGCCGGATGGGTGTGACGGCACGAGGCGTGGAACTTGAACGAGGTTTCCAGCAGCGCCCAGCGGCTACCGAGCTCGGCCGATAATTTGCGCGGCTCGGCATCGCTGGACATGCCCGCCGCCAGGCCCTGGTCGCCTTCCAGAATATTGCGCGCACCGGTCAACCCGTCCGCCGTCAAATACGCCGCGAGCAAGCCATCCGCCGCCGCCTTGGCGGTGTGCAGTTGCTTGGAGTCGGCGGCATCGCGCAAAAACTCCCACAGCCCGGCGGCCTGGGTACCGGCGCTGCCGAGCAGGTTGATGAACTGCTCCTGGCTAAAATCCATCAGCTTGCCCACGGCAACTGCCGCCGCCAGGGTGCCGACGGTGGCCGTGGTGTGGAAGATGCGGTAGTGGGAACGGCCCATGAATTCGCCGATGCGAATCCCGGCTTCATAACCGGCCACCGAGGCCAGTAACAATTCGCGGCCGGATTTGCCAAGGTCCTGGGCGGCAGCCAGCGCGGCCGGAAACACCACGGTCGCCGGGTGCAGCACCGAGCTGTTGTGCAGGTCATCCTGCTCCACCAGGTGCGAGGATGCGGCGTTGACCAGCGCGGCAAAATACGCGCTGGTGCTGCCGCCATTGACGATCACCTGGGCGGGACCGCTGCTGGGTCCCATTTTTTGTGCATAGCGTTCAAACAACGGGATCGGGTGCGTGCCTTGGCTGGCCAGCGCCGAGGCCAGCCAGTCCAGATACAGGTCTTCGGTGCGTGCCAGTACGCTTTCCGGCAATTGTTCGTAGTTCAGGTCCGCAAGGAACCGACACAAGGCGTGGGTATGGCTCATGGTCAGGCCCTCAGAAGCTGCGTGGCAGTTCGAGCAAGTGCTCGGCCACGTAGGACAGGATCAGGTTGGTGGAGATCGGCGCGACCTGGTACAGGCGGGTTTCGCGGAATTTGCGCTCCACGTCGTACTCACAGGCAAAGCCGAAACCACCGTGGGTTTGCAGGCAGGCGTTGGCGGCTTCCCAGGACGCCTTGGCGGCCAGGTACTTGGCCATGTTGGCGCTGGCCCCGGCATTCTTGCCGCTGTCGTATTCCTCACAGGCACGCCAGCGCATCAGGTCCGCCGCTTCGATTTCGATATGCGCCTCGGCAATCGGGAACTGCACACCCTGGTTCTGCCCGATCGGGCGGCCAAACACCACGCGGTCGCGGGCGTAGGCACTGGCCTTTTCGATAAACCAACGGCCATCACCGATGCACTCGGCGGCAATCAGCGTGCGTTCGGCGTTGAGGCCGTCGAGGATGTACTTGAAGCCTTTGCCCTCCTCGCCGATCAGGCTGTCGAGGGGCAGCTCCAGGTTGTCGAAGAACAGCTCATTGGTTTCGTGGTTGACCATGTTGGCGATGGGCTGCACGGTCAGGCCGTTACCGATGGCTTCGCGCAGGTCGACCAGGAAGATCGACATGCCTTCGGACTTCTTCTTCACTTCGGCCAGCGGCGTGGTGCGCGCCAGCAGAATCATCAAATCGGAATGCTGGATGCGCGAGATCCAGACCTTCTGGCCATTGATAACGTATTTGTCGCCACGCTTGATCGCGGTGGTCTTGATTTTGGTGGTGTCGGTGCCGGTGGTGGGCTCGGTCACGCCCATCGATTGCAGGCGCAATTCGCCGCTGGCGAGCTTGGGCAGGTAGAAGCTTTTTTGCGCTTCGCTGCCGTGGCGCAGCAAGGTGAACATGTTGTACATCTGGCCGTGCACGGTGCCGGAGTTACCGCCGCAACGGTTCACCTCTTCGAGGATCACCGAGGCTTCGGCCAGGCCCAGGCCGGAGCCGCCGTATGCTTCAGGGATCATCGCCGACAGCCAGCCGGCGTCGGTCAGGGCTTTGACGAAGGTTTCGGGGAAGCCTTTTTGTTCGTCGACCTTGCGCCAGTAAGCGGCATCGAACTCGGCGCACAAGGCGCGCACGCCTTCGCGGATGGCGTTGAGTTCTTCGTTGTCATTGGGGTTCATTAACGGCTCTCCGCCTGTTGTTCTTGGATTATTCGAAGTGGATTTCGGCTTTCTGAGCCAGGCCGTCTGCGTTACCAGCCCACAGTTCTGCAACCCCGTGTTCAATCACCCTCCCACCCACAGCAAACGGCTGCGGCGCAATCAGCGGGCGCACGCCGCGATAGGCAAAGCGGCGCAGAGCTGCGCCGGGATGGGCGCGGCAAAACGCGCGCAGGCTCAAGGTAGCGATCAACGGGCCGTGCACCACCAGGCCTGAATAGCCTTCGGTGCCGGTGACATAGGGGTAGTCGTAGTGGATGCGGTGGCCG
Source organism: Pseudomonas sp. Leaf15 (assembly GCF_001421425.1). Taxonomy (NCBI): domain Bacteria; kingdom Pseudomonadati; phylum Pseudomonadota; class Gammaproteobacteria; order Pseudomonadales; family Pseudomonadaceae; genus Pseudomonas; species Pseudomonas sp. Leaf15. The sequence continues at coordinate 511,457 of NZ_LMKI01000023.1, forward strand.
TTGAAGGTCACGGCGCTGTAGCGAAACAACAGGGTTGGCGTGGGGCTGATCGACTCCTGCCATTCGCCTTCGGGCAAGGCGTCGCCGCTGCCCTGTTTGGGCGGCGTCGGTTCGCGGTAAACGATGTCCTGTTCTTCGCGGATCGCCAGGCGACCGTCCTGGGAATAGTCATGCCGCACGGTGACAAACAACAACGAGCCGGTTCGCCCGGTCTTTTCTTCGACCTGGGTGATGGTCGACACGCGAGCGGCGGCCTCACCGGCGCGCAAGGCGTGCAGGAACTCGATGCGCCCACCGGCCCACATGCGATTGCGGTTGTCGGCCGGCGGCAGGAAGCCGCCACGGGCCGGGTGGCCGTCAGTGCCCAAGGCCGTTTCCGGCAGTGGATCCTGGAAAAAGCACCACTGCCATAGCGGCGGCAAATCGGCGCCCTGTTCCGGCACAGCGTCGCCAAAAGTGGCGGCAATGCGTTTGAGCAGGTTATGGCTCAAGTGGTCGTGGGCGGTCTCGCTTCGGCCGATCCAATCAGTAGCGCTCATCGGGTGCAGGTCCTCGGGCAGTGAATGTCTGCCCCGGATCATGCAAGCGCCTGCCCGTTCTGAGAATTTGCATTTCAATAAACCAGCGTTCGGTTATGCTGAACGCCAACTTCGAGTCCGCCCTCATATCCTGTGGGAGCTGGCTTGCCTGCGATAGCGGTGTACCAGAAACATCATCGGTGCTGACATACCGCTATCGCAGGCAAGCCAGCTCCCACACTTGAAGCTCACCGTTGCCAAAATAGGGGTTTGCATGCATTTCGATCTCGCCGACCTGCGCCTGTTTATCCACATCGCCGAATCCCCCAGCCTCACCCAGGGCGCCAGGCGTGCGTTCCTCTCGCCGGCCGCCGCCAGTGCGCGGATCAAGGCGTTGGAGGGTCAGTTGGATACGCGCCTGCTGTACCGCGACAGCCGTGGCGTGGAGATCACCCCGGCGGGCGAGCGGCTGCTGCACCATGCGCGGCTGATCATGCGCCAGGTGGACTACCTCAAAAGCGAGTTCACCCAATACGGCGTGGATTCGGCCGGGCATATCCGCATCTTCGCCAACACCACGGCGGTGACCGAGTTTCTGCCGGAGGTGCTGGCGGGTTTTCTGTCCCAGCGCCCGGGCGTGACCGTCGACCTGCAGGAGCGTTTGTCCCGCGATATTGTGCGTGGCGTGCTTGATGGCACCAGCGACATGGGCATCATTGCCGGGCCGGTTGAGGCCGCAGGTTTGCAGGTGTTGCACTTCAGCACCGATGAATTGGTGCTGATGGTGCCCGTCGGTCATCCGTTGGCCGACCAGCCTTCGGTAACGCTGGAGCAAACCCTGGCTTACCAGCACATCGGCCTTCATGAAGGCAGCACGTTATTGAGTTTTTTACGTGAACACGTCGATCGCCTGGGCAAGCATTTATCGCTGCGCATTCAGGTGTCGAGCTTCGAGGCGATCTGCCGCATGGTCGAGGCCGGCGTGGGCATCGGCATCATTCCCGAGTCCGCCGCCGTGCGACACAGCCGGACCATGCAGCTGGTGACGGTGAAGCTCGATGAGCCGTGGGCGATTCGCGAGCGCAGTATTCTGGTGCGCGAGTTGGAAGCGTTGCCCGGCTCCATTCGGGCGTTGATCGCCACCTTGATGCCGGACACACTCAGTGCAGGCTGATGTTGCGCTGGCTGGCGTTATCGGTATTGATATGGCTCAGTCGGCCCTGCCCATCGAACAACAACAGATCAGACCCCAGGCGGCGAAGCTGGGCCGGCGCTTGCGGCCAGTGCAACGTGACGCAAAGCCGATCGCTGGCACGGTGGATCACGTGCCAGCACGTGTCCTGCTGCTCAACCCGATAACTGATCAGCAGCCAGTCCTCAAATAGAAACGGGCTGACGGAATCATCCCATTCTTCATCCGGCAAGTTACCGGGCAACCTGTAGCCCTTTCGAATCCCGCGCTGCTTAAGTACCAGAACGGGCGTTTCATCATCGTGTTTGATCAGATACTGCGCCGATTCAGCAGTGGCACTGGGAACCTGGAAGTCCGTCGCTACGATGTCAAACGCGCTTTCGCGGCTGACCAGACGCCGCTCCGGCAGACGATAATGCCACAGCATCAGGCACCCGCCCGGCGCCGACAACCACAGGTATTCGTTGTGTTCATCCACCTTGATGGCCCGCACCGGCTCCGGTAGATCACTCACATGCCAGAGCGTTTCAAAGCCACGATCAACATCCACCACGCGCAACTGCGGGCCTTTGCCGATGGTCCAGTTGCTGCCATCAAAGGCGTTTGCATAGACATCCATGGCCAGCATACCGAGGTCTTTGGCGACTCGATTGACCAGGTCCAGTTTGCTCACGCGCCATACATTCCCCCGCCAGATCAGCACCAACGCAACCTGTCGGCTATGGGCAATAACGATTTTCTGCGCCGGTACAGCAAAGTGAAACAACGCTGTGCCCGCCGCATCCACCACCATCACGCCCGCCTCGCCCAGCGCCACCAGGTAACGCTGGTCTTCAAGCGGCGCGGCGTCGAAAATCGGCCGGCTGCCAGCGGCCGGCGCGGACCACTCGCGGGTTTCACCCAAACGCTCCAGCGAGACCACGGGCGTACGCTTCAGCGCCTGGCCCGGCAAATCCGCCGCAAGCGCTTTATCGCGACTCATCTTGACCAGCGCTTGTAGCTGGTTATGCGTCAGCTGGCCTTGATCGCTGAATTGATCAGCCAGAATCGCCTGCACGGTGGCACCGGCCAGCCAGGCCAGGGCGGTGGTGTTGGCCTTGTGCAGCAATAAGGCCTGCGCCAGTGCGGCGCGTTCGCTGGCGCGCGCGGGGTCGTCACGCAATTGCTCGACCCACGGCCCGTACGCGTGCAGCGTTTCGGGCAACAGGATCGCGCGTTTAACCAGTGCCTCAATACCCAAGCGCCCGCCGGCCGCCTCGGCGTTGAGCAGCCATTGCGCGGCGCGTGGGCGCTCTGCGGTCAGGCTCCAAATAACATCGACGGCTTGCAACCACAGGCCTTTGGCGATCAACGACTCGGCCCATTCCAGGCGCAAGCGGTCGGCGGCTTCCGACGACTTGGCCTGGAGCATCACCACGGCGTCGGCGAACGCATTGTCGCGCCGCGCCACCAGCACGGCGCGCTGCCACTGCTCGGCCAGGCACAGCAGGCGCACGATCACCGCCGGCGGCATGTCCCACGCCAGAGCCAGGTCGGCGGCCTGCTGATAGCGCGCGTGTTTCTCCAGGTAATCGAGAGCTTGCTGATGTTCCTTGAGCAATTCGGCAAGGACAAACACCGCTTCCTCAATACGACCGGCTCGGTCCAGGCGCTCAAAAGTCTGGCGGTACACCTGGCGCAGATGCTCGGTCAAGTCGTCTTCAAACAGCATCGAGCGCGCCGGGCCATCCTGCTGGCTGAGGCTCAAATCCTCGCGACGCTGAGGCGTACCAAAGCTCTGTTCACCGCTTGAGGCACCGCCGTTCAAAGGGATGGCGTGACGCAAGGCTTCTTCGAAATTGCCGTCTTCGAACATCTCCAACATGCGCTGCATGTAGGCGGCCTGGCGTTTGCCATACAGTTTGGAAAGCTGGGAATGCTGGGTCAGCCGGGTCAACAAGCGGCGCCATGCCGCAGGTTTGTGCCTGCGCGGGGTGGCACGCGCAGCGATACTTGGGTCAGCGGGTGCAGGGGCAACCGGCCGGGGCGCCGCTTTGGCGGGTGCCGAGGCGCCACGGTGCAGAAAGCGGTTCAACCCGAACAGCAGCGCGGTAATCACAACCATCCAGATCAGCGCGCTCAGAAGCATACCGCTGAGGGACTGTGTGTGCGTGGCCAGCATGGCGGCAGCATCACTCTGGCCGAAGAGGCGGATCAGCCCCCCCAACAGCAGCAAGCCAATCACGATTTTCAGCACCGGGGAAGATACTTCACGGGTGCTATTCGTATTGTTTTGCGCAGGCGATGCACTGGCGCCAGCCCCTTTACTCGACGTGTGACGCGCACGCGCACGCGCACGCAGCGCTTGCATGATTGCGTCACGCTCCGGGCTGACGGGCTCCAGCGGCCCACCGAGGATTTCACGCAGGTCGGTGATCACTGCATCCGGCAGCGTTGCCGGCAACGGGGTATGGCAGTCAAACGTGTCGAGCAGCGTGTAGGTGCTGATGTCGAGCCACAGCCCGGGCGTCAGTACGTGTGCATCGCGCAGCTGCAGTGCATGGATCTGGCTGCCGCGCACCAGCCACAAGTCGGCAACGGGCAGCCCGCGCAATTCCTCAGGGTGCAGCGCGGCAGACGACAAGCCCAGGCCCTGGCGGATCAGCGGCCAGCCGTGCAGGCTTTCGCAGTGTACCGGGCAAGGTGTGTGGAACTGCAGCAAGTCGCCGTCGGCAAAGCGGTAGGCACGCGCGTCGATTTGCCAATAATTGAGAATCAGGCGCCTGCGCTCGTCTTCATCAAAACGCTCGGCGGCAAACCATAGGCCGTCAATCTGTTGGTGCCCGGTGAGCAGCGGGCGGCGAATCAGCATTCGTTCTGGCTCAAGCATTGGCAGCTTCCTGGGTGAGCTGCGGTGCCTGGTTGCACATCACTTGCAAACGCATGGAGCGCTCGCCAACCGAGTAAACCAGTAATTCGCGGTCAGTGGTCAGTACGGCGATCAAGCCGCTCATGGGGCAAAAGCTCGCGCGAGCAATCGGCGCCGAAGTGGTAAACAACGTGCGCTGTTGCCCCTCGGCGTACAGCCCGACGCTGTGCTGGTTCGGCCCCAGCAGCACCAGTGAGTAGAGCTGTCGTTGGGCGAACGCGTGGTGCAGGCCGATGGCTTTCCAGCCCGGCGCCAAGTCGATCTGTTCGTGTTTCGCCGGAAAGCTTTCATGGGTCACCAGGCGCCAACTCTGGTGGCCGTCCTGGGTGGTCAGCAGCGCGCAACCACCGCAGTACTGGCGCCAGTAAAAGTTGGCAGCCAACAACACCTGGCTGACGCCCGCTGCCGAGCCGACCGCATGACCATTGGCGCGTAAACCGTCAGCAGACCCGGAATACGCGACAATCTGCCCGCCTTCGCTGCGCGCATAAGCGATGGTCAAGGGGTCGACCTGCACCAGGCTCATTACGTCATCCGCCACCTGGCAGAGTTGTCGCGACTTCCAGTAGGCGAGCCGCCCCTGGCTGTCGAGCAAGTACACACGCACGGAGTTCTGACTGTGCAGCCAGACACTCGGCAGGAACGTCGCGGTACCCGGTGGCAGTTGCAGCTGTTCACGGGGGGGCTTGTCGACGGTGGGCATACCGGGAATGTTCCAGAATGTCAGGCTGTCGTTGTCGCTCAACACAGCGCCGAGGCTGCGGTGGTGAAAGGTGGTGCTCAATACGCGCTGATGCTTGCCCCACAGACGGCGTCGAACCTCCAGCGACTTTTTCTGGTTTTTGTGCGGCAGCTTGATCACCACCATGCCCGCCTCATCGAGCAGGCGCAGCGCCACATAGTTACCGGCGCTGGAGATTACCGGCGGCAAAGTCAAAGCTACGCGTGGCACCGCACGTGCGAGATTCGGCGGCGGCGCCTGGACTTCATCGTCAAACTGGCCTTTGAGCAGTTGCACCGCGTGCGCCTCATCCGGCATAGGCAGCAGCACGCGCCGCATAGAACCGGCCTGCAACTCGAATGACAGGCTGTGCCCATCCAGGCTGCGCTGCACCTGAACCCGGTGCGTACAAGTCTTGGTCGTGTCCTTGGGCAAGCGTTGCCCGACTGTCCAACACTCACCCAACGCCTCACCCTGCGTGGCCAGCCATTCCTGCCAGGCGTTCCAGTGCGCCGGGGCGACATTTTCATAGGTGCGCGCCTTGAGCAGCTGCTTGAGCTGCCCTGCGCTATCGAATTCATGCAGCAGCGGCTCGCCTTGCAAGATGCCCCAACGCAACTGCGCCCCTGCCTCCTCGGCACGCCGGGCCAGCAGCATCAGCAAGGCGATATGCACCAGCCGCGCCGCACCCCACTGCAACGGGCCGGCGTCGAACAGCACGACAATCAGGCGGTTGGCTTCACGGGCGCGGTACTGCGGCGCCAGGAACATATGCTCGCCGCCGACAGCCCGGCGCATAAACTCATCCGGCACTTCATCGGCCAGCAGCCATTCGCTGGAAAGCAGACGCTCGTAAGGCCCACGGCGTTGCAGATCACCCACGCCATCCGGCTCAGGCACGCCGCCTTGCTGCCTGCCGCGCAGTGGCCCCAGCATCGGGTTAAGGCGCCCAAGCAAGTCGGCGAACAGCGGCAGATGCTGTGGCGCAAACCACTCCAGCCACTGGCGCCAAGGTTGCAGGGCTTCAGGCAGTTGCATGGTTGGCTCCCCAATGCGTCGCGATGCGCTGAAGGTGTTCAACCGTGACCGGCAACAGGCGATCCAACGGCACGACGGCGTGCGGTTCGCGCCACAACAATAAGGGCGAGCGCTTGAAACGTGCCGACAGCGTCTGGCCGAGCAGGTCTACCGGCACTGTCGGCTCCCAACTGGTGGGCAGCCATACGCCAGGTGCGCCGGGGTGTACTGCGGCGTATTCGACGCCATCGACCCACGGCAAATCCGCCGCCACCCCAGTGACGACCAATACATCGCCATTGGCGGTAGCGTGCAAGCGAGCAGCCTGTTCATCTGCGAGCAGCAGGCGCGCATGCAAGCGGCGCGCGGCGTCGCCCCATGCGACGGCGGCTTGAGGCTCGGCAGGCACCTGCCTTGGGCGCCAGGTCCAGGCGTAGTTGCCGGTACTCATGGCGTCAGCATTCGGGACAGTTGCCCGCGTACCTGCTGCAAGGGTTCCGGCATTGTCTCGCTATTGAAGTTGGCGTCGATCTCGCGCAGCAGCCCTTCGAGCGCCGGGCTGTCGGGCGGCTCGCTGCGGGCCAGGTAGTCTTGCGCAGTTTCCAGCAAGCGATTCAAGCGCGACATCGGTTGCAAGGTGGCCTCTTCGACCGCACTGAACAAGTGGCTGTTGCTGGACGCGGCAAACAGGTCGCGCAGCACCTCGCGGCCATGCTGCTGAGTTTCTTTAGTGGGCAGCACATACAGCAGCGGCCACAGATCTGCCTCGCTGGCTTGCAGTCGCCCGCCCAGCAACGCGGCGGCCGCGATCAGCCGTTGAGACTTGACGATACGGCGGTCCGACAACTGTATGCCGGCGTCGCGCAGGCGCCGAATCGCCTGGGCCAGGGCTGGACGCACCGCGCCCAGGTCGACGTTTTTCAGGGCCTGGCTCAGCGTGTCCAACTGGGCCAGCCCCAGCAACTGTTGCACCGGCCGCTGCTCCGACTGCCAACCGCCCGCCAGCATGGCTTCCAGTTGATTGTCCGGCACCGACTCAACAAACAGGTGCAACAGGAAGCGGTCGCCAAATGCCGCCAGTGCTTCATCGTCCGGCAAGCCGTTGGCCGCGCCGACACACACCCGCAGCGGGCATTGGATTTGAGTATGGCCACGGCGAAAGCGGCGCTCGTTGAGCACGCCCAGCAAGGTATTAAGGATGGCGGTCGAGCCCAGGAAGACTTCATCGAGAAACACGATGTCGGCCTCCGGCAGCATGCCGCTGACGTCGGTTTCCACCGTGCCTTCACGTAGTTTCTTCAGGTCTACGGCACCAAAAAGCTCCGACGGCTCAGTGAAGCGCCCCAACAAGTATTCGAAGTAACGCCCACCCATGGACTGCGCCACACGGCGTACCACGGCGCTCTTGGCCGTGCCAGGCGGGCCGATCACCAGAATGTGTTCCTGGGCGACCGCCGCCAGCACAATCAGCTCGGCCAATTGCTCGCGCCCGACCAAGCCCTCGGTAGCCTTACGCACAGCGTGGCGGATTTGCGTGGCAGCGCTTTGCAACTGAGCAATCATGGGTATCTTCCCTGAAACCAAAGCGGGGAATCTTGCCTGAGGCTAAGGTATTAGCAAAGCGTTGTTACAACCTGCCTTGAGGAGTCAGCTCATGCAACTCGAAGGATCCTGCCATTGCGGCGCCGTAACATTCAGCCTGAACAGCCAGCATCCCTACCCCTACCAGCGTTGCTACTGCTCGATCTGCCGCAAAACCCAAGGCGGCGGCGGTTATGCGATCAACCTTGCCGGCGATACGCAAAGCCTGAAGGTGCAGGGACGCAAGCATATCTCGATCTACCGCGCCCGCCTCAAGCCCGAAGGCGCCAGCCGTGCGCATGCGAGCACTGCCGAACGGCATTTCTGCTCGCAGTGCGGCAGCGCCTTGTGGCTTTTCAGCCCGCAGTGGCCGGAGTTGATTCACCCGTTTGCTTCGGCCATCGACACGCCGTTGCCGGTGCCGCCTGAGCATACGCACCTGATGCTCGGCTCGAAGGCACCGTGGGTCGAAGTCAGTGTGCGCAAGGGCGATTTGCAGTTCGACGAATACCCCGAAGAATCCATTGCCCAGTGGCATGAGCGTTTGGGGCTGACGCGTTAACACTCTTTGACAGTTTCTCGACAAAGCTCTCAAAGATTGTTGGCCGGCATGGCCCTAGCATTCGAGCATCCAAACCACCATCCGGGTGCTCTTCATGTTTCGCACATTGCGCGGTATTCCGTTATGGGGCTGCTTGCTGGGCACGCTCGGCTGCCACGTGCAGCCGCCTGCCCCGCCGGCGATTCCCAAGGGCGATTACGGCGCGATCATCCGCTACCTGCAAGCGCGCATTCCCAAAGACCTGGCCCGCGAGAATGTGCCCGGGTTGTCGATTGCGCTGGTCAATGGCCAGGAGCTGATCTGGGCGCGCGGCTTTGGCTTGGCCGACAAGGCCCAGGGTGTGCCGGTGACCGCCAACACGGCGTTTCGCGCCGGCGGCATTTCCAAACTTCTGACAGCCACGGCGGCGATGCAGTTGGTCGAGCAACAGCGCCTGGGCCTGGACGCGCCGATCCAGCAAACCTTGCGCGAATTTTACGTGCGTTCGCGCTTTCACACTGACCAGGCCGCCGCTGACCGCGATATCACCCTGCGACGCCTGCTCAGCCATCAGTCCGGCTTGCCCAGTGAACATTTGCGCGACGTGCGCAGCACCTATGCCATGGGCCAGATGCCGATGCGCGTGTCGGGCGTGTGGCTAAGCAGCCCGCCGGGCTCTCAGGTGGCCTATTCCAACCTCGGTTATTCGCTGGTCGGCGCGGCCATCGAGCGCAGCAGCGGCAAAAGCTTTGAAGCCCAACTGCAAAGCCGCCTGCTCAAGCCCCTGGAAATGAACCAATCGAGCTTTGTCGGCACCGGCACGCAGTTGAGCTTTCGCGCCCTTGGGTACGAAGACGGCGTGGCGAGTACCGATGCGCAGGTGCGCGACCTCGCTGCCGGCGGCTTGTGGGCCAGCCCCAAAGACCTCAGCCACTACGTGCAGATGCTGTTTGCCCATGGCCTCTATAAAGGCACCCGTGTGCTTGAAAGCCCGTCGATTGATCAGATGTTTACCCAGCAAAACACCGGCAATGCCCTGGACTTCGATTGCCGGATGGGCCTGGGCTGGTTCCTCGCGCCCTGCGGCGATGAACCCGTCGCCCCCGGCGTGCGCACCTACCAGCACAGTGGCGGCGGTGATGACTTTGCCGCGCAATTGAGCGTGCTGCCCGACCAGCAATTGGCGGTGATCATCATGGCCAATGACAGCAACGCCGAAGAACTGGTCGCGCGCCTGGCCACCGAGACCCTGCGCCTGATGCTCCAGGCGCAAACCGGGCAGGCCGTGTGCGCCGACGACTGCCAGGCACCCAGCCATGGGCTTAAGTTGCGCCAGGTGCCCGCCGCCGTCGACCGCAAGCGCCTGGCCGGGTTTTATGCCACGGCCTGGGGCGTATTCCGGGTCAAGGATGACGGCGATCGGCTGAGCGGTGAGCTGGCCGGGTTTGACTTCGAGTTATTGCGCGACGAACACGGCTGGCTGCGCGCGCAGAAAAAAGTCCTGGGCTTTTGGCTCAAGGACCTCGGTGATTTGGGCCGCGTACAGCTGGACGTGGTCACGGTGCAGGGCCGCCAAGTGCTCACCGCCCGCAGCCATGGCCAACGCCTGGCCATCGGTGAACGCATCGACCCGCCGCCGCTGCCGCTGGCCTGGGCCTCCACCATCGGCACCTATCAGGTGCTCAACACCCATGAGCCCGACGCGCCGTTGAGCGGCATCAGCGTGCGCCTGGAAGAAGGCTTCCTGGTGATTCGCGGCCAACTGCACAACGAGCCGCTTACCGACTACATCCTGCTTCCCGTCGACAACGCCCACGCGGTACTGGCCGGCAACGGCTACGGCCTGGGCGATACCGTCAGCCGCCAGGTCAACGGCCTCAGCGCCTCGGGCTACTCCTTCAAACGCACGCAATCGCCCAACAACCTCTTGAATTTTTAACAAGGACGAATACCCGGATGCGCTCAAAAAACCTCTGCCTGTCAATCACCTCACTGTGCCTGCTCGCAGCTGCAGACACTGCGATTGCCGAAGACTGGCAATACAGCCTCAAGGCCGGCGTGGGCAACCTGCCGCGCTACAGCGGCAGCGACGAACGCATGACCGCGCCGCTGCTGGGCGGCAAAGTCGTCAGCCCATGGGGGATTTTCCTCGACACCGACAAGGGCCTGGGCTGGGGTTACGAAGGCAATGCCCTGAGCTTCAGCGCGTATGTCGGCGCAAGCGCCGCACGCAAGGACAAAAACGAGAGCCTGCACGCCGGCTCCAAACGCCTTAAAGGCATGGGCGAGATCAAGGCCCGCCCGCAATTGGGCGTCAACGCCAGCTATAACCTGGGCGGTGTGATCGTCGGCGCGACCCTGGAACATGCCCTCAAGGAGAACGACCGCAAAGACACCGGCAAGGCCTACACCCACCTGGAACTGAGCCTGGGCACCAACCTGTATGAAGGGCGCTACGGTTCGGTGGATGCCAGCCTCAGCAGCCACTTTGGCGACCGCAACTACTTGCAGACCTGGTATGGCGTAACCACCGGCCAGGCCGCGCAAAGCCGCTTCAAAGCCTACAAGGCCGGCGCGGGCAATATCAGCAATGGCCTGAACCTGGTGTGGAGCCTGCCGATCAGCGAGCACACCCAGTTTTCGACCTTGCTGGATGTGCAGTACCTGGCAGATGAAGCGGGCAAGAGCCCGATTGTGGAGCGACGGTTGCAGACGTCGGTGATGGGGGTTTTGGAATACACGTTCTGATCGGCTAGCCGATCAGAACGTGTGGGAGCGGGCTTGCTCGCGAATGCGGTGTGTCAGTCAATAATTCTTTAACTGATACACCGCATTCGCAGGCGAGCCAGCTCCCACATTGAAGGGGTTATCACACCTGTTCCCTGCTAGGCCCGAGCTTTACTCGGCGTACGCCCAGGTCATTCTGAAAGACGCCCCGCCCCACTCCGAATCCAGCACTTCCACCTGCCCGCCGTGCCACTGGCTGACGCGCTTGACCAACGCCAGCCCCAAGCCAAAGCCGCCGGTGCGGCGATCGCGGCTGGCATCCAGGCGCAGGAACGGTTCGAAGATCTTCGACCGCCCCTCCATCGGCACACCAGGGCCGTCGTCATTAACCCGCACTTCGTAGCCATTGCCGAACTTGACCAGCGACACTTCTACACGACGCTCAGCGTAGCGAATGGCATTGCGCAGCAGGTTGATCACTGCACGCGCCATAAAGCGCGGCTCGATCTGGATAAAGTCGACCTCACAGGTGCGCAACGACAACTGCACCCCGGCTGCCTCGGCCTCCAGCGCCACGCTGCCGATCACGCTGTCGAGCCAGCTGTGGGCTTCGATATTCTCCCGAGTGACCTGGGTGGCGCCGCGCTCCAGGCTGGCGTAGGTCAACAGTTCGGAGACCATTTCTTCCAGCTCGCCAAGGTCAGCGTACATATCGGCGATCAGTTCGCGGCTCTGGCGTGGGTCGGCCTGTTGCTTGAGCTGATCCAGCTCAAATGACAAGCGCGCAATCGGCGTGCGCAACTCATGGGACACCGCGTTGGTCAGCTCACGCTGGTTGGCGATCAGGCTTTCGATACGCTCGGCCATCTGGTTGAAGTGCCCGGCCAGCTCGCGCACGGTAGAACGGCGTGGCAGCAGGATGCGCGAGCCGAGGTCGTTATCGCCAAAGCGCTGCGCGGCCAGGCGGATATGTTCGAGGTCACGCCAGTGCGGGCGTACCCAGAAATACAGGACGATGGCCAGGCTCACACCCAGGAAGCCGTAGGCCCACAGGTACAACCATTTGGGCTCTTCCGGCAGCTTGATCTGCAGCAATTGCGGACCGCCATCAATGGTGGTCAGGAACTCCATGAAGTCGCCGCGCACCACCAATTGGCCGCCCGCCAATAGTTGCTGTTCGCGGTCATTGAGCGCCAGGGTGTCGCGCGGCACCAGCTTGAGGCGCAGGCCGTAATGGGGTTGCAGCTCCGCCAGGCGCGCATCGCGGGCCGCGCCCTGCACCGGGCGCAGTTGCTCGACCAGCCCGTAGGCCGGCCCGCGCAAGGCTTCGCGGTTATAGACCTCGTTGGCCTCGGGCAATAACTCATCGAAGGTGTAGTTGACCAGCCAGATTGCCCCGGCCAACCCCAGCGCCAGGATCACATACAGGCGCAGAAACAGGCGCAGCATCTAAACCTCCCACGCAAACGGATTGAACAAATACCCCTTGCCCCAGATGGTCTTGATGCACACCGGTTCGCGCGGGTTGTCGTTGAGCTTGCTGCGCAACTTGCTGATGTACACGTCGACACTGCGGTTCAGGCCGTCGAAGGCAATACCGCGCATGCGGTTGAGAATGTCGTCGCGCGAAAGGATTTTTCCCGAGTTGCTGGCCAGCAGCCACAGCAGTTCGAACTCCATGGTAGTGAGGTCGATGGCCTCGCCGCCCAGGCTGACGCCGCGGCAACTGCGGTCAATCGACAGCCGGCCAAACTCCAGCGCACCACGCACCGCGGGCTCCGGCACCTGGCGGCGCTGCAAGGCACGCAGGCGCGCGAGCAATACCGGCGGCTTGATCGGTTTGATCACGTAGTCGTCGGCGCCCGACTCCAGGCCCAGGATGTGGTCCAGGTCGTCTTCCTTGGCGGTGAGGATGACGATGGGCGTGTCGGACACATTGCGAATCCCCCGGCACACGTGCAGCCCGCTCTGGCCCGGCAGCATCAGGTCGAGCACCACAATCTTCGGTTTGAAGTCGAGAAAGGCCGCCAGGGCCTCATCGCCCCGGTGCACCACGCGCACCTCGAAACCGTGTTGCGACAGGAAGTGCGCGATCAGCCCTGCCAGCTTTTCATCGTCCTCAACGAGCAGGACCTTGCCCAGACCCAGGTTTTCCATAAGTTCTCAGTGTGGATGCGCGGATTGAAGTGTGCGCATTATAGGTGGCAAGCTGGCCTGAAAAGGTACTGGGCGCGGCAAAAAACGCCTTTGTGTGGGGCTTTCGAACAACCTTCATGTTTTTAAAGGTTTTTAACATTTCACCCGGAGTTTTTAACGTATCAAATCGCGGCGTTAGCAGCCTTGCCCAAGAAAGATCGTGATTTTTCCGACAGCCATAACTCACGTCATTTTCGGAAGTTTCGACACTAACATTTATTCAGCAAACGCCTTAAATTGTCACGACGCAGTGACAAAACAGTGACGCGGCCGTCGTTGACAGCCCAACAACGCCAATGAAACTATCCATGCACTTTTCAGCGACACCTGCCGGTGAAAGTCATGGAAGATAATTAAAATAAATATCAAAGGAGTTGATAGCGTGCACCCGCAACTTTTATCGATTGCCACCCCTGGTGCTTACCTCCGCGCCTTATTCAAACACAGCCCTTATTTAATTTAGCGAACCGCTCTTACACAGCCGTTCTGTCTTTATTTAAGCGTGTTATTGAATACAGGTACACACCATGCTTTTGTATCACGAGGTCATCGAACATAACGCCTCCCGCCACCCGCACAAGTGCGCTGTTGCGCTCGATGCCGTCCATTACAGCTATGGAATGCTTCAAGCAAGAACGACACAAATAGCCCGACTGCTGGTCGCCAGCGGTGTTCAACCAGGCGATCGCGTCGCCCTGTATTCACCGATCTGCATCGATCTCGTTGCCGCTTATCTCGCCGTCCTGCGCGTGGGTGCGATTACGGCGGCAACGCACCCCACTTACAGCCGCGAGAAACTGGTTCACCAACTCAAGCATACCGGTGCCAGGGTCCTCATCACCCAAGGCTGCGAGGCGCTGGAAACACTGGGTCGGGACACCGATTTAGAACGAATAATAATGATCGGCGACGCTGCGGCAACGCCGCCTGAGGTCATCTCTCTAGACCACGCCTTATTGGCGCCCGACGTTGCGCAGGCAGCACTTCCCGACCTGCAGGACGACGCCCGCATCACCTCGATCTTCTATACGTCCGGCTCGACTTTCAATCCAAAAGGTGTGGTCGTTAACCACTCAATCATGGTTGCCGCAACGACGAGCGTTACCGCCTATTTGAACAACACACCCGACGACGTGATCCTCAGCTATTCCACATTGGCTTCCGATTACGGCGTGTACAACATCCTGATGCCCTTGTATTTCGGTGGCACGTCGGTCATTGAAAGTCGCCCGCCTCAGGATGCAGACGCGGTGCTGAAGGTCGCGGAACGCGAGGGGGTGACTGGCATGCACATCTTCCCGCCGATATTTTTCCTGCTGGCCGAAACAAAACAACACTGGCAACGTCAACTGCCTCGTCTGCGCTACATTTCCAGCAGCGGCCAGCCGCTGTATACCCGCCACATAAAACGCATTCGTGCTGCACTTCCCGCTGTTCAGATTTACTCCAACTATGGGCTGACCGAATGCAAGCGGGTCAGCTACTTGCCACCTGATTACATTGATAAATACCCCACTTCAGTTGGTAAACCCTTACCCGGCGTCACCGCACTTATTGTCGATGAGGACGGCAAACAGATAACACAGCCGGGAGTTATTGGTGAACTTTGGGTGAGCAGCGACTACCTGATGCTGGAGTATTGGAAAATGCCCGAGGCTACTCATACGGCTATCAAGACCGGTGTAGTCGGCGCACAAAGATTCTATTGCACGGGCGACCTCTTCAAGCGAGACGATCAAGGCTTTCTCTATTACGTAGCCCGCAAGGATGATGTATTTGCACGCAACATATGGAATGTCAACCCGCGCGAAATAGAGCAGTGCCTGGCCTCTCACCCGGCCGTCGCCCAAGTGGTTGTAGTGCCTGTGGCGGATGAGTCTGCCGGCTTTTTGCCCAAGGCCTGTGTGGTGCTGGAGCGCAACCATGATTCAAGTTGCGAAGCCGCACTGCATGAATACTGCAAACGGCATATGGACTGGCACATGGTCCCTGCGCAATGGGCGTTTATGGACGCATTGCCGCAAACCGATTCAGGCAAGACGACCGGCAAAGGCCTGGCTTGACATCAAGGAGCGATTCGATGGATCACTTGCACAACAGCAGGCTCGAAACAGACTTACAAAACAGCTCGATGTTTAAACTGGCCGAGCATTTTCACAGCCTGGCCACTGGCTCCACACAGGTTCCTTCGCGCCCACTCACCAGCCAGCTGCGCGAGACAATCGTTGACGCCGATGTCGTCGCTTATCACGATCAACTGGTCGCTGAGGCCGGCCCGCTGTTTTCACATTTCCTGGCCAGCGTGCCGTACATTCTTGAGGAAATGGCACGTGTTGGTGTGGCGCTCACCCGGCTTTCCCAGGCCCGTCGCACAGGGCCGGAGCAACGCTTCAGCTTTTTTGAAGTCGACGCCTTCGACGGCAGCAACGGCCGTGCGCTGGCAGCTCACTCTGCCGGCCTGGTGCAGACACTGACCTGCTCGCCTAACCGTGCCAATCAGCTCGCCTTCGACCGGTTTGCAAGCCCCGAACACTCGCTGTTCTACCCGGAGTCGTTCTTCAAAGTCATCCCGGCGCTACTTGGCTCACCACCTCTTGTACGATTTGCCGAAGGTTTTGATTACCTTTACGAAACCGCGGCCTTCCAGTTTTACACCCAGGACCGCGACTTACAGCTCAGCCATGTCAAACCGCTGCTCAAGCCAGGCGGCCTGGCGTTCTTTTTGGAAAAGGTCAATCACGTCGACCCTCAAGAGTATCTGCGCCGAGAAGCGTTGAAGGACCAGGACTTCAAGACGCGCTACTTCACCGCCGCAGAAATCGAGTGGAAGCGCCTGCAAATGCTCGATCAGATGGAAAACGGCCAAGTGTGCATGGACGTGCTGGTGGCAGCCCTTCAGCGGCACTTCAAGTACGTGTTCCTGCTTTGGAACAGCACCAATTTCTGCGAGTTCGTTGCTTCAGACGACCTCGACCATATTGAGCAGTTTATTGATTTGCTTGGCCCAATCAACCAACCGCGCTCCTTTTGCTTCGAACACGCCTCCCTGGGCAAGCAGACACAAAAGGAAGCGCCCAATGCCTGAAGCTTATCTATCAAGGTGGCGCGAACGCGCAGCCCTGGCCGACAAAAATCGCCAATTGAGCGATCAAACACTCAGTGAATTGCACGCCAGCGGCTTGCTGTCGTTAGTGTGCCCGCGCCGGGCGCAACCGACATTGCCTGGCTGGCCAACGCTGGTGCGCTCATCCAGGACGGCAGCCAGGGCATGCGCGTCGACGGGCTGGTTGATCAGCCTGGTGGGCGGACACGCCGCCATCGCCGCACGCCTGAACCAGGCCTTTGAGGCGAAACTCTACCGTACAGGCACGCCTCAACTATTTGCCTCCGCGTCAGCAGGCCCGGACAGTCGATTGTCGATTGAACCTGAGGGCATGCGCGTCAGTGGTCGATGGCGCTTCAGTTCCGGCATCGAACATGCCACGTGGTTGATCCTGAATGCCCCATGCCCCAACCATCCCACGGCCGGCACCACTGAACGCTTGCTGGTTGTCATTGCGAAAAAAGACGTGGTTGTACTCGACTCCTGGAACACCACGGGCATGCGTGCGACAGGCTCTCACGATGTAGTGACGCCCGATCTGCTGGTGCCTCATCACGAAGTGTTCCCACTTCAACACGTGTTTGGCCACCGGCCGGCCGGGGCTGGGCACGAGTACCTGTACTGCGTACCCATCGTGCCGTTCATCACGACGTCGATCATCGGCCCAGTTCTGGGATGCGCCGAGGGCGCTTATGAGCTGCACCTCCAGGCACTGGCACGAGACAACACAGCCCCTTGCGCCATCGCCCTTGAGCGTGCGGCCCATAGTGGCGCGCAGTTGACAGCAGCCGGTGCGCTGTTTGATTCACTGGTCGATCGTCTGCATGCGTCGGGCCAGGCACAACGCGCGCTCACCGAGCGCCAGTTGCTGGCCCTCAAGCGTGATCGCAGCTACCTCACCCACCAATGCGTCGAAGCGGTACGACGTTTGGTCGAACACAGCAGCGCCTCGCTGATGACCACCGAGAACCCGTTGCACAGGCATTGGCGCGACCTGCAGACCATGGCCGCCCACCGTGACGTGCACTGGGACTCGGCGATGCTGGCCAGTGCCACCTCAGAACTCAATCACTGCCTTAACGCCCGGCATTAACAGGAGACGACCATGTTTGTTCGCAACAAGACCGATATTGAGAACACCGCTCACTTTGTTGAATGGGGCGCTGGAACCAGTCACCGCCTGCTGACGGAGAAAGACGGAATGGGCTATACCGTCTGCCATACCGTTGTGCGTGCTGGCACAGAGTCGCTGCTGCACTACCGCAATCACTTGGAAGCCTGTTACTGCATCGCCGGTGAAGGTGAGGTTGAAGATATGGACGGCAATATCTACCCGATCCGCCCGGGCGATATGTATGTCCTGGACCAACATGACCGGCATTATCTGCGCGGTGGCGTGCATCAGGATCTGATACTGGTGAGCGTGTTCAACCCGCCGCTTCGTGGCGATGAGCGCCATAACCTCACCGATACCGGCGGCTCAAGCTACTGAGCGGCCCGTGTGTTGACGCTTTGATCGATTGAAACGAGAGCACCATGCGCAAGGACTACCTGGCTTTTTTTATCTCGCTGTTTCTGTCGCGGCTGGCGGACCAGATTCTGTTGTTTATCGTGCCGCTGATCGTATTCCAAACCACCAACAGTGTGTCGTGGGCCGGCTTGGCGTTCTTCGTCGAGTCACTGCCGCGTTACCTGGCGTTCCCGGTGTGCGGCGCATTGTGCGACAAGTTCTCGCCGGTGCGCATCCTGCATATCAGCCAGGTTTACCGCGCATTGGCGTGCGTGCTGGCAGTGGCGTTGTATGGCGTGTTCGACGGCATCTATTGGCTGGTGATCCTGTCGGCGCTGTGCGGCGTGTTGACGACCCAGGGCATCATGGCCCGCGAAGTGGTGATGCCGCATATCTTCAAGCATTACACCTATGCCAAGACCTTGTCCTACTCGCAGATCGCCGACCAGACCGGCCTGGTGCTGGGGCCGCTGGTGGCGGCGCTGATGCTCGAGGTGTGGGCCTGGCCGTGGGTGGTGGTGGGCATTGCCGGGCTGTTTGTGCTTGCGGACCTGGCGATGCTGGTGTGGCAGCGCAACACCACGGTGAGCCTGGAGAGCTTTGAGCAGCATCAGGATATCTGGCTGCAACCGTTGCGCATTGCCTTCGGGCACATTCGCAAACTGACGGAATTGAAGCGGATCATTGCCCTGGCGGTGGGCGTCAACCTGATCATCGGGGTCACGCTGGCGACGTCTGCGGCCATGGTCACTGGCCTGTTCGACGCCGGCAAAGATGCCTATGCGTTGTTGCAGGCTGCGGGCGCGGTGGTGACCATCGTTATTCTGTTTTACCTGGCGCGTTCCAGCCTGCCGTTGAAGGTGCTGGGTGGGTTGTCCTATTCCATGATTGCGGCGGGGGCGGTGATCATGGCCGTCAGCCCCAATCTGTGGGCTTACACCCTGGGGTTCCTACTGATCACCGGCTTCGACAAGATGTTCAATGTGTACATGCGCAGCACCCGCCAGCGGGTGATTCCGGTGCAGGACTTCGGCAAGACAGTGGGCGTGATCACCTTGCTCAATAACCTCGCGCAGCCGCTGGCGGGCCTGTTGATCGCCGTGCTGGCGGCGCCGTTGGGCACGCAAACGGTGATCTTGCTGCTGGCCGGGATCACCGCGCTGATCGGCGTGGCCGTTGCCTCAGGCTGGCACGCCACTGTGAAAGCGGAACTCGATGTCGGGTGACTCGATCAGTTCCTGCTCGGCGGCGCGTACCCGTTGGATCACCTGGGCGATGTCCTTGGCGTCGCCGTACTGGTAGGCGAGCTTCAGATAACCCTGGAAGTGCCGGGCCTCGCTTTTGAGCAAACCGAAGTAGAACTTGCCGAGTTCTTCGTCCAAATGCGGCACCAGGGCTTCGAAACGCTCGCAACTGCGCGCCTCGATAAAGGCGCCGACCACCAGCGTGTCCACCAGCTTGACCGGCTCATGGCTGCGCACCACCTTGCGCAAACCCGAGGCGTAACGGCCGGCATGCAGTTGGCGCAGCTCGACCTTGCGCTTTTTGATCAGGCGCATGACTTGTTCGTGGTGCACCAGCTCTTCACGCGCCAGGCGCGACATCATGCTGATCAGGTCCACATGAGCGTGGTACTTGGCGATCAGGCTGAGGGCGGTGCTGGCGGCTTTGAATTCGCAGTTCTTGTGGTCGATCAGCAGGGTGTGCTGATCGGCCAACGCGGCCTGGACCCAGGCATCGGGGGTGCGGCAGCCGAGGAATTCGTGGATTTCGGGCAGGTTCATCGGGCTCACGGGCAAAAGGATCACAAAAGGCCGGCGATTATACCGACCCCGCCGCAGACCACCAGCCACCGGCCTTGATGTGCATCAACATGACGTCTGGCGGGCAGCAACTATAGTTGTTCCAGGCCCACCCTTTTGGAGACCCCGACCATGCAAGCCATTCGCAGCATCCTGGTGGTGATCGAACCTGAGCATTCCGAAAGCCTGGCGCTCAAGCGCGCCAAGCTGATTGCCGGGGTCACCGGCGCGCACCTGCATTTGCTGGTGTGCGACAAAAAGCACGAGCATTCGGCGCTGCTCAGCCTGCTCAAGTCCGGCCTGCAGGAGGACGGCTACAGCGTGACCACCGAGCAGGCGTGGAATGACAGCCTGCATGAAACCATCATCGACGTGCAGCAGGCCGAAGGTTGTGGCTTGGTAATCAAGCAGCACTTCCCGGACAGCCCATTGAAAAAGGCCCTGCTGACGCCGGCAGACTGGAAACTGCTGCGCTACTGCCCTACCGCGGTGCTGCTGGTGAAAACCTCGACGCCCTGGGCCGACAAGGTGGTGCTGGGGGCGATTGATGTGGGCAACAGCGACAGCGAACACCAGGCGCTGCACAACACCATCATCGACCATGGCTTCGACATTGCGCGCCTGGCCAAAGCGCAGCTGCACGTGATCAGTGCCCATCCGTCGCCGATGCTGTCGGCGGCAGACCCGACCTTCCAGCTCAAGGAAACCATCGAGGCGCGCTATCGCGAACAGTGCAAGGCGTTCCAGGCCGAGTTTGATATCGACGACACCCACCTGCATATCGAGGAAGGCCCGGCGGATGTGTTGATTCCCCATGCTGCGCATACCTTGCAGGCGGCGGTGACCATTATCGGCACGGTGGCGCGCACCGGGCTTTCCGGGGCGCTGATCGGCAATACGGCGGAGGTGGTGCTGGATGCGGTGGAAGGTGATGTATTGGTGCTTAAGCCGCAGGCGTTGATGGACCATCTGCAGGAGTTGGCGACCAAGCCTTGATCTACGGGGCGCTGGAAATCAAAGGTGGGAGCTGGCTTGCCTGCGATAGCGACCTTTCAGTCAACACACCTTTGGCTGATCTACCGCCATCGCAGGCAAGCCAGCTCCCACATTGACCTCTGCGGTCAGTGGCCCAGTGCGTCCTTCAGGAACCCCGGCGCGATATAGCGCTGGTAATGCGCCTCGGACAAGATAAAGAACTCACGATCAATGGCATCCCGCAGTTCCGGCAGTGCCCACTCACGAAACTCCGGCAGCAGCACCATGCCATAGGCTTCCAAGTTGGAAATCACCCGCGCGCCGCGGGCGATCAACTGGTAGGCCCAGCAGTACTCGGACTGGTGCGGCACGAAGCGAATCTTGCGCTGCTCAAGCTGCCCGCGCAGCATCTTGGGGTCGAAGACTTCCAGTTTGCCGGCCATCACTTGCACCAACAGCTGCTCCAATCGCAACCATACCGCGCGTTTTTCTTCTTCGTTATAGCCATTCCACTGGATCACCTCATGGTGAAAGCGCTTGCAGCCGCGGCACACGAGATCGCCGTAAACCGTGGAGCACAGGCCGACGCAGGGGGTCTTGATGGCTTGGTTGGACATGGGCAGCGCACACAAATCAGCGAAACGATGCGCCATGTTAGCCCTTTGTCTAAGGTTGATCACCCAGCAAACTTGGTGAGGTAACTTACCTTTAGATTTTTTTTGCCGTAGAATCATCCGGCCTTGTAAGGCGCCAATAATCCGCTGGAAGCTGTTTTCAAAGCGTCACGAGCACAGTCGTTCCTTCAGAACGGTGTTGGCGCAGGTTCGACCCGGTAGGTCAGAGCCCGCGCCAACCCTCATCAGCTCCGTTCTGCAGGCGTAAAACTTTGAAAGCAGCTTCTGTGAGGAATGCCGGCAGCGCTGGCTTTGCGGCCCAAAAAGCCCCCGAGCGCATGCGTGCCGTTCATTTCTGGATGAGCGTCCCGTGGGACCACTGATGAGGGTAATAACTGTGCTTGAAGCCTACCGCAAACATATCGAAGAGCGCGCAGCACTGGGTATCGTTCCCCAGCCGCTTAACGCCGAACAAACCGCAGGCCTGGTCGAGCTGCTGAAGAATCCTCCGGCTGGCGAAGAAGAATTTCTCGTTGACCTGATCACCAACCGCATTCCACCAGGCGTTGACGAGGCTGCCTACGTCAAGGCCGGCTTCCTGTCCGCCCTGGCCAAGGGCGAAGTCACTTCTCCCCTGATCGACAAAAAACGCGCGGTTGAACTGCTTGGCACCATGCAAGGCGGCTACAACATCGTGACGTTGGTCGACCTGCTGGACGACGCCGAGCTGGCCCCTGTCGCGGCCGCCCAACTCAAGCACACCCTGCTGATGTTCGATGCGTTCCACGACGTGGCCGAAAAGGCCAAGAACGGCAACGAGCACGCCAAAGGCGTGATCCAGTCCTGGGCTGACGGCGAGTGGTTCCGCAACCGCCCAACCCTGGCCGACAAGATCAGCCTGCGCGTATTCAAGGTCACCGGCGAAACCAACACCGACGACCTGTCCCCTGCCCCGGACGCCTGGTCCCGCCCTGACATCCCGCTGCACGCCCTGGCCATGCTGAAAATGGCACGCGAAGGCATCGTGCCGGACGAGCAAGGCAAAACCGGCCCGATGAAGCAGATCGAAGAGATGCGCGGCCAGGGTTTCCCGATCGCCTACGTCGGCGACGTGGTGGGTACCGGTTCGTCGCGTAAATCGGCAACCAACTCGGTATTGTGGTTCTTCGGCGACGACGTACCGTACGTGCCGAACAAGCGCGCCGGCGGCTTCTGCTTCGGCAGCAAGATCGCTCCAATCTTCTACAACACCATGGAAGATGCTGGCGCACTGCCAATCGAATTCGACGTTACCAACATGAACATGGGCGACGTGATCGACCTGTACCCGCATGCTGGCAAAGTCTGCAAACACGGCACCGACGAAGTCCTGACCACCTTCGAAATGAAGACCCCGGTGCTGTTGGACGAAGTTCGCGCCGGCGGCCGTATCCCGCTGATCATCGGCCGTGGCCTGACCGACAAGGCGCGCGCCGAACTCGGCCTGGGCCCTACCGACCTGTTCAAGCTGCCTGAAGCCCCTGTCGACACCGGCAAAGGCTTCACCCTGGCACAGAAAATGGTCGGCAAGGCCTGCGGTCTGCCAGAAGGCAAAGGCGTTCGTCCTGGCACCTACTGCGAGCCGAAGATGACCACCGTGGGTTCTCAGGACACCACCGGTCCTATGACCCGTGATGAACTCAAAGACCTGGCGTGCCTGGGCTTCTCGACCGATCTGGTCATGCAGTCGTTCTGCCATACCGCGGCCTACCCCAAGCCGATCGACGTGACCACCCACCACACCCTGCCTGACTTCATCATGACCCGTGGCGGTGTATCGCTGCGTCCAGGCGACGGCATCATCCACAGCTGGTTGAACCGTATGCTGCTGCCGGATACCGTCGGCACCGGTGGTGACTCCCACACCCGTTTCCCGATGGGCATTTCGTTCCCGGCCGGTTCCGGTCTGGTCGCGTTTGCCGCAGCCACTGGCGTTATGCCACTGGACATGCCGGAATCGATCCTGGTGCGCTTCAAAGGCAAAATGAAACCTGGTATCACCCTGCGTGACCTGGTTCATGCCATTCCTTACTACGCGATCCAGGCTGGCCTGCTGACCGTAGAGAAGAAAGGCAAGAAGAACGCCTTCTCCGGCCGCATCCTGGAAATCGAAGGCCTGAACGACCTGACGCTGGAACAAGCCTTTGAGCTGTCCGACGCCTCGGCTGAACGTTCGGCTGCCGGTTGCACCATCAAGCTGTCCAAAGAGTCGGTCACCGAGTACCTGAACTCCAACATCACCCTGCTGCGCTGGATGATCGGCGAAGGCTACGGCGATGCACGCACCCTGGAACGTCGCGCCCAAGCGATGGAAGCCTGGGTTGCCAACCCGGAGCTGATGGAAGCCGATGCCGACGCCGAATACGCCGAAATCATCGAGATCGACCTGGCCGAAATCAACGAGCCGATCCTCTGCGCACCAAACGACCCGGACGATGCCCGTCTGTTGTCCAGCGTTGCCGGTGAGAAGATCGACGAAGTGTTCATCGGTTCGTGCATGACCAACATCGGTCACTTCCGCGCTGCCGGTAAACTGCTGGAGCAGGTCAAGGGCCAGCTGCCAACCCGTCTGTGGCTGTCGCCGCCGACCAAGATGGACGCACACCAACTGACCGAAGAAGGCTACTACGGTATCTACGGCAAGGCTGGCGCGCGCATGGAAATGCCGGGCTGCTCGCTGTGCATGGGTAACCAGGCACGTGTAGAGCCGAACTCGACGGTTGTGTCGACTTCGACCCGTAACTTCCCGAACCGTCTGGGTGATGGCGCGAACGTCTACCTGGCCTCGGCTGAGCTGGCGGCAGTTGCCTCCACGCTGGGTCGCCTGCCGACCGTCGAAGAGTACATGGGTTACGCAGCGAAACTGGACACCATGGCCAGTGACGTTTACCGCTACCTGAACTTCGACCAGATCGCCGAGTTCCGCAAAATCGCAGCAAGCGCCAACATCCCGGTGATTCAAGCCTAAGATGTGGTGATTTAAAAAACGCCGCGCATCGCAAGATGCGCGGCGTTTTTTTATGCCTGGAATACAGCGCTAACAACACCACCAAACAAATGTGGGAGCTGGCTTGCCTGCTCCCACACTTTTTGATCATTGGTACTCACGGCCTGGTGTGCAACGCCAACTGCACTGCGCCATCGACACTCAAGGCACTCAGCAAAACCTGTGGCGCAACGGCTTCGGGCAAGGCTTGCAGTACTTCCATCGCCGCATGCCGCACCCGCGCCAGTACCAGCCGCTTGCCCTCCCCGTGCACCTGCGCAAAAAACGCTGCCAGCGCCTCGATACTGGTGCCGTCAAGGTCAGGAGACTCCTCCAGGCTCAACACCACCGCATCGACCGGCGACTGACGCATCAAGCGCAACGCCGCACCCAGGATGCGCTCGGCATTGGCAAAGAACAGCGCTTCGCTGGGCCGCACAATCAACAGCCCAGGCACTTGTACCGCGTCAGCATGGTGTTGTTGGTCAACAAAATCGTGAGTGTCGCCCAAGCGCCCCAGCACTTGAATATCCGCCGAAGACATCTGGCGCAACATCAACACCACGCTGATCGCCACCGACACCAGCAAGCCATCCAGCACGCCCAACACCAGGACCGCCGCTACCGCGCAGACCACCAGCAAACGGTCACGGCGCCACCGGAAATAACGGCCCAAGGGTTGCAGGCTCAAACCACGGCCCAGCGCGTAGATGACGATGGCGGCGAGCACCGGCTCCGGTGTTAACGCCACATACGGCAGCACCGTCAACACGATCACCAGCACCACCAACGCCGCAATGACGCCCGCCAGACGCGAAACGGCGCCGGCGGCCTCATTCGCCGACGTCGCCGAATAGCCCGCACCGGCGGGCATGCCATGGAACAACCCGGACACCAGATTCGCCGCGCCCAACGCCAAGAGGTCGCGATTGGATGACACCCGGTCGCCATGTTTAAGTGCGAACGAACTGATAGAGCCGTAGGACTCCGCATACAGGATCATGACCAAGGCAAAGGCCAGCTCGCCCAGGCGCAACCAATCCGCGAACGGCAGCACCGGAAAGTGCCCCAGTTCCAGACGCAGATCAATCATGCCGATCAAGGCCACGCCATGGGCCTGCAAGCCCAGGTACTGCCCGGCAACAATCCCCAGCACCACCACCAGCAAGCCGCCCGGCAAACGCGGGATTCGCGCGCACAGCCACAAGACGGCCAATGCTGCCGCTGCCACCAGCGCCGCCGGCCAGTTCCAGCGCGCAAGTTGTTCCAGTAGTTGCGGCAGGAAACGGATCAGGTTGTTATCGGCCAGGTGTACGCCCACCACACTCGCCAATTGCTTGAGGATGATGGTCAGCGCCAGGCCAAAGGCAAAACCGCGCAACACCGGCTTGGCGATAAACGACGTCACACCGCCCAGCTTGAACAAACCGGCCAACACAAACAGCACGCCGGTGATCAGCACCAGGCCGAAGGCCAGGGACAGCCTGAGCGCCGGATCATCCCCGGCCATGCTGGCGGTAGCCGCCGCCAATACCGCCGCCGAAGAGGACGTGGCCGACACAATCGCGAAACGGCTGGTGCCCAGCAGGCCGTAACACACCAGCCCGGCGAACAAGGCGATCACACCGGCCTGCGGTGGCAATGCGGCGATGCTGGAATACGCCACAGCCTCCGGCAGCAATAAACCGGCGATGGACAGCCCGGCAAGGATGTCCTGGGTACGATTGGGTGGTACGGCAACGGGCGTAACGGTTTCAGTTTTCAATCGGCCCAACCCATCCTGGCAAATAACGGGCTTCCTGGCTGCGCGCCAGGGTCATGGCCTTGCCCACTAATTTGGCATTTGGCTGGCTGACAACATCGCTGCCGATACGGCTGCGAAAAAAGTCCGCCCACAAAAACTCGCTGAACGGTGTTGCGTCCTTGGCGTAACCACCGGCGGTGCGCAGCAGACCGGCAAGGCTGCGGTAAGGGTCGTCCTGCAGATCGGTTATCTTGCGGGGAATGGCTTCATAGGTACGCCGCAAACCGCGCGCGTCGTAGGGGTGGACCCATTGATTGAATGCCATGACATTCCAGAAGGTGCTGCGCTCGACGAAAGACAGGTCCTTGAGCATCAGCAGCGACACACTCTTGACCTCTTCCAGAATCAAGGCCAAACCAAAATGGTGATGGTCGGTGATGTAGTAGCGCTCGTCCGGCCCCAGCACACAAGGAAACCAGTGTTTGTCGAGGGCGGCGGCGCGCTCCTTGCGCTTGAGTTTGGTCCAGGCGTCGCGCTTGGCAGCGACTTCCGCCATGCCGACCGTCAATTGTGTAGGGTGCAGTTTTTCCAGTTTGCCTGTGACCAGTTGCGGGCGGGGCCGAGCCATGGGTATCTCCAAAGGGAACCAACACGTCGACAGCTTAGCCCTCATTGCAATCGGGATTTTTTTCGGACACAAAAAAAGCCGACTCACGCAGTGCGCGAATCGGCTTTGCTGCCTGCTGCCGGTTATCAGGACAGCAGCGAGTAAACCAACGCAGTAATCGCGACCAGGCCTACAGCGGTGACAAACACATTCGACGCCTGCCCACGGTACTTGTCCATGGCCGGCACCTTGCGGATCGCGTACATCGGCATCAGGAACAGGATCGACGCGATGATCGGGCCACCGAGGGTTTCGATCATGCCGAGAATGCTCGGGTTGAGCGTGGCGACCAGCCAGCACACCACCAGCATGAAGGCGGCGGTCATGCGGTCCAGGGACTTGGCAGCCGGACGACGCCCGGTTTTCAATACCAGCCCCTTGAGACCTTCACTGGCGCCGATGTAGTGGCCCAGGAACGACTTGGCAATCGCCACGAATGCAATCAACGGTGCGGCGAAGGCAATGGTCGGGTTGTCGAAGTGGTTGGCCAGGTACGACAGGATCGACAGGTTCTGCGCTTTCGCTTCGGCCAACTGCGCCGGCGACAGGGTCAGCACGCAGCTGAACACGAAGAACAGCACCATTACCACCATCAACAGGTGCGCACGGCACAGGATCTGCGAGCTGCGTTCATCGGCATTGGCGCCGTACTGGCGCTTCTGGTCGACCGCGAACGCCGAGATGATCGGCGAATGGTTGAACGAGAACACCATCACCGGAATCGCCAGCCACAGGGTATTGAGCAGCGCGGACGGCGCCGGGACTTCGCTGGCAGTGCTGAGGATGCCGCCGGTCCAGTGCGGGATCAGGTACACCGCCAGGAACAGCAAGGCGACGATGAACGGATACACCATCAGGCTCATGGCCTTGACGATCGCTTGCTCACCGCAACGCACCACGGCCAGCAGGCCGAGGATCAGCACAAAGGCCAGGATCGCGCGTGGCGGCGGCATGATGTGCAGTTGGTGTTCCATGAAACTGCTGACGGTGTTGGTCAGGGCCACGCTGTAGATCAGCAGGATCGGGAAGATGGCGAAGAAGTACAGCAAGGTGATCAGCGCACCGGCCTTGAGGCCGAAATGCTCTTCAACCACGTCGGTGATGTCGGAGCCGGCACGGCCGGACAGCACGAAGCGCGTCAGGCCACGGTGAGCGAAGAACGTCATCGGGAATGCCAGCAATGCCAGGATCACCAGGGGCCAGAAGCCGCCCAGGCCGGCGTTGATCGGCAAAAACAAAGTACCGGCGCCAATGGCGGTGCCGAACAGGCCGAGCATCCAGGTGGTGTCCTGGCGGCTCCAGCTTGTGAGGGTTGCAGGTGTCGTTGCATAGCGTTCGTCGACGCTATTGGCCTGATCATTCATCCGGTCGGATCTCCGCATTTACACGGCCGGGGCGAGTCAGAAAAACCTGACAGGCAGCGCCCCGCCCATAGAAGGGGCCGGATTGTCCGGGATTCTCTCGAATAAGCAAAGACTTAGCTGAGGAATGGTTAGCCGGTGCAGGCGTGCAAGGGGCGCCAGGGCGGCCGTTTGCGAGGGCTGGGGCAGCGTAGGGGCATGATCAGGAATCCATTTAAAACAACCAACTTACAAGACACATCCGACATTAAAAAAAGACACGTCCTGCATCTAATTTATATTTTCATCTTAATAGACCTATAACTGTTACAGAACCATACATAGCCATTGAGCCATCGCCAAGGTGCAAACTAAGATTCCCACTCACACTTCACACAAACACCGTGCCGTGCTGTTAACCCGTTAACGGTCCAATAACAAAAACAGCCATGCCGAATGAGTGATATCTCCCCCCAATGCTGCACCCTGCAAGTTAACAACACTGAAGGTGCCCGACATGAATCGCAACAACGCGCTCAAACTGCTTTTAATACCTGCATTGGTAACCGCCGTACTGTTTCCCGGCGCAGCCACCGCCACAACCAGTACCCACACCACTGTTAACACGGCCACGCCTGATAACGCCGTCATGTTAACGGTACTGCTTAAACATGATCAGTCGCGGCCCTTGAGTGAGTTGAAAGCACAATTGGCCAAGCAGCAATTTCACAAGGCATTTCCGCCTGCCGGCGTAGAAGTGGTGAGTTGGAATATAGCCATGGGTATCGGGCAGGTCATCGTCCTGCGCCTCCCGGCGTCGCGTCTTACAGAAGTTAACCTGGCGATCGAAAACACCGCTTGGGGTGTTTACACCACGCAATTCTTCCCTACCTACGACTTCATGCCCATTGCCCAAGCGGAGCAAGCCAAGGCGCGGCAAGCGCAAACCACTCAGTAGTCGCGATGCGGGGCTGCCGTTTCAAACATCACGGCAGCCCATGGAGAATACATTCCACAACAAATCTATTTTAGAATCCCACCCATTCCTGTACGTTTCAGGCAGTGTCCGCCTACATCCTGAGAACCCAGCCATGCCGCGCGTCTCCCGCAAACAAGCCGAACTCAACCGCGAAATCATCGTCGAGGCAGCCACGCACCTCTTCCGAGAGCGCGGCTTGCACGGTATCAGCCTGTCTGACGTAATGGCCGCAGCCGGCCTGACCCACGGCGGTTTCTATGGGCACTTCGCATCCAAGGAAGCGCTGGCCACCGAGGCGTGCCAAAAGGCATTCGAGCAATCGAACCTGGGCTGGCAGGAAAAAATCCGCCACAGTGATGATGTGCGCGCCGCCCGCGAAGCCATCCTGCGCCCGTATTTTTCCACACAGCACCGTGACACCCCTGGCGACGGCTGCCCCATCTCGGCCTTCACCCCGGACATGTGCCATGAGCCCGCTGACACCGCACTGCAGCACGCCTTTATCGACGGCGTTGAACAGTCACTGGAGGTTTTCGCCCAGCTTCAGGATGAAGACCGCGAGGCGATGCTGGCCAAGTACGCAATGATGATCGGCGCGCTCACCCTCGCCCGTGCGACACGCGGCAGCAGCTTGTCAGATGAATTCCTTGAGGCTGCAAGAAACACCCTGCTGCAAGAGCAGAACTCGGACAGCGCCGTTGACAGCCACGTACCCTCCCCAGCATGATCAGGCCATGAACCTGATTCAGCCCTGTCTCACCCGCACCACTACCACGACCGCTTATGGCGGGTCGTGCGGTTGCTGTGGGTGCCGGAGCTAAAGACACCCAGTAACAACCCAAGGCCCCGCCAGTAATGGACGGGGCCTTTTTATTGCCCCGCCCGCTGGCCACTGCAAGGAGCAAGACCATGGCAAATGCCCTGTTGATCATCGATATGCAAACCGGTTTATACGACGGGCCGGAACACCCCTTCGAGCGCGAGCGCGTGCTGGGCACCATCAACCAGCTGATCCAGCGCGCCCGCAACGCCGGCGCCCCCATCTTCGTCGCCCGCCACACCGGCCCGGCGGGTTCGCCGATTGCAGCTGGCAGCCCGCTCTGGCAACTGTGGCACGGCCTCGAGGTGGACGCAGCACGCGACCACCTGTTCAATAAAACCCGCCCCAGTTGCTTCCTGGGCACTGAACTGGCGCAACAACTGGCGGCAGCGCAGGTCGACGAATTGGTGGTGGTCGGCATGAAAACCCAGTTTTGCATCGACACCACGTGCCGAGTAGCGGTGGAGCTTGGGTTTTCGGTGGTGCTGCCCGAGGACGGCCATACCTGCATGGACACCCCGACCTTGTCGGCCCAGGCGATCATCGAGCATCACAATGCGACCTTGGCGGGAGCATTTGTGAAGCGGGTGAAAGCGCTGGATATCGAGTTCTAGCGTCACCTGTGCGGGATTTTTCTGATTGAGCAAATCGTTCCGTCTTACAAATCCCGCATACTCCTCCTATCAAACCCTTCAGGAAGAGCCTTCCGATGCCCACCACTGTTCTGGTCCTGGTTGAAACCATCAACGAATACCTGCAAATCATCGAGAGCAATGACTTTCATGTGATTCTGGCGCCGACGCCGGCCGAGCGCGCCCAAGCAATCAAGGCCCACGGCGCGCAGATCAAGGCGGTACTCACCCGTGGCCCGCTGGGGCTGTATGCCGAAGAAATCGCGGCGCTGCCGTTGCTGGAGATTATCTGCGTAATCGGCGCAGGTTATGAGCACGTGGATCTGCAAGCAGCAAGCAATCGCGGGATCGTAGTCACCAACGGCGCCGGCGTGAACGCGCCGTCAGTGGCTGACCACGCCATGGCCTTGCTGTTGGCGCTGGTGCGTGGCATTCCCCAGACTGACGCGGCGGTGCGGCGTAGCGAGTGGCCGAAAGTGATGCGCCCTTCCCTGGGCGGCAAGCAATTGGGCATTCTCGGCCTCGGCGCAGTGGGCATGGAGATTGCCAAGCGTGCCGCCCTCGGTTTTGGCATGGAAGTGAGTTACCACAACCGCCAGCCCCGCGATGATGTGGACTACACCTACTGTGCAACTGCCGTGGAGCTGGCGCGCACCTCGGACTTCCTGATCCTGGCCACGCCGGGCGGGGCCAGCACCCGCCACTTGATTGATCGCCATGCCCTGGACGCGTTGGGACCGAACGGTTACCTGGTGAACATCGGACGCGGCAGCGTGGTGGTGACCGCCGACCTGGTGGCAGCGCTGGAACAACGCCGTATCGGCGGCGCCGCATTGGATGTATTCGACGATGAGCCGAAAGTGCCCGACGCCCTCAAGCGACTGAGCAATACCGTGCTCACCTCCCATGTCGCCGGCCTGTCGCCGGAAGCGGCCCACGACACCGTGCAACGCGTGGCCGATAACTTGGTGGAATACTTCGCCGGCCGCCCAGTGCTGACACCGGTTACGCTACCGCCGCGCAGCTAGTAGCGTTTAGCCAGCGCCTGCGCAAAACCTGACTACACTGCTTGCGGGTATGCTCAGGACGTCGGTGCAGGACCGGCGAAGGAACGCACAATGATTGGCCATGGACTCGGCCCGGCCCGCCAGCGCGGCGCCATCGGCCTGATAGGCGCTTTAACCCTCGGTATTGCGCTGCTGTTTCTGCTGCTGGTGGTCGACAGCGGTCGCCTGTACCTGGAGAAGCGCAAATTGCAGCGTGTGGCCGACACCGCAGCGCTGGAGGCGGTAAGCCGCAGCGGCACATGCGCGGCGCCCGCCAACAATGCTGCGCAGTTTGCAACTGAAAGCGCGGCGCGCAACAACTTCAGCCTCGACGACAATCGCACGCTTTCCACCGCCTGCGGCACCCTGGCCACCGGCGCAGATTTTATGCGCACGTTCAGCGCCGACCCGAGCAAAACCGACGCTATCCGGGTGGTTGCCACCCATCGCGTGCACACCAGCATTGCCCATGGCGTGCGCACCCTGTTCTCGGGTCAGCCCGTAAACCTGACAACGCAGCTGAGCGCCACCGCCGTCGCCGCCGCGCCAACCCCCACGGTTGCCCAGCTCACGGTGCGCAGCACCTTATTGACCGTGGACAGCACCCAGTCTGTCGCCCTTAACGCCTTGATCGGTGGCCTGCTGGGCGGCAAGTTGCAGTTGGACGCAGTGGGCTGGAATGGCCTGCTCAACACCGATATCAGCTTGCTCAAGTACCTGGATGCGCTGGCCGTCCAACTGAAAGTCAGCGCCGGCAACTACGACCAGTTGCTCAAGACCGACGCCACCGTCGGCCAACTGATCCAGGCGGCCATTGATGTGCTCAAGCTGGGCGGTGATGCGGTCAACGTGGTGATCAACAATCTGGAAGCCATCAAGCTGATTGCACCGGGCACGCAGATCCTGCACCTGGGCGACCTGATCAATATCCAGAATGGCACCGACAAAACTGCATTGGATGTGAACCTGCAATTGTTCAACCTGATCCAGGGTTTTGTGCAACTGTCGAACAAGGCCAGCGCGGTTGCCGTGGAGTTGCCGGTCAATGTGCTGGGCCTGCTCGGCGTGACCGTGTCGACCAAAGTGATCGAGCCCGGGCAGGTTTCCAGCATCGGCAACCCCAAAGATATCGCCAGGCAGCCCATCTATGTGCGCACCGCCCAAGTGCGCACCTTGATCTCGGTAAAATTGCCGATCGTCACCCTGGTCAATAACCTGCTGGGGGGCGTGGTGCAGGCGCTCAGTGACCTGTTGGGCGGGCTGTTTGGCTTGCTCGACCCCAATTGCTGCCTGGTCGCCAGCCTGGAAATCGGCGACACCCTCGACATCGCCCTCGAAGCCGCCGGCGGCAGCGCCAGGGTCACCGGCTACAGTTGCGACAGCGGTAAAAAGTCGTTGTCGGTACTCGGCGAAACCTCGGCATTGCGCGCGATGATTGGCCAGGTTGACCCCAAGAATCTGTACTCATCCACCGAAACACTCAAGGTGGACGAGTACCCGCTGGTGGATATCGGCACTAAAACCTGCAAGCGCGGCACCGGCGTGTGCGGCGACAGGCAGGCCTTCGCGGCGGGCGGCCTGGGCATCCGAGTCGACAGCGAAGTGTTGAAAACCGCGCGTGCGCACACCTACACCGACCCGCCCGCGATCAACCAGCAACCGCTCTATTACGCATTCGCCAGCTCGAACGCGGTCAGCAGCCTCAAGGAAACACTCACCGGCATCCTACTGATCAACCACCCGCCCAAAATGGTCAGCCTGTTGGGCGCCGTGCTGGGCCTGGTCACGGGCGTGGTCAACGGTTTGCTCACCACCCTGGGCGGTGTGATTGCCGGGCTGCTCGGCCCGCTGCTCGACCCCATCGTCAACAACCTGCTCGCCGGCCTGGGCATCGACCTGGCGAAAGTCGAAATCGGTGCCAACCTGTCGTGCAACCCCGGTGGCCGGGCGATGCTGGTGATCTGAGCACATCAGGCCCGCTGATCATCGTCCAACACGCTAACCTATTAAGCCGCCCCGACCTTGTCGCTGGGCGGCGGTGCGCATTAGATTAGCCAATAGTCCAAGGCCTTTAGAATAAGCAGAAGGGATAAGCATGGCGCTTAACGACCAATCGACCCAGATTCGCCCCGGCGAAGAACTTGATGCCAGCCTCATCGATCCCTACCTCAAGGCGCATATTCCCGGCCTTGCCGGCCCGGTCAAAATCAGCCAGTTCCCCGGTGGCGCATCCAACCTGACGTACCTGCTGGAATACCCCGGCCAGGAATTCGTGCTGCGTCGCCCGCCGTTTGGCCACAAAGCCAAGTCCGCCCACGACATGGGCCGCGAATACCGCATTCTCAATCAGCTCAAGGACGGCTTCCCGTATTGCCCCAAAGCCTATGTGCACTGCCTTGATGAGTCGGTGATCGGCGCCGAGTTCTATGTGATGGAGCGCGTCAACGGCATCATCCTGCGCTCGGACCTGCCCGCCGAGCTGGGCCTGGACGCGCCCAAGACCGAGGCACTGTGCAAAAGCTTTATCGACAAGTTCGTCGAACTGCACCAAGTGGATTACGCCGCCTGCGGCCTGGCCGACCTGGGCAAGCCCGAAGGGTATGTAGCGCGCCAGATTCGTGGCTGGAGCGACCGCTACGAAAAAGCCCTGACGCCCGACGCACCCAGCTGGGAAACCGTGCGCGCGTGGCTCAACGACAAGATGCCGGCTGACCACCCGACCTCCAGCATCGTGCACAACGACTACCGCTTCGACAACGTGATCCTCGACCCGCACAACCCGATGCAGATCATCGGCGTACTGGACTGGGAACTCACCACGTTAGGCGACCCGCTGATGGACTTGGGCAACACCCTCGCCTACTGGATCGAAGCCGCAGACCCGGCGCCGGTGCAACTGATGCGCCGCCAGCCCAGTAATGCGCCGGGCATGCTGACTCGTCGCCAATTCGTCGACTATTACGCCGAGCGCTCCGGCATCCAGATCGACAATTTCGACTTCTACTACACCTACGGCCTGTTCCGTTTGGCCGGCATTGTGCAGCAGATCTACTACCGTTTTTTCCACGGCCAGACCCAGGACAAACGCTTTGCGCAGTTCATCCATATGAACAAGCTGCTGGAGCAAATGAGCCTGAACGTCATCGCTAAATCAGCCCTCTGACTACACGAGCAAGGAACCCAGCATGTCCAAGACCCATCTGTTCGACCTCGACGGCAAAATCGCATTTGTTTCCGGCGCCAGCCGTGGCATCGGTGAAGCCATCGCCAAGCTGTTGGCCCAGCAAGGTGCGCATGTGATCGTCTCCAGCCGCAAGCTCGAAGGCTGCCAGCACGTGGCCGATGCGATCATCGCCGCCGGCGGCAAAGCCACCGCCGTGGCCTGCCATATTGGCGAAATGGAGCAGATTACCCAGGTGTTCGCCGGTATCCGTGAGCAGTTCGGGCGCCTGGATATCCTGGTTAACAACGCAGCCACCAACCCGCAATTCTGCAACGTACTGGACACCGACCTGGGTGCGTTCCAGAAGACCGTTGACGTGAATATTCGCGGCTACTTCTTCATGTCGGTGGAAGCCGGCAAGCTGATGCGCGACAACGGCGGCGGCAGCATCATCAACGTGGCCTCGATCAACGGCATCTCCCCGGGCGTGTTCCAGGGCATCTACTCGGTGACCAAGGCCGCCGTGATCAACATGACCAAAGTGTTTGCCAAGGAATGCGCGGCGTTCGGCATCCGTTGCAATGCGCTGCTGCCGGGCCTGACCGACACCAAGTTCGCCTCGGCGCTGGTCAAGAACGACTCGATCCTGAAGATGGCCCTGGCGCAGATCCCGCTCAAGCGCGTGGCCGACCCAAGCGAGATGGCCGGTGCGGTGCTGTTCCTGGCCAGCGATGCGTCCAGCTACACCACCGGTGTGTCGCTGAATGTGGACGGTGGTTTCCTGTCCTGACCGGACCTTGCAGGCACTGCCAATCCCTGTGGGAGCGGCAGTCGTTGACTCAAGGGCGCTTGAACTGTTGGCGTAGAGCCTCTATGCGCGGTCGGCACACACAGCCTTCCAAGTGATCATTGACCATCCCCATCGCCTGCATCAGCGCGTACATCGTGGTGGGGCCAACAAAGGTCCAGCCGCGTTTCTTCAAGGCTTTGGACAAGCGCACCGATGCCGGTGACGTCGGGTTGCCGGTCCAGTAAGCCATGTCCACCACCGCCGGGCGTTCCTCTGGCGGAGGTTCAAATGCCCACAACCAGCGCGCCAGCGAACCGGTTTCGTCCACCAGTTCACAGGCCCTGCGCGCGTTGTTGATGGTCGAGACGATCTTCGCGCGGTTGCGCACGATGCCTGGGTCGTTCATCAGCCGCTCGATATCGGCCTCGCCGTATTGCGCAACGCGGCGAAAATCAAACCCTTCGAACGCCGCCCGAAACTGCTCGCGCTTGCGCAAAATGGTGATCCACGCCATGCCCGCCTGAAAACCTTCCAGGCAAATTTTCTCGTACAGCGGGGTGTCGTCTGCCACCGGCACGCCCCACTCGTGGTCGTGGTAACGCGGATATTCAGGTGCGGCAGTGCGCCAGGTGCAGTGCGTCAGCCCTGCTGCGTCGGTGGTCAGCCCGGGTCTATCCATGTGTCACCTCGCCAATCAAGGCGCGGATGATAAGCGAAAAAAAATATTACCTGCCAACCGCTCAAGCATCACCCTTACCGACCAACTGGTCAGACCGGGACCTGGCAACCGCCGAATATTTACTTGTGATTTGAAAAAAACCCGGCGTAGACTGGCCGCGCACTGGACATACCGGTAAGACCACAACAATTAAGCCCTGGAACCACCAGGGCACCGAATAGAGATCCCTCCCATGCTCAGATGGTGCTCGCGTTCGATTTTCCTGCAAGTCGTGATTGGCCTGATGTTAGGCGTTATTTGCGGCCTGGCCCTTCCCGAATTCTCCTCGCAACTCAAACCCCTGGGTGACGGCTTTATCAAGCTGATCAAAATGCTGATCGGCCTGATCGTATTCTGCGTGGTGGTCAGCGGTATTTCCGGTGCCGGCGACCTGAAGAAGGTCGGGCGCATTGGCTTGAAGTCAGTGATCTACTTTGAAGTGCTGACCACCGTCGCCCTGGTGATCGGCCTGATCATGGCGTTCAGCACGGGTATCGGCCAAGGCGCCAATATTCACTTGGAGCAGCTATCGTCCGCCGGCCTCAATGAGTTGGCTGACAAGGGCCAGCACATTCGCGGCACCAGCCAGTTCCTGATGGACCTGATCCCCAACTCGGTGATCGGCGCCTTTGCCGACAACAACGTGCTGCAAGTGCTGCTGTTTTCGGTGCTGTTCGGCAGCGCGCTGAACCTGGTGGGCGAAGCCGCTTCCGGCATCTCGCGGCTGATCAACGAACTCAGCCATGTGATCTTTCGCATCATGGGCATGATCGTGCGCCTGGCGCCAATCGGTGTATTCGGCGCCATCGCCTTCACCACCAGCACCTACGGCCTCGATTCTCTGCAACACCTGGGCAGCCTGGTGGGCTTGTTCTACCTGACCTGCTTTGCCTTTGTCGGGCTGGTGCTGGGCCTGGTGATGCGCTTGTCCGGCCTGCGCATGCTGCCGCTGCTCAAGTACCTGCGCGAAGAGCTGCTGATCGTGATGGGCACCGCCTCCTCCGACGCGGTATTGCCGCAGATCATGCGTAAACTCGAGCACTTGGGCATTGGCAGCTCCACCGTCGGCCTGGTGATTCCCACCGGTTATTCATTCAACCTCGACGGTTTCTCGATCTACCTGACCCTGGCCATTGTGTTTATCGCCAATGCCACCGGCACGCCGCTGTCGATGACTGATTTGGTGACCATCCTGCTGGTGTCGTTGATCACCTCCAAAGGTGCCCACGGCATTCCGGGCTCGGCGCTGGTGATTTTGGCGGCCACGCTGACCGCGATCCCGGCGATTCCGGTGGTGGGGCTGGTGCTGGTGTTGGCGGTGGACTGGTTCATGGGCATCGGCCGCGCGCTGACTAACCTGATCGGCAACTGCGTGGCCACCGTGGCCATCGCCCGTTGGGAAAAAGACATTGATATCCAGCGCGCCAACAAGGTGCTCGACGGCGAGCAAGGGTATGCCTTCCAGGCCAAGAAGCCGGTGCTGCCGGCGCATCAGGAGTTCTAGCAACATAATTCAACTGTGGGAGCTGGCTTGCCGGCGATAGCGGTGGGTCAGCCATAGAGATGTTGGCTGGCAGTCAGTCATCGCAGGCAAGCCAGCTCCCACATGGAATCGTCATCGTATTGGCAACATCCAAGGAGACGTAGACGTGATCAGCACTTCAACCGTCGTCAATTCAGTCGTAGAAAAACTGCGCGCCGCACTCAAGCGGGGCCAGTGGCGCCAGGGCGACATGCTCCCCGGCCAGCGTGAACTGGCCGAGCAGATGGGCATCAGCCGCCCGAGCCTGCGCGAAGCCGTGATCGTGCTGGAAACCCTCGGCCTGGTGCGCTCGATGCCCGGCAAAGGCGTGGTGGTGCTGGAAACCAGCATCAGCGAACCACAATCCAGCGACGCCGTGGCCGACGCCAGCCTCGAAGATATCTTGCAACTGCGCTACACCCTCGAACCCTTTATTGTCGGCCTGGTTGCCCAGTCCATCAGCAGCAAGGAAGTCGGCCAGTTGCGCCTGACCTTGATGGACATGCGCGAAGCCCTGGAGGCCGGCGACGCCGAAGCGGGCATGAACGCTTACATCGGCTTTCACGAAGAGCTGTTCGCGCTGACTTCAAACCCGATCTTCCAGAATGTGGTGCAGCAGACCAGCAACGCTCTCAAGCAAAGCGCCCAGGTACTGCGCAATTCGCCCGAGCACTTGGCCGAACGCCTGCAGGAGAACGACGCCGTGGTGCGCGCCATCCGCAACAAGAACAGCGCCCTGGCCAGCGCCGAAATGCGCCGGCACATCCTCCAGGAAGGCCTGCGCATGGGCATTCGTTTGAATATCCCGGACGACCATCTGGGCAGCTGATTTTTTGGAGACCGACCATGAGCGCCCACGCCCTGCAACGCAATGCCGTCCTCCCTGCCCTGCGCCTGGTTGGCGGCAAAAAACTGTCGGTGGATGACATCTACCCACGCCTGTTCGACGCCATCCTCGAACAACGCATCGCCCCGGCCAGCCGTTTTACCGAAGAAAGCCTGGGCGAAACCTTTGGCGTGAGCCGCAGCGTGATTCGCCGTGTGCTGGCCAAGCTGTCCCATCAGCAAGTGATCATCCTACGCCCCAACCAGCGTGCCCAAGTGGCGGCGCCGGATGCGCAGCAGACGCGGCAGATCCTGGAAGCACGACGGATGACCGAGATCACCGTGGTGCAGTTGGCCTGCGCCCAAGCGACCACCACGCAGATACGCCAGCTGCGCGAGTTGATTGCACGGGAGCGCGACTGCATCGAACGCGACCAGCGCGGGCCGGCCATTCGATTATCGGGGCGTTGGCGCAATTCCTCAACAGCCTGGTGCCGTTGACGTCATTGATCATTGCGCAATATGAAGCGAAAGCCTGCACCTACTGCGCGTGGCAGGAGCATCTGGCGATTGTCGATGCGGTCGAGCAACGCGACGTGCGCAGTGCGACAAGCCTGATGAGCCGGCATCTGGATCACCTGGAAGCCAAACTACTCCCGCTTGGGAAACGCCCGACATAACCAGCGCTCGCTAAGCGGCAGAATGCATTCATTCCTTACATCAAGGCCCACCTATGGATGAATACTTCTATGCAACCTGTCGCCTTTACGTTGCTTGCAGCCCTTTTCATAACGTCGCTCACGGTTTACGCACACGCCGGTGACGACGTAATCATCACACCCGCGCACCCCGTGTGGTTGCTTGAGCGGCCCGACGTCGACAGCCCGATGTTGACCACCGCACGGACTTTTGGTGACAGCGCTTACAACGACTTCCACACCAAAGCCAGCCTGGAAATCAGCTGCCATCCGGGAAACCCAACGGCCGGACTGGCGCTGCAGATAACCCCGGAAACGCTGGGCCTGGACATTGAGCCATTTCATGGCAAAGACGCCCGCACCAATGGGCCGTTGCGTATAACCACGGGAGCACGCACGGCCATTGAGCTTTCGGTCAGTGGCGTCTGGACTTACGCCGGGTCTTTCCAGCTAGGGACGGTCTTTGCGTTCAGCACCCAAGTGCCGCGTGATGAACTGGCCTACTGGGCCAGTGATGCCTCACGGGGCCAGACGCTGAAACTTTGGTTGGCGCCTGCCAAGGCAGGCGGCAAGCCGCTGACGGCAACCTTCACGTTGCCGGCAAACAACAGTGGGTTGAAAAGAGTTATCCAGCCGTGTTTGGGGAGTCGTTAACGCTGGAAGATCAAACTGTGGGAGCTGGCTTGCCTGCGATAGCGGTGGGTCAGCAGCCTTCCTGTTACTGAAAGACCGCTATCGCAGGCAAGCCAGCTCCCACATGGGGTGTGTGGGGTTTGATGAATGTGGCGCCAACAAAAAGCCCCCGCCTCTCACGAGGCGGGGGCTTTTGTTTTACCGAGGGATCAAGCCGGTTGCAGCACCGACTGACCGCTCAATGCCAGGTCGAGCAACGCACCGTTGGCCGTTGGCGCAATTCCTCAACAGCCTGGTGCCGTTGACGTCATTGATCATTGCGCAATATGAAGCGAAAGCCTGCACCTACTGCGCGTGGCAGGAGCATGTGGGGATTGTGGATGCGGTCGAGCAACGCGATTCAAGTGGCGCCGTGACCCTGATGACTCAGCACCTGGATCATCTGGAAAGCAAATTACTCAAACACCACTGAGTCCAAGTGGATGAAGATCAAACTGTGGGAGCTGGCTTGCCTGCGATAGCGGTGGGTCAGCAGCCTTCCTGTTGCTGAAAGACCGCTATCGCAGGCAAGCCAGCTCCCACATTGGGTGTGTGGGGTTTGATGAATGTGGTGCCAACAAAAAGCCCCCGCCTCTCACGAGGCGGGGGCTTTTGTTTTACCGAGGGATCAAGCCGGTTGCAGCACCGACTGACCGCTCAACGCCAGGTCGAGCAACTCACGGTTGGCGACCGCATACATGGCGTAGTCCGTGCCGACGGCTGCACGGATTTCGACCATCATTGCGCGCCAGCGATCGGCCATGTCCTGGTGCTGCTCAAGCCACAGGGCCACGCGGGCTTCCATGTCTTGTGGCGCGTCGGCCATTTGCAGCACCGAAATGGTGATCGCCCGTTGCTGCCAGTCCACATCGTCGCGGAACGCTTCGCGGGCCTGGGCCTGCCAGTTGTTAGCCACCGGCAGATCGCTGATCTGCTGCAGGTACCACGGCAAGTCCAGGGCGCTGCCGACGGCGAAGTAGGCCTTGGCCACTTCGGCGGCGTCATGCCCGGTCACGTCGGCGGCTTCGATGATTGGCAGCAAGGTGTACAGGTGAGTCGTACCGGCAACCATGCGCGCCAACAACTCCGGTACGCCGGCTTCGGTGTAGGCCTGGTAGCGGTTCTGCCAACCTTCGCGGGTCGGGCCTTCCAGCAGTTCGTCGAGCTTGAGGCCCAACGCCGCCAGGTGCGGACCAAAGTGCGCGGTGTCGCGGCCAGCGTCCTGCTCGTTGCGACGGCTGCGCAGGAACCAGCGCGTAGCGCGACGGCCCAGGCGCATCAGCTCATCCATCAGCTCCAGTTGCACGTCGGCGGACACCTGGTGGTCCAGGGCTTCGATCTGACGGAACCAGTGCGGGAGGTGGAAAATGTCACGCACGATCACATAAGCGCCCGCCACGTTCGCCGGGCTCATGCCGGTCGACTCTTTGAGTCGCTGAACGAAGGTGATACCCATGTGGTTGACCAGGTCGTTGGCGATCTGGGTGCTGACGATTTCACGCTTGAGACGGTGACGGCGCATGGCTTCGCCGAACTTGGCCACCAGGCTCGGCGGGAACGCGGTCTCCATGTCACGGGTCAGGTAGTCGTCATCCGGCACCAGCGACTTGAGCAGGGCTTCCTTGAGATCGATCTTGCTGTAGGAGATCAGCACCGACAGCTCGGGACGGGTCAGGCCCTTACCGGTGGAGGCACGCTCCACAAGCTGCTCTTCGGTCGGCAGGTACTCGATGGCGCGATCCAGCTTGCCACGGCCTTCCAGGTCGCTCATCAGGCGTTTGTACTCGGCAGCACGCTCGTAAGCCTTGCGCGCGGCCAGGGACAGCGCCTGGGTTTGCTTGTAGTTGTTGCCCAACACCAGGTTGCCGACTTCGTCGGTCATGCTCGCCAGCAGCTGGTTGCGCTGCTTGTCGGTCATGTCACCGGCCTGCACCACTTCGTTGAGCAGGATCTTGATGTTCACTTCGTGGTCGGAGCAGTCCACACCACCGGCGTTGTCGATGAAGTCGGTGTTGGAGCCGCCGCCATTGAGGCCGAACTCCACACGACCCAGCTGGGTCATGCCGAGGTTACCGCCCTCGCCCACGACCTTGCAGCGCAGCTCATTGCCATTCACGCGCAGCGCGTCGTTGGCCTTGTCGCCCACGTCGGCGTGACTTTCGGTGCTGGCCTTGACGTAAGTGCCGATACCGCCGTTCCACAACAGGTCCACCGGCGCCTTGAGCAAGGCGTTGAGCAGTTCGGTCGGGGTCAGCTTGTCGGCCGAGATGTCGAAGCGTTCTTTCATCTGCGGCGAAATGGCGATGCTTTTGGCACTGCGCGAGAAGATCCCGCCGCCTTCGGACATGATGCTGGTGTCGTAGTCGGTCCAGGCCGAACGCGGCAGCTCGAACATGCGCTGACGTTCGACGAAGCTGGTCGCCGGGTTCGGGTTCGGGTCGATGAAGATGTGCAGGTGGTTGAAGGCCGCGACCAGTTGCAGCTTGTCGGACATCAGCAAGCCGTTACCGAACACGTCACCGGCCATATCGCCGACGCCCACCACGGTGATGCTGTCTTCCTGCACGTTGATGCCGCGCTCACGGAAGTGACGCTGCACACCCACCCACGCGCCCTTGGCGGTGATGCCCATTTTCTTGTGGTCGTAACCGGCCGAACCACCGGAAGCGAATGCATCGCCCAGCCAGAAGCCGTAGTCGATGGCAATACCGTTGGCGATGTCGGAGAAGGTCGCAGTGCCCTTGTCCGCCGCAACCACCAGGTACGGGTCATCGTCGTCATGGCGCACGACGTTGACCGGTGGCACCAGGGCGCCGTCCTTGAGGTTGTCGGTAATGTCCAACAGGCCGGAAATGAAGATGCGGTAGCAGGCGATGCCCTCGGCCGCGATCTCGTCACGGGTGCCGCCCAATGGCAGGCGACGCGGCAGGAAGCCGCCCTTCGCACCGACTGGCACGATGACCGAGTTCTTCACCTGCTGGGCTTTTACCAGGCCGAGCACTTCGGTGCGGAAGTCTTCTTCACGGTCGGACCAGCGCAGGCCGCCGCGCGCCACGTTACCAAAGCGCAGGTGCACGCCTTCAACACGCGGCGAGTACACGAAGATTTCAAACTTCGGCACCGGCTTGGGCAGCTCGGGAATCGCACGCGGGTCGAACTTGAAGCTGAAGTACGACTTGTTCTGGCCGTTGGCGTCGGTCTGGTAGAAGTTGGTGCGCAGGGTGGCCTTGATCAGGTCCAGGTAGCGACGCAGGATGCGGTCTTCGTTGAGCACCTGAACATCGTCCAGGGCCGTGAGAATCGCTTGCTCCAGGCGTTGCTGCTTGTCTTCCAGGTCGTCGGCGGTAAGCTTGCGCGCCAGGTAGAAGCGGGTCTTGAACAACCGGGTCAACTCGCGGGCGATGTCGGTGTGGTTGTTCAGGGTGCTGGCGATGTAACCCAGGTCGAAGCCCAGGCGGATCTGCTTGAGGTAACGGGCGTAAGCACGCAGCAGCGCCACGTCGCGCCAAGGCAGGCCGGCGGTGAGTACCAGACGGTTGAACGCATCGTTTTCGGCATCGCCATGCACGATGTGCACGAACGCGTCCTGCAGAGTGTCGTTGAGCTGCTGGATATCCAGGTTCACGCCTTCGGCAGCGATGAACGCAAAATCATGGATCCAGAACTCACGGCCATTGGCATGACGCAGGCGGTACGGGAACTCACCCAGCACGCGCAGGCCGAGGTTTTCCAGGATCGGCAGCACGTCGGACAGCGCCAGTGGCGTGTCGGCGTGGTAGAGCTTGCAATGCAGCTCACGCTGGCCGGAGACCTGGCCCAACGGCTGGTAGAAGCTCA
This sequence comes from Pseudomonas sp. Leaf15, assembly GCF_001421425.1. Classification (NCBI taxonomy): domain Bacteria; kingdom Pseudomonadati; phylum Pseudomonadota; class Gammaproteobacteria; order Pseudomonadales; family Pseudomonadaceae; genus Pseudomonas; species Pseudomonas sp. Leaf15. The sequence goes on from NZ_LMKI01000023.1 coordinate 555,340, forward strand.
TCACCAACGGGTTGGCTTCGGTCAGGCTGTTGAGGTGCTGCATGTCGACCACGGCCGAATGCGCAGCAAAACGCTCGCGGTAACCTGCGGGGAAGCCTTTCGGGAAGTCCGCCAGCACGTTGGTGCCCTGGGCTTCGCCGAAGCTTTCCACGACCAGGCTGGCGTAGTCGTCCTGCCAGCTGCGGCAGGCCTGCACCACTTCTTTTTCCAGTTGAACCGGGTCGATGTCCAGGCGGTTCTTCGGGTCCACCCGCAGAATCAACTGCACACGGGCCAGTACGGACTCGGAGAAGAAGGTCCAGAACTCGCAGTCCGACGCTTTCAGGCGATCCATCAGCACTTGCTGGATCTTCTGGCGCACTTCGGTGGAATAGATATCGCGCGGCACGTAGGCCAGGCAGTAGCAGAAACGACCGTACGGGTCTTTGCGCAGGAACACGCGGATCTTGTTGCGCTCCTGGATCTGCACGATCGACATCACGGTGTTGAACAGTTCGTCGACCGGGGTCTGGAACAGGTCATCACGCGGCAACACTTCAACCACCTGGGCCAGCTCTTTGCCCAGGTGCGCCTTGGCCTGGAAGCCCGAGCGGCGCTCGATTTCCGCGACTTTACGGCGGATGTAAGGGATCACTCGCACGCTTTCGCCGTACACCGACGAAGTGTACAGGCCCATGAAGCGGTGTTCCTTGATCACCTTGCCGTCGGCGCTGATCTCACGGATCGACACATAGTCCGGGTAAGCCGGGCGGTGCACGCGGCTTGGGTGCGCGGCCTTGGCGAACGACAGCACGGTCGGTTCACGCAGGTAAGCCACGGCGTAGTCTTCGATGCGCGTGTCTTCGGCGGTGAGGCCGGCACGCAGCAATTTGGTCAGACCGAGGAAGGAGCCGGTGTCATATTCGATATGACCACCGTCCGCCTCGTCACGTACCACAAACTCTTCATAGCCAAGGAAGGTGAAGTGGTTGCCCACCAGCCATTCCAGGAAGCTCTTGATCTCGGCTTTTTCTTCGCCGTCGATGCTGAACTGGCTGGCGTCGATACCGGCCAGCAGGTCCTGGACCTTGGCTTTCATCGGTTCGAAGTCGGCCACGGCCACGCGCACTTCGCCCAACACTTGCTCAAGCTCTTTGCTCAGCACGTTGAGTTCGGCGGCATTGGCGCAACGGTCGATTTCCAGATACATCAGCGACTCTTGCTGAATGCCTTCGCCCTGGGTGCCTTTTGGCAGGATTTCCAGCAACTCGCCTTTATTGCCGCGACGCACGCTGAGCACGGTGGTTTGCAGGGTGTGGATGCTGTAACCACGGCGGTTCAGCTCGGTGCGTACCGAGTCGACCAGAAATGGCAGGTCATGGTGCAGCACTTCAACCGCGGTGTGGGTCGACTGCCAGCCATGACGTTCGTAATCGGGGTTGTAGACCCGCACTTGCGGTTGGGTGTGGTCAAAGCGCTCAAGCAGGCGCCAGGCAGACAGGGTGCAACCGGCCAGGTCGGAAAGGCGACGTTGGGTCAGTTCGTCCAGGGAAATAATGCCGAAGAATTGCTCAGCGAACAGCGCCACTTGTGGCAGTGCCTGTTCACTGATGTGCTGCGCCAGTGCCGCTTGCAGTTGATGCTGGAAGTCGGACTTGCTGGCTGCGGTGAAGAACGCCATCTGTGGTACTCCGCTTGGGCTTGTTATTGATGGAAGCGTCGCGTGTTATCCCCTTGCGGGGAGACCGTCAGCGCTGTTCGTCGGTACTGATAACAAGCACCTTAAACGAATCAGGGTGACAGGTGGGTGAAGCTGGACAAGACAATGAGGTCACATACAACTTCCATAAGATGTACTCCACGCCAGGCGACGGTAAGACGGGCAGGTCAGGCTCCCGGCACAGGGCACATCCGTTGCGCAGCTTAACGAGTGTAGGAAGACAGCTGCTTGCGACGCTGCGACATATTCGGTCATCGGTACGCAGGCTTGGGGTTGCGACTTGGGTAACCCGGATTTTTTCCGAGGAAAAACCGGCTATTTCCAACCTGCCGAGTATCAAAAATGACTGGTATTACCCGTCAAGTCACGCCTTGGCGTCTGACACAGAATGCAGCACAAAATTCGCCGCAATGGCACAATTGCTCCGCTGCGCCCTCCCCCCTACAGGATTTCCCATGCTGCAAATGAACACCGATGCACTGATGGCCACGCCCTGCGACGACGAAGAAGACAACATGGCCATGCTGTGCTGCCACGGCAACAATGGCGAGATGTTCATGCTCAGCCGTTACCCGGACGAGGATGAGGTTGAGCTGACCTGGGATTACGAACCGTCAACCCTGGATGGGCTGAAAGTCACCTTGAGTGACACCACATTGGTGATTGAACTGGCGGCGGGTGATGCCGATGCACTGGGTGGCAAAGACTGTTTGGAGATCACCCACACCACCGCCGTGTCGGATATGGCTGAAGTGGAAGAAACCTTGCAGAACATTCTCAAGGGCACCGGCACCTTCAGCCGGATTTAAACGACGCCAAGGATCAAATGTGGGAGCTGGCTTGCCTGCGATGCAGGCACCTCGGTATATCAGGTCACCCCAGTTGATGCCCTCGCAGGCAAGCCAGCTCCCACACGGGTCGAGCACACCTCGCTGGAATTTGTGCGCTGCACACAAAAATCCTACAAGTTTTGCTAAAAATACCCACCACTCCGTTAGTCGCCACACCCCGCGATGCATTAAAGTAGACGCCCCAGGCCCGGCGGTTTTTTCGACGTTGGGGCTCATCTCTCCAGGAACCGTCATCGATGGAACATCGTGAAGCGCTGCTTGCGCTGCGAACCTTTCTTTCTACGCAGATTCTCGGCCAGGAAAAACTCATCGATCGCCTGCTGATCGCCCTGCTCGCCGACGGCCATATGCTGGTCGAAGGCGCACCGGGCCTGGCCAAGACCAAGGCCATCAAAGAGTTGGCCGAAGGCATCGAAGCGCAGTTCCATCGTATCCAGTTCACCCCCGACCTGCTGCCCGCCGACATCACCGGCACCGAGATCTATCGCCCGGAAACCGGCAGCTTCGTGTTCCAGCAAGGCCCGATCTTTCACAACCTGGTGCTGGCGGACGAAATCAACCGCGCCCCGGCCAAGGTGCAATCGGCGCTGCTCGAGGCCATGGCCGAACGCCAGGTCAGTGTGGGCCGCAGCACCTACGACCTGTCGCCGTTGTTTTTGGTGATGGCCACGCAAAACCCCATCGAGCAGGAAGGCACTTACCCGTTGCCCGAAGCCCAGCTCGACCGTTTCCTGATGCACGTCAAAATCGGCTTCCCGGACGCGGCCGTCGAACGGCGCATCCTGCAGCAAGCGCGGGGCGAAGCACTCAATGGCGAAACCAAGCCTGAGCGGCGCGTAAGCCAGCAGGCGATTTTTGCCGCGCGCAAGGAAATCCTCGGCCTGTACATGGCCGATGCGGTGGAGGAATACCTGGTGCAACTGGTCATGGCCACACGCACCCCGGCCAAGTTCGACCCGGAAATGGCCGAGTGGATCGCCTACGGCGCCAGCCCGCGCGGCTCCATCGCCCTCGACCGCTGTGCCCGTGCGCATGCGTGGCTGGCCGGGCGCGACTTTGTGAGCCCGGAAGATATCCAGGCGGTGCTGTTCGACGTGCTGCGCCATCGCATTATTCTGTCGTTCGAGGCCGAAGCGGCCGGCATTGACCAGGACCGCGTGGTGCAACGCATTCTCGACGTCGTAGCCGTCGCTTGAACCCCATGAATGCCGGCGATGGAATCCGCGTCACACTCAGCGAGTTGATTGAGATGCGCCATCGCGTGCGCGAAGTGCAGCTGTTTTCCACACCCAGCCAGCGCAGCCCGTTGATCGGCCTGCACCACTCCAAGCTGCGTGGGCGCGGGGTCGACTTCGACCAGGTGCGCGTGTACCAGGCCGGCGACGATGTGCGCACCATCGACTGGCGTGTCACGGCGCGCACCCAGGAGCCGCACACCAAGCTGTTCCACGAAGAACGCGAACGGCCGATTTTCATCATGGTCGAGCAAAGCTGCCGGCTGTTTTTCGGCTCCGGCCAGATGTTCAAATCGGTACTCGCCGCCCAAGCCGCCAGCCTGATTGGCTGGGCCGCGCTGGGGCACAACGACCGTGTGGGCGGGTTGGTGTTCGGCGACAGCGAGCACTACGAAATCAAGCCCCGGCGCAGCAAACAAAGCCTGCTGCAATTGCTCAACCGTCTGGTGCGGGTGAACCAGAGCCTGAACACCGAAAGTCGCCCCGAAGCCGACGCGTTGGGCATGGCCCTGCGCCGTGGCCGCGAAGTGCTGCGCCCGGGCAGTCTGGTGATTGTGATCTGCGACGAGCGCGCCCTGACCGAAGGCGCCGAGCAGCAACTGAGCCTGCTGTCACGGCATTGCGACCTGCTGTTGCTGCCTATTTCTGACCCGCTGGACCACGCCCTGCCCGCCGCGGGGCTGCTGCGTTTCGCGCAAAGAGGCGCACAACTGGAACTGGACACCCTGAACTTCGATTTGCGCCAGGCTTACAAAGCCCAGGCCGAGGAGCGTATTGCGCGCTGGGAACTGCTCGCACAGAAGCTGCGCATTCTATTGATGCCCTTAAGCACCCAAAGCGAAATGGTCGAGCAACTGCGCGAATACCTCAACCCGCAACGCCCGGTTAAAAAGCAATGAGCAGCCTCGACCAACTGCAGCCCCTGATCGCCCCGCCGGCCATCGGCTTCTGGCCGCCTGCCCCAGGCTGGTGGTTGTTGCTGCTGGTGATTCCCCTGCTGGGCTGGGGCTTGTGGTGGTTGCGCCGGTTCCTGCCCACAAGCCGGCCCGTGGCCCGCGCCGAACAACCACTGGACCCGCTGCGCATCGCCGCCCTGGCCGAACTGGCGCTGATGCCCAAACCTTACGACGGCGCGCCCGCCGGTGCCTGGCTGCAACAACTCAATGGCCTGCTCAAGCGCCTGTGCCGCAACGACTACCCCTACAGCCAGAGCCACACGCTCAACGGGCGCAAATGGCTGGCGTTCCTCGACAACCGTTGCCCCGCCGCCGGCCTTACGCGCTGGATGGTGTTGGTCGAAGGCGCCTACAAACCCGAATGCAAACTCGACGACAAGGCCATCGCCGGCCTGACCCAAGCGGTCGATACCTGGATTCGCAAACATGTTTGAGTTCGCCTGGCCGTGGATCTTCGCCCTGTTGCCCTTGCCGTGGTTGATGCGCTTTATCCTGCCGGTGGCCGACAGCGGCGAGCCCGCGTTGAAGGTCAGCTACCTGGCCGACCTTGAAGGCCTGGCGCGCCGCCGTGCGCGGGTCAACCTGCCCGGCTGGCGCCAGCAAGCGCCGTTCGTGGTGTTGTGGCTGCTGCTGTTGACCGCCGCCGCCCGCCCGGAATGGCTCGGCGAACCGCTGCCAATTGCCGCCAGCGGCCGTGATTTGCTGGTGGCCGTGGACGTGTCCGGCTCCATGGACTTCCCCGATATGCACTGGCACGACGATGACGTCAGCCGCCTGAGCCTGGTGCAGCATTTGCTCGGCGACTTCCTGGAAAGCCGCGAAGGCGACCGCGTGGGCCTGATCCTGTTCGGCAGCCAGGCGTACCTGCAAGCACCGCTGACCTTCGACCGGCGCACCGTGCGTACCTGGCTGGATGAAGCGCGCATCGGCATCGCCGGCAAAAACACCGCCATCGGCGATGCGATTGGCCTGGCCCTTAAACGCCTGCGCCAGCGTCCGGCACAAAGCCGTGTGCTGGTATTGGTCACCGATGGCGCCAACAATGCCGGGCAGATCGACCCGCTGACCGCTGCGCGCCTGGCGGCCGAAGAAGGCGTAAAAATCTACCCGATCGGCATCGGCGCCGACCCGGAGCAAACCGGCTCGTTGGGCATCCTGGGCGTCAACCCGAGCCTGGACCTCGATGAACCGGCCTTGAAGGCCATCGCGGACGCCACCGGTGGCCGCTACTTCCGCGCCCGCGACGGCGATGAGCTGCAAAAGATCAAGCAAACCCTCGACCAGCTGGAACCGGTGGCCCAACAACCGACCCAGGCACGCCCGGCCCAGGCGCTGTACAGCGCACCCTTGGCGCTGGCCCTGATACTGAGCATGCTGCTGGTGGTGCAGGAGCGCTGGCCCAATAACGCATTGCAACGCTGGTTCAATAAGCTCTCGACCAAAGGCATTTTTTTGCAGCAACACCCGCAATGGCGCCAACGCCTTAAACGCCTGCGCTTGCGGAGGCGTAGATGATCGACCTGTGGCCGCACTGGTTCCGCCCCTGGTGGCTGTTGCTGCTGCCGTTGCTCGGCTGGCTGCTGTGGCAGCTGTGGCACCGGCAAAAGCGCGCCGGGCGCTGGCAGATGATTTTGCCGCCGGCCTTTCATGCGGCGCTGCTCAGTGGCGGCAACGGTCGCGAGAGCAAATCACCCTGGGTGGTGCTGGGTATCGCCTGGCTGCTGGCCGTGTTGGCGTTGCTCGGCCCCAGCTGGCAAAGGGTTGAACAGAACAGCCAGAAACCCGCCGACCCGCTGGTGGTGCTGCTGGAGCTGACCCCGGAAATGCTCGCCACCGACAGCCCGCCCAATCGCCTGGAGCAGGCGCGGCGCAAGCTCTACGACTTGCTGCAAGCGCGCGACAACGCGCCCACCGCCATCGTCGTGTATGCCGGCAGCGCGCACACGCTGGTGCCGCTGTCGGACGACCTGGCCACCAGCCGCAACCTGCTCGAAGCCTTGCGCCCCTCGATCATGCCCGAGCCCGGCCATCGCGCCGACCTGGCGGTAGAAAAAGCCCTGAGCCTGCTCAAGCAAGCCGGCCTTGGCCAGGGGCGCCTGCTGCTGGTGGGCTCGTCGCTGTCCAAACAGGAGCGCCAGGGCATTCGCCTGCAGTTGCAAGGCGCCCAGGCCCCGACCCTGTCGATTCTCGGTATCGGCAGCCGCGAAGGCACGCCGGTGACCCAGGAAAGCGGTGAGTTCCTTAAGGATGACCAGGGCGCCATTCTGGTGCCGCGCCTGGACAGCCCGACCCTCAAGGCCTTCGCCAGTGAGATGGGCGGCCGTTACCGCGCCGCGCGCCTGGACGACAAAGACCTGCGCCAGCTCAACCTGCTCGACGGCCCGCAACAGCTGCGCAATGACGGCCAGCTGCTGCACCTCGATACCTGGGCCGACCAGGGTTACTGGTTGCTGCTGCCCCTGCTGCTGCTCGCCGCGTGTGCGGGCCGCCGTGGCTGGCTGTTCTGCTTGCCGTTGCTGCTCTTGGGTGCGCCGCAGCCCAGCTATGCCTTTGAACTTCAGGACCTGTGGCTGCGCCCCGACCAGCAGGGCCAATACCTGCTGAAGAAAAAGCGCCCCAGCGAGGCCGCCGAACACTTCGAAGACCCGCAATGGCAAGGGGTAGCGCTGTATGAGGCGGGCAACTACGCCGAGGCGATCAAGCGTTTTGCCCAGGGCAATGACGCCTATTCCCACTACAATCGCGGCAATGCCCTGGCCAAATCCGGTGAACTGGAAGCCGCCATCGACGCTTATGAGCAAGCGCTCGAAGCCCAGCCCGACCTGCAACCGGCGTTGAAAAACAAAGCGCTGGTCGAAAGCCTGATCCAGGAAAAAACCCAGCCCGAACCGGCCAAGCCCGCCAAAAATGAGGATGACGAAACCACCCAACCCGGCCAAACTGCGCAACCGGGCAGCAGCGGCCAAAGTGCCACGGGCGGCGAGCAATCGCCCCAAGGCCAAGGCCAGGCCAGTGCCGGCGATAACCAGACGGGCGCCACCCCCAAAGCCGGCGGCAATGACGTACCCGGCAGCGAACTGGGCGACGAGCACACCACCACCCCGCCCTTGCGCCCCGCCGATGCCAACCTCGATGGCGAGCATCGCCAGGCGCTGGAGCAATGGCTGCAGCAGATCCCGGACAACCCCGGCGAACTGCTGCGACGTAAATTCTGGTACGAACAGCAACAACATCAGGACAAGACTCGATGAGCCGCCGCACCACCCTTCTGCTCCTGCTTGCACTGTCGGCAGGCCACGCCCAGGCGGCCAACCTGGTGGCGAGTGTCGACCGCAGCCGCGTCAATTCCGGGGAAACGGTGGAGCTGACGGTGGAGTCCAGTGACGTCACCCAGTTCGGCAAACCCGACTTGTCACCGCTGGATGCGCAGTTCGAAGTCAGCGGCACGCGCCAGATCAACCAGCTCACCACCCTGGGCGGCGATAACCACGCCACCACGCGCTGGATCATCACGTTGCTGCCCAAGGAAAACGGCACCGTGGTGATTCCGCCGCTGCAAGTGGGCGAACTCAAGACCCAGCCGATCAGCCTGCAAGTGCTGGAAACCGCCAGCCAGAACACCAGCGCCGAACTGGCCCCGGTGTTTATCGAAGCCAACCTCGACCAGAGCAGTGTGTACGTGCAGGCCCAGGCGCTGCTGACCGTGCGCGTGTACCACTCGGTGTCGCTGTATGACGACAGCAGCCTCACGCCGTTGCAAATCCCGGATGCGCGCATCGAGCAATTGGGCGAGTCGCGCACCTACGAAAAGGTCATCAACAGCATTCGCCACGGCGTGATCGAAACCCGTTATGCGATCTACCCGCAGCACAGCGGTGCCCTGGTGATACCGGCGCAGACTTTCAGTGCCACCCTGGTGGAATCGCGGCCGCCCCAGGAGAACACCCTGCAAGGCACCAAACCGGGCAAGTTGATTCATGTCAGCTCGGCCGAGTTGCCGCTGACGGTAAAACCCAAGCCGGAATTTTACCCCGCCGACGCCGCCTGGCTGCCTGCGCGCAGCCTGACCCTGAGCGAAGCCTGGAACCCTGAACCCGATCACGTACAAGTCGGCGACTCCCTGACGCGCAGCCTCACGGTCAAGGCCGAGGGTTTGTCCAGCGCACAATTGTCGGCACTGCCCACCAGCGAGATCAACGGCCTGCGCCGTTACCCGGACCAACCGGTGCTCGCCAACCAGAACAGCGACCGAGGCCTGATCGGCAGCCGTGAAGACCGCGAAGCCCTAGTGCCCACCCGCGCCGGCAGCGTGGAAATGCCCGCCGTGGAAGTGGTGTGGTGGAACACCCACGAAGATCACCTGGAACGCACCAGCCTGCCCGCGCGCACGCTGCAAGTGGCGACCAACCCAAGCCTGGTGGTGGACACGCCCGCCATGCCAACGGTGATTACCGCACCGGACGATAGCCGCCTGTGGCTGTGGCAACTGAGCACCTTGATACTCGCCTGCACCACGCTGTTGGGTTTCGGCCTGTGGTGGCGCGCCCGTCGCCAACCTGCCGTGCAGCGCGCCGCGCAAACCGGCCCGAGCCCACGCTCGCTGCTGGACGACCTCAAACGCGCCACCCAGGCCAACGACCCGCAAGCCACGCGCCAGGCGCTGGATGCCTGGGCGCGGCAACAGCCGGAAACCCTGGCCGACATGGCGGCGCGGTTTGTGCCGTTGTCGGATGCCCTGGATGGGCTGAATGGCGCGCTGTACAGCGAGAGCGGCCAATACTGGCTGGGTGAAGATCTGTGGCGTGCGGTCAAAGCGATTCCAATGGTCGAACGTGCGCAAGACCCGGCCACGGATACCACCAGCTTGCCGCCGCTGTATCCCAAGTAAATCTCTACCTGTCTGACAGCACAAAACCCATGTGGTGTGGGCATGGCTTGATCGGCGATCAAGCCTCAGTCAACTGTTAACGATAAGTGTCGCGGTAATTGCCTTCAGGGGTCACATTCGCGTCATTGGTCCATTCCAGACGACGATCGCGGTTCAGGATGTCGTAGCCATGCTCTATAAACCCCTCCCACGCCCCGGCTGGCGTGCCGAATGCGGCGTAGCCGGTTTGGGTGTAGCCCTCCAGGACGCCGTTGTTCGAGTACTGACCGCGGTCTTCGCCCACTGCCGTCAACGACGTGTCAATCCAGGTGAGAACCCGGGCAGCATTGTAGGCAGCGTCCGCCCTCGACGCCGGATCAGGGTTGCTGGCGCTCCAATCACCCAGACGCTCCTTGATGAGTGCCAGGTGGAGGTCTTTTTGCGGCCCCAGATTTTTTAGAATGGGGTTGTCGAGAATAATCTGCTCGGCGCTACGACGATCATTCGCGGGCCGCTGGACGTTCTGCGTGGGCACGCTGCCCAAGGCTTTTTCACCGGTGATGGCAACTGTAGAAGCAGAGCGCGCGACAGTCACTTTTGCAGGACTTAGCAGTTGTTCCAGCAGAGGCCTGACAAAGTGAAAACCAATAGAAAAATTAAGCATCTGAATAACCCTTGAAAAGACATAGAGAAAGGCCACCGCCAAGCGGGGCACACAAGGTAGTTGGCACCCGCCAGGCGCCCGGTTCCCCTCTAAATGCCAAGGGTTGTTGCGCATTATTAAAGGCCAGCAGTCCATATCCCTTTAATTTGCGGGAAGTTTCCTAGACAATCCTTTGGCCTTGCGCCTGCTCACTTCACTGGCTAGCCTTCGCTTCGTCGCTGCCTATCAGCGATCAGGGGTGAGATCCTGTGAACGGAGTGCCAAGTGCCACAACCGCGAGCAACATGCTCTATGGCGGCTGTGTGCGGGCAGACTTTGGTCTGGCCGGGTGCTCCTGACCGGTTATCTCACCCCGCACATAGCTGCCACCTTTTGTCGAGTGAGATCTGCAAAAGAATGGCTCCCAAACTTAGGAGTTTCATTCATGAAAAAAATCGTTCCAGACCCACCCCGCTTCACCCCCGACCGCGAAATCTTTGAACGCGCCCTCAGCCATTATCTACAACCCGACTCGCCGCCCGCCTTCGCCGTGCATCACGACCTCAGCTTCGAGGACGCCCTCGCCCAAATCTGCGACGTGCTGCGCTGTGCAGCCGCCACCGCAGCGGGCACCCGCCAGGCGCTGACAGGTGATGAGCGCCACATGGCCGGCGCCACCGAGCACTTGGTCAACCAGGCCAAAACCCTCGCAGACCGTGCACTGGAGTGCCTGCACGCCGGGTAACGCTCTGCAGGAACCGGCTGGTGTGGGAGCTGGCTTGCCTGCGATGGCCATAGGTCTCTACACAACCTCTGAAGGCAGCCAATCTCTCCTGTGGCGAGCAGGCTTGCCCTGCGTTGGGCCGCGAAGCGGCCCCAGTAAAGGCACTGCAATTTTCCTGAAAGAACTCAGTGTCTGGGTTTGGGGCTGCTTCGCAGCCCAACGCAGGCGGTGCGACGATTCGACAAGCCTGCTCGCCACAACAGCCCAATGGCCACTAACCGGTTGTGTAGATACCTATGGCCATCGCAGGCAAGCCTGCTCCCACTGGTCAGCGTCTACGCGTGAACGTTACGTCTTTGCGCGGCTGCGCTTGTAGACATAGGCGATGTTTTCGATATCGAAGCGGCCGTCCTGCTTACCCGGCCCATCGTCGCCAATCCCGATATCCAGCGCCAGCAGCAACTCAGGGCGGGCCAGAAGTTCCAAAGCGCTCTCTTGTGTCTGTGCCGAAAACGTCCGGGTGCTGGGCACCATGCCGGCGGCTTCTTTCAACTCGTTAATGTTCACAAAACGGTCGTTTTTACCGGCGGCAAACTCGCGGAAGTGGTAGGCGATGTGCCGCAGTAAGTACTCGTCGCTCCAGAATGGCTGGGGGCCGACTGTAGGCGGCCCGTCTTCGCGTGGCGTCAGCCATTGCTTATCGCTGAGCGCGCCATAACCCTCCTGGGTGAAGGCTTGCCACATACTTGCCGGTGTTTCGGCCACCGCGTAGCCGCTGCGGGTGAACCCTTCCAGTACGCCGTTGTTTGCGTCCTGACTGCGGATTTTGCCGGTTGCACTCAGGGACCCATCAATCCAATTAAGTACCCTGGCCGCGTTGTAGGCCGCATCCGCTCTGGACTGGGGATAAGGGTTACTGGAGGTCCAATCACCCAAGTGTTTATAGGCCATTTCAAAGTAGATATTGTTTTCACGTACCGGTTGTCTCACGACTATTTTGCCGTTCACTTTCCCCACCCAGTCACGACGAATATCTTTTTGGCTGTCCAGCCATTTGAGTATGGGGTTGTCATTAATGATTTGCTCAGCAGACCGAGTGTCGCCCGGGGGACGCGGGAGATTTTCCCTCGGCACAACAGGCTGATTTTTCTCGCCGCGCAGCGGGTCGATGGGACCGCGCGCAGGCGTTGGCACATAGATGGGGAAGAGTTCCCCTGCGGTAAAAAAGCCACGTTGTTCAGGTTGGTGTTGATGAATGTTACCCAGAGACATTGTGCAGTGACTCCAAAAGGACAAAGAGATACCTCGCTGAATACGGGAGGTCATTCTTATTGACGCAGGCCAGAACCCTGGTTCCCTTACAGGGAACACCGAATGGGGCTGCATTCGTCGGCAAATGTTTCCACGGTGGTGTGGCGAAGATTCCCCGGTCGCTCCCCCGACAAGCCCGCATGCCAGCGGTTTTTACAGGTAAACTCCCCTCTTTTTCACCGCCCTTCTCTGTTCACGGCGGCCATTCACCTCTTGTATTTAACGGAGTTCGCCTTGCGTCTGTTCCACACCTCCGACTGGCACCTTGGCCAAAACCTGCACGGCCAGGAACGCGACTTCGAACACGCCTGTTTTCTCGACTGGCTGCTGGGCCAGTTAAAAGCCGAGCAGCCGGATGCGCTGCTGATCGCCGGCGATATCTTCGACACGGTCAACCCGCCGCTCAAGGCCCAGGAGCGCCTGTATGACTTCATCATCAGCGCCCACGAACAAAACCCCAAACTGACCATTGTGATGATCGCCGGCAACCACGATTCCGGCTCGCGGATCGAACTGCCCGCGCCGTTGATGCGCCGTTTGCGCACCCATGCGCTGGGTCGCGTGCTGTGGCTGGATGACGGCCAATTGGACGCCGAGCGCCTGCTGATACCGCTGCCCGACGCCAAAGGCAAGATCGCCGCCTGGTGCCTGGCGCTGCCGTTTTTGCGCCCGGCGGAAGTCACGGGTGCGCACTTGGGTGATGATTACCTGCGCGGCATCGGCCAGGTACACGAATGGCTGATCGCGGCCGCCAATGCCAGGCGCAAGAAAGGCCAGGCGCTGATTGCCATCAGCCATGCGCACATGGCCGGTGGTTCGGTGTCCGAGGATTCCGAGCGCAGCCTGATTATCGGCAATGCCGAAGCCCTGCCTGCCAGCCTGTTCGACGCCAGTGTGAGCTATGTGGCACTGGGCCATTTGCACAAGCCGCAGCAGGTCAACGGCGAAGAGCGCATTCGCTACAGCGGCTCGCCCATTCCCCTGTCGTTTTCCGAAATCGGCTACAAGCACCAGATTCTCGATGTGACCTTCCAGGGCCAGCGCCTGGTGGGCGTGGAGCCACGCCTGATCCCACGTTCGGTCAACCTGCAACGGCTGGACGCCGCGCCACTGGCGGATATCCTCGCGCAACTGGCCGACCTGCCCGACATCGACCTGCTCGCCGAAACCCAGCGCCACCCTTGGCTGGAAGTGCGCGTGCGCCTCGATGAGCCGCAACCGGACCTGCGCCAGCAAATCGAAACCGCCCTGCAAGGCAAGGCCGTGCGCCTGGTGCGCATCGCCGCCGAATACGCGGGCAAACGCGGCAGCGACGACACGGACGAAGACCGCCTGGTCGAACTGGACCAGCTCACGCCCCAGGAGCTGTTCAGCCGCGCCTGGCAGGACAACTACGGCAGTGAGGTGGATGAACAGACCTTGAAGGATTTCGCCGTGCTGCTCCAGGAAGTGCAACAGGAGGGCGAACAGCCATGAAGATCCTCGCCATCCGCCTGAAAAACCTCGCCTCCCTGGCGGGTCCGTTTGAAATCGACTTCACCGCCGAGCCCCTGGCCAGTGCCGGGTTGTTCGCAATTACCGGCCCTACCGGCGCGGGTAAAAGTACCCTGCTGGATGCCTTGTGCCTGGCCCTCTTTGGCGCCGTGCCGCGCCTGGGCGATACCGCCCAGGCGAAGATGCCGGATGCCGACAGCGATATCTCCATCGGCGACCCGCGCACCCTGATCCGCCGCGGCACCGGCGGCGGGTATGCCGAGGTGGATTTTGTCGGCGTCAACGGCCGTCGCTACCGGGCACGCTGGGAAGCCAACCGCGCCCGCGACAAGGCCAGCGGCAAGTTGCAGAACAGCCGCCAAAGCCTGATCGACCTGGACAGCGACCAACTGCTGGCCAGCCAGAAAACCGAATACAAAACCCAGCTGGAGCTGGCCCTGGGCTTGAACTTCGAGCAGTTCACCCGTGCCGTATTGCTGGCGCAAAGTGAGTTCAGCGCGTTCCTCAAGGCCAACGACAATGAGCGCAGCGAACTGCTGGAAAAGCTTACCGACACCGCGCTGTACACCCAGCTCGGCCGCCGCGCCTTTGACAAGGCCAAGGATGCCCGGGACGCGCATAAACAGCTGCAAGACCAGGCCACCGGCCTGGTGCCGCTGGCGCCTGAGGCCCGCGCCGAACTCGACCAGCAATTGGCCGAGGCGCAGCTGCACCTCAAGACACAACAGGCTCAACTCAAGCAGTTGGAATTGCAGCACACCTGGCTCAAGGAGCTGCGTGAGTGGCAGGAGCGCCAGCTCAGTGCCACCGAACAGTTGCAGCAAGCCCAACAGGTCTGGGACAGCCAAGGCCCGCAACGTCAGGACCTGAACCGCCTGGAGCAGTTAGCACCACAACGCCATCAGTTCGCGCGCCTGGCTGAACTCGACACCCTGCTGACGCCGCTGGCGGTGCAGATTCAACAGCACCTCGAGCAGCAAACCGCGTTGCAAACACGCCAGGAGCAGGCGCAACAACAGCAGGCCGCCGCCCAGGTCGCCCTGGCTGACGCCTTGAAACACCAGGCCGACGCCGTGCCCTTGCTGCGCCAGGCGTTCGAACAGCAGAGCACCCTCGCCCACCTGAGCAAAGACCTGGCCAAACGCAGCGACGACAAGCAGCAACAGGACACCGCCTGCGCCGAAGGGCAATCGTTGCTCAATGGCTTGCTGGAGAAGCAGGCCCAGGTTACCGGGCGCCTGCAACGCCTGGCCGCTGAACTAGAGCGCAGCGCCGCGTTGGCACCGCTCAGCGACGCCTGGACCGCCTACCGCGACCGCCTGCAACAACTGATGCTGATCGGCAACCGCCTGAACAAGGGCCAGGCCGAACTGCCGCAGCTTGAACACAAAGCCACCACCGCGGCCGAAAAATTCACCCAGCAACGCGAGGCGTTGGACCTGCTGTACCAGGAAGCCGGTGCCGAACCGCACGCCGTGGCCGAACAAATCCAACTGCTCGCCGGCCTCTTGCAAGACAACCGCAAGCAGCAACGCGCCTTTGAAGACCTCACGCGCCTGTGGGACAGCCAACAGCAGCTGGATCTACAGAGTGCCGCGCTGACGCAAAAACTCGCAGACGCGCAGCAACAGCGCGAGCAGCTGAACCAGACCGGCCTGCAAACCAAGGCCGAACTGACGGTGGCCGAGCAAACCCTGTCGGTCACCAAGCAACTGCTGGAGCGCCAGCGTTTGGCCCGCAGTGCCAGTGTCGAGGAGTTGCGCGAGCAGTTGCAGGACGACCAGCCGTGCCCGGTGTGCGGCAGCCATGAGCATCCGTACCATCAACCCGAAGCCTTGCTGCAAAGCCTTGGCCGCCATGATGAAAACGAAGAGGCCACGGCGCAGACGGCCGTCGACACCCTCAAGGAAAAACTCACCGAACTGCGTGCCGTAGTGGGCGGCTTGATTGCCCAGCAAAAGGAATTCCTGCTCCAGCAGGAGCAGTTGGCGGCGCAACAGCAGAGCCTGACGCCGAGCCTGCAAGCGCACCCATTGTCCGCCTCGCTGTTCAACCAGGACGCCGGCAAACGCAGCGCCTGGCTGGGCCAGCAGTTGAGTCAGCTGACGCAGAACATTGCCCAGGATGAGCAACGCCAAAGCGCCCTGCTCAACCTGCAACAAAATGCCGGGCGTTTGCAGCAACAACTGCAAGCGGCCCAGGATGCCAGCCAGCAAGCCCGCCAGTTGCTGGTGGACCAGCAACGTGAACTGTCCAACGACCGTGAGCGCCTGGACGAAGAACTGCACGCCTTCGCCGGCCTGCTACCGGCCGACACCCTCGAGGGTTTGCGCCGTGAACCGGCAGCCACGTTTATGCAACTGGACCAGCACGTCAGCCAGCGCCTGGAACAGTTGGGCCATCAGCGCGATGAGTTGGCCGAACAGCAAGAGCGCCAGCAGGCCATCGAGAAAGAGCAGACCCATCAGCAGCATCGCCAGCAGCAGCTGGAAACCTTGCAGCAGCACGTCAGCGAGCTGACCACGCAGCAACAGGCCGCCCAGGCACAGCTCAGCGCATTGCTGGGCGAGCACGCCACTGCCGAACAGTGGCAACAGCAGTTGGATCAGGCCGTGGCGCAATCACGCCGCAGCGACAGCGACGCCAGCCAACAGCTGCAAGACAGCCGCGATGCCCTGATCCAATTGGCCGCCGACCTCAAGGCCCTGCAGGAACGCCAACAGGCGCTGACCGCCGAGCAGCAGACCCTCGCCGCGCGCCTGGGTGAATGGCGCGCGCTTCATCCAGAACTCGATAACGACGGGCTCACGCGTTTGCTGGCCTTTGATGACAGCCAGGTCAGTGCCTTGCGCCAGCAGTTGCAGCACAGCGAAAAAGCCGTGGAGCAAGCCAGGGTGTTGTTGCAGGAGCGCGAGCAGCGCCTGGCCGAACACCAGGCCTTGCACAATGGCAACCTGGACGCCGAACAGCTGGACAGCCATCTGGCCGCGCTTAATCAGCAATTGGCCGAGGGCGACAGCCGCTGCGCCGAATTGCGTGCGCGTCAATCTGAGGACCAGCGTCGCCAGGACGCCAACCATGTCCTGGGCGAGCATATCGCCAGGGCCTATGACGAGTGGCAGCGCTGGGCACGCCTGAATGCGCTGATTGGTTCGGCCACCGGCGACACGTTCCGCAAGATCGCCCAGGCCTATAACCTCGACCTGCTGGTACACCACGCCAACGTGCAGTTGCGCCAACTGGTGCGCCGCTATCGCCTCAAGCGCGGCGGCAGCATGTTGGGGCTGTTGGTCATGGACACGGAGATGGGCGATGAATTGCGCTCGGTGCATTCGCTGTCGGGTGGTGAGACGTTCCTGGTGTCGCTGGCGCTGGCGTTGGGGCTGGCGTCGATGGCGTCGAGCACCTTGAAGATCGAGTCGCTGTTTATCGACGAAGGCTTCGGCAGCCTCGACCCTGAGTCGCTGCAATTGGCAATGGACGCGCTCGACGGTTTGCAGGCCCAGGGCCGCAAGGTGGCGGTGATCTCCCACGTGCAGGAAATGCACGAGCGCATCCCGGTGCAGATCCAGGTCAAGCGTCAGGGCAATGGTTTGAGTACGCTGGAGGTCAAGTGAGCGAGGCGCTGCTCTATTCGTTTCGGCGCTGCCCGTATGCGATGCGGGCACGCCTGGCCTTGCGCTACTCGGGCGTGCCCGTGCACATCATCGAAGTGAGCCTCAAGGCCAAGCCGGCCGAGATGCTCGCGCTGTCGCCCAAGGGCACGGTACCGGTGCTTTGCGTGAACGGCCGAGTGTTCGAGGAAAGCCTGGAGATCATGCAATGGGCGCTGGCGCAGCACGATCCTGACGACTGGTTGCTACAGGGCGACCCGAGGGTTCAGGCACTGATTGCTGAGA
This sequence comes from Pseudomonas sp. Leaf15, assembly GCF_001421425.1. Taxonomy (NCBI): domain Bacteria; kingdom Pseudomonadati; phylum Pseudomonadota; class Gammaproteobacteria; order Pseudomonadales; family Pseudomonadaceae; genus Pseudomonas; species Pseudomonas sp. Leaf15. The sequence goes on from NZ_LMKI01000023.1 coordinate 573,019, forward strand.
ACGACCAGGTGTTCAAACATCATTTGAATCGATACAAGTACGCCGAGCGCTACCCGGAGCAGCCGATGGAACACTATCGGGCCGAGGGCGAGGTGTTTTTGCAGAAGCTGGAAAGTTTGCTGGCGGGAAATGACTACTTGCTGGCGGAGCGTTTGAGCCTGGCAGATGCGGCACTGGCGCCGTTTGTGCGCCAGTTTGCGCATGTGGACCGCGAGTGGTTTGCTCAGACGCCGTACAAGCGCTTGCAGCATTGGTTGCAGCGCTTTCTGGAATCGCCGCTTTTTGTGGCGGTGATGGCAAAACCCTGAGATCCACACAATCAAATGTGGGAGCTGGCTTGCCTGCGATGCCGACGACTCGGTGCAACTGATACACCGAGTTGATTTCATCGCAGGCAAGCCAGCTCCCACATTTGACCGTCGTTTGGCTCAAGCTCAGTGCTGGGCTTTGTGATCCAGTGCGGCATAGAAGTTGGCGCTTTGTTGCAGGTATTTCTGGGTGTAGGCGGTGGTGCTGGATTTTTTGCCGGAGACTTCCACGCTGGCGGCAGCTGGCAGTGCCACGGTGGCGGAAACAGCGGAAGCGGCGATGATGGAGAAGAGGTTCAAGTTCATGGCGGTAACCCTTGTGTTCGTTTGGTTAGGTGGCCGGGAAGGCCTTGGAACCAAACTTACGCCCGAGGGCTGAACCTTGGTAATGCTTTGAAACAGTAGCCGCTATTAATACAATTAATACAAAGAGTCAGGCCCCGCATTGCGGGGCCTGTGGCTTATTAACGCACCAGGAACTTGAGGTCGCTGGGCGCATCGATCGACTGTTTCTGCACGGTTTTACCCAGCAGGCCGGTCTTGGGGTCGCGTTCGACCACCACGATTTCATTGCTTTTCTGGTTGGCGATCAGCAAAAACTTGCCGCTCGGGTCGAGGCTGAACTCGCGCGGATGGTCGCCTTCGACGGAACGGCGCTGCAATTCCTTGAGGTGCGCGGTGGCCGGGTCGATGCTGAACACCAGCAGCTGGTTGGCCGTGCCACGGTTGCTCACATACAGGAATTTGCCGTCGCTTGAGGCGTGTACCGCTGCACCGGCCTTGTCGGACACCGGCTGCCCGGCGGCAAAATCGACCAACTGGGTCTGGCTGAGTTTGCCGTCGTTGTAATCGAACACCGCGATCTGGGCGCTCATTTCGGTGGTCAGCCAGGCATGTTTGCCATCGGCGCTGAACAACAGGTGGCGCGGGCCGCTGCCCGGCGGCAATTGCACAAAGGCGGGAGCGGCCGGGGTCAATGGCAGTTCGTGGTTGGCCTTGGGGTCGTAGTGGTAGGCAAACACCTTGTCGGCGCCCAGGTCCTGCACAAACACATACTTGCCGTCCGGCGACGACACCACCGAGTGTACGTGGTTGGAGGCCTGACGCTCCGGGTTCACGCGGCTGGCCGGGTGCCCGCTCAACTGCACCGGCGCCGAGAGCTTGCCATTGGCATCAACCGGCAAAACCGCCAGGCTGCCGCCCGGATCCTCCAGCACCGAATAGTTGGCGACAAACAGGTAACGGCCATCGGCGGCCAGGCTGGAATGGGTCGGCTCGTTGCCCAGGCTCTGGACCTGGTTGATCAAGCTGAGCTGATGATTCTGCGGGTCGATGCTGTAACTGCTGACGCGGCCGACCGGGTCTTTTTGCCCCGGGCCGTTCTCGTTGACCACAAACAGGTGCTTGCGGTCCTGGGAAATCGTCAGCCACGACGGGTTGGCCGCCTTGGCCGCCAGCACGGGCTTGCCACTGAACTGGCCGGTGCGGCTGTCAAATTGCAGGCGGTAAATACCTTCGCTGGTGCCGGCGGTGTAGCTGCCCACCAACAGTTCATAGGTGTCGGCCGGCGCGGCTTGCACCGACATCGCACCAACACTGCCCGCCATCAGCAGGGGCCAGAATTTACGCATCATCATCCGCTTCGTCCTCGTCGTTATTGTTGCCGGTGACGCCGCTCATGCACACCAGGCGATGCTCGCCCGAGTCACCGGTAAGGGTCCAGCTTTGCAAGGTTGGATCAAACACCGCCGCGTTGACTTGCTCCAGGCTGAAACTCCAGCGCTTCTCGGCGCGACCGTCCATGCAAATGATCAACAGTTTCTGGTCATCCAGGCTGAAATCGAAGGTGTGCAGCCCATCGATTTCGACCATCTGGCAGTCTTTAAAAGCATCGAGCAAGGTAGCGGTGTCGGCAGTCATGGCAGTCAATCATTTGGGGAAAGTGCCCATGATAGCCCACGCCGTAACCTATAGGTTGGACCTGGAATTAATGTGGGAGCGGGCTTGCTCGCGAAAGCGGTCGTTCAGTCTATGCATCTGGCGACTGATACACCGCATTCGCGAGCAAGCCCGCTCCCACAGGTTGACCGAGTAAAACCGTTAAACCACTAGTGCGCAAACAGCGAATTGCCCTTCTGCCCCGCCAGCTTCTCGGGTTTGATCAGGAACCGCGCCAGTGCCGGCAACAGCCACAGCGCACCGAACATGTTCCAGAGCAGCATGAAGGTCAGCATCAGGCCCATGTCGGCCTGGAACTTGATGGCCGAGAAGATCCAGGTGCACACACCGATGGCCAGGCACAAACCGGTGAACAGCACGGCTTTACCGGTGGACTTGAGCGTCTGGTAGTAGGCCTCTTGCAACGGCAGCCCGGCGCGCAGGAAGCTTTCCAGACGGCTGTAGATGTAGATGCCGTAGTCCACGCCTATCCCCACGCCCAGCGCCACCACCGGCAAGGTCGCGACCTTGACGCCGATGCCCATGAACGCCATCAGGGCGTTGCCCAGCACCGAGGTCAGCACCAGCGGCAACACGATGCACAGGGTCGCCGCCCAGGAGCGGAAGGTGATCATGCACATGGTCGCCACGCACAGGTACACCAGAATCAGGATGGTCAGCTCCGACTCCTTGATCACCTCGTTGGTGGCGGCCTCGATCCCGGCGTTACCGGCGGCGAGGATAAATTCCAGGCCGTCTTTGTTGTTTTCCTTGGCGAAGTCCTGCACCGCATGCACGGCGCGGTCGAGGGTTTCGGCCTTGTGGTCGTTGAGGAACACCAGTACCGGCGCCAGGGAGCAATTGTTGTTGTACAGGCCGTCGGCGCGGGCAATGGAGTTGTTCAGCACGTCGGGGTTGCGCGACAGGGTTTCCCATTTGAGGTTGCCCTCGTTCATGCCCTTGATCATCTGCTTGGACACGGTCACCAGCGAGATCGCCGACTGCACGCCCTCGGTGTTCTGCATCTTCCACATCAACTGGTCGATGGGCGCCATGGCTTCATAACGCGAACAGCCCTCGGCCTTGGTCTTGACCATCACCACCAGCACATCGGAGCTGGTGGAGTAGTTGCTGATGATGAAGTTGTTGTCTTTGTTGTAGCGCGAATCCGGACGCAGTTCCGGTGCGCCCTGGTCCAAGTCGCCGATCTTGAGGTTCTGGCTGTACCAGAGGCCGCCGCCGAAAGCGACCAGCGCGAGCAGAATCGAGACGGGCGCAACCTTCGCGCTGGCGAATTTGGACAGCAGGCGCCAGAAGGGGTGTTCGCGGTGCGCGTCCTTCTTGCTCCGTTCGATGGCCCGCTTGCTGATACCCGCGTAGGAAATCGCCACCGGCAGCAGGATCAGGTTGGTGAACACGATCACCGCCACGCCAATGGAGGCGCCGATGGCCAGTTCGCGGATCACGCCGATGTCGATGATCAACAGCGTGATAAAGCCCACAGCGTCGGCGAGGATCGCAATCATGCCGGGCAGGAATAATTGCCGGAAGGTGCGCCGCGCCGCGGTCAGTGCGTTGTCCGCTTCACTCGATTGCAGGGCGATACCGTTGATCTTCTGCACGCCATGGGAAATACCGATGGCAAAGATCAGGAACGGCACCAGCATCGAATAGGGATCGAGGCCGAAGCCGAAAAAGTGCATCAACCCCAATTGCCAGATCACCGCCACCAGGGTGGTACTCAACACCGCGACGGTGCTGCGCAGGCAGTTGGTGAACCACAGCAGCAGGATCAAGGTGATGACAAACGCGATGCCGAAGAACATCACCACCATCACCAGGCCGTCGATCAGGTCACCGACCTTCTTGGCGAAACCAACGATATGGATTTTGACGTTGGGGTTCTGGGCTTCGAATTTGTCGCGGATCTTGTCTTCGAGTTCATGGGAGAACTTGCGGTAGTCCAGGGCCAGCAACTTGCCTTGGTCCTGCGGGTCCGGGTAGGACTCGAGCAACGGAATATCGACGATGCTCGACTTGAAATCGTTGGCCACCAGCCGCCCGACCTGGCCGGACTTGAGCACGTTGTTGCGCAGTTGGTCGAGGCTTTGCGGCGAGCCGTTGTAGCTTTGCGGGATCACTTCACCGCCGGCAAAGCCTTCTTCGGTGACTTCGGTCCAGCGCACGCTGGGGCTCCACAGCGACTTGAGGCCCGAGCGGTCAACGCCGGAGATGTAGAACACCTCGTCATTGATCTGACGCAGGGTCTCCATGTACTCCTTCGTGAAGATGTCGCCATCCTTGGCCTCCACCGAGATACGCACCGTGTTGCCCAGGTTCGCCAGGTCGTTACGGTGCTCCATCATCTTTTCGATGAAGGGGTGCTTGAGGGGGATCATTTTTTCAAAACTGGTGGACGGGCGAATCAAGGTCGCCTGCCAGAACAGGAAGATACTCACCAGCAGGCAGATGATGATCACTGCCGGGCGGTTGTTGAAGATCAGGCGCTCAAGAAAGGTCGCTTTATCGTTGTGATGACTGCTCATTCTTTCCCCGCCTTCTTATTGTTTTTCGAGTTCAGCGCCGGTTGGCTGGGCAACACGAACGCCGCCCTGCCCCGTCAGAATCAAGTTGCCATTGCCCGCCGCCGTGACCGACGACAGTGAAATGCGGTCCGGGCGGTTGAACACGCTGAAGGTCTGGCCGTCGTCGTGACTGATCACCACGCTGCCGCCGTTGCCGACCACCACGATGGCGCCGTCATCGAGCAACGTCGCACCCGACAAGCCGAACTCCAGGGCGCCGCGTGCTGCGTTCAACTCGACCTGTTCCCAGGTGCTGCCAAAATCGGTTGAGCGATAGAGATTGCCGCGCAGGCCATAAGCCAACAGGGTCTGCGGCTGGGCGGTGCCGATCACACCGAACAGCGAGCCTTCGTAAGGGCCTTCGAGCTTTTCCCAGGTCTGGCCGTCGTCGCTGGAACGAAACATGCTGCCCTGCTCGCCGACGATAAACAGGCCGGCGCCCTTGATAGCGGCGATGGCATTGAGGTGGAACTGGTCTTCGTTGTCGAGGCGATCGCTCACGTCGTCCCAGGTTTTGCCGCCGTCGGTGGTTTCGATCAGCGCACCGTAGGCGCCCACGGCCAGGCCATGCTCGGCATCCTTGAACCACACATCGAGCAATGGCGCTTCGCGCTTGAGGTCCTGGTATTGCTGGGCCCAGGTGGCGCCACCGTCGGTGCTGGCGAGGATCTGCGCGTCATGGCCCACCGCCCAACCCTGTTTGTCGTCAACGAAATACACCGCCGTGAGCAGTTGCCGGGTCGGCACTTTGGCTTGGTTCCAGGTGCTGCCCTGGTCATCGGAATACAGGATGTGCCCGCGATCGCCGACGGCCACCAGGCGCTTGCCGGCATGCACCACATCGATCATCAGGCCCTTGGCGGCCTTGGGGGATTCAATTGCAAATACCGGCTGTGCGCCGCTGGTGTCGCCGGCTGCGAGCGCGGGTGTCGACAACACCCCAAGCAGCGAGAGCGCTGTGGCCAGCATCGCAACCTTGCGTGCGGCGCGCGGGCGGCAAACAGCCCAACCCATGACAGGCTCACTCATAGACCTTTCTCCCCATTTATTATTGTTAGGTGGTCTCGCCTTCCCGGGCTCTGAAACCTGCAATCTAGAGCGCCTGGAGGAAGCAGGGGCCATCCTATCGGGCTTTGGAATCGTCTGACAATCGGCGCTACGTTATCTTTTGTTAACTGAGGGTGTTTGGTGTTGGCCTGAATATGTCTGCATTACGCAGACTGATTAATGAATTTTTATTCCATCTATTGAATTATGGGAATTATTATTCCATTAATAGCCATCCTGACAACAATAATCCAAAGGACCACGGCGATGCGTGAACTCGGAATCGGCTTGATCGGCACAGGCTTCATGGGGCGCGCCCATGCGTTGGCGTTCAACAATGCCCGCGCAGTGTTCGAACTGCCGGTACACCTCAAGTTGGCGGCACTGGCCGATGCCGACACCGAACGCGCCCGGCGTTGCGCCACGGCCTGGGGCTTTGCCCAGGCCCACGGTGACTGGCAGGCGCTGGTCAATGACCCTAATGTCGATGTAGTGGCTATCACCACACCCAACCACTTGCATTACCCCATGGCCATGGCGGCGATAGCGGCGGGCAAGGCGGTGTACTGCGAGAAACCGCTGGCCGTGAGCCTGGAACAAGCCGACGCCATGCGCCGTGCCGCCCGTGCGGCCGGCGTGGTCACGCGTGTCGGTTACAACTACCAGCACAACCCGATGATTGGCCTGGCCAGACAGATGATCGTCGACGGCGAACTGGGCGAGATCATCAGCTTCCAGGGTGAGTTCAGCGAAGACTTCATGGCCGACCCGGCTTCGCCCTGGTCGTGGCGCTGCGAAGTCGAACATGCCGGGGGCGCGCTGGCGGATCTGGGCAGCCATTTGCTGTCGATGGCGCGTTATCTGGTGGGCGATGTGGAGAGCGTGTGCGCGGATACCCAAACCGTGCATGCCCGACGCCCGGCCGTCAAAGGCAGCGACGAACTCAAACCCATTGCGGTGGATGACCACGTGCATGCCCTGCTGCGCTTTGCCAACGGCGCCCGTGGCACCGTGAGCAGCAGTTGGCTCAAGCAGGGCTACAAGAACCACCTGAGTTTTGAAATCAGTGGCACTCAAGGCACGCTGGCGTTCGATCAAGAGCGCTTGAACGAGCTGCGTGTCTGCCGCGCCGGCCAGGACGGGTTCCAGCGTGTGCTGGCCGGTCCCGCCCTGCCCGGCTACGCCGCGTTCAGCCCGGCCGCCGGGCATCAGTTGGGTTACAACGAGCTGAAAACACTGGAAGTCCAGGAGCTGATCATGGCGCTGGCCGGGCAAGGCGCACACGGCACCGACTTTGACAGTGCCTGGGCGGTCGAGCGGTTGGCGACGGCGATACGCCTGGCGGCGCAGGCGCAGCGCTGGGTCAAGGTGGATGAGCTTTAATACGCCACGCTTCGTTTGCCTGATGGGTGCGCAGTGTTCCTGCGCGCTCATCCGCGCACGTGTTGGAAGTCATTACATATAACGCCCAGCCCCGGTAACTTTTCCTCCCCGCCCACTACGCTATTCAAACCCTCGCGCATAAACTTTCATACTCACCTGCGGCGCTATCCAACACACTCTTTACCCACTGATAACCCCACAGCTATATAACTCACACATCGCAATATTTGCCTGCTTGTTCCCTCAACAAAAACCCCTCACCTTATTGTTTCACCTCTTTCATTCACATTAGCGCGTCATGTATCTTTACATCTTTCGAGGGTAATCATGTCAACTATTCGATCCTACACACCGGCCCTGTTAAACTTGGGCGCGGCGCCTACCCCAGCTGATCAACCGCCGGCTTCCCAGGTTCAAAATCCTCAAACTTCTTCGGTCTCGGACAAAGTTGGCAAAGACCTCACCCGTGAAAAATTCAAAATAAGCGACAATAACGGCGATGGCAAAATAACCGTTGCCTATAACTTTGCCGACCTGTCCAAACCCGAAAATGCCTGGCGCAAAAAAAACGGCGCATCGGCGTTCAGCGAAGAGCGAAAGAACGCCTTCAGAGAATCAATCCGCGCGTGGGGAGATGTGGTTAATGTCACGTTTACCGAAAATACCAAGGACGCCGACGTGGTCATCAGCGTGCACGGTAACCCCGGTGTCGGGGGGTACGCCAGCATGCCTGTCGGTGACGCCCGCAACATGAGCATCGGGATCGGGGTGGGCGACAAGAACTTACCTTTAAACTCGTCAATGATTCACGAAATCGGCCATAGCCTGGGGCTGGGGCATCCGGAGGGCAATTACCCGCAGAACAACAAAACCCACACGGCCATGTCTTACAGCACCCATTGGTGGCGACCTCGTGATGAGAGGGGTGTGAGCATCTCGGACAGTACTTCAACGCCCATGATGGGCGATATTGCAGCCGGCCAAAGCCTCTACGGTGCCAATAACAAAACCCGCACCGGTGATACCACCTATGGTTTCAACTCGAATGCCGAGCGTAGCTACTACAGCCTGAAAAATGCCGATGACCTGACCGCTTTTTGCGTCTGGGATAATGGCGGTAATGACACCCTGGATTTTTCCGGCTACAAGCAAAACCAGAAGATCAACCTGAATGCCGAGTCCCTTTCGGACGTGGGCAACCGCAAAGGAAACGTATCCATCGCCAAAGGCGTGGTCGTGGAAAATGCCGTTGGCGGGTCAGGCAACGACCAACTGATCGGCAACGATGTCAGCAACCGCCTGACCGGAGGCGCCGGCGGCGACACACTGCTCGGCGGGGGCGGTGCTGATACCTTCGTCTACCACAAGGCCAGCGACTCGTCGCCTGGCAACCCGGACAAACTCAACGACTTTGTCAGTGGCGTAGACAAGATTGATTTGTCCAGCCTCCTGAAAGAAGCCGGTATCGCGAAGCCGATAATCACCGGTGTACACACCGACCAGGCCGGCAAAATGCCCGGCAAGAAAGGCGAACTGCTGCTGGACTACGATAAAAAAACACAGATGCACAGGTTGACGCTCGACGTGAGTGGCGACGGTAAATCGACGCTGATGATTTTAAGTAAAACCCCGATAAAACCAGACGACATCGTGACCCACTCCGATGCGCCGCCGCCCGTTGTAGCACCGGGGCCCAAACCCGCGCCCTCGCCAGAACCACAGCCCGAGCCCACACCTGCACCTGCACCTGCACCTGCACCTGCACCTGCACCTGCACCTGCACCTGCACCAAAACCCAAACCACATCCCGAGCCAAAACCAAAGCCCAACCCCACCCCACCGCCATCCCCACAATGTGACAAAGACAACACTGTCTACGGATTCAATTCCAACACGGGAAACCCCGCTACAAGCCTGACTTCATCCTGCGACAAACCCGCCTTCAGTGTCAGCGATCAACGCGGTAATGACACGTTTGACTTTTCGCGATTCAAGCAGGACCAGCGCATCAACCTTACGCCGGGCTCACACTCCAGCGTGGGTGGCCTGGCCGACAATGTTCATATCACGACGGGAACAGTGATTGAAAATGCCATCGGCGGCAAAGGCAATGATCGTATTATCGGAAACTCGGCCGATAACAGTCTGACCGGTGGCGCCGGCGCCGATACCCTGAAAGGTAACGGCGGTTTCAATACGTTCAACTATCATGCAATGAACGATTCGCCTCGTGATAACGCTGACTTGATTACGGACTTTATCAGCGGCCAGGACAAGATTGATTTAAGCAAGATGAGTCAAAACATAAATGTCACTTTCAATGCGGTCGACCAATACACTGGGCGAGCGGGCGATACGGTCCTGGGTTATAACCAGGCCGCCAAACGTTACTTCCTCGCCATTGATATGACCGGCAATGGCAAAAGCGACTTTGTGATTAAAAGTACTGCGCCCATCAGCCGTGAAGATGTTATAGGTTTAACCCTCCAGAAGGACGGCTACCTCTAACGTTGTAATGCATTGGGTGTACACGAAACTATTCGTATATCGGCCTGTGCCAACGTTGCGAGGTTTAAAGGGTGGGAGCGGCGCATCGCCGCTTCCCACACGCGCCCGTCAGATCACAAACCGCGCGACCATCCCGTTCAAATCCACCGCGAGGCGCGACAGCTCATGGCTGGCCGCGCTGGTCTGGTTGGCGCCTGCCGCCGATTGAGTCGCCAGGTCGCGGATATTGACCAGGTTGCGATCCACTTCACGGGACACTTGGGCCTGCTCTTCCGAGGCGCTGGCGATCACCAGGTTGCGCTCGTTGATCAGGCTGATCGATTCGGTGATCTGCTCCAGGGCCACACCGGCCGCGCGCGCCAGTTCCAGGGTGGTCTGGGTGCGCTGGTTGCTCTGCTGCATCGACTGCACGGCGTCGCCGGTGCCGCTCTGGATGCCGGCGACCATTTTTTCAATTTCCTGGGTCGATTGCGCGGTGCGGTGCGCCAAGGCGCGTACTTCATCGGCCACCACCGCAAACCCACGCCCGGCCTCACCGGCGCGTGCGGCTTCAATGGCTGCGTTAAGTGCCAGCAGGTTGGTCTGTTCGGCAATCGCGCGGATCACGTCGAGGACCTTGCCGATATCACGGCCCTGGGTCGCCAGGCCTTCAATCATCCGTGCGGTGTTTTGCACATCCTGGGTCATGGTCTGGATGGCGCCGACGGTTTCCACCACGCGGTCACGCCCTTCCCGTGCCGCCTGGTTGGACTGGCCGGAAGCTTCGGAGGTGGACACCGCATTGCGCGCCACTTCTTCGACGGCGGCGGTCATTTCGTTGACGGCCGTGGCGGTCTGGTCGATTTCGTTGTTCTACTGTTGCAGGCCTTTGGAGGCTTCTTCGGTCACCGCGCTCAATTCTTCGGCGGCCGAGGCCAGCTGCGTGGCCGAGCCGGCGATGTGCTGGATGGTCTGGCGCAAGTTGGTTTGCATCGCCGACAAGGCGCCCAGCAGGCGCGCAGGCTCATCCTTGCCGGCGTCTTCGATGACTGTGGTGAGGTTGCCGCCGGCAATGGTCTGGGCCACGTCCAACGCTTTGCGCAGCGGCGTGACGATGCTGCGGGTCAGTAACCAGGCGAGCAGGACCGTCAGCAAGGCGGCAGCGACCGAGAAGACAATAACGCCGGTAATCGCACCTTGATAACTCGACCCGGCCAAGGTGTCGGCATCCCTGGCATCGGCTGCATTGATGGCGATCAGCTTGTTGAGCTGCTCGCCCATCTGGTCGGTACCGTCCTTGATACGCGTGTTAATTAACGCACGCATCTCCTCGACTTTGTTTTGTTTGGACAAGGCCAGCATTTCGGCCTGCGCCTTGAGGTAGTTGTCCAGCGTACTGACAAATGTCTTGTACAACGCGGCTTCCTCCGGCCCCGCCGGCTGCGGCGCATACCCGGCCTGGGCGGCTTTTACCTTGTCGGTCAGGACGCCCATGCGGGTCTCGGCTTCCTGCAGGCCGGCAGGCTCGCGGTTAACTAGCACGCGAAACGAGAGGATGCGCAAGCGCAGCACGTTTTCGGTGATGTTGCCCAGGTACGTGACGCTGGGCAGTTGCGTGGAGGTCATCTCCACCGACGACTGACGGATCTGCGTCATGCGGTTGACCGCAAACACCCCCAACAACACCACTAACAACGCAATGAATGCGAAACCGAGAAACGCGCGCGGGGCAATATTCAAATGACGTAGGGACATAGGGGTTGCTCTCAGAAGGAGTGTTTGCGAGCGTCCCTGCCGCGAAACGATCAGTGGGCGTCAACGCGCCGCTCTGATCTTTGGTCACCACTGTTATGGTTGGAATGTGGGCCTATACGAGATATCGGCAGATCCTGAGGTTTTGCGCAGGGTTTTTATAAATATTTTTTTACACTTCTGAGGGCTGGCACTTTCTGGCATCCTGCGCCTCCATTTTCTGACCCGAGCCCGCACTTTGTCTGACGCTCAAGCCCCCCGCCCCCGCTATAAATCCGACCTGATCTATGGCCTGGAAGACCGCCCGCATTTCACTGCAGCGATCTTTGCCGCGCTGCAACATGTGCTTGCCAGCTTCGTCGGCATCATCACCCCGACCTTGATCGTCGGCGGCGTGCTCGGCCTGGAAAGCGAGGTGCCGTACCTGGTGAGCATGGCGCTGTTCGTGTCCGGGCTCGGCACCTTTGTGCAGGCGCGCACCTTCGGCCCGATCGGTTCCGGCCTGTTGTGCCTGCAGGGGACAAGCTTTTCGTTTATCAGCGTGATCCTCAGCGCCGGGTTCATGGTCAAGGCCCGGGGCGGCGGTACCGATGAGATCCTCTCGACGATTTTCGGCATCTGCTTTTTCGCCGCGTTTATCGAGGTGGTGCTCAGCCAGTTCATCGGCAAGCTGCGCAAGCTGATTACTCCAGTGGTCACCGGCACCATCATTACCTTGATGGGTTTGTCGCTGATCAAGGTCGCGGTCACCGACATGGCCGGCGGCTTTGGGGCCAGCGACCTGGGCGCCGCGGGCAACATGGGGCTGGCCGCCCTGGTGCTGTTGACCATCGTGGTGCTCAACCGCTTCAGTAACCCGTTCGTGCGCCTGGGTTCGATCGTGATCGGCCTGACCCTGGGTTTTGTGGTGGCCTGGTGGATGGGCCGCGTCGACATGGCCGCGCTGCCCCAGGTGCCGCTGATCAGTGTGCCGGTGCCGTTCAAGTATGGTTTTTCGTTCGACTGGGTGGCGTTTATCCCGGTGGCGGTGATCTTCCTGATTTCACCGCTGGAAGCCGCCGGCGACCTGACGGCCAACTCGATGATTTCCCAGCAACCGGTCAAGGGCCCGCTGTACATCAAGCGCATCAAGTCGGGCCTGTTGGCCGACGGCCTCAACTCGGCGATGGCGGCGACGTTCAACAGCCTGCCGATGGTGACCTTCGCCCAGAACAACGGCGTGATCCAGCTCACCGGCGTGGCCAGCCGCTATGTGGCGTACTTTATTGCCGGCCTGCTGGTGCTGCTGGGGCTGTTCCCGATGATCGGCGCAGTGCTGCAACTGATGCCCAAGCCGGTATTGGGCGGTGCCACGCTGATCATGTTCGGCACGGTGGCCGTGGCTGGTATCAAGATTCTCGCCGAAGCCGGGCTGCACCGACGCAATGTGCTGATCGTGGCGATCTCCTTAGGCATGGGCCTGGGTGTGGCCGCCGTGCCGGAAGTGCTGCGCGACCTGCCCAAGGCGCTGCACAACATCTTTGAATCGCCGATCACCGTGGGCGCGTTCTGTGCAATCCTGCTGAACATTTTCCTGCCGGAGGAGTTCTTAGAGCTGGAAGAGGATGAATTTGATCCGGAGTCCTCTACCCTCAAGGTCATGCAGGATCCGGACGTCACGAAATAGGAGCACCTTTGGTATGCGCAAGCTCATGGTTCTATCACTGCTTTTGCTGACCTTGAGCGCCTGCGCGCTGTTCCCCAATCGCGACCCGGTCAATATCACGGTGGTGGGCATCGAACCGCTGCAAAGCCAGGACCTGGAAGTGCGTTTCGCCGTGAAGTTGCGGGTACAAAACCCCAATGAAACGGCGATCGACTACAACGGTGTGGCCCTGGACCTGGACGTCAATGGGCGCCCCTTGGCGTCCGGCGTGAGCGACCAGGCCGGCAGCATCCCACGCTTTTCCGAGACAGTGCTGATGGTGCCGGTGAGTGTTTCGGCGTTCTCCGTGTTGCGCCAGACCTTGGGGCTGAGCCAGACCCAAAGCCTGAACAACCTGCCTTACACACTGCGCGGCAAACTCGCAGGCGGCCTGTTCGGCACTATGCGCTTTGTGGAACGCGGCACCCTCGACCTGCCCAACACCGCGACCTGGTAACCGCCATGCAACCGACGTTGTTTACCCAAAGACTGATCCTGCGCCCGCTGACCCTGGAAGATGCCGAGGACATCCAGGCGCAATTCGCGCATTGGGACGTGGTGCGTTACCTGACTGCCGAGGTGCCCTGGCCGTACCCGGCCGATGGCGCGCGCCGCTACCTGGAACAGGTGGCCTTGCCAGGCATGGCCCGTGGCGACCAATGGCATTGGTCGATCCGCCTTAAAAGTGCGCCGCAACCGATGATCGGCAATATCAACCTCACGGACGAGGAAGACGACAACCGAGGCTTCTGGCTGGGCCCGCAATGGCAAGGCCAGGGTTTTATGAGCGAAGCCTGTGCGGCGGTGACGCAGTACTGGTTCGAAGTGCTCAAGCGCCCGCAGATGCGCGTGCCCAAGGCTGCGCCCAACCTGGCATCGCGGCGGATCTCCGAGCGCACGGGGATGCGCTTGATCCGCACGGAGCTGGGTGAGTTTGTAGAAGGTAGGTTTCCACGCGACATTTGGGAGATTACCCGCCAAGAGTGGTTGGCATTTCAATCACCCAAACGCTGAAGATCGAATGTGGGAGCTGGCTTGCCTGTGATGACCATGGGTATCTACACAACTTCTGTTGAACACAACGTATGTGGCAAGAGGGCTGTTGTGGCGAGCAGGCTTGCCCTGCGTTGGGTTGCGAAGCGGCCCCAGTAAAGGCACTGCAACTTTTCCTGAAAGAACTCAGCGTCTGGATTTGGGGCTGCTTCGCAACCCAACGCAGGGCAAGCCTGCTCGCCACAGGAGAAATTGGCAGCCTTAAAAAGTTGTGTAGATATGGTCACCGCAGGCAAGCCAGCGCCCACATTTTTTAACGCACTCAGTCAGTGACGTAGCGCACGCCCGGTTTGGCGCGTTCATCCACTACCAACTCAAATATGTCCGGCCGCGCGTAATGCCCCACCACGTCATAGTCATAGCGCGCTCGCACCAGATCATCGGTGTTGATCTGCGCAGTCAGCAACCCTTCTTCCCCCACCAGCGGCCCGGCCAGGATGTCGCCCATCGGCCCAACAATCACACTGCCGCCGGCGATCAACGGGCGCTCTGACGGCCAATTGGCAATCTGCGTGCCCAACGCCTGGGGCGAAGCCTGCACCTGGCAGGCGCTCACCACAAAGCAGCGGCCTTCATGGGCGATGTGGCGCATGCTCACTTGCCACATCTCGCGCTCATCCACCGTCGGCGCGCACCACACTTGCACACCTTTGGCGTACATCGCCGTGCGCAGCAGCGGCATCATGTTTTCCCAGCACACTGCGCCGCCCAAGCGCCCGACGGCAGCGTCGATTACCGGCAAGGTCGAGCCATCGCCGGTGCCCCAGATCAGTCGTTCAGTGCCGGTGGGCATCAGTTTGCGGTGCTTGGCCACCAGGCCGCCGGTGGGCTCGAAATACAACACGGTGCAATACAGCGTGCTGCCACTGCGCTCGATCACGCCAAGTACCAGGCTGGCACCGGTGCGTGCGGATAACCCCGCCAGCGCTTCGGTCTCGGCGCCCGGCACATCGATGGCATTGGCAAAATAGCGCGCAAAGGCTTCACGGCCTTCCGGCAAGCGGTAGCCCAACTGCGTGCCGAAGGTTTCGCCCTTCGGATACCCGCCGAGCAACGCTTCGGGCATCACCACCAATTGCGCGCCACTGCGCACAATCGCGTCCTCGTAGGTGAGGATTTGGGCCAGGGTGTCAGCCTTGCCACCCGGCAAGGCTCCGATCTGCAACGCCGCTACGGTAGAAATGGGCATCAGGTTCACTCCAGATAAAGGGGGTTGCCCATTCTCCGGCGAGGAGCAATCATGAATAAAGCCCGCTTCAGTGCTAAATGATATGAGCCAAATGAATATCGCCCAGGTTGACCTGAACCTGCTGAAAACCTTCGAAGCCTTGCACGACGAGTCCAGCGCCAGCCGCGCAGCCTTGCGCCTGGGCGTCACGCAATCGGCGATCAGCGCCGGCCTGCGGCGTTTACGTGACGTGTATGGTGACCCGCTGTTTGTGCGCACCGGGCGTGGGCTGGCGCCGACCTTGCGCGCCAATCAGTTGAAACCGGTGATCAGCGAGGCGCTGGACCGTTGTCGGCAGAGCCTGGAAATGATCAACCCGGCCAACCCGAACTATCAGGGGCGCTCGGTGGTGCTGGGCTTGTCCGACGACTTCGAGATTGCCCATGGCCGGCGGCTGATGGCAGAAATTGCCCGGCGTGCGCCGAAACTGCGGGTGATCTTCCGCCAGACCCACAGCCAGATCGTGGCAGGCGCCCTGCTCGAGCGCAGCCTGGACCTGGCGATCACCGCCGGCGGCTTTGCCGAGCGCAGGTTGAGCCGGCATGTGCTGGGCGAAGGCGACTACCGCTGCCTGGTCGACCCGCACAGCCTGGCGCCGGGCCAACAGGGCATCAGCCTTGCGCAGTTCGTGGCACGCGAGCATGTGCTGGTGTCGTCGGGCGGGTTTATCGGGATTACCGATGAAGGGTTGGCGGCGCACGGGTTGAGCCGCCAAGTGTGTGCGTCCACCAGCCACTTTGCCGGGCTGCCGTTTTTGCTCAAGGGCAGCGCGGCGGTGGCGACGATTCCCGGGCATGCCGCCGAAGCGATTGCGCAGATGACCGGCTTGCGTGTGCTGCCCTGCCCACTGGCGCTGCCGCGCTACCCGGTGGAACTGGGCTGGCGCACCCAGGCGCAGCTGGATCCGCTGTTGCTCAAAGTACGCGAAGCCATTGTGGCCAGCTTTACTTAGCAGCGGCCATCAGTTTGTTGACTTCGCTGCGCACCATGTTGGAAAACTCTGGCGGCGACATGCCATCAAGCTCGGCACGCACCCATTCGGCCCACTTGCCTTTGCGCTTGGCACGCTCGCCGAACAAACGCGCCGCTTCGCCCTTGGCCTTGCCCAGGTTGGTTTGCCACAGGTCGTAGAGGCGGGACTTTTCATCTTCCAGCTCGGCGCGTTCGGCGAGGGTTTTGTTGGCCAGATTGAAGCTCATGTTGAATTACCTGCTGCACAAATAGGTGACATCTTACACTGTAGGTCGAACGATTCTGATCCGGATTTTACCCGCAAACCGCTCACGGCAAAAAAACTGCAACTTTTAGCCACGCCCGACACTCCATTGTTCACTGTCACATTCACTCGCAAGGAGTCACACAATGGCCCGCAAAACTGCCGCCCAAGCTGTCGAAGATCAAATCAAGGATCAAGCTTTCAGTGAACTGACGGCCTTGATCGAAGAGTCGGACAAGCTGCTCAAAAGCAGCGCTTCGCTGGTAGGCGAAGAAGGTGAGACGCTGCGCGAGCAGGTTGCCATTAAGCTCAAGCAGGCGCTGGACTCGGTGTCCAACGTGCGTGAACGCAGCAAGCCGGTGGTGGATGCCACCGAAAACTATATCGGTGGCCACCCATGGCAGACCGTGGCGATTTCTGCAGGTTTTGGCCTGGTGGTGGGCCTGTTGCTGGGTCGTCGTAACTAAACCATCAAGACTATGCCATCGAGACTACGCCATCGAGCTAAGCCATCGAGGCTGCGTGATAAAGGCTGCGCCACTGGCGCAGCCTTTTCTTTTAGCCTTCGGCCAGTGCCTGTAACTGCTTGAGCGCCTGCGCATCGATCTCGATGCCGGTTTCCTGCGACTTTGCCCGCGTGCGATGGCGCCGATCCCCCGGCAACCGCCGCAACCCCGCCGCATGCATCTGCCGCACCAGTTCCTGGCTGCGCTCGGCAAAGCCTTGCCCGGCGGTTTTGCTCGGGTCAATCACGATCAGCAATTGGCCGGTCCAGGGTGTTCGCGCACCGGGATGATCGGCCCAATTGAACTCGAACGAAAAATTACCGCCCGTGAGCGCCGCCGCCAGCAACTCGACCATCATCGACAGCGCTGAGCCCTTGTGCCCGCCAAATGGCAGCAGTGCGCCCCCTTCAAGAATCGCCTTGGGGTCCTGGGTCGGCTGGCCCAGGCTGTCCACGCCCATGCCCGGTGGCAGGCGCTCGCCCTTGCGCGCCGCGATTTGCACGTCGCCATGGGCAATCGCGCTGGTAGCCAGGTCAAACACGATGGGCGGCCCATCGGCACGCGGCGCGGCAAAGGCAATGGGGTTGGTGCCGAACAAGGGGCGATCCGCACCGTGGGGCACCACGCAGGTCATGCTGTTGACCACGCTCAAGGCCACCAGACCCTCTTCGGCAAAGGGCTCGACATCAGGCCATAACGCCGCAAAGTGATGAGAATTGCGAATCGCCAGCAACGCGATCCCGGCGCTGCGCGCCTTCTCTACCAACAGCGAGCGCGCGGCGTCGAGCGCCGGTTGGGCAAACCCGTTATCGGCATCCACACGTACAAAGCCTGCGGCCACATCCTCGACCACCGG
Source organism: Pseudomonas sp. Leaf15 (assembly GCF_001421425.1). Lineage (NCBI taxonomy): Bacteria > Pseudomonadati > Pseudomonadota > Gammaproteobacteria > Pseudomonadales > Pseudomonadaceae > Pseudomonas > Pseudomonas sp. Leaf15. Next base: position 591,062 of record NZ_LMKI01000023.1, read on the forward strand.
CACAGCCTTGCCATTGACCCAGCCGCTGTTGAGCGTCGACACATACCCCGGAATGCGGAACACGCCGTGGCTATGGGCGCCGTCACGTTCGGCGCTGGCGCAGTTGTGCGCAAGGATGGCCGCCACCTGCGCAGAGGTGCCGTGCCGCACAAAGACCTGTTGCAGCAGTGCGACTAATTCGGTGAAGCCGATTGCGGTTGAAGCCTTGGCAACTGTCGGAGACTGCGCAGACATTTGAAGCTCCGTTTTTATGATTACGTTTTTATGATTAGGAGAGGCAACGAATGGACATTCAAGTGCCCGATTAAACACCACGCACTGTGCCTGCTGTCAACTTGCGACGGACCTCAATATTTACCCCCGCCCGCCGCTCATGTGTCCTTAGCCTGTCATTCCCCTGCCCTTTGGAGCAAGCCCATGACCGGCGTTACCCCGGCGTATTTTTTTGACGAATTTTTACTGCCGATTAAAAGAAACTCGCCCAGCGCACGCGAGCGTGCGCTGGGGCTGACCGTCAAAGACCTTGATTGGCTGCATACGGTGTATCAAGCCAGCGATGCCGCACGTAAGGACCCCGAGCGGCAAACCTACCCCATGAGTGTCGAAAGGCTGATGATCAATGTGTCGGGCCAGGCGCCCTTCCCACTGGCCGGCGCCTTTGTGATGAGCCCCACCCCGGACGCCGGCAAAGCACTGCTCTACACGCCTTATGGCGGTATTCAGGTGTTTGACGACCCTGCCAGCCTGCTTGTCGATGTCGCCGAGCAATTGGCGGATACGGTGCAGCGTGTCCAATTGATGAGCTTTCTGTCGATTGCGCAGCGCATCGCCTTGCCCGCCGGCACGCCGATAACGCTGACCACCACGGTTGTCGAAGGCGCCGTCATGCAAGACCAGGAGCAAGCCCTTGAGGCCTGCCAGCAAGACAACGTGCGCGCCGTACTCGAGCACCTGCAAAAGACCCCCACGCTGTACGGCATGCTCGACACGCTGCTCGGCATCATGGCGCGCTCGTATTTCCCCAACCTGGATCAACGCGATACACGGGTAGATTTCTTTATCCAGGACCCGGCGGGCGGTCAGCGACGCTGGGCCAATTCCCTGCCGCTGAGCGAGGCGTTGCTGCAGTTTTATGTGAAACATGCCTGGCCCAAGGACCAGACCCGTGAGTATTTCAATCCGAAACACATCACCAGTACCTTCACCTCGGCAGAACGCGAACACGATCAGCAGTATTGGGAAACCCTGATCAAGGAAACCTCCGGTAGCCTCTCGAAACTGCTGGACAGCCTGCTGAAAACCTATTGGAACGAAGACATCGGCAACGAAACCTCACGCCTGGAACTCTTTACCCAGGTGATGGCAGATAAATTTCGCCTGGATGTCTTGCTCAAGCGCCAGGAGCAAATCCTCAGCGCCGACGAAAGCCACACCCTTCAGGCCTTGTTCCTGCCAGACCAGCACGCCCGGAATGCTCACGCCAAAAAACTAAGCGTGGAAACCGTACGCCTGCATGCGCCCTATCAGCACTATGTGGAGCTGGCCAGCACGCTGTTGATCAGCGAGAGCCACGCCTACCTGTACACGCAATCGCGCGGGGTGCAGGTGCTCAAGGACATGCAGGCGCTCAAAGATACGTTGTTGAGCATGCTCAAGACCGCAGGCCACGAAGATGAGCTGCTCAATTTTCTGTCTCTGGACGAGCGCGACACGTTTATAGGCCTGGACCCGATAGACATCACCGCCCAGTCGGTGCCGGGCAACGTTTTTGCCGGCATGATCGAAGACATTGCGACCAAGCAGATCAGCAACATGAACCACGCGCTGGACCTGTTCCGGCGCAGTGATGGCCAGATAAACCTGGACGCGTTGCTCGATTGCGCCCTGGATATACGCACCATGCTGGACAGTCGCCTGGCGGCATTGGAAACCTCCGGGCGCTGGACGACGCACCCCGTCACCAGCGGTAACGAACGGCCGTCGACGGTGCAGGCCGAACGCGCAAAACTGCACCTGCAGCGCCTGCGCGCAGCTGCCGACGCACTGGCCACCGAGCGCAAACAACACCCGACGTTGCGCTCCATGGTCGCCCTCGCCTTGAATGCCGAATTGCAATCCCAGCGCCTGGCGCTCAAGGCCGAGGACGTCTATATCAACACGTATCCAACCCATGCCCAGGAGCGCGAAGAACGTCCGTCATTGACGTCCGTGAGCATGGTTGAGCACTTCATCGAGCGCCTGAGCGGTGAGGTGTCGTACGTTCCCAACCAGGCCACCACCGGGTTTTATACCCAGCCCGAGCCGCATCTGGCCCTTAAGTTGCCCAGCATGACCCTGAGCACCTTCAACACGATCAATGATCAAGTCTTGAAGGTGTTTGCCAACCACGAGATGCGCCAGCTTCCCTTACTGTTCCTCAGTAACATGCGGGAAAAACAGGCGCACTCGATGCTGCTGGGTTTGCGCAGTGAGGCCGAACTGAGGCTGTTAGGCAAAACACTGCTGCCCAGCAGCCAGGCGGTGGTCGATACCCTGCTACGCACCGACAGCCTGGTGCGCTTGACCCGGCATGGCCTGAACGGCTTTCTGCCGGATGCCTACGCCTTGACACTGAACATCGGCACCTCCGACATCGCCCAGGCGCTCGCCAACCTGTTTGTGCTGACCGAACGCGGAGGGATCGATCCGCAACGTTCGGGCCAGGCCGTGCTCTGGACGCCTCGGCGCGGGTATGAGGTGTTTACTTCGGTACTCGCTTTGCGAGAGGAAATGGCCCGGCGCCTGGAGCACCCGATCAAACGCTTGCCCTTGCTGGAAAACCTGGCGATTTCCTTGCGCGCACCGCATCAGGTGTATGGGCTGGGGCCACTGCAAAGGATTGACGACAACGTGCTGGACAATCGCCTGAAGACCTACAGCGACCACGTCATGAACGGTATCGATCAGTTGCTTTCGATCAACTTGGCCGCTCGCGCGTTGCAAGACCGTATCGAGGCAACCCTGGAGCAGCCCTCGCCCACCAACCTTCAGCGAGCCATCGCGATGGCGAGTGCCATGACTCATCAGCAGGCCCTGCCCGTCTGGCTGGGCTTGGCGCCGCCCAAGGACCAGCTTCATCAAGCCGAGCTGCTTGAGCAGTATCACAACAGTGCGCCTGACGAAAAAGACTACCTCAGCGGCATCACCCCTCTGCGCGCGCATGCGCACACGGCGCTGCTGGCATTGCTCAAGGCCCGCTATCCCGACCAGCCACTGAACCCCGATAACATACTGATCCCCGTGCATCAGGCACTCGACGTGCATGTCTACAACTTGACCGACTTTGCCTTGCGGCACTGGCCCGACCTGGATGCCGAAAACATCCGACCACGTTCACGTAACGCGACGGCTCTGCCGGCCACACTGGATGCCAGTGCCGTGGTGCAAATGGTTCGCCAGCTGGACCTGAACAGCCTCTACCAGAAGCTGCTGCAAAGCCAGCTGGACGTCAACACGGACGAAGGCCGCAAACGCCGCGGCCTGTATTGCCGACAGTTACCCTGGCAAACCCTGCAGTACGCCCATGAGCAACGGCTGCAGGAGCGGCTGACGGCGCAGGCACTGAGTCATGTCCAGCAGGTATTCGACATGCCCGACGCACTGGCGCGGGCGGCGCTCGAGGGGGCATCGGCCATGCTGCGGCCCTTGGAGTTGATTGCCACCGAAGGCGCTTCCCTGGCCAAGGTGCTGGGGATGTACTTGATTGGCCCTACGACCCGTGGCGCCGGGCCGCTGGTGCTGTACGCGCCCCACAGCGAACACCATGCACTCAAGGAGTATGCGAACGAGCAAGCGCTGCTGGATGACTTGACCAAGCCTGGAGCACTTCAGGACTGGGTGGTGCTGCACCTGGAGGCGCCGCATCAGGCTACCTACCGAAATTTGCTGCAAAACAACCGTCATCGCCCCCTCGATATCCGCCTGGCCTCGTCCGTCGTCACCGGCAATGCCCTTCACTACCTGTTCGACGACAACACGCGGCTATTGCTGAAAATGCTCGCCTGCCAGTTCGAGAAAGGCGCCAAGGCGCTATGGGACAGGCTGACCGACCTGTTGCGCGAGGGCATCCCCGCAGCCGCGCAGTACATGGCAGGAAAACTCGCGTATCCGCTGGCGGTATGGCGTGCCTACAAAATGTTCAAACGTTCAGCCGATGCCTTGCAATTGCATCAGTGGAAAACCGGCATGAAGGATTTCATCATCGGCGTGGCGCATATGGCCGCCCTGCGCAATGAGCTTGAGGGCAGCGAAGCCGATCCGCCCACCGAAACCGAAGCCTCACACGCCGACCTGTCAGACGAAAGCCTGCCCACGGCCACCCGCCTGGCGAACCTGGATGTCACTGCGCCCGCGCGTACCGGGCTGCAGCCATTCGAAGCGCACGGTGTCGCCTTGAAGGACCTGGAACACAGCGCGTCCATCCATGTGTACCTGGACAAGGCGAGCTTGAAGAACTATGTGCCACTGGCCGGCAAAGTGTACTCGGTGAAAAAAACCGCCGAGCGCTGGCGCCTGTCCCAGGGTGAGCATGTGGGCGCATATGTGGGCCGCAACCCACAGGGTAAATGGGTGCTGGACCTCAGCTTGCATAACCCACGGTTTGGTAAAGTCATGTCGCGCATGCAGGCACGAGCCGGCGAACGGGCGGCGATCAATATCGAGGCGACGGGCATGCGCGAAATTGCCGCGCTCTCCAGTTGGAAAGCCCAGGTCATCACCGAAGGGTTAAATGTTGCGACCTATTACACCGTCAACTGCAAACGCAATATCGTGCAGTTTGCCAAACAGCGTGCGCCCAATAGCCGTGCAGGTCGGTTTTTGGGTGAGTTGTTCGGTGTGGTCAGCCTGACGCCTGAACAGGTGAGCAGGGTCGAAAAAATCGTCGACGTGATATTGGATGAATTGAGCGACCCGACCCTGACCAGCGCCGATTCCAGGCGTTTTGTCAGTGGAACCAGCCGTATAAGTGCCACGCACCAATACGCGTTTGTTATTCCTGAAGACAGGGAGCGCAAGCTGTACCTGCTCAATCGGTTCTTCGACCCGTGTATGGACAGTTACCAGAACCGTTTGAATTCACCCTTCGATACTTCCGCCCATGCCAGGGCCAGTGTCCTGATTCACGAACTGACGCACTTGAAGCTCGACACTGAAGACATCGCCTACCTTGACGCGATGCGGCCATTCACCGACCTGATCAACGCGGCCAAACCGGGCGCCCAGATCCTCAAAACAACCCTGGAGGACCTGCAAAGTACCGCGCTCTCCACCCTGACGCCCGCGACGATGTTGTTCAAGACCTGGGATGATTACTCGGCACGATGGGAAGACTACGGGCCTGACACTGCGACGGCTCACGTGAGACAAAAAGTCCTGAACGCCACCGGCACCAAGGACCTCAAGGATGCCCGCGACGTCTTCATGAGTAACGCCGACAAACGCATTGACACAATTTTGGCCAATGCCGACTCGGTGACTTACCTGATTACGCACCTGGGCCGTGTTTTGGATACGGGGGCTTGAGCAGCCCCCGTCAGGCGCCTCAGTCTTTCTGATCACGCAAAACGTTGCCGGAAGCGCCATCGATACGCGCTTCATACACGATGCCATCGGACTTGCGCCCTTTGACTTCCCAGTAACCGTTGTCATCGGCTTCGGCGCTGTAGACCTCGACATAGCCGGCCTTGGTCTTGGCGGTTTCAATGGCCTTTTCGATGGTGATCCAGCCCGCGCCCGGCTTATCGGCCAGGGCGGCGCCGGCGCTGAGCAGCGCGGTGGTTGCACACAGGGCGACTAAGGTTTTCTTCAACATATTCGTTCTCCATTGTGGGAATGACGGACTCGTGTCCTGTGTTTTCTGATGTTTTCAAACGAGAATAAGTTCCAATTGATGTGCAATCGCCATGACGGCTGTTCTCGTCATCCGCCTCGGGAGGTTAGAATGTTGGAAATCAGGACGGTTTAATGACTCAACAGCCCCTTTCAGAAGACGAATATGACGCGATCACCGATGCCGCCGCGCATTGGTGCATGCGCCTGCATGCCAGTGATTGCACGGCGGGCGAACGTCGGGCTTTTGAACAATGGCACGACGCCCATCCGCTGCATGCCTTTGAGTATGCGGCCATGCTGGAAATCTGGGACGTGGCCGACCACCTGCCGCGCAGTGCGCCTGCTGCGGTGGTGCTGCCCTTCAAACCGCGCAGCCGCTTGCGCACTTACGCGGTGGCCGCCGCGATAAGCCTCGCCGCCCTGCCGCTGGCCGCCTTTACCGGCTGGGAAGCGGGCTGGTTGCCCAGCTCCTACGAGCATTTCGAAGCCGGCACTGGCTTGCGCAAGGTCACCCTCGGCGACGGCAGCCAGGTTGAATTGAACCTGGGCACCGAACTGGTCTACAGCCATTACAAAGACCAGCGCCGCGTGACCTTGAACAAGGGCGAAGCGTTTTTCAAGGTCAGCCATGACAGCCTTCACCCGTTTATCGTCAAGGCGGGCGAAGGCCAGGTGCGGGTCACCGGCACTCAGTTCAACGTCTGGAAGTACGAAGACCAGGTGCGGGTGATGTTGCTGGAAGGCTCGGTGCAGATTTCCAGCGACAAGGAGCACGCCAGCGTGCCGCTGAACCCCGGCATGCAGGCCAGTTACAACCTGGGCGATGCCACCCCGCACGTCGCTGCGATTAACCCCAATGACTCGGCCCTGGCCTGGCGCCAGGGCAAACTGGTACTCGACAACCTGGCCTTGACCGACGCGTTGCCGCTGATCAACCGCTACCTGAGCAAACCGGTGATGCTGGCAGATGCCAGCACCGGCGCGATTCGCATCGGCGGCATCTACAACATCAACGAGGTCAACAACCTCGTGCCTTCCCTGCCCAAAGTGTTGCCGGTCTACCTGACCCAAAATCAGGACGGCAACCCGGTACTCAATTCCATCCCGCGTAAAACGCCCAAGGGCTGAGCCTGCCTGCAACAGCCGGTTCGCTCGCGCCCAAAGTGTCCATTTTTGAAACACCCCACTCGCCTGAATCGCCCGCCGGGTGCGCATTCATGAGTTTGTCATGCGCAGTGTTTCATCGCTGAGACAGGCTTGAGGCGGGGCCGGGCATGTCCCTTGACGGCGGCACTGTTTCAACCATGAAACAGCAGCGCCATCACTTTGCCTTGAATTAACTTCAACCCTTTGAATACAAACAATAAATAAAAAGCGGCACGCGTTCTGCTCTGTTCCTGACAACGCTGTTTAGGGTCAGCGTTAAGAATAGGGAACACCGCCATGGACACACACAATCCAGGCTCACTGAGCCTCCTGCTGATCGGCTGTGCACTGAGTGCCAGCGTGAGCGTTCCGGTGCTCGCGGCAGGTGATGGTGTGATCGTGGTTGAACGCCAGGTTCAACCTTATTCAATCGGTCGATCACGCGGCCAGGACCCCTACCCCAATACCGTGAATGCCAACCCGTCGGCTCAAGTCAACCGCGCCATGAACAATGAGCTCAGCGACAACGACATCGCCGGTATCAGCAGTGGCTTAAGCATTACGCGCAGCATCATGCCCAATGGCGGCATCCCCGGGCTGAACAATCTCGGTGGCGCCAACAACCTCGGCGCAGCGGGTGCAGCCGGCCACGGCAGCGGCAGCAGCATTGCCGGCACGGTCAACGGCGCGATCTCCAGCGGCCTCGCGCCGCTGAACAACATCAGCGGCATGGTCGGGGGGGCAATGAAATGAACCACTCCTGGATGTTGCTTGCAGCGTTCGGTTGCACCGCGGCGATGGCCGACAGCAACAACAACGCAACCCTAGAGAACTCGGGCCAGCAGTACAACGGTGTGGTGACTATCAACCAGGCCGCCGGTGACCAGCAGCAACTGAGCAACAATGTTGCCATCGCAGTGGGCCACAACGCCCAGGCAAACATCGCCGTCACGCAAAAAATCAGCGGCACGCCCGCCGACCGTTCCCTGAACGCCAACGCGGCGATCCAGGGCAACTCCTTCACTAATGGCAACGGTGCACTGAGTGTCAACCAGTCCGCCGGGGCCCAGAACCAGATGATCAATGCCGTGCGCATCAGCGTGAATGCTGGCCCGCAAAGCATCGACGACAGCGTCATGTCGCAACAGAACGTTGCGCTTGCAACCGACTCAGGGTTGACCCCTACCACTGGCAGCCGCCAGGTCGTTACCAGCGACCAGGCCTTCACCGGCAGCCGTGGAGTGGTTCAGGTCAACCAGAGCGCCGGGGTGGGGAACCGAGTGGCTAACACCCTGAACTTACGACTCAACTGATGGAGCTGAGTCCATAGCTAGACCGTACCAACACTTAACCAACTAATTAGAAGCAAGGAGATACACCATGAAAACTTCAATGGCTCTTAAACCACTGGCTTTTGCTCTCGCTGCGCTCATGGCTGTTGCTGCTCAAGCGGGCGGTTATCACGCGCCTACCACAGCTGCCGCGACCACACTGGACGGTCAAAGCAACCATGGCAACGCAGTGCTCAATGACAAAACCAAAAACAACGCCTCGGCTAATGACTCCTACAACAACATCAGTGGCGTGGCCAACGGCAACGTGCTGAGCGGCGACAACAACCAAGGCAAAAACGATGTGGCTATCGTTTCCGGGGATGCGGATTTCGTGTTCGCCACCACCGGCACCGCCCAATCGAACACCGGTAACTTTGTGGCCAACAGCGGCACTAAAAACAACGCTTCCCTTAACGACAGCGGCAACCACGCCTCAGGCGTGATTCAGTTGAACGCCGCATCGGGCACCTCCAACCAAGGCAGCAACAGCGTTGCAATTGCTTCGGGGAATGGCGACAGCGGTGCTGCAGCCGTCACTGGCGTGCAGGATGTGTCGGGCAACCTGACCCTCAACCTGGCCAGCGGCCACGGCTGGGGCAGCACCAAACCGGTGGTCAACAACGCCAGCGTGAACAACTCGATGAACTACAGCTCCGGGGTCTCGAACTCCAACGTTCTGTCGGGCAGCAACAACCAGGGTCAGAACAACGTAGCAATCACTCGCTTCTGATCCAGATCGGGCCTTGGCAACAAGGCCCTTTTTATTTCCAGTGTCCAGCAGGTCATACGATCATGCGCCTCACAGCTGCCCTTCTCTTGTTCGCACTCACCGGCCCGACCTGGGCGGCGCAAATGGCCGTTGTCATGCCAAACGGCGCGGTGGTGTACAAGAAGGTCGAAAGCATCCGCGAGCGCAAATTCGCCAACCTGGTGGAACAGAAAACCGATTTCAGCTGCGGCGCCGCCGCGCTGGCGACCATCCTGCGCCAAGCCTATTGGATGGACGTGGATGAAGACCACGTGATCAAGGGCATGCTGGTCAACGCCGACCAGGACCTGGTGCGCACCCAAGGCTTTTCGATGCTCGACATGAAGCGCTACCTGGAAAGCATCCACATGCGCGCCAAGGGCTACCGGATTACGCCTGAAGTGCTGGTCACCGTGAAAGTGCCGGTGGTGGTGCTGTTGGATATTCGCGGCTACAAGCACTTTGTGGTGCTGCAACGGGCCGACAACGACTGGGTGTATATCGGCGACCCCGTGCTGGGCAACAAGCGCTATGCCAAGGACGATTTCGTCAAGGGCTGGAACGGCATCGTGTTCGCGGTGATCGGTGAAGGTTACGACAAGACCAACGCCCTGCTCACGCCCCGCGCGCCGCTGACGGCCAAGAACCAGTTCAACGAGTTCAGCCCGGTACGCGACAGTGAATTGATGGACTTCGGTTTTATCCAGAGCGACTTCTTCTAGAAGCGCAATAAGGAGCAGGACGCTCCAGGAGCAAACGATGAACACTCGACGCTGGCTGACGGTGATATGCCTGGCAGCCGCAGCACCTGCCTATGCTTCTTCGGCATTCAAGCCGATCGAGCTCAAGGACGCGGAGATGGCCGAGTTGCGCGGGCGCTATGTGATGCCCGGGCGGATTATCAGCTTCGGCATTGTGATGAGCAGCACCTGGACCAATGCCGCCGGCGCGACGGTCACCGGCACCGCGAACATGCAAGTCAATGCCTCCACCGTCACCCCGCAGTTTTACGTGCAAATTACCGGCAACGACGGCACTGGGGTGATCAAACAGCCTGACGGCAAGGGCACCGTCGTCGGCGGCGCCGGCCTTGGCACCGGCCAGGGTGTGACGCAAAGCGTGCGCGCAGCGGGCGATGGCAACACGGCCAACAACGGCGTGGATATCAACGTGACGAAAAACGGCCTGGCACCGGCCAATTACGTGCAGTCCGGCCAGGCACTGATTGCCGGCCAGCCGATCACCGGTGGCACAGCCGCCGGCCAGGTCACGGTCACGGCTAAAAACGGCGGGCTGCAAATGGCCCTCCAGGCCAATAACAATCAAGGCAATGTGGTGCAACAAATCGGCGCCGGCAATGTGCTGCAAGGCACGGTTATTCAAGGCAACAGCAACTTCGTGAGTAACATGACCCAACTTAATGTGGTCATGGGCAACAACGGTTTGAACAACATCACGCAGAACCTGAACCTGGATCAACTCAAAGGCCTACGCCCCTCCGGTTATTGAACTACGCTGAGCCTCGACACTTACGCATTAGAAAGGGACGGCTTATTTCATGCATCGATCTTTATCGTTACGTGCCGTGATTTGTTTGAGTACGCTCCTGCCCGCGTCGGTGCTGTATGCCGCTCCGGATGCCGACATCGAAACGCTGAAACAGGAGCTGCTGGAGCTCAAGCAACGTTATGAAGTGCAGCAAAAAGCACTGGCCGTATTGGAGCAACGCGTAAGACAAGTAGAAGATCAGCCCGCAACACCTGCGCCCAAACGCCTGGCCAAATCCCCTGCCGACTTCCAAAAAGGCGGTACGACAGTGGCAGGCGTCGGCGCAGCCGCTGCATCCGGGGGTGCGGCCGGCAGCAGCTCCTACGGGCAAAACCTGAAGGACGATTCCGCCCCGGCCCAAAGTGTGAGCAACTTGTACAACGAGGCCAGCGGCTTTTTCGGCAATGGCAAGTTCAGCTTTGAAACCGGCCTCACCTATGCCCGCTACGACGCGCGGCAATTGTCTCTCAACGGCTTTTTGGCACTGGACTCGATCTTCCTCGGCAATATCAACCTGGACCGGATCAAATCGGACAGCTGGACCCTGGACCTCACCGGCCGCTACAACCTGGACAACCGTTGGCAGTTCGACCTGAACGTGCCGGTGGTGTATCGCGAAGCGACGTACCAATCCGGTGGTGCCGGCGGCGATGCCAAGAATACGTCGGAAGCCTCCGTCAGCCGCGACCCGACCATTGGTGATGTCAACTTCGGCATCGCCTACAAGTTCCTCGATGAGAGCGCCAGCCTGCCGGATGCGGTGGTGTCGCTGCGGGTCAAGGCACCCACTGGCAAGGAACCCTATGGCATCAAGCTGATCGAGCAAGCGAGCAACAACAACCTCGCCGTGCCGGAAAGCCTGCCGACCGGTAACGGGGTGTGGTCGGTAACGCCAGGTATTTCCCTGGTCAAGACCTTCGACCCGGCGGTGCTGTTCGGCTCGCTCTCCTACACCCATAACTTCGAAGACTCGTTCAGTGACATCAGCCCCAACCTCAATCAGAAGATCCCTGGCAAAGTCAGCCTGGGTGACAGCTTCCAGCTCGGTGTCGGGGTGGCCTTCGCGCTCAACGAGAAGATGAGTATGTCGTTCTCGGTGTCCGACCTGGTGCAGCGCAAAAGCAAGGTCAAGCAGAGCGGCCAGGACTGGCAATCGGTGGTGTCCAGCGATGCCAACGCCGGTTATTTCAACGTGGGCATGACGATTGCGGCGTCGGACAACCTGACGATCGTGCCGAACCTGTCGATTGGGATGACGGATGATGCGCCGGACTTTACGTTCAGCCTGAAATTCCCGTATTACTTTTAGCAGTAGTGGGACGCGGAGCGTCCCTGGAGGCATTACCACGCGGAGCGTGGGAACGATCAGCGTGGGAACGATCAGCCCCGCAACGATAAGGGTCGTTGCGGGGCTTTTCGGTTACCCGCCCTAGCGGATCTGGTGTTTGTGCAGCAACCGGTAGAACGTCGGCCGGGACACGCCCAGCACGCGGGCCGCGATACTCAGGTTATCGCTGTGCCGGTTGAGCACATCGCACAACGCCTGGCGTTCAGCGCGGTGCTTGTAATCTTCCAGTGTAGCCATTGGCGGCGCAATTGCCTGCTGCCCCTGCAACCCCAGGTCACCGGCTTCGATTTGGCGCCCTTCTGCCAGCACCAGGCCACGGCGCACACGGTTCGCCAATTCGCGCACATTGCCCGGCCACGGGTGTTGGCCCAGGGCAACCAGTGCATCCTCGCTGAAGCTGCGCGGCCTGCGCCCGGTTTCCTGGCTGTAGAAGCGCGAGAAATGGTTGGCCAGCATCGCCACGTCGCCATGCCGCTCGCGCAGCGGCGCGGTGATCACCTGCAGGACATTCAGCCGGTAATACAAGTCTTCGCGAAACGTGCCCTTCTCAACCGCCGCTTCCAGGTCCACGTGTGTCGCCGCCAGCACCCGCACATCCACCGGGATGGGCTGGCTGCCACCGACGCGCTCGATCTGCTTTTCCTGCAGGAAGCGCAGCAAGTTGGCTTGCAGTTCCATGGGCAGGTCGCCAATCTCATCGAGAAACAGCGTGCCACCGTGGGCCGCCTCGATACGCCCGACCTTGCGCTGGTGAGCGCCGGTGAACGCACCTTTTTCATGGCCGAACAGTTCGGACTGGATCAGGTGCTCGGGAATGGCGCCGCAGTTGATCGCGACAAAGGGCTTGGCATGGCGCTGGGATTGGCGATGCAGGGTCTTGGCCACCAGCTCTTTGCCGGTGCCGCTGTCGCCGCGAATCAGCACCGGCGACTCTGTAGGGGCCAGCTTGGCGAGCAATTTACGCAGTTCGCGAATGGGTCGGCTGTCGCCCAGCAGTTCATGTTCCTGGGCGTCGGTCAGCGCATGGCCTTTGCCGCGCAAGCGCGCCATGCCGAATGCACGCCCCAGGGTGACCTGCACGCGGGCCACATCAAACGGCAACGTGTGGAAGTCAAAAAACCATTCGCAGACAAAATCACCGACATTTTGCAGGCGTAAAACATCCTGGCTGAGCACGGCGATCCATTCGGTGCCGCTGCGGCTGATCAACTCCTTGACCGCTTCGGGGCGCTCCAGATGATACGGCTGCAGGCGCAACAGGCCCACATCACACGACCTGTCGCCCACGGCGGTGAGTGCGCAGCTGTCCACTTCCCACCCTGCACCGTGCAGCCCAGGCAATAGCTGGTGGCAGTCGTCGCACGGGTCGACTACGAGCAAGCGTCGTTGGACAGGTGTAACAACCATGACTATTCCTTGGCGCCAAATTATTAAAGTTATTTATAAACAACGGTTTGTGCGGCCTGGCGCTAACACTAGCAAGTTATTGACGCGGCCTTTGTATCGTTTCGCTATAAGTCTGAGCACAAAGCCACCTCGGCGTGGCTGCGGACAAAAAAAACAGCCACCACCTGCACACTCAATGCGCTTTCAAAACAGCCGCTTACATGACGCCAATCACGAAAAGTTGAAATTTCTTGCTCTAAGATGTGACCCGTACCCTGCCATCGTGCATCAGTACAAGTAACTCACCGTCTGGCTCGCCCAACCGACGGGACTTAACTGACTGGGCATTTAGAGAGAAGACCCACATGAACGCCCCGCTGCGCATCAACGAAGCTCTTTTGATTGCAGACCGTGCCTTCCAGCCCTTTCAGTGCGTGGCCTGGCACGATGGCAATGGCGCCCTGAGCCTGAGCGTCATCGACCGTACCAACACCCGTATCGGCAGCAAACAGCTGTCATCGAGTACCTATACCGACCCGGCTCAACTGGAAGATTTGTTGTTGCAGGCGCGTGCCGAACTCGACAAAGATGGCCATCAGTTGTTGTCGTGGGCCATGCCCAAGTAAGACGCGGCAGTAACTTCCGATCATTGCCTGACAATGATCGGAAGTTGAGCATTACAACTTAAGCGACTTATCGCGGCGCAAGAATAAAGCGCTCGATCGCTTCGGCTGCGCCGTCCTCGACATTGCTGCCGGTGACCACACTGGCTTGGCGCTTGACGGTTTCTTCCGCCTGCCCCATCGCGATCGACAAACCCGCCACGGCAAACATCGCCGGGTCATTGCCACCATCACCGATGGCCGCCGTCTGCTGCATCGGCACGCCGAGGTGCGCAGCCAGGGTTTTCAAGGCCTCGCCCTTGTTGGCGAGCATGGCGGTGACGTCCAGGTACACCGGCTGCGACCGCGATACCTGTGCGAGCCCTTGCACCTTGGGTTGCAACTGCGCTTCCAGCTCGATCAACAACTGCGTGTTGTTGCTCGCCGCGACAATTTTGTCGACCCGGTCCAGGTACGGCTCAAAACTCTCCACCACCACTGGCCCGTAGCCCAGGCCATCGGCTTCGCGCTGCATCATCGGCCCAGGCGGGTCACGGCGCAGCCAATCGCCATCGGCGAACACCCAGACTTCCACGTCCGGCTCGGCCGAAAACAGCGCCAGGGTCACCAGCGCGGCTTCTGCCGGCAGATGATGGGCAACCAGGATGCTGCCATCCGGGTTGATCAACGTGCCGCCATTAAAACCTGCGACCGGCACATCAATACCGAACGTTTCGATAAGGTGCAGCATGGCCTTGGGCGGCCGCCCGCTGGCTAGGCTGAAAAACACCCCGGCGTCACGCAACGCCCGGACCGTATCGGCGGTGCGCTGGCTAAGACTGTGGTCAGGATGCAACAAGGTCCCGTCTACATCACTGAGCACCAACTGGATGGGATGAATCGCTGCATCACTCATCCGAGGCTATGCCAGCTGCGGCCATCGCGGGCCAGCAACTCGTCGGCGGCCGCCGGGCCGTCTTCACCGGCCTTGTAGGTCTGGATCGCGTCATCCTGCTTCCAGGCATCCAGGAACGGCTGCACTGCACGCCAGCCATTTTCGATGTTGTCGGCGCGCTGGAACAAGGTCTGGTCACCGGTCATGCAGTCGTAGATCAGGGTTTCATACCCGGTCGACGGCTGCATTTCGAAGAAGTCCTTGTAGTCGAAACCCAATTCGATATTGGCCATTTCCAGGGCCGGCCCGGGCTTTTTGGCCAACAGGTCGAACCACATGCCTTCGTTTGGCTGGATCTGGATTTTTAGATAAGTGGGCTTGAGCTCATCCACGTCCGTGTCGCGGAACTGCGCATACGGCGCGTGCTTGAAGCAGATCACGATTTCGGTGTCGCGAATGCTCATGCGCTTGCCAGTACGCAGGTAGAACGGCACGCCGACCCAACGCCAGTTGTCGATCATCACCTTGAGGGCGACAAACGTCTCGGTGCTGCTGTCAGGCGCAACGTTGGCTTCTTCACGATAACCGGGCAGCGACTTGCCGCCGATTTCGCCGGCGCTGTACTGGCCGCGTACCGAGTTGGCGCGCGCATCTTCCAACGACCACGGGCGGATTGCCCCCACGACCTTGGCCTTTTCACCGCGCACCGCATCGGCGCCAAACGCCGCCGGCGGCTCCATGGCTACCATCGCCAGGAGCTGGAACAGGTGGTTGGGGACCATGTCGCGCAGGGTGCCGGTTTTCTCGAAGAAATTACCCCGCGTCTCGACACCGACGGTTTCCGCCGCAGTGATTTGCACGTGGTCGATGTAATGGTTGTTCCAGAACGCTTCGAACAGCACGTTGGAGAAACGGCTGATCAGGATGTTCTGCACCGTCTCCTTGCCCAGGTAATGGTCGATGCGATAGATCTGTTTCTCGCTCATCACCTTGAGCAGGCACGCGTTCAGCGCTTCGGCGGTGGCAAGGTCCGACCCGAACGGTTTCTCGATCACCACACGACGGAAACCATCATCGGTTTCGTTAAGCAAACCCGCACTGCCCAGGCGCTGCGCCACTTCACCGAAAAAGCGCGGTGCCGTGGCCAAATAGAACACGGCGTTACCGGTGCCGCTGTCGGCGATCTTCTTGCCGATGTCGGCGTAGGTGCTGTCGTCGAGGAAATCGCCCTCGACGTAGCTGATGCCTTTGGCCAACTGCGCCCACAGCTCCGGGTCCAGGGCGTTTTCGGCATTGCCCCGGACTTTGCTGGCGGCCTCGGTGCGGATGAAGTCCTCAAGTTTCTTGGCGAAATCGGCGTCACTGATGGCGTTGTGGTCAACGCCGACAATGCGCAGGCCGTCGCCCAGCAGCCCGTCGCGACTCAGGTTGTACAGCGCCGGCATGAGCAGGCGCTTGACCAGGTCGCCATGGGCGCCAAACAGAAACAAGGTAGTGGGTGGAGCGGGTTCGGCCTTGGGTTTCTTGCCGTTAGCGGTCATTTTTTGGAAGTCTCCACATGGCCACCAAAGCCGAAGCGCATGGCAGACAGCATTTTGTCACCGTAGGTGCTCTGCTGACGGGAACGGAAGCGGGCGAACAACGAGGTGGACAGCACCGGTACCGGCACGGCTTGCTCCATGGCGGCTTCGATGGTCCAGCGGCCTTCGCCACTGTCGGCCACGGAGCCGGAGTAACCGTCGAGTTTCGGATCGGTGGCCAATGCGTCGGCGGTCAGGTCCAGCAACCAGGACGAGACTACGCTGCCACGGCGCCAGACTTCGGCGATATCGGCAACATTGAGGTCAAAGCGCTCGTGCTCCGGCAGGTTCTCCGAGTTCTTGGTCTTGAGGATGTCGAAGCCTTCAGCAAAGGCCTGCATCATCCCGTACTCGATGCCGTTGTGGATCATCTTCACAAAGTGCCCGGAACCGGCTGGGCCTGCATGGATGTAACCGTGCTCGGCGCGGCTGTCGGCAGAGGCCGAACGGTCCTTGGTGCGCGGGATGCTGCCCAGGCCCGGTGCCAGGCTGGCGAAAATCGGGTCGAGGCGCTGCACGGTTTCGACGTCGCCGCCGATCATCATGCAGTAGCCGCGCTCCAGGCCCCAGACGCCGCCGGAGGTGCCTACGTCAACGTAGTGCAGGCCTTTTTCCGACAGGGCCTTGGCACGACGGATGTCATCTTTGTACATGGTGTTGCCGCCGTCGATGATCACGTCACCGTCTTCGAGCAACTCACTGAGCGTATTGATGGTGTCTTCGGTGGGCGCGCCTGCCGGCAACATTACCCACACGGCGCGCGGCTTTTGCAGGCCGGCTACCAGGGCCTTGAGGTCGGCGACGCCGGTGGCGCCCTCCTCGCTCAGGCCTTTGACGAATGCTTCGTTACGGTCGTATACAACGGTGGTATGCCCATTGAGCATCAGGCGCCGCGCAATGTTACCGCCCATGCGGCCTAGTCCGATAATCCCCAGTTGCATGTGCTGATGCTCCTAACTACTAAATAAATGTGTGACATAGTTTATAGCGCAATGAGGCTAATGAGGGTTAGTCCAGAGCGGATCCGTGTAGTTTCATGACAAAAAAATGCCATCGTTTCAGCATCACCGCCGAAAAAGTCACAGGGACCACCAAAAATAAAAAAGTTCCATTGGCCTGAAAAAGAATTCAGAATTGCTTCCGACTGTTGCCGAGAACCTCGATTGACGCGTTCCGGCACCGCGATCTACCGGCTATTTGCGAGGTAAGCAATGAGCACAGCACAGATGACCCGACCGCCACAGACCCTCTACGTGAGCGTGCGTCGCGATGAATTGCGCCAATTAAAAGAAGAACGCGATCAACTGCAGCAGGAGGTTCTGCGTCTGCGCGCACACCTTCAAGCACAGGTCAATCAGGCATCCGGCACCCAGCCTGCGCTTTGCTGAACCTCAGCTGAACGAAGCCTTCAGAAATAACTCACAAAGTTTTCACATCCTCCTCCCGATACTCCCGCCGAATAGGGCCACGCACACGCGGCGGCCCACTGTCGCGTGCATTCCTGCGCAGCGACTGAGCAATTATCGGGTTGGAGTACTGGATGGCGATGTTCAAACGCAGCACCAAGTCTGCGAAAGGCTTTGATTGGGCCGGTCTTGGCTGGTTGTTCCTGTTTTTCTGGTATTTCTCGGGTATTACCCAACTCCTGATCCAACTGACCGGCACCTCCGGTTTCAGTGGCTTTCGCCAAGCCTTCTTCCTGAGTGCGTTCTGGCTCGCGCCGATGCTGCTGTTCCCAAAGCGTACGCGCTTGCTCGCGGGCTTGATCGGCGTGGTGCTGTGGGCCTGCTCGATGGCCAGCCTGGGTTATTTCTTCATCTACCAGCAGGAATTTTCACAAAGCGTCATCTTCATTATGTTCGAGTCGAACATCTCTGAAGCGGGCGAATACGCAACCCAGTACTTCGCGTGGTGGATCGTGCTGGCGTTTATCGCCCATACCGCCGTGGCCATTTTCCTGTGGACCCGCCTGCGCCCGGTTTACCTGCCGCGTGGCCAGGCGCTGCTGGCAGCCACCGCGATCGTGCTGGCGGTGGTCGGTTACCCGCTGGTCAAGCAGATTGCGACCAACCCGACCATGGAACTGGCCATCGACGGCTTCGAAAGCCGCGTCGAACCGGCCGTGCCATGGCAGATGATCGTTGCCTACCGCCGCTACACCGAACAGCTCAACAGCATGCAGGGCATGCTCACCAGTGCCAGCAAGATCCCGCCCTTGAAGAACCTCAAGGACACCATGGCCGACCAGCCGTCGACCCTGGTGCTGGTGATCGGCGAATCCACCAACCGTCAGCGCATGAGCCTCTACGGCTACCCGCGTAACACCACGCCGGAACTGGACAAGCTGCGCGACCAATTGGCAGTGTTCGACAACGTCATCACCCCGCGCCCCTACACCATCGAAGCGCTGCAACAGGTGCTGACGTTTGCCGACGAAGAAAACCCGGACCTGTACTTGAAGACGCCGTCGATCGTCAGCGTGATGAAACAGGCCGGCTACAAGACCTACTGGATCACCAACCAGCAGACCATGACCAAGCGCAACACCATGCTCACCACCTTTTCCGAGCAGGCTGACGAACAGGTATACCTCAACAACAACCGCAACCAGAACGCCCGCCAATACGACGGCGACGTGCTGGCGCCGTTCGCCAAGGCGCTGGCCGAACCTGCCGAACGCAAGTTCATCGTGGTGCACCTGCTGGGCACTCACATGAGCTACCAGTACCGTTACCCGCCGACCTTCGACAAGTTCACCGATCGCCAGGGCGTACCGGCCGGCATCAGCGATGATCAGTTGCCGACCTACAACAGCTACGACAATGCGGTGCTGTACAACGATTTCGTGGTGTCGAGCCTGATCAAGGATTACGCCAAGACCGACCCGAACGGCTTTTTGCTGTACCTCTCGGACCACGGCGAAGATGTGTTCGACTCGGCCGGCCACAGCACCTTGGGCCGTAACGAAGGCAAGCCGACGGCGCCGATGTACACCATCCCGTTCATGGCCTATGCCTCGCCGAAGTGGCGTGAAACCCACGACTGGAGCTTTGCCAGCGACTTGCAACGCCCTTACAGCAGTTCGCAGCTGATCCACACCTGGGCCGACCTGGCCGGTCTGAGCTTCGATGAATGGGACCGCAGCAAGAGCCTGGTCAACGACAGCTTCAAGCCGCGTCCGCTGCTGATTGGTGACCCTTACATCGGCCAGAAAAAGGGTTTGATTGATTTCAGCCTGATCAAGCCGAAGAAGTCGGACGCCTCCGAGGTGGTTGCAAAATAAACTGAGCCTTGCAACAGAAAGATAACAATCATTCTCGTTTAAGCCTAAAGTCCCGCGCCTCCTTTCGTCTTTGAGCCATGGCCTTCCCTTTTGGAAGGCCGCAAAGACGACAAGGAGTCTGCTGCGATGTTCGCGCCCATCACCCGTTCCATGACCCTCACCCTTGGCCTGTTCAGCGTCGCGCTGAGCCAGGACCTGCTGGCTGAAACCGACCCCGAGCCTGCCCCGCCACGCGCCCTTGAGCTGGGTGCCACCAGCATCACCGCCGAAGGCCTGGGCGCGACCACCGAACACACCGGGGCCTACACCACCGGCTCGATGAACACGGCCACCAAGCTGAACATGTCCATCAAGGAAACCCCGCAGTCGGTTTCGGTGATTACCCGTCAGCAGATGGATGATTTCAACCTCAATACCCTCACCGAAGTGCTGCGCCAGACCACAGGTGTCAACGTCCAGCATTATGACTCCGACCGTGTCTACTATTCCGCCCGTGGCTACGGCATCAATAACTACCAGATTGACGGGATGCTCAATACCTTCGGCTACATGAAGTCGGATTCGGACACCATCATTTACGACCACATTGAAGTGGTACGCGGCGCCACGGGGTTGACCACCGGTGCAGGCGACCCTTCGGCCACCGTCAATATGGTGCGCAAGCGCCCCACCGCCCAATGGCAGGCGCGAACCGGCGTGAGTGGTGGCAGCCATGACAACTATTACAGCTACGTGGATGTCGGCGGGCCGCTGGCATTTGACGGGCGATTGCGCGGACGCACCGTACTGGCTTACCGCGACAGCAAGTCGTTCCGAAACAACTACGGGCTGCAGCGCTCGGTGGGCTACGGCATTCTGGAAGGCGACCTTTCAGACGATACCGTGCTGGCTGTAGGGTTTGATTACCAAGACAAGCATGTGCAAGGCACGTCCTGGGGCACTGTGCCCTACTGGAACAGCCAGGGCGGCAAGGCCGGTCTCTCGCGCTCAACCAACATGGCGGCAGACTGGAGTTCGTGGCCGCTGACGGACAAAACCGCCTTCGCGACACTGGACCATCGGTTCGCCGGTGACTGGCATTTGAAGGCGGCCTACACCCATCGGCAAAGCGACACCGACGGCAAGGTTTACTACGGCGGTGCGGGCTTCCCGAATGAAGATCGCAGCGGCATGTATTCCTGGTCCAGCCATATGCTCGGCAAATCAACCATGGAAGCCATCGACCTTAATCTCGCCGGCAGCTACACGCTATTGGGCCGCGAACACGCCCTGATGGTGGGCTATGGCGAAGCCGCCCAACGCGATGTATCACCCTTTTTGCGTCGAGGCCAAAACCCTGCGGGTTACGAAACTATTCCAGATTGGAAATACATGGGCGGAATCGGCAAATTTCCCGACACCGTCACGGGCCTCAAGGGTGAGCACAGCAGTAAGGAACAGAAAGCTGGCTACCTGGCCACGCGCCTGAGCCTGACAGATCGTTTGCACGCCGTGCTCGGCAGCCGTTACGGCAGCTGGTCGCTGGAAAGCGCAGAACCGGCCTACAACGCCAACGATCAACTGACTGCTGCCAACAAAACCCGCCAGACCCACAATGATATGTGGACGCCCTACGCCGGGCTGCTTTATGACCTGACGCCGCACTACACGGTCTACGCCAGCTACACGGATATATTCAAGCCACAAAGCAACCGGGATGCCAACAAGAAATACCTCGAGCCTGTGGTGGGCAGCAACTATGAGGTGGGCCTCAAAGGCAGCGTGCTGGACGAACGCTTGAACCTGGCGGCGGCGTATTTCTGGAGCAGCCAGGACAATGTCGCGGAGCTGGACGACTCGGTGCCCCCCAATCCAGTCACGGGTGAGGAGTACTACAAAACCGGCGGAAAAGGTAACAAGGTCAAGGGCTTCGAACTGGAGGCCGCCGGTGAAATCATGCCCGATTGGAATGTGACGGCCGGCTACACCTACACCCACTCAACGTACGGCACGGGCAAACGCAACAATACCGAACAGCCTCTCAACCTGCTGAAAGTCTCCAGCGCCTACCGGCTGCCAGGCGAATGGCGCAACCTTACCGTGGGGGGTGCAGTGAACTGGCAGAGCGATTTCTACGGCCTCAGCAATCGGCCGACGGGCGCCCGGGACGACAAGGGCAACCTGATCACCACACGAGCCAGGATCACCCAGCAGGCCTACACCGTGGTCAACCTGATGTCGCGCTACCAATTCGACGAGCATGTTTCTGCGTCAGTTAACGTCAACAATCTATTTGATAAAAAATATTACGAGCGCGTCGGCTTTTATAATGGCGTGTATTGGGGAGACCCACGCTCGATCACACTGGCAGTGGATTGGCAGCTATAAACTGCAACCCCGAAGTTAACAAAAACGTTAACTTCGGGGCAGTTCCATGTTAATTCCTACTTAATAAGATGGCGGCATAGTCGCGCCATGAATCGGATCACGGAGCGATCACACACCAATCACTCTTAATGGGAATACTGCCATGAAACTTTCGACCCTGATGCTTGCCGGCCTGATGAGCCTGACCTCCGTTGCTGCCTTCGCAGAGGGCGGTTCAGAGCGCTCGAAGGAGTTTTACAACAACTTCGCCTTCGACCAGCAGCAAATTCACGGCACCACGGACAAAACCGCACTGGCCGACGGCAAGAATGTAAAGACCGAACAGTCCCGCGCTGAACAACAACCTAACAGCTGATTTAATCTTTAGTTAATCCGCATGCCCCTGTGCCAATCCGCTCCTTTGGCAAAGGTTAATTTGGCGCCATTTAATGGCGCCTTTTTTTATGCCGCCGATATTAAGCGCCGTGATTAAAGCGGCTTGCTCCAGAACAGCATGCGGCCATGGGCGGGATCAAAAATCGAATCATCAAAACCGAACTTGCGATAGGCCGCTTGCGCCACGTCATTGCCTTGGAGCACCTCCAGGGTGATCTTGCAGCAACCGCGCTGACGGGCGATCTCCTCGACCTTGAGCAGCATTTTCTGGCTAAGCCCCAGGCCCCGAAACTGATTCATCACCACCACATCGTGCACGTTGATCAACGGGCGGCAGGCAAACGTCGAGAACCCTTCGAAGCAATTGACCAGACCCGCCGGCTCCCCGCCGACAAACGCCAATACGCTGAAAGCGTGGGGGCGCTTGGCCAGTTCGGCTGGCAGTTGCAGCAACAGATCGGCTGGCAGCGTGTGGCCGCCACCCATTGGGTCTTCAGCGTAATGGTTGAGCACCAAGCCAATGGCGTCAGCGTGCACAGGGTTGGTGTAGCTGGCTTGCAGCACCAGGATGTCTGGGGTGTCCATTTCCTTCCTCAATCACGACAACAAGGGAATCGGTTCCCTTTGAGAGGGTGATTGTAAGCGGGGAGTCAGTCGCAGATGAAGGAGATTAACTACAAATGCCTGACGGAAAGTACGAAGGTTGTGCGTATCAACAGGCGTCATCCGCCAGGGATTTTTCCTGGACGCCAAAACGCTGCAGTTGCATCTCTTGTAAACGGCTCAAGGTGCGCCGGAACGCAAACTCCAGGTAGCCCTCGGTGTAAAGGCTCGTCAACGGCACCTGGGCCTCGATAAATAATGGCACCTTGCGGTCATAGCATTCATCGACCAGTGCGATGAAGCGTCGCACACTGTCATCGTGTACCGACAATTCAGGCAGCTCTCGATCACCCGCCACCACGCGTTGAGCCGCATCCTCGGTGCCACGGGCAATCCGGGCCGGGCGTTTTTGTGCGCTCAGGTTGGGCACCTCGCCCAGCAGGATCGCCTTGTAGCGATCGCACAGCAGCATGAAGTCCATCGCCGACAAAGGCTGCTCGCACAGATCGGCGTAACGACACCAGAGTACCGAATCGCAGGACTGTACCGCCTTGATCGAGCGAAAACCGACGGCGACCGCCCCGCTGCTGACCACCTGCCCTTCACTCAATTGGCTGAACACCGAAGCGAGTGCCTCCGGTTGATTCACCCAATAGCGCTGCAACCCCACACCAGGGTGCAAACGGTGATCTTCACCGCCGTCTACCGCCACCACGTGCATATGCCGCTTGATAGCCTCGATGCCCGGCAGGAATCGCTCGCGGTTGAAGCCGCCCGCGTACAGCTCGTCCGGCGGTTGGTTGGAGGTGCAGACGATGACCACGCCCTCCTCGAACATCACCTGGAACAGTCGGCCAAGAATGATCGCATCACCAATGTCGTTGACGAACAGCTCGTCGAAACACAGCACGCGCACCTCCTGGCTGAGTTCCCGTGCCAAAGCCTGCAAGGGGTCCTGGATGCCGCTGAGCTGGAAAGAACGCTGATGCACCCAGCCCATGAAGTGATGAAAATGCTGGCGCCGCGCGGGAACGCGCAGGCTCTGATAGAACTGGTCCATCAGCCAGGTCTTGCCCCGGCCCACCGGCCCCCACAGGTAAACCCCGGAAATCGGCGAGCGGCCTTGGTGCAGGGCCTCAAAGCAGGTTTGCAGGGCTTGCACCGCCCGGCGCTGGGCGTCGTCGGGCACGAAGCCTTGCTGGGCGATGGCGTGTTGGTAGGCGGCGAGCGGCGAGTCGAAAGTCATGCGTGCCAGTATGACTTACAGCGAGATATCCAGCCGTGAAATCTTGCCCTGCTCGTTCAGGCGGAAGGTATAGCGCAGCTCCAGTGGGCTACCGGGGAAATTGCCCGAGACCCGGTTGCTGACCAATACCTTGCCGGTGCGGTGCTGCACGTTGAGCACTTCTACACGGGGCTGATAGCGCCGCCCGGTGTCTTCGACCCAGCGGGCAATGGCTGTCGGACCGACCTGATGCTCGCCTTCATCGAACACATTGGCATCGTCGGCAAAGTACTGGGCAATAGCAGAGGTGTCGCCGGTATTGGTCGCGGTTATATAGGCTGCAATGGCGGGGGCCAACGCTGGAAAAGACATGGCACAGCTCCTTTTTAGTGATTTATGGCGCCATGCTAAGCCAGCCGTGTGTCAGTTTTTGTCAGGAGTAAACGGTGCTGAATCATTGTGGTCCATCAACTTGCGCCAGCCGCGCAGCAGGTCGCTGCGCCGGCCAGGGTAACGCTCACCGTGGGCGTCAGCTGCGGCCACCCGGTCGGTGCGAAACGTACGATAAGCGCCACGCAACTCGCACCAGGCCACGATCACACGCACCTCATTGAGAAACCCCAATGCCAGCGGCCAGATCAGCCGCCGGCTCTGGGTTTGGCTGGCGTCGGCGTAATCGATATGCAGCTTGGCCTGGTTGCGAATCGCCTCACGAAACACATTCAGCGGCACGCGGTTTTCCGGGTAGCCAAACCCCGGCGGCCCCGGCAGCAGCGTGGGGTTACGCAAGGCTTCCTGCGCCGCCGGGTCGAGCACATCGGCGATTTTTGCCAAGGCATTCGCCGCCGCACGGCTGAGCACGTCATCGCCGCGCTGGTCCACATAGCGCAAGCCCAGCACGATGGCTTCAGTTTCCTCGGCGTTGAGCATCAAGGGCGGCAAAAACAGTCCGCTACGCAACACATAACCCACCCCCGCCTCACCAAAAATCGGCGCGCCGAGGGCCGTCAGCTCGGCGATATCGCGGTAGAGCGTGCGCTCGGACACTTCCAGCTGCGCAGCCAGTACCGCTGCGGTCACCGGGCGCTTCTTGCCCCGCAGTGCCTGCAACAAAGTGAGTAAACGAGTAGTGCGCGACACGTGGACCCCGCCGAAACAGCCAAAAGTGCCGCAGCTTAGCAGAGCGCCCTGTCAGAAAATGTCAGCAGTAAAAAGTCTCTTGACCGAATAAATTACCGAGATCATATTAAATACATGTTTCAAGACATGTATAAATCTCAGCCTTTCTGGAGTCTCTGTATGCGCAATAAAGTCTTCGGCCGCCGCAGCGGTCTGCAAGTATCCGAACTGGCCTTGGGCACCGGCAATTTCGGCACGGGCTGGGGGCATGGCGCCGAGCGCGAGGAAGCCAAACAGATATTCGACGGCTACCTCGAAGCAGGCGGCAATTTCCTCGATACCGCCAACGGTTACCAGTTCGGCCAGGCCGAAAAGCTGCTGGGGGAATTTATCGCCACCGAGCGTCACAACCTGGTGGTTGCCACCAAATACAGCCTGCGCACCCAGCCGTCCGACGAAGGCACGATCAAGCTCGGCAACAACCGCAAGAACATGGTGCGGGCGGTCGAAGAAAGCCTGAAACGCTTGAACACCGAGCACATCGACCTGCTCTGGGCGCACATGAGCGACAACGTCACGCCGATGGAAGAGATCCTGCGCGGTTTCGATGACCTGGTGCGCGCCGGCAAGATCCACTATGCCGGCCTGTCGAACTTCCCGGCCTGGCGCATCGCCCGCGCCGACCTGCTGGCCGAAGTACGCAATTTCGCGCCGGTCATTGGTGTACAGGTGGAATACAGCCTGGTCGAACGCAGCGCCGAACGTGAAGTGCTGCCGATGGCCGAAGCCCTGGGCCTGGCCGCCACGCTGTGGTCACCGTTGGGCGGCGGCTTTCTCACCGGCAAATACCGCGAAAGCCTGGACGACAATCGCGCCAACAAGCTGGGCATACTGATCCATTCCGAACAAAGCGCGCGTGAAACGGCCGTGCTCGATACCTTGCTGGCGGTTGCCGGCGAATTGGAGGCAAGCCCCACCCACGTCGCCATCGCCTGGCTACGGGAAAAGGCCCGGCGCTCGACGACCGCGCTGATCCCGATCCTTGGATCACGCACCCGTGCGCAGCTGGATGCCACGTTAGGCGCACTGAACGTGCAGCTGTCGACCGAGCAAGTCACCCGCCTGGACACTGCCGGCGCAATCCCATTGGGCGTTCCCCACGGGATTATCGCGGAGCGCTTCGCGCTCGACCATGGCGCAGACACACCGCGACCACCGGTTATTTGAGACGAAAAAAAACGGCCTGAACAGGCCGTTTTTTTAGGCGCCCAGCTTACGCAAGGCTTTTGCTGACCACCTCGAACACATCGCTCGACAGCTCGCCCGAGGCACGAATGCGCTCCAGCTGCGCCTTCATCAGCGCCTGACGGGCGCTGTCGTATTTGCGCCAGCGGGTCAGCGGCGCCAACTGGCGCGACGCGATCTGCGGGTTGAAGCCATTGAGCTGGATCACCAGGTCCGCCAGGAAGCGATAACCCGAGCCGTCCGCCGCATGGAAGTTGATCAGGTTCTGCCCGGCAAAGGCACCCACCAGTGCACGCACCTTGTTCGGGTTCTTGATGTTGAACGCAGAGTGCTCCATCAGCGCCTTGACCCGCGCCAACCCGCCCGGCAACGTGCTGCCCGCCTGCACGCTGAACCACTGGTCCATCACCAACGGGTTGTCCTTGAAGTTCTCGGCAAACACCGCCAACGCCTGGGCTTTTTCCGCCTCGAACGGCGAGTTCACCAACACCGCCAATGCCGTGAGGCGCTCGGTCATGTTGTCGCTGGTGTCGAACTGATCCAGGGTTGCGGCCAACACTTCGGGCTTGCCGCTGAGCATCAGGTACGACAGCGCGATGTTCTGCAAGGCGCGCCGCGCAAAGTGCTCGGCCGCCGCCACATAAGGCGTCTGCTTGGACAGCTCGCGATTGGCCTGGTAACGCAGCCACAGCGCTTCGAACAGGTTGTCGGCCAGTTGCATGCGGGCATACTCACGGGCGGCGTGAATAGCCTCCACATCTGCGACTTCGCTGATTTCCGTGAGGTAGGCTTCGCTTGGCAGCGAGAGCATTTCGGCGACCATGGCCTGGTCCAGGCTTTCATCGCTCAGAACCGTGCGCAGTGCGTCGATCAGGCGCTGATCGAGCTTCAACGCCTGGCCTTGCTGATGCTGGGCGATCAGCTCCTGCAACACTTGCACCGACAATTGCTGGCCGGCATCCCAGCGGTTGAAACCATCGCTGTCGTGCTGCATCAGGAACATCAGTTGGTCGCGGTTGTACGGGAAGCTCAGTTTCACCGGCGCCGAGAAGCCACGCAGCAGCGAAGGCAACGGCTTTTCGGCGATATCGACGAAGGTGAAGGTCTGCTCAGCCTCAGTCACCGAAATCACCCGTGACGTGCCGCCAGCTGCCGCTTCACCGGCCAGGCGCAAGGCGATAGCGGCGCCCTGCCCGTCCAGCAAGCCCAACTCCACCGGAATCACGAACGGCAGTTTCTCAACCTTGTCCGGGGTTTGCGGGCAGCTTTGACGGAACGTCAGGCTGTAGGTTTTGGCGGCGGCATCAAACGACTCGCTCACCGCCAGACGCGGCGTACCGGCCTGGCTGTACCAGCGCTTGAACTGGCTGAGGTCGGCGCCGTTGGCGTCTTCCATGGCCTTGATGAAGTCGTCGCAGGTCACGGCCTGGCCGTCATGGCGCTCGAAGTACAGGTCACTGCCTTTACGGAAGCCTTCGGCGCCGAGCAAGGTGTGGATCATGCCGACCACTTCCGAGCCCTTTTCGTACACGGTCAGGGTGTAGAAGTTGGAGATCTCGATAAAGCTGTCCGGGCGCACTGCGTGGGCCATCGGGCCGGCGTCTTCGGCGAACTGATGGGTGCGCAGGTACGCCACATCCTGGATGCGCTTGACCGTGGCCGAGTTCATGTCGGCGGAGAAGCCCGAGTCCCGGAACACGGTGAAGCCTTCCTTGAGCGACAGCTGGAACCAGTCGCGGCAGGTCACGCGGTTGCCCGACCAGTTGTGGAAGTATTCGTGGGCAACAATCGCCTCGACGCGCTGGTGCGCAGCGTCGGTGGCGGTTTCGGCGCGGGCCAGCACGGCGCTGGAGTTGAAGATATTGAGGCCCTTGTTCTCCATGGCACCCATGTTGAAGTCGTTGACCGCCACGATCATGAAGATGTCGAGGTCGTACTCGCGGCCGTAGGTTTCTTCGTCCCAGCGCATGGATTTTTTCAGGCTGGTCATGGCGTGCTGGCACTTGTCGATGTTTTCCGGCTCGACGTAGATGCGCAGTGCCACTTCGCGGTGGGTCATGGTGGTGAAGCTGTCTTCAACGCACCACAAATCGCCGGCCACCAACGCGAACAGATAGGCCGGTTTCTTGAACGGATCTTCCCAGGTCGCCCAATGGCGGCCGTCTTCACCAGGGCCGCTGGCAATCGGGTTGCCGTTGGACAGCAGCACCGGGTAGCGGTGTTGCTCGGCGATCACCGTGGTGGTGAAGGTGCTCATCACGTCCGGGCGGTCGAGGTAGTAAGTGATCTTGCGGAAACCTTCGGCCTCGCACTGGGTGCAGAACATGCCGCTGGATTTGTACAGGCCTTCGAGGGCGGTGTTGGTTTCCGGGTGGATACGCACGCTGGTGTCGACCGTGAAGGTTTCGCGGGTCGGGTGCAGGGTCAGGTGGCTGTCGGTCAGCTGGTAGTCGGCCTCGCTCAGTTCCTTGTCACCCAGGTTGACCGTCAGCAGCTCCAGCTGCTGGCCATCGAACACCAGCGGCGGCAGGCCGGCGCCGCGCTCGGGGTTGCGGCGCATCACCAGCTGCGCATGGACCAGGCTGTGGTCCTCGAACAACTCGAAGGTCAGGTGCGTCTCTTCGATCAGGTAATCCGGCGCCTGATAGTCCTTCAGGTAAATCATCTTCGGTTGTTCGGTGCGCATGGATAGCATCCTTTTTACTGATGCACGGCGAGCTGGTAGGCCGTGTACTTACGAATGTTGATAACGCCGGTGTCGAAGATCAGGTATTGGCCCTTGATCCCCAGCAACGTGCCTTCGGCAATCGGGTTCTTGTCCAGGTTGAAGCTGACGATCTTGGCCGGGTATTGCTCGACCGGGTAACGAATTTCGATCGGTTCGATGTCGGTTACCGGTTGGATGGCCTGCAAGCCAAAGCGTTCCTGCAACCCCAGCAAGCCGTCGGCGCAGGTGGCGAACAGCTCATCGCGTACCTGCTTGAGGTCCACCGATTGCGCATCGCCCTTGAGTAAAGCACGCCAGTTGGTTTTATCGGCCACTTGGCTGCGAAACAGGTCTTCAACGAAACCGGATTGCTGACGGGTCGCCACGCGCATGATCGGCAGCGCCTGGCTGGCACCCTGGTCGAGCCAGCGGGTCGGCAACTGGGTGGCACGGGTGATGCCGACCTTGATGCCCGACGAGTTGGCCAGGTACACCACGTGGTCGGTCATGCAGAATTGTTCGCCCCAGCCCGGATCACGGCAGGTGCCGGCGTCGTAATGGCAACGCTCGGGGCTCATGATGCACAGGTCACACTGGGCCAGTTTGGTCATGCACGGGTAGCAGTAACCCTGGCTGAAACTGGTCTTGGTCTTGCGGCCGCAATGGCTGCAATGAATGGCACCGAGATACTCCAGGCGCACGTGGGTACCGATCAACGGGTTGACCGGCACCTCGGTGTCGCC
Source organism: Pseudomonas sp. Leaf15 (assembly GCF_001421425.1). Lineage (NCBI taxonomy): Bacteria > Pseudomonadati > Pseudomonadota > Gammaproteobacteria > Pseudomonadales > Pseudomonadaceae > Pseudomonas > Pseudomonas sp. Leaf15. Next base: position 621,187 of record NZ_LMKI01000023.1, read on the forward strand.
CAGGCGAAACGCGTATTGAACGGTCGGCTCACCGAGTTGCGCCGACATTTTGCTGACTGCACCGCGACCAATTTCAATCAATGGATCGCATCCGACTTGAACAGAATGTTCGGCACCGGCGCCGACTTCGACGCGCATTCCTGCGGGCCCATGTAGCCGGTGCGCTGCTCTTCTGGCAGGTTCTGGATTTCCCAGGCGATCACCGCTTGCAAGGACAGCTCACGCTGCTCGGCGGTGAGCTTGCGGCCATCGGACCACTTGCCGATTTCCACGGCCAGCTTGAGGCTCTCGTAGATGTCCGGGGTGATGTTTTCGATCATTTCAGCAAAGGACGACATGTGCACAACCTCTTTATAACGGTCGCTGGTTCAGCGAATGCAATGATGAAAATGGACGGTGGGGCTCGATAACGACACGTCAGAACTCCTTGGACAACTTGACCTGGACCAGCTCCTTTTCGAGCAGACGCCGGAAAATCTGCGGCGCAGCGAAGGTATAGGCAGCGAACCCCAGCCATACCCAATCAATCATTTGGGCCAACTGGGGGTAATCATGGGCCGTCAGGGTGATGACTACCACACGATAGATCACGAACATAAACAGCAGCAGGACAATGGCCCGGGTAGCGCTGCGCTCGCTCATCCAATTATTGAAACGCCACCAGGCCCCCAAAAACACATTACTGCGGGCTTTTACTGCCGTCAGGAGATGCAGTGCCGCAACGTTCGTGGCGTTTTCCTGCAATGCCCAGATCGCATGGTCACGGGCGCCATTGATATCGCCTTCACGCAGCAGTAAATGGCCAAGCACCACCACGGCGCCCGCGTTACCTGGATCGGCCTGCAACGCCTCGCGCGCGAACCGATACGCCTGATCCCAGTGAGCGCTCGTACGATGAAACTGCGCCATGGCTACCAAATTGGCGGCATCATCAGGGGCCAGCTCCAGCGCTTCTTCCAGCGGCTCACGGCTCTGGGCCAGACGGCCGGTCAACTGATAAAGCTCCGCCAGACAGCGGTGATTGCTGGGGTTGAGCGGTTCCATATCCAATAACTGGGTCAAATGCTCCTGGGCCAAGCTGAATTTGCGCATGGCTATCGCCACCTGGGCAGCGGCGTAGTGGGCCATTGGTAACTGCGCGTCGGCGGCCAGCGCCAATTGCACTTCGCGCTTGGCCGCATGGACGCGACGCATGTTCATCAAACAGATAGCCAGCAGCGCATGGGCTTCGGCCGAGTGCGGATCACTGGCCAACAGTTGGCGCAGCGCGTCGATGGCGCCGTCATTGTGATCCGCCTGCAGACGCTGATAAGCCAATTGCAACAGATAGTCGGTATTCATCAGCTCACCACCAGATACCAAAGGGTGCTGGGCACCCATTTGACAACCATGCCCTTAAGCACAAAACCACCGATCAACGCCAATGGAAGACCAAAGCGACTGAGCACGCCGCCGTAGTACTGATAAATCTCGATGGTCGCGTTCTGCTGCATATAGAGCATGTAGCCAATACTCAACTTCCACACGACCAGCACCAGCAAGGCGTATTGAATCTCAGCCTGGGTCTGGACGTAGCCAAAACCCACCAATTGCATCAGCCCCAAGCCGATCACTAGGCTGCCGAACAGCGCCACGCCAGCGAGGATCCATTCACGCACCCGTGTCGGGCTGCCGACGGCAATGGAATTGAACACAAACCATGGCAAGCCCAGCCATGCTCCGCCCAACATCAAACCCAGCAATGGCCACAGCGGTGAAACGGCCCACTTGGCGAGGGCGCCCGGCCGCGGTTCGTCTTCAATGCGGTATCCGCCGTACTGCGCCATCAGCGACCCTTCCCGTGTTTGTCGAGGAAGGCCAGCACCTCGTCATATTGATTGCCTTCATTAGCGTATCGCGCGTAATTGCGCGCGGTGGTCAGCCACTCCAGGGTGGTGGCACGTACATCTTTCAACGCTGCCTTGAAATGGCGGTCGCAAATAGACTGTTCGGCGCCACTTTCAATCGATGCTTCAATTGCCTCATCAGCGGCTGTTTCCACCAGTTCACTGAGGTCCGCGCCGGAAAAGCCCGAGGTGTTCTTGGCCAGAAAGGCAAAGTCGATATCATCCGCCATCGGCCGCCCTTTCATCATCACCTTGAGCATGCTTTCGCGCGCAGCGCGATCCGGTGGCGGCACAAACAGCACCCGGTCAAAGCGGCCGGGGCGACGGAATGCCGAATCCACCGACCACGGCACGTTGGTCGCGGCAAGGATCAGTACGCCGTGGTTGTCATTGGTAAAGCCGTCCATCTCAGACAAAAACTGGCTGACCAGCTTGGACGATGTAGATTCGCGGGTATTGGAGCGTTTACCACCCAGCGCCTCGACCTCATCGAAAAACATCACCGCTGGCGCCTGCGCACGCGCCTGTTCGAACAAGGCGTGCAACTTGCGCTCGGACTCGCCGATATACATATCCAGCACGTCGGAAATGGCCACATTGAAAAACGTCGCCTTGCATTCTCCGGCTGTAGCGCGTGCCAGCAAGGTCTTGCCACAGCCCGGCGGGCCATAAAGCAGTACACCGCCGCCAACCTTCTTGCGAAAGCGCTGGAACAAACCCGGCTTTTGATACGGCAGGATGATCTTTTTGTGGATGGTTTTTTTCAGCTCATCCAGGCCGCCAATGTCATCAAAGGTCAGGGTTTCTTTTTCCGGCACCAGCAGGCGTACCACTTCGCTCTTGTCAGTGTCGTCATTGGAGATCACGCGCAGGCGCGGGCGCCCTTCGGCCGCAGGAAAATCCAGCACCGACACATTCAACCGACGCCACAGCGCCATGTCTTCCAGCGCCGGGTTGGCATCGACTGCCGCGCGGTATTCCACCTGGGCTTCCTTGAGGCGTTCCAGCGACGCCAGCGCGCGCGCCTTGAGCAGGCGTGCGGCAGGGTCGTTGCCTTCTATTAGTTGCAAGGCACGTGGCGCCTGGCCGGCGGCAAGACACAGCTGCGCGGCTGCCAGCTTAAGGGCTGCGGCGTTGGGCCATTGTTCAAGGTCGGCCGGCAGCAGGTTAAGCCCGCGCTCAAGCTCGCCCCGCTCAAGGCTGGCGCCGAGCAGCATCGTCAGCAGTGCAACATTGCCGGGCGCCGCAGACAAAGCCGCCTCTAACTGATCGAACGTCGAATCATCCATGGTGCTTCCTTAAATGTGCAGTGTCGGTACACAGAGATTCATGTGAATACCTCAGGGCGCTCAACGTCGACCCATACAAATTTACGCGGATCCAGGCGGGTTTCCTGGTCCAGTCGATACGCCACCAGCTTGCCGTACAGCACCGCGCTGTAGTCCAGGCAGGCCAGGTTGTCGCGGATCGGCGCCGGCTTGCCGCTGCGCCAGTAATGCCCGACGAACAACAAGGGTTCGTCGACGCCATAACGCAACAGGGAATTTTTTTCGGTCGACGACAACGGCGTACGCGCCACCGGCTCCGGCAATGCATCGGGCTGGAACACGATGTCGCCGTAGGTTTTGGGGTCGTCTTCCCAGAATTTGGTGCGGAAAAATGAGCGCGTCAGGCCATCGCCACCGGTCAGCGTCAGGCCGTCCGGCAGGCGCATGTCGGTGCCGCGCAGCAGGCGGTCGAAGGCGTTGCAGGCAAAGCTGCCCGGCACGGCGGCGGCCTGCAAAAAGTGCTGGTCGATGCAGCCATCCGGGAAGGTGGCGCGCAGCGGCTGGATAAAGCCTTCGTCCCAACACGCATGCACCACGCGAAACCGCCCGGCGTCGACAAACAGCGGCATGTCGTAGAACCAGCCGAGGAAGTCGTGCCAGTCGGCCGGGTGGTGCTCGAACTGGGTCAGGGTTTCGTGGATCAACCGCGCATGGCGTGGGTTGTGCTCGCGCACGAACTGCTTGCCACTGCCCGGCGGCGCCGGCGTGCTCCAGCCCAGCGCATTGAACTCGTGGTTGCCCATGATGCACAGCGCCTGGCCGGCCTCGGTCATATCGTGGACGATATGCAGCGCCTCGCGGATGCGTGGCCCACGGTCGATGATATCGCCGAGGAACACCGCCATACGCGTCGGATGGCGCCAGGTTCCAGCCTGTTTATGGTAGCCCAGCCGGTCGAGCAAGTGCTCAAGGGTATGAGCGCAACCGTGCACGTCACCAATCAGGTCGTAGCTACGCGCGGGATCGAGCATCAGTCGCCTCCACCCCCCAAGCGGCTGCCCCAGCCCAGCTTGGTGCGGCACACTTCGTAGTAGTTGTGGTCCAGCGGGTGGATCAACCGCAACTTCTGTGCCTTTTTGCTCACGGTGATGGTGTCACCGGGGGCGCAGGTGAAATGGTTCTGCCCGTCGCAGGAGACTTGCGGGTAGATCTGCATGTCTTTGGACACCACGATTTTCAGCTCACTGTTGCCATCAACCACAATTGGCCGACTGGACAACATATGGGGGTACATCGGCACGATCACAATGGCATCGAGTTTGGGGTGCATGATCGGACCGCCGGCCGACAGTGCGTACGCGGTAGAACCGGTCGGCGTGGCGACGATCAGGCCGTCAGCCTTTTGGCTGCACACGAACTGGCCGTCGATATACAGCTCGAACTCGATCATGCGCGTGGATTTGCCAGGGTGCAGCACCACATCGTTGAGCGCATCGCCCTGGCCGATGGCCTCGCCGTGGCGGCGTACTTCGGCTTGCAGCAGGAAGCGGTTTTCCACCAGGTAATGGCCGTCGAGCACCTTGGCCACTTCGACTTCGAGGTCATCCGGGCGGATATCCGTGAGGAACCCCAAACTGCCACGGTTGATCCCCAGCACCGGCACGTTGTGCCGCGCCAGGGCACGGGCGGCACCCAGCAGGCTGCCGTCGCCGCCGACCACAATAACCATGTCACAGACTTCGCCGAGCATCTTGCGCGACGAGGTTTGCAGGCCGTGACCGGGCAGGATTTCGGCGATGGTGTCTTCGAGGATCACATGCAGGTGGCGTTCCAGCAGGAATTTTTTCAGCCGGCGGACGGTGTCCAGCACCTGGGTACTGCCCAGGCGACCGATAATGCCGATATTGCGAAATTGCTCCATGGGGCTCCTGCGGGATTTGGGGTCTGGCAAAAAGAACGATTATGGGCGAAAGGCCGCGTCAGGCAAAACCCTTTGTCGCCGCAGGGCCTTGATGACAATGGTTCTCAGCCACCCTTAACGGCTCTAAAAGGCTATGCTCGGACCATGACTGTGTTCCCCGACCTGCTCAACCTGCCCCGCCAATTGCGCCACCCCGAGGTGCGCGACCTGGCGTGGGTGGTGCTCGCCCCGCCGATGCTTGCGCAAACGCCCTGGCCGCAGCGCCACCCACTGGCCGGCAGCGACTGGGTACAGGCGCCGCACCGGCTCGAACAGTGGTTACGCACCCTCGACCAGGACAGCAGCGCCTTGCAGCATTGGCTAAGCCTGTCGCGCACGCGGCGCCTGGGCCTGTACTACGAGCGCCTGTGGCAATTCGCGGTGCAACATGCGCCGGGGGTGGAGTTACTGGCCGCCAACCTGCCGATCCGCCGCGCCGGGCATACGCTGGGCGAGCTGGACATGCTGGTGCGCGACCGCGATGGCGTGCACCACCTGGAACTGGCGATCAAACTGTATCTGGGGCCGCAGGACGGCAACGGCCAGGACCCCGCGCAATGGCTCGGCCCCGGCTGTCATGACCGGCTGGACCGCAAGCTCGCGCACCTGGCCCAGCATCAACTACCGATTTCGGCCCGCCCGGAAAGCCGCGAAGCCCTGGCGGCGCTGGATATTGCGCAGTTCGATGCACATTTGTGGCTGGGCGGGTATTTGCTCTATCCGTGGCCCGGTACCGCCGAATCCCCGCTGGGCGTTGAACCACAGCACCTGCGCGGGCGCTGGCTGCATCAGCGTGATTGGCGCGACTTCGTCAGCCAGAGCCCGCCGGGGCGCTGGCAACCCCTGCCTCGGCACGCCTGGCTGGCGCCGGCGCATTACTCGGAGGATCAGGTGTGGCGTGCTGACCAGATGCAAGCCTGGCTGGCAGACCTCGACCCGATGGCACCGGCCCAATTACTGGTGCGGCTGGTTCAGCAAGGCGCAGATTGGGAAGAAGCCGAACGTTTGTTCCTTGTTGCAGACCTGTGGCCAAACGTCCCGGGCATTACTTGAGTTTCAGGTGGCGCGCATACCAGGGCCGTTTCGGCACGCGCTTGAACAAGGCCTGCAATCCGTCTTCTTCGGCGAAGGTGATGCGCAGCGCCAGCTTCATGGTCTCCGGGTCCATCTCCATCGACCGCCCCATCTGCAGCCCCGGCGTGGTGCTGCAACCGTGGGTGTCCGGCCCCAGCCATGGGTCAGCGACTTCCACCCAGCGGCCTTGGGCAAACCACTTGACCCCGTTGACCTCCAGCCGGCTGACCTCGCCTGGATTGAACCGCTCATGGGCGCGAAACCAGTCCTCGATGCGATCATCGATCCAGCCGTGAAAGTGCCAGAACACCGGGTTTACGTGCGATGAGAACGGGTCGCCCAGGAAGTCGTTCTGCGGCGCGTACCAACGCGCGGCAAAGTCCGCCGGGTCACGGGCGAACGGCACCGGCGCGCCGTTGGACGGGTCGCGGGGCACCGAGGCCCAACGCATGTGCAGCCAGTCGTGCAGGCCCAGCTCCATCTCCGAACCTAACTGGCCCAAGGTCAGTTTGGCCAGGTAACGCGGGTCACGGTACTGCGACTCCCACACCTGGAAGTTGCTGTGGTAGGTCTCGGCCGCCTTGATATCGCTGACCCATTGAGTGTAGTCGCTGTCATCAGGTGCTGACCAACAGGGTGGCAGCGCAAAGCCGTCGTGGTTATCGAAATAACGCAAAAACCCCAGGCGATCGCGTTCCAGCGCCGGTTGGGGTTCAGGGAATTGCGGCCAGGAAGGCAGGTCTTGCATGTAGCGCGCAGTGCCAAGCATATGCCGGTGCATGAAAAAGAAGTCGATACCCGAACCGTTACGGTCTTTGCGTTTGCCGCGCGCGTCGCGCTCCTGGCCGCGTGGCCCGGGTTGCCAACCGATACCGCGCAGGGCATCGCGTTTTTCCTCAGACAGCTTGTGCCACTGGTCACGGGTGGCGTGCCAGAGCTGGTGGAACAGCCGGTGCTCAGGCGCGATCAGCCAAGCCAGCAAGGTCGGGTTAAGGCCGATACGCTGGCGCGCTTCGGGGAACAGTTGCTTGTGGGCGATAAAGCGGTTGTCGCGCTCGGTCAGGGCCAGGGGGCGCTCAAGGTCGAGAACCTGCCCGCTCAGGGTGCTGCTGCCGGCATTGGCGAAGTCGGCCCAAACTTCGTCGAGGGTCATCTTGAACTCATAGGCCGGTGCGCCATCCGCGGCGTCGCGGTCGATCAGGCGCCAGTAGAGCACGGCGCCCTCGCCCGTCAGCAGATCACCGAGCACGCGGTAACGCGGCTCGCCCTCGGCACGCAGGTTTGCAGCGGTGTCCAGATAGCCACGCAAGCCACGGCCACGCGGGGCGATGTCGAGCAACAGCTCCAGGCCTTGCAGCGGCAAGCCTTTAAGGCCCGCATCGCGGCCCTCCAGGCGCAGGCTCCACACACCGCGCAGGGTATTGGCCAGGTGTTGGCCGGCGGTGTCGGCCAGGTCCACCGTGGCCTCGCCCGGCGTGATCGGGAATTCTTCACGCGTCAGCTCGCGGTGGGCATAAAGGGCCGCTGGCACGGCAGCGCCGGTCAGCGCCAGGCCGGCGATGAAGCCACGTCGAGAGAGGGTCATTGTTTACCTTAGGAAACAGCTTGATCAGAGCTAGAACGTTGACGGCCGCAAGAAATTTACCGTTGCCGCGCCCGCGCCTAAATTTCCCCGGTCATGGCTCGTTCTTCCCTGATAGCAAAGGCCTCAACTGACTGAGATGGCAATGACAAAATCACGTTCGAAAAAGGCGCTGTATATCGGCCTGCCGCTGGCACTGGCCATCGGCGCCGGGGTCGGTTTCCTGGCCTGGGATCACTGGTTCAAAGGCAATGCCGGCTACCCGCTGGAGGTGATCAAGCAGGCCAACGAAATGCAGGACCGCTTGTTGTCGTTCGACAGCCATATCACCGTGCCCATGGATTTCGGCACCGCCGGCAACGAAGCCGACAAGGATGGCAGTGGCCAGTTCGACCTGGCCAAGGCGGCACGCGGGCGTTTGTCGGGCGCGGCCCTGACGATTTTCGGCTGGCCGGAAATCTGGAACGGCCCCAACGCGCCGCACAAACCCACCGACGGTTTTGTCGAAGAGGCCCGTCACGAGCAGGAGGTGCGCTACAAGATCATCTCCGGCATGGTGCGCGACTTCCCCAACCAGGTCGGCATCGCCTACACCCCGGACGATATGCGGCGCCTGCATGGCGAAGGCAAGTTTGCGATCTTTATCAGCATGCTCAACGCCTACCCGCTGGGCGACGACCTCAACCAGCTGGACCTGTGGGCCGCACGCGGCATGCGCATGTTCGGTTTCAGCTATATCGGCAACAACGCCTGGTCCGACTCGTCACGCCCGTTGCCGTTTTTCAATGACAGCACCGACGCGCTTGAAGGGCTGTCACCTATCGGCCAACAAGCGGTGCAGCGCCTCAATGACCTGGGTGTGATCATCGATGTGTCGCAGATGTCGACCAAGGCGCTGGAACAAGTCGCGCAATTGAGCCGCACCCCCATGATTGCCTCGCACTCGGCGCCGCGTGCCTCGGTGGATATCCCGCGCAACCTCAGCGACAAAGAACTGCAACTGATCAAAAACAGCAGCGGTGTGGTGCAGGTGGTGGGCTTCCCGGCCTATTTGCGCCCATTGAGCCAACCCACTCAGGACAAGCTCAACACCTTGCGTGCGCGCTTCGATTTGCCGCCGCTGCCCAACCTGGCCATGGCCTTGATGCCCGGCGACGCCATCATCGCCGCCTGGTCCGAGCAGAAGTTCGGCCAATACGCCCAGGGGCTGTACGCCATTCTTGAGGAAGAACCCAAGGCCACCCTCAAGGATTGGGGCGATGCCATCGACTACACCGTGCGCAAGATCGGCATCGACCACGTCGGCATCGCCTCGGACTTCAACGACGGCGGCGGCATCCAGGGCTGGGAGAACGTCGGCGATGTGCGCAATGTCACCGCCGAACTGATCCAGCGCGGCTACTCCGAAGCCGACATCGCCAAGCTGTGGGGAGGCAACTTCCTGCGGGTGTGGGACCAGGTACAAAAAGCCGCCAAGCCGTTGGCCAACCGCTAATTACTCAGAAGCCAGTCCATGACCGACCGCCGTACATTCCTCAAGCAGGCCGGGGTGTTCGCCGCCAGCTTGCCACTGGGCAGTGCATTGCTCGCGCACGCCCAGGCAGCCACTCAGGCGCCCGCCACCAACGACCCATGGACGGGTTTCAAACAGCTGTTCACTCAGGACCCGGACTACCTGCACTTTTCCAACTTCCTGGTCACCTCCCACCCACGCCCCGTGCGCGACGCCATTGAGCGCTACCGCCAGCAGATCGACCGCAACCCCGGCCTGGCCATGGACTGGGGCCTGGAAGAAACCTGGAAACGTGAAGGCCAGGTGCGCGAATGGGCAGGTCGTTACCTGAACGCCCAGCCGGCGCAGATCGCGCTCACCGGCAGCACCTCCGAGGGCCTGGCGATGATCTACGGCGGAATCAAGCTGCGCCCCGACCAGGAAATCCTCACCACCGAACACGAACACTACGCCACCCAGAACGTGCTGGATTTTCGCGTCGCCCGCCAAGGCACCCAGGTGCGGCGCATCCGCTTGTTCGAACGGGCCAGCCAGGTCTCCAGTGACGAGGTGCTGGGTAATATCAAGCGCGCGATTCGCCCCACTACCCGCGTGCTGGGCATGACCTGGGTGCAGTCTGGCAGTGGCGTGAAGCTGCCGATCGGCGAGATCGGCACGCTGGTGGAGGAACTCAATCGCAACCGCGACGACAACGACCGCATCCTGTATGTGGTCGATGGCGTGCATGGTTTTGGCGTGGAAAACCTCGACTTCCCGGCCATGCACTGCGACTTCTTTATCGCCGGCACGCATAAATGGATGTTCGGCCCACGCGGCACCGGGCTGGTCTGCGCCCGCGATGCCGAAAACAAATACGTCACGCCCATGGTGCCGACCTTCTCAGAAGACACCAACTTTGCCACCACCATGACGCCCGGTGGCTACCACGCCTTTGAGCATCGCTGGGCAGCCGATGAGGCTTTCAAACTGCACCTGCAACTGGGCAAGGCACAGGTTGAGGCGCGCATCCACGCGCTCAACAGCGAACTCAAAACCCAGTTGCTGGCGCATCCGCAGATCGAACTGGTGACGCCGCGCCGCAGCGACCTGTCGGCCGGTTTTACCTTCTTTCGGGTCAAGGACCAGGACAGCGAAGCGGTCGTCGCCCATATGCTGAAAAACCGCGTGGTGATCGATGCGGTCGACCGCGATGTCGGCCCGGTGATCCGCACGTCCCCCGGTTTGCTTAACAACTCGGACGAAATCCAGCAGTTCATGGCCCTGTTGAGCCAACGCCTGTGATGCACCCTTTTTTCCTTTGAACGAGATGCCCACATGAATCCATCCCGACTCAAACCCCTGACCGCCCTGGCGCTGAGTGCTCTTTGCGCGGCATGGCTGCCCAACCTGGTGCAGGCCGCCACGCCGCAACCCGGCAAAGTGTTCAAGGACTGCAAGGACTGCCCGGAAATGGTGGTGCTGCCCGCCGGCACCTTCACCATGGGCACGCCGGAAGACGAAGTCGGCCGCGAGCCCGATGAAGGCCCGATGCACGACGTAACCTTCGCCAAACCCTTTGCCATGAGCCGCTTCCACATCACCGCCAGCGAATGGGACAGCTATATCCGCCAGACCGGCGTCAAGATTGCCGACGGCGACACCCGCCCCGGCCGCGAATGCATCGCCAGCAAGCCCCGCTACCCGCAAGGCCCACGCCAGCCGGCGGTGTGCATGGACATGGACGACATCAAAAATTATGTCGCCTGGCTGTCGAAAAAAACCGGGCAGAAGTACCACATGGTCAGCGAAGCCCAGCGCGAATACGCCGCCCGCGCCGGCTCCACCGGGCCGTTCCCCTTCCCGTTCGACGAGGGCAAGGGCTACAGCATCGCCCAGCACGCCAACACCTACGGCCCGGCAGATGGCTACAGTTATTCCTCACCGGTGGGCAGCTACCCGCCGAATGCATTTGGCATGTACGACATGCACGGCAATGTGTATGAGCGGGTGGCCGACTGTGAGCACCCCAACTACATCGGCGCCCCTACCGACGGCAGCGCCTGGATGGAGCCCCACTGCGAGGGCTACCAGATCCGCGGCAATGACTGGGGCGAAGCGCCGGTGTTCTCACGCTCGGGCAACCGCAACACCATTTACCCGCAAACCCGTGGGGACTGGATTGGGTTTCGGGTAGTGCGCGAACTCTAAGGTGGGAGCTGGCTTGCCTGCGATGGCATCAACTCGGTGCGCCTGATGTACCGAGGTGTCTGCATCGCAGGCAAGCCAGCTCCCACATTTAAACCGAGTTGCAACAGGTAGACAGGCTTTTGCTTTGGACTTGATCTAGCTTTTGTTTTGACCACTCAGGTCGGCTTTCAGGCCGCCGTGCTGTAGATCTTGATCTTGATTTTGATCTGAGGCGCCCCGTCAACCACGATGGCCGAACGCAGGCTTGAATTGAATCCGTGGGTAACCCGGCAGGACGCCGGGTTAGCCGCGCTGGGCCAAGGATGGCCCATCGCGGCGGCCCACGGATTCAAGCCGGAGTGAGGGCACACCGAGCCCAAGCGAGGTGCCGAGTGGTGGGGCGAGGACCTTTTGGTTACTTTTGCGTCCTTGCAAAAGTGACCCGCCGTCAGGGCGGAACCCTAAGTAGCCGTTACCGCAGCAACGGATATGTACACCGGCACACCACCTTCGCAGGCAAGCCAGCTCCCACACTTGGATCGCCTTAAGCCTGCTTGGCCAACAACTCCAACCCTTCATGCAACGCCGGGAACAGGCTGTTGTTGAAGTTGTTCCAGCGCAGTTCGAGGATGGTGTCCTCAGGCGAAATCTCGGTTTTCAGCACGTCGTGGAACACTTCGCCCGAATCAATGCCGTTGTCCACGTAATGGAACGAAGCGCCGGTGAGGTACAGCGGTTCGCAGGCCTTGGTGGCTTTGGTCGCCCAATCCACCACCGTCTGCCCGCGTGCGCCGTACAAGGCATTCCAGGTGGCATAGGCGCCACGGCGCTCGTAAGGCGATTCAATACGGGTAATGCCTGGGTGGATGTTCATGATCCGCCGCGCAAACGGCGCGCCGGGCCGCACCAACTCATCGAGGATCACCAGCAGGCCGTCCAGCACCACGATATCGGCCTTCAACTCCACCAGGGTGTCGTGCAAGCGACGTTCAAAATCCTGCTTGCCGGCGATGTGTTCGGCGCTGCCACGCGGCAGGCGGCGATAGGTGGACGGTACGCTCAGCAACAAGTCATTGACCAGCTTGCCCTGCACCCTCAGGCCTGCCGGGTAGAGCCACTGGCGACCCGGCTGGTAGGCAAAGCCATAGTCAGCGACCAACTGCTGGTCCCGTGGGTTGTGCTCGTCATCGTCGTACACCACGCCGACCAGGTTGTAGGCCTGGCCCAAAGGTGTGTCGTTCAGCGACCCCACCAGAAACTCCAGTACCGACTTCATATAGCGCTCGTGGTCCTTGTAGGCCACCGGCTGGCCGGCCTTGTCGGCGGCAGCGTTTCTCAGGGACCAGACATACACCAGATTCTTTTTCGTCATTGTTTCGCTCTCGCTGGATAGATCAGGCACGCGCCAATACGCGTGCGCCTACACAACAAGAACGAACCAGCCTGTTGGCAATTTATCGACCCGCTCCACCGCCCGGCGCGCCGCGCTAAATAGTCGCCCCGGCACTTCGTTTGTCATGGGTAAGGGTCTGTGTGCCCAGCCCCCTCTTTTTTCACTTTCCGGGAAGTATTTATGACCGACCCCAAGCGCGGCGCCTTTAACGGTTTGCTCGCATTGCTCAGGCCTTTTCGCACCATCGTGAGCGTCTCTGTCGCGCTGGGCATGGCCGGCGGCCTGGCCATCACATTGCTGCTGGCGACCATCAATAACGCCCTGCACTCTTCCACCGGCATGACCCAGGGCGTGGTCCTGACCTTTGCGGCGCTGTGCCTGCTGGCGCTGACCAGTTCGATCGTCTCGGATATCGGCACCAATTATGTGGGCCAACGAATCATTGCCGCCCTGCGCAAGGATCTCGGCGAGAAAGTACTGTCGGCGCCCATCGAGCAGATTGAACGCTACCGCTCGCACCGCCTGATCCCGGTGCTCACCCACGACGTCGACACCATCAGCGATTTCTCCTTCGCGTTTACCCCATTGGCCATAGCCAGCACGGTGACCCTGGGTTGCCTGGGCTACCTGGCCTACCTGTCAGTGCCGATGTTCCTGATGATGATCGTGGCCATTGTGATCGGCAGCAGCGTGCAATTCATCGCCGGCCACAAAGGCATTCGCGGCTTCGACGCAGCCCGCGACCTGGAAGACGAACTGCAGCGCTACTATTCGGCGATTGCCTCCGGCGCCAAGGAGCTGCGCATCCACCGGCCACGGCGCTATCGGATGAACACCCACCGCATCCAGGCAACCGCCGACCGGATCAGCGACATCCAGGTGCGCTCGGTAAACATTTACATCGTGGCCAAAACCTTTGGCTCGATGCTGTTCTTTGTGGTCATCGGCCTGGCCCTGGCCATGCAGGCCTACAGTCCCAACCCGGACCCTGCGGTGATCACCGGTTTCGTATTGGTGCTGCTGTACATGAAAGGCCCGCTGGAACACGTGATCGGTTACCTGCCGATCATCGGCAAGGCGCGCATTGCCTTTGCGCGTATCACCGAGCTGTCGGATCGCTTCTCGTCCCCCGAGCCGCACTTGTTGATGGACGGCAGCGAAGCGCCGACGCCGGTGGTCGACAGCCTTGAACTGCGTGGCGTCACCTACAGCCCACCGCCGGTAGAGGGCAGCGAGCCCTTTCACCTGGGGCCGATCAACCTGAGCATCCAGCAGGGCGATATCGTGTTTATTGTCGGCGAGAACGGCTGCGGCAAGACCACGCTGATCAAACTGTTGCTGGGCCTGTATCAACCCGACGCGGGAGAAATCCGCCTGAATGGCGAAACCGTGACCGACCCGGTGCGCGATGACTACCGCCAATTGTTCACCACGGTGTTCGCCGACTATTACCTGTTCGACGACCTGGTCCAGGGCAGCGCCACGCAATCGCTGGACAGTGCCGCCAAGTACCTGGAGCGCCTGGAAATCGCGCACAAAGTCAGCGTCAAGGACGGCGTGTTCAGCACCACCGACCTCTCCACCGGGCAGCGCAAGCGCCTGGCGCTGGTCAATGCCTGGCTCGAAGAACGCCCGGTGCTGGTGTTCGACGAATGGGCCGCCGACCAGGACCCGGCCTTCCGCCGCGTGTTCTACACCGAGCTGCTGCCCGACCTCAAGCGCCTGGGCAAAACCATCATCGTGATCAGCCACGACGACCGCTATTTCGGCATCGCCGACCAACTGGTGCGCCTGCGTGCGGGCAAGGTCGTGCACGAGATGGAACCGGCCTGAAGTTTTTTTTCCGGTTTTCACGGATAGGAACGTCTCACTAGTGGTAATGAGAATTGACCTCAATAAACACTAAAAGCTGCCCACTTAAAACATAGAAGAGAATGCATCCATGCCAGCAACGTTCGGTCTGAGTCCCTTGAGCAAGGCACTCTCCATGCGCCGCCTCTTGAATACCCCTCTGCTGCCAAGCGCGATTGCCCTGGCACTGGCACTGCCGGTCGCAGGTTATGTGCAGGCGCAGGAGGTCGAATTGAATGTGCCTGCACAGCCGCTGGGGAGCGCGCTTCAGGAGTTCGGTCGCCAGACCAACTTGCAGGTGCTCTACAGCCCCACCGACGTTGAAGGCAAACGCAGTCACGCGATCAAAGGCAAGTTGCAACCCGGCCAGGCCATGACCACCTTGCTGTCCGGGACGGGCATCAGCTATGACCTGCAGGGCAGCTCGTTCACCATCAGCGCGGCGAAAACGTCGGCACTGGAACTGGGCGCAACCCAGGTAACCGCCAACCAGTTGGGGACCATCACCGAAGGTTCCGGCTCCTACACCCCTGGCACCATCGCCACCGCGACGCGCATGGTGTTAAGCCCACGTGAGACGCCACAATCGATTTCCGTGGTGACCCGCCAGGCCATGGACGACTTCAGCCTCAAGTCGATCGACGACGTGATGCGCCACACACCGGGCATCACCGTTGCCGCCTACGACAGCGAGCGCACCAGCTACTTCTCTCGCGGTTTCGCCATTCAGAACTTCCAGTACGACGGTATTCCGATCCTGCAGGATGCCCAGTACTCGTCGGGCCACACCTTGACCGACACCGTGATCTACGACCGCGTCGAAATTCTCAAGGGCGCCACCGGCCTGCTGACAGGCGCTGGCGGCCCGGGCGGCACCATCAATATGGTGCGTAAAAAACCCACCTCGGAATTCAAGGGCTATGTCGACCTGGGCGCGGGTTCCTGGGACAACTACCGCTCGGAAATCGACGTCAGCGGCCCGCTGACCGAGTCCGGCAATGTGCGTGGCCGAGCTGTCGCGGCCTACCAGGACAAACATACGTTCCTCGATCACTACCAACGCCAGACCAACGTTTACTACGGCATCCTTGAATTCGACCTGTCACCGGATACGTTGCTGACCGTCGGTGGCGACTATCAGGACAGCGATCCGCAGGGCTCCAGCTGGTCCGGTTCGGCCTCCCTCTTTGACTCGGCCGGTAACCGCATCAGTACACCACGCTCCTTCAACAACGGCGCCAAGTACAGCAAGTGGAAACAGTACACCCGTACCGCCTTCGCCACCCTGGAGCACACGTTCGACAATGGCTGGGTCGGCAAGGCGCAGTACAACCACCAGATCAACGGCTATAAAGCCCCGTTGTCGGCCCTGCTGTCACCCAATGCCGAAACGGGCAAGGCATCGCTGCTGACCCGTACCTACAATGGGGAAACCACCAGCGACACGGGCGACTTGTACGCCACTGGCCCGTTCAGCCTGTTCGGGCGCGAGCATGAGCTGGTGGTCGGCACCTCGGTATCGCGCTCGCACTGGCTGGGCAGCGATTACACCAACGCCACCAACTACGAAAACAGCCACGACTACTTCAACTGGGACGGCGACGCGCTCAAACCGGACCGCGGCCCTCGGACCAAAAAGAACGACGAGCTGACCCGCCAGAGCGCCAGCTACATCACCGGGCGCTTCAGCCTGGCCGATGACTTGCACCTGATTCTCGGCACTCGGGTCAACAACTACGAAGTCAGCGGCACCAGCCAAGTCAAGGACACCGGCAAGGTAGTGCCTTATGCCGGCATCACCTATGACCTCAATGACAACTTCTCGGCCTACGCCAGCTTCACCGAAATCTACCTGCCACAGGACGACTACCGCGACCGCAACGACAAACCGCTGGAACCGGATGAAGGCAAGAACTACGAGATCGGCCTCAAAGGCGAGTTCTTCGATGGCCGCCTGAATTCGAGCCTGGCCTACTTCGAGGTTCACGAGAAAAACCGCGCCGTCGACGACACCGATTACATCCCCAACAGCCACCCTGGGCTGGATTACGCCTCCAGGGGCACCGAAGCCAAGACCAAAGGCTACGAAGCGGAAATCTCCGGCGAGCTGGCGCCAGGCTGGCAGTTGCAGGCGGGCTATACCCACAAGATCATGCGCGACAAACAGGGGGAGAAGCTCTCCACCTGGGAACCGGAAGATCAGGTCAATATCTACACCAGCTACAAGCTGACCGGCCCACTCGACAAACTGACCCTGGGCACCGGCGTGCGCTGGCAAGGTACCGGCTGGAAACTGCTGAACAACTATGCCAAAGGCACTGAGGAAAACTTCTCCCAGGACCCACTGTGGATCGTAGACGCGATGGCCCGTTACCAGGTGACCGAGAACGTATCGGCGACCCTCAACGTCAACAACATCTTCGACAAGAAGTACTACACCAACATCGGCTTCTATAACTCGGCTTACTACGGCGACCCGCGTAACGTCATGCTCAGCACCCGCTGGAACTTCTGATCCAGCCCAAGCCCCTGGTCATCGCTGATGGCCAGGGGCTTTTTGTTGCCCGCTGAAATCGTGACGCTTGGCGAATAACACCGATAAAAAAACGCCCCTGGCCATCGGTCCAGGGGCGTTTCTTTTACACGGGGGTTACTTCATCGCATCAGCAAAGCTCTGTACAAACGCGGCGTTATCGATGATTCGGTCATGGGTAGAGTCGATCAGTACGGATTGCTCAATACACGGCCGGCCCATAACCTGCGCCATGCTTGCCTCAATCAACTGACGATGCTGCCCTGCGCGGCTCGCAGCGGCCCACCAGCAACGGATCGGTGCCTGGATCGGCTTGAAGTCAGCGTCCTTGAGACGCTGGCCAAGAGCACGGTCGAGTTCCCAGGAGATCTGCGCTTCGTCGCCTTCAAGCAAGCTGGCCTTGACCTCCAGATAGGTTTCACCGAGTGCATCTTCGGCCCACGCGCTGAACGCTTGCCATTGCTGCACCTCGTCTTCAGAGAGCGCCTGGCTTTGCAGCCACGCTGCCTGGATCAACGCGCTCGATTGCGCAAACATCACCTGCAGCAGCTCGACACGCCGCTGATTGACCGGCACCTCACTGTCATCGGCGATCACCGCTGTGTCCCAATAGGCCTTGAGCCAGTGCGGCGGCGATGCATCGATCCAACCGACAACCTCGACCACACGCCCCGCCTGTTCCAACGCATACGCGACCTCCATGGCCAGGTTGCCCCCCAGGGACCAACCGGCCAGGCGATAAGGGCCTTCGGGCACGGCATCGAGCAGTTGCGCGGTGTAGTCATCGACCATTGATTGCCAGCTGGGCACGTCACTGCCCTCCTCCACCAACGCCCGACTGATCACCCCCAGCACCGGCCGTTGTTCACGCAGCGCCAGGCCAATGGCCTTGTAGCAGTGCACCGAACCAAAGCTTGGGTGGAACAGGAACAGTGGCGTGCCTTGGGTCTGGCTGTTGAGTTTGACGATCAGCGAGTGGCGGGTCTCGCCGCCCAGGCAAGCCACCTGCCCCGCAATGGTCGGGTTAAGCATCAATTGGCTGACCGACAGCGCTGTGCCGGTCGCCTTGCGGATGCGCTCCTTGAGCCTCAACACCAACAGCGAATGGCCACCCAGTTCAAAGAAATTGTCATTCAAGCCGACGCGTTCAACCTCAAGCACTTCGCTCCAAAGGGTTGCGAGGCACTGCTCCAATTCGGTCTGCGGCGCCTGATAGACCCGTTCTTGCAAGTGCGCATCAGCCTTGGGCAGCGCCTTGCGGTCCAGCTTGCCATTCGGGCTCAGGGGCATGTGCGCCAGCAGTACCCATTGCGCCGGCACCATATAGTCCGGCAAGTGCGCCAACAGGTGTGCGCCCAGGGACTCACGCCAGGTTTCGCTCGGTGCCTGCAACACCAGATAGCCCACCAGGTGCTTGCCATCGACTACCTGGACCGAAGCTTCCTGTACCTGGGGATGCTCAAGAACCCGCGCTTCAATCTCGCCCAATTCAATGCGCAGGCCACGCAATTTGACCTGATGATCCAGGCGTCCAAGGTACTCGATAACCCCGTCGGCACGCTGACGCACGCGGTCGCCGGTACGATACAGGCGCTCTCCAGGCGCGAACGGCGAAGCAACAAATCGTTCGGCTGTGAGCCCCGGGCGTCGATGATAACCGCGTGCCAAGCCGAGACCGCCCAGGTACAACTCACCGGCCACACCCACGGCGGTCGCTTGCAGTTGTGCGTCCAGCACATAGGTGCACAGGTTGGCGATCGGCTGGCCGATCGGCACCGTATCTCGCCCTTCGTCGACGCAGGTCCAGTGGGTCACGTCGATGGCGGCTTCGGTCGGGCCATACAGGTTGTACAACGCGGTTTGCGGCAGCTTGCGCAAGACCTGCTGTTGCGCATCCATCGGCAATGCTTCGCCGCTGCACACAATGCGTTGCAAGGCGTGGCAGGAGCCAACGTCCGGGTCTTGCAGAAAAGCCTGCAGCATCGACGGCACAAAGTGCAGCGTGGTGACCTGTTCGGCGTTGATCAACGCTACCAGCCTGGCCGGGTCGCGGTGATCACCCGGCGCAGCCACTACCAGGCGTGCGCCTGTCATCAGCGGCCAGAAGAACTCCCACACCGACACGTCAAAGCTGAATGGGGTCTTTTGCAGCACCGTGTCACGGGCGTTCAACCCGTAGGCTTCCTGCATCCAGCACAGGCGGTTGGTCAGCGCACAATGGCGGTTGCCCGCGCCTTTGGGCTGGCCGGTGGAGCCGGAGGTGTAGATCACGTAGGCGAGGTTTTCGCCGGCCAGCACAATACCTGGGTTCGCTTCGCTGTAGCCGTCAAAACCGGATTCACCCAGCACCAGGGTTTCCAGACCTTCCGGGATCGGCAACTGTTCGAGCAGATGCGCCTGAGTCAGCAGCAACTTCACGCCGCTGTCTTCCAGCATGTAGGCGAGTCGCTCGCGGGGGTATTCGGGGTCGAGCGGCACATACGCGCCACCGGCCTTGAGTACTGCCAACAGGCCGACGACCATGTCTATCGAACGCTCCACGGCCAGCCCCACCAACACGTCGGGGCCGACACCAGCGTCCAGCAGGCGATGGGCCAGGCGGTTGGCCCGCTGATTAAGTTGGGTGTAGGTCAAGCGCTGCCCGCCAAATACCAGCGCCTCGGCATCCGGCGTAAGTTCCACCTGGGCTTCGATCAACTGATGCACAGGCTGCTGCGGGTAGTCACGCGCGGTGGCGTTCCAGTCTTGCAGCGCAATACGTTGCTCGGTGCCGTCCAACAGCGGCAACTGGCTGACGCGCTGCTGCGGGTCGTCGAGCATGCCTTGCAACAGATTTTGCCAGTGCGCCAGCATGCGCGTGAGCATGGCCGGCTCGAACAGGTCGGTCGCATAGGTCAGGGTGGCCCAGATACCCTGCGCGGTGACCTGGGTGTCCAGGCTCAGGTCGAACTGCGCGGTCTGGCTGCCCCAATCCAGGCCCTCCACGCGCAAATCGGGCAACTGACGGCCACGGGTGGCCAACCCCGCATCGCTCTGATGGTTGAACAACACCTGGAACAACGGGTTATGGCTCAGGCTGCGTTCCGGTTGCAGGGCTTCGACCAGTTGCTCGAAGGGCAGGTCCTGATGGCTCTGCGCATCCAGGCTGCGGCGTTTGGCCTGCTGCAACAGCTGGGTCACGGTGATCTGCTCGTCCAGGTCGGCCTTGAGCACCTGGGTGTTGACAAAGAAGCCGACCAACCGCTCGACTTCAACCCGGTTGCGGTTGGCGATCGGCACCCCGACACGGATGTCGTGCTGGCCACTGTAGCGGTACAACAAGCCCTGGAAGGACGCCAGCAACAGCATGAACAACGTCACGCCCTCGCGCTGCGCCAATGCGTTGAGCCCTTCGGCCAGTTGCGTCGGCAACTCCAGTTCCAGGCTGGCCCCGCGGTAGCTTTGCAGCGCCGGGCGCGCGTGCGCGGTGGGCAGTTCCAACACCGGTTGTTCACCGCCCAGCAGCTCGCGCCAGTAAGCCAATTGACGCTCGCGTTCACCGGCCGCCATCCACTCGCGTTGCCAGTGCGCGTAATCGGCATACTGCAACGCCAGCGCCGGCAACTGCGCAACCTCACCCTGGCTGCAGGCGCTATACAACTGCACCAGTTCGTCGACCATCACCTGCATTGACCAACCATCGGAAACGATATGGTGCTGCACCAGCACCAGTACATGCTCATCTTCGGCCAGGCGTAACAAGGTGACGCGCAACAGCGGCCCTTGCTGCAGGTTGAAAGGCTTGGCGATTTCGGCTTCTACCTGCTGCTGCAGTGTCTGCTCAGTGGCATCGCCTCGCATGATTGATAAAGGTTCGGCAGGCAAAACCACCTGCACCGCGCGCTCATCCTGCTGATCGATGCGGGTGCGCAAGCTTTCATGTCGCGCCACCAAGCGGTCAAAACTGCGCTGTAAGGCAGGCTGATCAAGGCGACCGCTCAGGCGCAGAATGCTCGGGATGTGGTAGGCGGCGCTTTGCGGATCCAGCTGCCAGAGAAACCACTGGCGCTCCTGGGCAAAGGACAGCGCTAATGGCTGATCGCGCCCTATTGCCAGCATCGGCGGCGCCAGATCCTCTTCAGCGGCGTGCAGTGCCAGCACAAAACCTTGCAGCTGCGGCTGCTCAAACAACGTGCGCAGTGGCACCTCGCGTTCAAGCAACTGGCGCACTCGGGAAATCACCTGCATGGCCAGCAACGAGTGGCCGCCCAACTCGAAGAAGTGATCCGTGAGGCCAATGCGCGCAGTGCCCAGCACCTGGGCCCAAATCGCCGCGACCTGCTGTTGCAATGGCGTAACCGGTTCAACCCACACGCCTTGCGACTGCGCCGCGTCCGGCTGAGGCAAGCCCTTACGGTCAAGCTTGCCGTTGGGCGTCAGCGGCATCTGATCCAGGAACATGAAGTGCGCAGGCACCATATAGTCAGGCAGGCGGGTTTTCAGGGCGCGACGCAAGGCTTCGCGGAATGCCACCGGGTCGGTCACGGGCTCAGCGGGCACGACGTACGCCACCAACTGCTTGCCGCTCGGGCTTTCCTGGGCCACAACAACCGTTTCACCGACCGCCTGCTGCTCACGCAGGCGCGCCTCGATTTCACCCAGCTCGATACGGAAACCACGGATTTTCACTTGGTGATCGACACGCCCCAGGTAATCCACCACGCCATCTGCGCGGCCACGGGTCAGGTCGCCGCTGCGGTACACACGGCTGCCAGGCTTGCCGAACGGGTCCGGCACAAAACGCTCGGCGGTCAGTGCCGGGCGCTCCAGATAACCACGGGCCACGCCTTCGCCGCCCAGGTACAACTCACCGGCCACGCCGATGGGTTGCAGGTTGAGTTGCGAGTCCAGCACGTAGCCGCTGCGGTTGCCCAGCAGCGTGCCAATCGGCGCATAGACCGCGCCGCAGGGGTCGCCACGGCGGGCTTTCCACAGCAGCGGCGTGACCACGGTCCAATCGGCGCATAGACCGCGCCGCAGGGGTCGCCACGGCGGGCTTTCCACAGCAGCGGCGTGACCACGGTTTCGGTCGGGCCGTAGCCGTTGAACAGGTAGGTTGGTTTCAGTGCGCGCCAAGCCAGGTCGTAACTGGCCTGCGCCACCGCATCGCCGCCGAAGCAGTACACGCGCACGTTGGGCGGGTTGCCATCGCGCTCGGCATGCTCGGCCAATTGTTGCAGGTACACCGGCGGGAACACCGCCATGGTCACGTTGTGACGGTGCATTTGTTCGTAGGTGTATTCCGGCAGCCACAGGCTGTCGTCGCGGATCAGCACGCTGGCGCCATTGATCAGCGGGTGCATCCAGCCTTCATGGGAACCATCGAAGGCGAAGGACATGAAATGCAATTCGCAGTCGGCGGGGCCGGTTTCGTAGCGTTCGCCGGTGGCGATGATGTGCGCCACCAGCGGGCCGTGGGAAACCGCCACGCCCTTGGGCATGCCGGTGGAGCCGGAGGTGTAGATCACGTAGGCGAGGTTGTCGCCGTCCAGATCGACCTGCGGCGCGGTATCGCTATAACCGGCCCAGTCTTCGGTGCGGTCAATGGCCAGGGTTTCCAGACCCTCGGCAAGCGGCAATTGCGGCAAGGCACTGCTGTGGCTCAGCAGCAATTTCGCGCGGCTGTCTTGCATCATGTACAGCAAGCGGTCACGCGGGTATTCGATATCCAGCGGCACATACACGCCGCCAGCCTTCATCACTAAGCAGCAATTTCGCGCGGCTGTCTTGCATCATGTACAGCAAGCGGTCACGCGGGTATTCGATATCCAGCGGCACATACACGCCGCCAGCCTTCATCACTGCGAGGAACGCCACCATGATTTCCGCACTGCGTGGCATGGCAATCGCCACCCGCACTTCCGGGCCGACGCCACGGGCGATCAGCGCATGGGCCAGGCGGTTGGCCTGGCGGTCCAGCTCGCCATAAGTCAGGGTTTGCGCATCGAACTTGACCGCCACCGCATCCTTCCGGGCCGACGCCACGGGCGATCAGCGCATGGGCCAGGCGGTTGGCCTGGCGGTCCAGCTCGCCATAAGTCAGGGTTTGCGCATCGAACTTGACCGCCACCGCATTTGGATTTTCCCGGGCGCGATCGGCGAACAGCTCGTGCACCAGACGTTTGGCCGAGAAGCCGGAATCGGTGCGGTTCCACAGTTGCAGGATGTGCTGCTGCTCGTCGCTGTCCAACAAGTGCAACTGGCCGATATTCTGTTGTTGATCGGCCACCATCGCCTGCAACAGGTTCTGCCAATGGCGGCCCATCCGCTCAATGGTGACGGCTTCAAACAGATCGGTGGCATAACCCAGCGAGGCCCACAACCCTTCTGTACTTTCATGCACGTCCAAGTCGAGGTCAAAATGCGCGGTACGGCGCTCCCACTCCAGGCCTTCGATGCGCAAGTCCGTCAGCGCTTGCACACCCAGGTGACCTTCGCTCTGATAGTTGAACATCACCTGGAACAACGGGTTCAGGCTCAGGCTACGTTCGGGTTGCAGGGCTTCGACCAATTGCTCAAACGGCAGGTCCTGATGGGCCTGGGCGTCCAGCGCACGTTGCTTGACCTGGGCCAGCAACTCGGCAACCGTCATGTGCCCATCGATATCGGCCTTGAGTACCTGAGTGTTGACGAAAAAGCCGATCAGACGTTCGGTTTCCACACGATTGCGGTTGGCGATCGGCACACCGACACGAATATCTTGCTGGCCGCTGTAGCGGTGCAGCAACGTCTGGAACGAGGCCAGCAGTAACATGAACATCGTCACGCCCTGCGCTTGCGCCAGGGCTTTAAGACCTTGCGCCAGGCTGGCGGGCAACGGCACATCCAGACGCGCGCCGCGATGGCTTTGCTGCGCCGGGCGCTGATGGTCGAACGGCAACTCCAGCACGGGCTGCTCGCCCCCGAGCACGTCGCGCCAGTAGTCCAGTTGTCGGGCCTGCTCACCGGCTTCCATCCACGTACGCTGCCATACGGCAAAGTCAGCGTACTGGATCGGCATTACTGGCAACTGTGCTGCCTGGCCCTGGCTGAATGCAGCATAAAGTTGCACCAGTTCGTCGATCATGACGTGCATCGACCACCCGTCAGAGACGATGTGATGCTGCACCAGCACCAACACATGATCGTCCTGCGCCACACGCATTAAGGTCACACGCAGCAACGGCCCGCTTTGCAGGTTGAACGGCTGTGCGATTTCGGCTTCTACCTGCGCTTGCAGATCAGCTTCCTGCACGTCAACGCACTGGACAGGCAATACCGCCTGCGCGCGGATAACTTGCCGCGCACCGTCCGCTTGCTGTTCGACGCAGGTGCGCAGGCTTTCATGGCGAGCGACCAACTCATCGAAACTGCGCTGCAACGCCGCCGTGTCCAGCCGCCCCTTGAGGCGCAAGGCGCTGGGGATATGGTAGGCGGCGCTGTCCGGGGCCAGTTGCCAAAGGAACCACTGACGCTCCTGGGCATAGGACAGTGGCAGCGGCTGGTCACGACCGACCGGCACCAGTGCCGGCGCCTGCTCACCCAGGCCACTTTCCAGGGCGTGCAAAGCGCCAGCGAACCCTTCCAGACGCGGCTGCTCGAACACCAGTTTGAGCGGTACTTCGCGCCCCAGCGTATGCCGCAGGCGTGAAACCACCTGCATGGCCAACAGCGAATGCCCGCCCATCTCAAAGAAGTGGTCGGTCAACCCTACGCGCTCGACACCCAGGATTTGCGCCCACACGGCGGCGACCTGCTGCTCCAGCTCAGTCACCGGCGCCACCCATGCCTGCTGCGATTGGCTGACGTCGGGTTTGGGCAGCGCGTTGCGATCCAGCTTGCCGTTGGGGTTCAGCGGCATGCGGTCGAGGAAGATGAGGTGGGCCGGCACCATATAATCCGGCAGTTGTTCGCGCAGGGTCAGCTTGAGGGATGCGGCGTCTTGTTGCTCGGCAACCAGATAGGCGACCAATTGATTGTCGACGGCCAGCACCAGCGTTTCGCGCACGCTGGGCTGGGCCAACAACAGCGCCTCGATTTCACCCAGCTCAATACGAAAACCGCGGATCTTGACCTGATGATCGACCCGCCCGACATACTCGATGACACCATCGGCGCGGTAGCGTGCCAGGTCGCCGGTGCGATACAGGCGCTCGCAGGTTGCGCCGAACGGGTCCGGCACAAAGCGCTCGGCCGTGAGCAGCGCGCGGTTCAAATAGGCACGCGCCAAACCACAGCGGCTGCCGATGTACAACTCGCCCACCGCTCCCAACGGCGCCAGGTTCAGGTCGCGGTCCAGCACGTAAAGGGCGCGGCCCGGCAAGGAACGGCCAATCGGGCTGGCGGTGGCACCGACGATTTCCGCAGCGGCTGTGCAGTCCAGCACACTCGACACCACGGTCGCTTCCGTAGGGCCATAGGTATTGAGCAAGCGTACATGGCCAAGACCGGCTTTCACCCACTGCGCCGGGCCGTCCAGTGGCATGGCTTCGCCACCGATGTGGACCTGGCGAAGCGCGCCATAGGATCGAGGCCCCGCCGCCAGGCAATCAAGCAGGAACAGGTTCCAGTAAGCGGTCGGCAAGTCGGCCAGCGTGATGCCTCGGGCGATGATTTCGTCGTACAGCCGAGCGCTGTCCCACAGCTGCGGCCCTCGCAATACCACCGTCGCGCCGTGGGTCAGCGCCGGGTAGAGCTGTTCGACGAAACCGTCGAAATTCAGGGTAGCGAATTGCAGTACGCGGTCATCCTGAGTCAGGCGCGAGTAATCGGCGGCCATGCGCGAAAACTCGGTCAGCGCCGCATGATCGATCGCCACACCTTTGGGCTTGCCGGTGGAACCGGAGGTGTAAATCACGTAGGCCAGGTTGTGTTTGTCGACCTTGACCTGCGGGTTGCTCTCGCCGTAGTGGGCCAGCCCCGAATCCGCCACATCCAGCGTCGGCATCCCTTCTGGCAGTGGCATCGGCACATGGGCTTGCGTCAGCACCACACGCACACCGCTGTCCTCCAGCATATGCAGTAAGCGTTCACGCGGGTATTGCGGGTCCAGCGGCACATAGGCGCCACCGGCCTTGAGCACGGCCAACACGCCAACCACCATCTCGAACGAGCGCTTGACCGCCACACCCACCCGCACTTCCGGGCCGACACCGCGCGCGATCAGCGCATGCGCCAGGCGATTGGCCTGGCCGTTCAACTCGGCATAGCTGATGGTGTGTTCGTCCAGGCACAGCGCAACCGCCTGCGGGCGCTGTTGCACCTGGGCCTCGAACAACCCGTGAACGCCTGCCGCCGCTTCGAACGCAGGGCCACCCTGGTTCCAGGCATACAGCAAGTCACGCTGTTCTGCATCGATCAGCATGGCCAGCTGCGCCACACGGGTGTCCGCACGCCCGACAATCGCGCGCAGCAAGCGCTGCCAATGCTCGGCCATGCGCTGCACAGTGGGTGCGTCAAACAGGTCAGTGGCGTAGGTCAGCGACGCCCAGATCCCTTGCGGGGATTCCTGGGTATCCAGGCTAAGGTCGAACTGTGCGCTCTGGCTGCCCCACTCCAGCGCTTCAACGGCCAGGCCCGGCAATTGCAGTTCGCCACGGGATTTATGCGCTTCAGTCTGGTGGTTGAACATCACCTGGAACAACGGGTTATGGCTCAGGCTGCGCTCCGGTTGCAGTGCCTCGACAAGCTGCTCGAACGGCAGATCCTGGTGGCTCTGGGCTTCGAGTGCGCGCTGCTTGACCTGGGCCAGCAACTGACTGAAGGGCATCTGCCCGTCGATATCAGCCTTGAACACCTGGGTATTGACGAAGAAGCCGATAAGGCGCTCGGTTTCTGCGCGATTACGGTTGGCGATCGGCACACCAACGCGAATATCCGACTGCCCGCTGTAGCGATACAACAGCGTCTGGAATGACGCCAGCAACAGCATGAACAACGTCACGCCTTCGCGTTGAGCCAGCGCCTTGAGGCTGCTGACCAACACCGCGTCCAGGTCCATGTCCAGACGCGCGCCGCGATAGCTTTGTACCGGCGGGCGCGGATGATCCAGGGGCAACTCCAATACCGGTTGCTCACCGCCCAACCGCTCAAGCCAATAACCCAGCTGGCGCTCTTTTTCACCGGCTTCCATCCAGCTGCGCTGCCACAAGGCGTAGTCCGGGTATTGAACCGGCAACTCAGGCAGGCGCAACGCCTGGCCCTGGCTGTAGCCCACGTACAACTGCACCAGTTCATCGACCATGACCTGCATCGACCAGCCGTCGGAGACAATGTGGTGCAACACCAGCACCAGCACATGCTCATCCGGCGCCAGCTGCAGCAACTTCACCCGCAGCAGCGGGCCTTGTTGCAGATCGAAGGGTTTGGCAACTTCGGCCTGCACTTGAGCTTCGAGCTGCGTGCGGTCACCCACACCCTCAGCGATCTCAAGGTGCAGTTCAGGCTTGACCACCTGTAACACCCGGTCCACGTCCTGATGCAGGCAGGTGCGCAAACTTTCGTGACGGGCAATCAAGGCGTCAAAGCTGCGCTGCAGGGCCGACCGATCAAGTCGGCCTTTCAACCGCAACGCACGTGGCAAATGGTAGGCAGGGCTCTGCGGCTCCAACTGCCACAAAAACCACTGCCGCTCCTGAGCATAAGAGAGTCGCAGCGGCTCGCCTTCCTGACGCTTGAAAACCGGGGCAATCTCAAACAGGTTGATGCCTTGCTGCTTGAGCATTACCGCCAACGCTTTCTTTTGTTGCGCAGACAGTGAACCTACCGACTCGATTAATGCTTGCACGCCACGCCCCTCAGGAAATCAATTTATCCAAATCTTCTGCTGATAGACGTTTGAGGGCCTCCAAGGATTTAGCCAATGCGTCCTGCACCGGCGAATTATTTGTTTGCCGGGTGGCTACATAAGCACTGAAATCCGCCAGGGTCGGGGTGGTGAAGATCGATTTGACGTCGAATTCGGCGTGCAACTGCTCGCGCAGGCGCACCACCACTTGGGTGGCCAACAGGGAATGCCCGCCCAATTCGAAGAAGTTGTCGTTCAGGCCCACCCGTTGCACGTCGAGTACTTCGGCCCAGATTGCGGCGATCTGTTGTTCCAGGTCGCTGCCCGGCGCCACGTATTCGCGCGTCTGCAGGTTGGCGTCGGCTTTGGGCAGCGCCTTGCGGTCGAGCTTGCCGTTGGGGCTCAGGGGCATCTGTTCCAGCAGCATCCATAGTGCGGGCACCATGTAGTCCGGCAGGTTTTGGGCCAAGTGCGCGCTCACTACGTCGCGCCAGTCGTCGGCGGCGTGTTGCAGCACCAGGTAGCCCACCAGGTATTTGCCGTCGACGGCCAGCACCGCGGCTTCACGCACCCATTCGTGCTCCAGCAGGCGCGCTTCGATTTCGCCCAACTCGATACGCAGGCCACGCAACTTGACTTGATGGTCGATACGCCCGGCGTACTCGATCACGCCGTCGTCGCGATAACGCGCCAGGTCGCCGGTGCGGTACAGGCGCTCACCGTTGACAAAGGGGTTGGCAATAAAGCGCTCGGCGGTCAATGCCGGGCGGCGGTGGTAGCCTCGGGCCAGGCCGACACCGCCCAGGTACAGCTCGCCCAACACGCCCACCGGCGCCGGCTCAAAGTTGCCGTCGAGGATGTAGCAGCCCAGGTTGGCAATCGGCCGACCAATCGGCACCGCATCGCGACCTTCATCAATGCAGGTCCAGTGGGTCACATCGATGGCGGCTTCGGTCGGGCCGTACAGGTTATACAGCCGCGCTTGCGGCAGTTTGGCGAAGACGTGCTGCTGCGCATCCACCGGCAGCGCCTCGCCGCTGCACACGATGCGGTGCAAGGTGTGGCATGTCGCAACGGTCGGGTCTTGCAGGAATGCCTGCAACATCGAAGGTACAAAGTGCAGCGTGGTGACCTGTTCGGCATTGATCAGGCTGACCAGCCTGGCCGGATCACGGTGATCGCCGGGCGCGGCAACGACCAGGCGCGCGCCGGTCATCAGTGGCCAGAAGAACTCCCACACCGACACGTCGAAGCTGAACGGGGTCTTTTGCAGCACGCTGTCGCTGACATCCAGGCCGTAGGCTTCCTGCATCCATTGCAGGCGGTTGGTCAGGGCCGCATGACGGTTGCCGGCGCCTTTTGGCTGGCCGGTGGAACCGGAGGTGTAGATCACATAAGCGAGGTTTTCGCCGTCCAGGGCAATACCCGGATTCTCTTCGCTGAAGTCTTCGAACTCAGTCTCGCCAAGTACCAGGGTTTCCAGGCCGTGTGGAATCGGCAGCTGACCGAGTAGATGCGCCTGAGTGAGCAGCAGCTTCACGCCGCTGTCTTCAAGCATGTAGGCCAGGCGCTCACGCGGATACTCCGGGTCCAGCGGCACATACGCGCCACCGGCCTTGAGCACCGCCAGCAGCCCCACCACCATCTCGATGGAGCGCTCTACCGCCAGCCCCACCAGCGAATCCGGGCCAATGCCCGCTTCGATCAGACGATGGGCCAGGCGATTGGCGCGGCGGTTCAGCTCGGCGTAATTCAAGCGCTGCTCGGCAAACACCAGCGCCGGTGCCGCTGGCGTGAGCGCAACCTGCGCTTCAATCAGTTGATGCACCGTTTGCTGCAACGGGTAATCGCGGGATGTCGCGTTCCAGTCCTCAATCACCTGCTGGCGCTCAGTGGCGTCGAGCATCGCCAGCTCACCCAGGCGTTGCTGACCGCCCTTAAGCATGGCTTGCAGCAGGTTGACCAGGTGCCGGCCGTAACCTTGCACCCTGTCTTCATGGAAATGCGCGCGGGCAAAGCTGAACTGCACCGACAGGGTTTCGCCCAGATCCACCAGCACCGTCAGCGGGAAGTTGGTTTGTTCATGGGCGTGGGGCTCGCCAAACCGAATGCCGCTGCCGCCGCTTTGCGCCAGGGCTTTGGACACCGGGTAGTTTTCGAACACCAGGATATTGTCGAACAAGGCTTCACCGCCCTGCCCGGCCCAGCGCTGTATGTCATACAGCCCGGTGTGTTCATGCTCACGCAAGGCCAGGTTCTGCGCCTGCACCGCTTGCAACCAGTCGGCGACCGAGACCTGCGCCTCCACCGCGCAGATCACCGGCAAGGTGTTGATGAACAGACCGATCTGCTGCTCAACGCCCGCAAGCTCCGCCGGGCGCCCGGCCACGGTAGCGCCGAACGCCACTACCGCCTGGCCGCTGTGACGCTGCAACAGGATCAGCCACGCCGCCTGGATCAAAGTATTGAGCGTGACCTTGTGGCTTCGGGCGAACGACTCAAGTTGAGTGGTGAGTGTGCGATCAAGCGCCAATTGATGCTCGCCATGCCCTTGCAGCGCCATCGGTTGGCTGCTGCCCAACCGTGTCGGAGTTTGCAACGCACTCAATTGTTCGCGCCAGAAGGCCTCGGTCGCACCGGCATCACGCTGTTGCAGCCAGCCGATGTAATCGCGATAACGCCCGCCCGCTTCCGGCACCGCCACGCCGGCATAGCGTTGCAGCACTTCGCCGAACAGCCGCGAATTGCTCCAGCCATCCATTAGGATGTGGTGGTTTGTGTAGATCAGTTCATGGCACTGCTCATCGGTACGCACCAGTATCAGGCGCACCAGCGGTGCCTTGGCCAGGTCAAAACCCTGACTGCGCTGGGCCTGTTGCAGCTTGCGCAGTTCCAGTTCGCGCTCCGGCATGGCGCGCCAATCCAGCACCTGAATCGGCAGCCGCGCCTGGCGGTACACCACCTGGCACGGCCACTCCAGCTGGCCTTCCCAGAAGAACCCGCTGCGCAGCACATCATGGGCCTGCACCGTGGCATCCCAGGCGTGCTGGAAACGCGCCACGTCCAGGCCTTGCGCAGTCACGCGGATCTGGTTGATGTAGTCGCCCGCCGTCTGCTCATAGAGCGTGTGAAAGAGCATGCCCTGCTGCATGGGCGACAAGGTGTAGATGTCTGCTACGGCATCGAAGGCCAGCGGCAACGACTCCAGCTGCGATTGGTTCAAGCGCGATAACGGGAAATCCGAGGCCGTCACACCGCCATTGCCGGGCGTGCAGCAATGTTCGATCAGCGCGTTGAGTTCGCGGGTGTAGGCCGCGCTCAGCGTTTCGATTACCGCGGGGTCGAACATCAGCGGGCTGAAGGTCCAGCCCAGTTGCAGTTCGCCGCCATAGACCTGACCGTTGAGCGTCAGCCAGTTGCCCAGCGGCGCGTCCGGGCTTTGTTCGGCCCCGGCGCTTTCTGTGGCGGGCGCGAACAGCGTGTCCGGCTGGTCAAAACTGCCGTCGACCTGGCCCAGGTAGTTAAAGGTGATGCGCGGCGCCGGCAAGGCACTGAACGCCTCACGTGTGGCGTCATCGCCCAGGTAACGCAAAGCGCCAAACCCCAGGCCTTTATGCGGCACGCTGCGCAGTTGCTCCTTGATCTGTTTGATCGATACCGCCAGGGACGCGTCCGGAGTCAGGCGCACCGGGAACAGGCTGGTGAACCAGCCCAGGGTGCGCGTCAGGTCGATGTCGTCAAACAGGTCCTCACGGCCATGGCCTTCCAGCTGGATCAGGCTCGAAGCATGGCCCGTCCACTGGCAGATCACCCGCGCCAGGGCCGTGAGCAGCAGGTCGTTGATCTGAGTGCGGTAGGCGGTCGGCGCCTGTTGCAGCAATTGCCGGGTGCGTTCGGCATCCAGTTGGCTGACCACGGTCTGGGCCAGGCCGCCGGGGCGCGCACCGTGCGGGTCGCGGCACGGCAAATCGGTGGCCGCACCTTGCAGCTGTTGCAGCCAAAAGGCTTGCTCGGACGCCATCGCCGCACTACGGGCGTGGGCTTGCAAGCGCTCGGCCCAGGCTTTGAACGACGAGGTTTTGGCCGGCAGTGTTTGTTCGCGATACAGCGCTTGCAGGTCTTCAAGGAACACCCGCCAGGACACGCCATCCACCACCAAGTGGTGCATCACCAGCAACAGGCGCTGGGAACCGTCTGCCAGCTCGGCCAGTACCGCACGCAGCAACGGCCCCTGTTGCAGGTCGAGGCTGCGCTGGGCTTTTTCGCAGAGCGCGGTCAACTCGTTGGCATCCGCCACCGTGGCTTGCCAGAGCACCTGTGCGCCGGCCGCAGCATGCTCGGCTTTCCAACCCTCAGGGTGCTGGCTGAAGCGCAAACGCAACACATCATGGTGGGCAATCAGGCCTTGCAACGCGGTTTCCAGACGATCGCCCTGAAGCGCTTGGCGCGGCGTCAGCAAGAAGGACTGGTTCCAGTGATGCGAGTCCGGCAGCTGCCTGTCGAAGAACAACTGCTGGAACGGCAGCAACGGCGTCTCACCCTGTACAGAACCTTGGTCGATCACCCGCGCGGTTTGCAACTGCGCCACCCGCGCGAGGCTGCGCACGGTTTGATGCTGGAACAACGCCTTGGCGGTGAAATGAATACCGGCGGCACGTGCGCGACTGACCACCTGAATCGAGATGATCGAATCACCGCCGCGCTCGAAGAAGTTGTCGTTCAACCCCACCTGTTCGATGCCCAGCACATCGGCCCAGATGGCGGCGATTTGCTGCTCCAGCGCGCTTTGCGGGGCTTCATATTGCTGCGTGGCTTCGGGCTTTGGCAGCGCCTTGCGGTCAAGCTTGCCATTGGGGCTAAGGGGCATCTGCTCCAGCAGCATCCATTGTGCGGGCACCATGTAATCCGGCAGGGCTTCAGCCAGATGAGCACCTAGCACATCGCGCCAATCGTCAGCGGCGTGTTGCAGCACCAGGTAGCCCACCAGGTATTGACTGTCCGGCGCCAACACGGCCGCTTCGCGGACGTAATCGTGTTCCAGCAAACGCGCTTCGATTTCGCCCAATTCGATACGCAGGCCACGCAATTTGACCTGATGATCGGCACGCCCGGCATATTCAATCACGCCGTCTGCGCGATACCGCGCCAGGTCGCCGCTGCGGTACAGACGCTCACCGCTGACAAAGGGATGGGCGATAAAGCGCTCGGCGGTCAATGCCGGACGTCGGTGATAACCACGGGCCAGGCCGACGCCGCCCAGATAAAGCTCGCCCAGCACGCCAATCGGTACCGGTTCGAAATGGCTGTCGAGGATGTAGCAGCCCAGATTGGCAATCGGGCGACCAATCGGCACGGCGTCACGCCCTTCATCGACACAGGTCCAGTGGGTCACGTCGATGGCGGCTTCGGTCGGACCGTAAAGGTTATACAACCCGGCGTGCGGCAGCTTGGCCAGGACTTGCTGTTGCGCATCCACCGGCAGCGCCTCGCCGCTGCACACGATGCGCTGCACGCTGTGGCAGGTCGAAACCGCCGGGTCTTGCAGGAACGCCTGCAACATCGAGGGCACAAAGTGCAGCGTGGTGATCTGTTCGGCGGTGATCAGGCTGACCAGCCGGGCCGGATCACGGTGATCGCCCGGTGCTGCAACGACCAGGCGCGCGCCGGTCATCAGTGGCCAGAAGAACTCCCACACCGACACGTCGAAACTGAACGGGGTCTTTTGCAGCACGCTGTCGTTGACGCCCAGGCCATAGGCCTCCTGCATCCATTGCAGGCGATTGAGCAGCGCTGAATGGCGGTTGCCCGCGCCTTTGGGTTGGCCGGTGGAACCGGAGGTGTAGATCACGTAGGCGAGGTTTTCACCCTCCAGCACGATATCCGGGTTTGCGTCGCTGTAGCCGTCGCCAACGGACTCGCCCAGCACCAGGGTTTCCAATCCCTGCGGGATCGGCAGGTGTTCGAGCAGATGCGCTTGAGTCAGCAGCAGCTTCACGCCGCTGTCTTCAAGCATGTAGGCCAGGCGTTCACGGGGGTATTCCGGGTCCAGCGGCACATAGGCGCCACCGGCCTTGAGCACCGCCAGCAGCCCTACCACCATCTCGATGGAGCGCTCCACCGCCAGCCCCACCAGCGAATCCGGGCCAACGCCAGCCTCGATCAAACGATGGGCCAGGCGATTGGCGCGCTGGTTCAGCTCGGCGTAACTCAGCGACACGTCACCAAAGCGCAATGCCGCTGCGTCCGGCTGCTTGAGCACCTGCGCCTCGATCAACTGATGCACCCACTGGCCTTGCGGGTAAGCGCGCTCGGTGGCATTCCACTGGTAGAGGAGTTGTTGGCGCTCCGTGGCATCCAGCATGGCCAGGTCCTGCAAGGCCAGTGCAGGGTTGGCCACGGCGGCGCGTAACAGGCTCAACCAATGGCCCAGCATGCGTGCAGCGGTGGCGGCGCCGAACAAGTCGGTGGCGTAGGTCAAGGAGGCCCAGATGCCGTCGCCGCTCTCCTGAGTATCCAGGCTCAGGTCAAACTGGGCGCTCTGAGTCTCCAGCTCCAGGCCGGCCACACGCAGGCCCGGCAGCTGCTGCTCTGCGGATGGGGTTTTGGCCTGGTGGTTGAACATCACCTGAAACAACGGGTTATGGCTCAGGCTGCGTTCCGGTTGCAGGGCTTCGACCAGTTGTTCGAAGGGCAAATCCTGATGGGCCTGGGCTTCGAGCGCGCGGCGCTTGGTGTGTTGCAGCAACTGGGTGAACGTCATCTGGCCGTCGAGATCGGCCTTGAGCACCTGGGTGTTGACGAAAAAGCCGATCAGCGATTCGGTCTCGACGCGGTTGCGGTTGGCGATCGGCACACCGACGCGAATGTCCGACTGCCCGCTGTAGCGATACAGAAATGCCTGGAACGCCGCCAACAGCAGCATGAACAGCGTCACCCCTTCGCGCTGCGCCAGGGCCTTGAGACCGGCGACCAAGGCGGGTTCCAGCGCCATGTCCTGGCGGGCGCCGAGAAAACTCTGCTGCGCCGGGCGTGGGTGGTCGAGCGGCAGTTCCAGCACCGGCTGCGTGCCGCTGAGCAGCTCACGCCAGTAATCCAGTTGGCGGGCCTTCTCCCCGGCTTCCATCCAGCGGCGTTGCCACACTGCGTAGTCGGCGTACTGGATCGGCAGCGGCGCCAACGTGCAGTCCTGGCCCTGGCGGTAGGCGGCATAAAGCTGCATCAGCTCTTGCACCATCACGCCCATCGACCAGCCGTCAGAGACGATATGGTGCTGCACCAGCACCAGCACATGTTCTTCCTGGCTTAGGCCTAACAAGCTGACCCGTAATAACGGACCTTGCTGCAAATCAAAGGGCCGAGCGATTTCAGCTTCGACGCTTGCCTTGAGCTGGGTCTCGTCGACTGGGCGTTCAGCAATCTCGATCACCGCCTGGGCCAACACTTGCTGGGCACGCTGCTCGCCCTCCAGGTGCAAACGGGTGCGCAGGCTCTCATGGCGTGCCACCAGCGTGTCGAAGCTGCGTTGCAGTGCGGCCTTGTCCAGGCGCCCGCTCAGGCGCAAGGCGCCGGGGACGTGATAGGCCGCGCTGTCCGGGTCCAGTTGCCAGAGAAACCACTGGCGCTCCTGGGCATAAGACAGCGGTGCGTGTTGGCCGTCCTCGCGAATCGAGGCGATCGGCAGTTGCGCGAAACTCATGCCGCGGCTTTGCAGGCGTTGGTAAAACTGCTGACGCTGTTCCAGAGGCAGGCGAAGAAAGCGCGAAACCAGATCGATATTAGGGTTGGAAAGCATGGTTCAAATCGCCTCTAGTTCGCTCAAAAAGTCACGAAGGTCATCAAAATCTTCCGCGCTGCCGGCGCGGAAGGTGGCAGCGGCCTGCACATAGGCGCGCAACGTTTCGGTCTGGAACACTTCCACCAGCGGCACTTCCAGCCCCAGTTCGGCCTGCACCCGCGAAGTGATCTGGATCGCCAGCAGGGAGTGGCCGCCCACTTCGAAGAAGTTATCGTCCAGGCCCACGCGAGGCAGGTGCAGAATCTCGGCCCAGATCGCGGCAATCTGTTGCTCCAGCTCGGTTTGCGGGGCGACGTAGTGCTGCTGCATCAGGCTCGCATCCGGCTCGGGCAGGCCCTTGCGGTCGAGCTTGCCGTTAGGCGTGAGTGGCATCTGCGCCAGGAACATGAAGTGCGTGGGCACCATGTAATCCGGCAAGCGGGTTTTCAGCGCACGGCGCAGGCTGTCGCGGAACTCGGTTTCATTTGGCTGCGCGATTGCTGGAACCACATAAGCCACCAGCTGTTTGCCGTTCGGGCCTTCCTGGGCCACGACAACGGTTTCGCCAACGCTGTCCTGCTCACGCAGGCGCGCCTCGATTTCACCCAGCTCAATACGGAAACCACGGATTTTCACCTGATGGTCGACACGGCCCAGATAATCCACCACGCCATCTGCGCGGCCACGGGTCAGGTCGCCGCTGCGATACACACGGCTGCCAGGCTTGCCGAACGGGTCCGGCACAAAACGTTCGGCGGTGAGTGCCGGGCGCTCAAGATAACCACGGGCCACGCCTTCGCCGCCCAGGTACAGCTCACCGGCCACGCCGATGGGTTGCAGGTTGAGTTGCGAGTCCAGCACGTAGCCGCTGCGGTTGCCCAGCAGCGTGCCAATCGGCGCATAGACCGCGCCGCAGGGGTCGCCACGGCGGGCTTTCCACAGCAGCGGCGTGACCACGGTTTCGGTCGGGCCGTAGCCGTTGAACAGATCCAATCGGCGCATAGACCGCGCCGCAGGGGTCGCCACGGCGGGCTTTCCACAGCAGCGGCGTGACCACGGTTTCGGTCGGGCCGTAGCCGTTGAACAGATAAGTCGGTTTAAGTGCGCGCCAAGCCAGGTCGTAACTGGCCTGCGCCACCGCATCACCGCCGAAGCAGTACACGCGCACGTTGGGCGGGTTGCCATCGCGTTCGGCATGCTCGGCCAACTGTTGCAGGTACACCGGCGGGAACACCGCCATGGTCACGTTGTGGCGGTGCATTTGCGCGTAGGTGTATTCCGGCAGCCACAGGCTGTCATCGCGGATCAGCACGCTGGCGCCGTTGATCAGCGGGTGCATCCAGCCTTCGTGGGAGCCGTCGAAGGCAAAGGACATGAAATGCAATTCGCAATCGGCCGGGCTGGTTTCGTAGCGTTCCCCGGTGGCGATGATGTGCGCCACCAGTGGCCCGTGGGAAACCGCCACGCCCTTGGGCATGCCGGTGGAGCCGGAGGTGTAGATCACGTAGGCGAGGTTGTCGCCGTCCAAATTGACGCTTGGCGCCGTGTCGCTGTAGCCCGTCCAGTCCTCAGTGCGGTCGATGGCCAAGGTGTCCAGGCCAGCGGCGAGCGGCAATTGCGCCAAGGCGCTGCTGTGGCTAAGCAGCAATTTCGCGCGGCTGTCTTGCATCATGTACAGCAAGCGGTCACGCGGGTATTCGATATCCAGCGGCACATACACGCCGCCAGCCTTCATCACTGCGAGGAACGCCACCATGATTTCCGCACTGCGTGGCATG